>NZ_CALRWL010000027.1:0-79871 GCF_943371865.1 Azorhizobium sp. AG788 | reverse complement strand
GCGGGTTCCCCGCCCCCCGTGCGGGGGAGGGTCAGGGTGGGGGGTGAAACGGCCGCCGATTCTTGGCCGGTTCGACGAGGGCTAGCCTCTGACGCGCAAACCTTGCGGCCCCCTTGCCCACACCGTCCACCCGCCCCCCAAAACAGGAGCCGAGCAACCCGACCATGGCCTATGTCTGGGACTTTTCCGCGGTCTCGCGCAATGCCGATATCCTGCTGGACGGGCTCGGCCATACGCTGATCCTGTCCCTCTCCGGCATCGCGGTGGGCGTGGCGTGCGGCGGGGTGCTGGCGGCCATGCGGCTGTCCGGGCGGCGGGTGCTCTCCTGGCCGGCGCTGGCCTTTATCGAGTTTTACCGCAACACCCCGCCGCTGGTGCATTTCTTCTGGTTCTTCTACGGCCTGCCCATGGCCTTCGGCCTCACCTTGCCGCCGTTCGCGGCGGCCCTGGCGGCGCTGGGCATCCAGTCCAGCGCCTTCTTCGCCGAAGTGTTCCGCGGCGGCATCAAGGCGGTGGAGCGCGGGCAATGGGAAGCCGGGCGGGCGCTGGGCCTCAGCCGCACCCGGCTGATGCGCCGGATCATCCTGCCCCAGGCCGCCCGGCGCATGGCAGCGCCCTTCGTGGAGCGCAGCTTCGAACTGGTGAAGACCACCACGCTGGCGGCGGCGCTGGCCTTCCATGAGATCATCTACAGCGCCATGGTCATCGTCACCACCACCTACCGGCCGCTGGAAGTCTACACCGTGGTGGCGGGCATCTTCTTCGTGATCCTGTTTTCCGCCAGCCAGGTGGCGGAATGGCTGGAAGCGCGCGGCCGCAAGGCGGGCGCCCGATGAACTTGCCCGAACTGCAATTCGGCGAGGTCTTCGCCAATATCGACCTGCTGCTGAAAGCCTGCGGCCTGACCCTGGCGCTGTGGGCGATCGCGCTCGGCGCCGGGCTCAGCGGCGGCCTGTTCTTCGGCCTCGCCCGCATCGCCCAGAACCGCTGGATCGCCTGGCCGGCGCGCGCGTTCGTGGAGGTGTTCCGCAACACGCCGGTGCTGGTGCAACTGATCTGGTTCTATTACGCTTTGCCGGTGGTCACCGGCCTGCAATTGCCCGCCTTCGCCGCTGCCGCTCTGGCGCTCAGCCTCAATGCCTGCGCCTATTGCGCGGAGATCTATCGCGGCGGCATCCAGGCGGTGCCGGCGGGCCAATGGGAAGCGGGCCGGGCGCTGGGCATGGGCCGGGCGCGGCTGTTGTGGCGGGTGGTGCTGCCGCTGGCGGTGCGGCGCATGGTGCCGGCCTTCACCAATCGTGCGGTGGAACTGGCCAAAAACACCTCGGTCGCCTCCATCGTCACCGTGCACGAACTGATGTACACGGCCCGCCTGTTCAGCAGCCAGAATTATCTGCCGCTGGAGACCTTCACGGTGGTGGCGCTGATCTATTTCGTGCTGATCTATCCCTTCACTTTGGCGTCCTACGCGCTCGAGCGCCGGTTTGCCGCGAGCGGAGCCTGAGCCATGAGCACAGACGTGGTCCTGCGGGTGGAGAACCTGCACAAGAGCTTCGGCCCCAATGAGGTGCTGAAGGGCATCGATCTGGAGGTGCGCCGGGGCGAGCGCATCGCCATCCTCGGCTCCAGCGGCTCGGGCAAGAGCACGCTGCTGCGCTGCCTCAACGTGCTGGAAATGCCGACCAAGGGCCGCATCTTCCTCGATGGCGCGCCCATCGGCACCCAGAAGCCGGACGGCAGCACCCGCTATCGCGAAGCTGAACTCAATGCGCTGCGGGCGCGGGTGGGCATGGTGTTCCAGCAGTTCAATCTGTTCCCGCACATGACCGCGCTGGAAAACGTCATGGAAGGCCCGCTCTCCGTGCTGCACCGGCGCAAGGCCGAGGCGCGGGCGGGGGCGCAAAAGCATCTCGCCCAGGTGGGGCTGGCGGATAAGGCCGATGCCTATCCCTCGCGCCTGTCCGGCGGCCAGCAGCAGCGGGTCGCCATCGCCCGCGCCTTGGCCATGGACCCGGAAGTGCTGCTGTTCGATGAGCCCACCTCCTCGCTCGATCCGGAACTGGTGGGCGAGGTGCTCAGCGTCATCCGCGACCTCTCGGATGAAGGCCGCACCATGCTGCTGGTCACGCACGAACTGGGCTTTGCCTATCACTTCGCCACCCGCATCCTGTTCCTGCATGAGGGCTGCATCCTGGAGGATGGCCCCCCCGAACAGGTGCTGAAAACCCCGCGCGAGGAGCGCACCCAGCGCTTCCTCGAACGCTTCACCGCATTCCGGATCTGAGCCCCATCATGCAATTGACCGGCAAAGGCGCGCAGACGCCGAACCACGATGCCCGCAATGACGGCGTGCTGATCTGGCTCAACGGCAAGCTGGTGCAGCGGGCGCAAGCCATGGTCTCCATCTTCGATGCCGGCTTCGGCCTGGGCGACGGGGTGTGGGAGGGCATCCGCTTCACCGACGGCCGCTTCGTGTTCCTCGACGATCATCTCAAGCGCCTGGAAGCGGGCGCCAAGGCCATCGCCTTGGACATCGGCCTCGATCGCGCCGGCCTCACCCGCGCGCTGCACGAGCTGATGACCGCCAACGGCATGACCGATGGCGTCCACATCCGCCTGATGGTCACCCGTGGCGAGAAGACCACCATCCACCAGGACCCGCGCAATGCGCTGGGCCGGCCCACCATCGCCATCGTCGCCGAGCACAAGCTGCCCGATCCGCAGATCAAGCGCGAAGGGCTGGTGCTGGCCACCTCGCCGGTGCGGTGCAGCGCGCCGGACAGTTTTGATCTGCGGCTCAACTCCCACAGCCGCCTCAATCTCATTCAGGCCCTGCTGCCGGCCATCGCCGCCGGCGCCCATGAGGCATTGATGCTGGATCCGCACGGCTTCGTCTCCAGCTGTAACTCCACCAACCTGTTCTTCGTCAAGGATGGTGCGGTGCTCACCTCCACCGGGCGCTATTGCTTCAAGGGCATCACCCGGCAGAAGGTGCTGGACCTGTGCGTCGCGCATGCCATTCCGGTGCGCGAGACTGATTTCACCTTGGCGGAGGCCTATAATAGCGAAGAAGCCTTCGTCACCGGCACCTTCGGCGGCGTCACCCCGGTGGCGCGGCTGGATGGGCGGGCCATCGGCGCGGTGGGGCAGCGCCCGGTCACCGAGCGCCTGTCCGCGCTCTATGATGCGCTGACCCACACACCATGAGCCCTTGCCCGCAATGACCTCCCGCACCGGCCAACTGGCAGATTTCGCCGCCAATCTCGCGCTGGCGGACATTCCCGCTGATGTGCGCGAGAGCATCAAGCTGCATCTGCTGGATACCATCGGTTGCGGCCTTGCGGGGGCCAGCTCAGACCTCGCCCGCCGGGTGCTCAATAGCGTGGAGGGCGAGCATGCGCGCGGCCCCTGCCCCGTGCTGGGCACCGCCACATCGCTGGCGCCGGCGGGCGCGGCCTTCGCCAATGCGGCGGCGATGAATGCGCTGGACCATGACGACGGCTTCGAGGTGGACGGCAAGGGCATGGGCCACCCCGGCGCCACCCTGGTGGCGGCGGCGCTGAGCGGCGCGGCCCAAGCCGGCAGCGATGGCGCCACCCTGCTCACGGCCCTGGCCGCCGCCTATGAGATCAACGGCCGCGTCATCCTCTCCATGCAGCCGAGCTATGGCCGGTTCCGGCAGGTGTATGGGGTGTGCCAGCACCAGGCGCTGGGGGCGGCGGCGGCCTATGGCCGGCTGCTGGGGCTGAATGGCGCGCAGATGGCCAATGCGTTCGGCTTTGCCGGCACGCTGGCGCCGGTGCCGAGCCTGCGCAAATACAATTGGCAGGCCCGCCCGCTGGTCTCCTTCAAGGATTTCAACGCCCCCGCCGCTGAAGCGGGCGTGCGGGCGGTGCAGTTCGAGCGCGCCGGACTGACCGGCGCCGCCGATGTGCTGGACGGCGAGAATGGCTTCTGGCGCATGATGGGCTCGGACCAGTTCGATCCGGCCCTATTGAGCGACGGGCTGGGGGACAGCTGGTGGGCGCGGCACGCCAGCTTCAAGCCCTATCCCACCTGCCGCTGGATGCACACGGCACTGGAATCGTTCGAGGGCGTGCGCACCGACCGGCCGCTGGCGCCGGACGCCATCGAGGCCATCGAGGTGCTCACCTCCGCCGGATTGGCGCGGGATTTCATGGAGGTGGCGCCCCGCACCCTGGTGGATGCGCAGTTCAGCCTGCCGTTCGCCCTCGCCAGCCTGGCGCTGGGGCGGCCGAAGGCGCGCTGGTATGCGGACATCTCGTCGTCCGACACCGCGCGCGCGGCGCTGGCCGCCCGCGTCTGGGTGCGCAAGGACGACGAGATCGATGCCCAGATGAGCGGCGAAACCCGCCGCCCCGCCGGGCAGGTGCGGGTGATGGCCTTCGGGCGCTGGTTCGAAGGGCCGCGCCTGATCTATCCGCTGGGCTGCCTGGAGCGGCCCATGGCGCCGGAGGCGGTGGTGGCCAAGTTCCGCGCCAATGCCGCCTGTGCCTTGTCGGCGGATGCGGTGGAGCGGATCGAGGCGGCGGTGCTCGATCTGGAACACCAGAGCGACGTCTCCGCCCTGCTGGCATTGAGCGCGGGACGCCCGCCAAGCTGAAGCCGGCGCACCGGCCGGTCAGAAGATGGCGGTGTGCAAGGCGCCGCTGGCATCCATCCAGGCGCGATACATGCCCTCGCTGTTGAACGGCAGCGAGATGGCGCCGGTGCGGTCCACCGCCACCAGCCCGCCGGAGCCGCCCAGCGGCGCCAGTTCGGCGACGATGCCCTCGCTGGCCTTCTTCAGGCTCTGCCCCGCCCAGCGCATGCGGGCGCTGATCTCATGGGCCACCGCATAGCGGATGAAAAACTCCCCATGGCCGGTGGCGGACACCGCGCAGGTGGCATCGTCCGCAAAGGTGCCGGCGCCGATCACCGGGCTGTCGCCCACCCGCCCCGGCAGCTTGGCGGTCATGCCGCCGGTGGAGGTGGCCGCCGCCAGATGGCCGCGGCAATCCAGCGCCACCGCCCCCACGGTGCCATGCTTGCGCGCCGCATCGCCATCGTCCGCCGCCCCGCTGGCGCGGCGCTCCAACTCGCGGGCGAGGGACTCCTGGCGGGCTTGGGTGAGGAAATAATCCGGCGGCATGAACTCCAGCCCGATGTCGCGGCAGAAGGCCTCGCCCCCGGCGCCGATCAAGAGCACATGGTCGGTCTGTTCCATCACCGCGCGGGCGGCAAGGATGGGGTTGCGCGGGCCGAACAGGCCCGCCACGGCACCGGCGCGGCGGTCGGTGCCGTCCATGATCGCCGCGTCCATCTCCTGGGTGCCGGCGCTGGTGAGCACCGCGCCGCGCCCGGCGTTGAACAAGGGATCATCTTCCAGCGCCATCACGCTGGCAGTGACCGCATCCAGCGCCGTGCCGCCGGCCTGCAGCACCACCCGCCCGGCATTGAGCGCCGCCATCAGGCCGGCATGATAGGCCGCCTCGCGCGCGGGCGTCATGGCCGCGCGGCGCAAGGTGCCGGCGCCGCCATGCAAAGCGAGCACCGGGGCGAAATCAGAAACGCAATCGGACACGACACCGGACATGGGGATTTCCTTGGGGCTTCCTCAACGCAGGACGGCGGACATGGCGGACAGAGCGGTCATCCAGCCCACCGCCTCGGCGGCATCGGCGCAGGCAAAGGCCAATGTGGTGGCATCCAGGCGCCGGGCGGGCGGCAGCACCGCGCCCTGATCGGCCAGCGCCGGTGCGTTCATGACGAATTCCGCCACGAACGGCCCCTCGAGGACGAACGGCACCAGCGCGCGACGGTCGCGCACCGCCCGCGTGGCGGCGGCGGCAATGGCGGCGCGGGCCTTGTCCAGCGAGATCTGGCGGGCGGCGCGGTGGCCGAGCGCGGTCTTCACGCACACCGTCTCGGCGCTGGGGAACAGCTCGCTCGCCTCCGCCACCAGGCGGTCATCGCCGGTCACCAGCGCCACCGGCACGCCCAATTGGCCCGCAAAGGCGCCATAGATGCCCGGCTCGCCCAGCGCCCGGCCGGCGAGCCGCACCTCGCGGAAGGCGAAGCTGTTGGTGGTGTGGGCCAGCACGCCGAAGCCGCTCGCCGCCGCATGGTGGCCCACCAAAAACAGCGCCTCGAAGTCCCGCTCCAGCCCCGCCAGCATGTTGAACGGCTTGGGCTTGCCGAGGATGAGATCGGCACGGGCATCCAGCAGTTCGGGCAGGATGTTGGTCATGGGCCCGTGAGCGTCGTTGACCAGCACCTCGGTGGCCCCGCCGGCGAAGGCGCCGGAGATGGCGGCATTGACCTCCTCGGTCATGAGCCGGCGGGCGCGCTCATATTCGGCATTGCCGGGGGTGCACTGTTGCGGCGAGACGACGCCGGCGACGCCTTCGATATCGGCGGAAATGTAGACTTTCATCGGTGTTCCTTCAGCCCAGCACATCCGCCAGCGACGGGCGCATATGGCCGTCGCGGCCGAGCGTGGCGGGGGCAGCGAGGAGTGCGTTCAGCACCGCCTCCTGGGTGGCATCGGCCGCCGCGCGGAACGGCAGATCGATGCGGTTTTCATTGAGAATGGTGCGGGCCACCAGATCGGCGCGCTCATCATGGGCGATGCGATGGGCGGTGGAAAAAGCCAGCGCGATGTCGCCCGAGCCATTGCCCCAAAACGCCCCCAGCCGCGCCAGCCCCGCCCCGCAGCGGCGGGCGATGCGCTTCAATTGCCGGGTCTCCAGCGGGATGTCGGTGGCCAGCACGATGATGACCGAGCCGCGTTCCGGCGCGTCCGCCGCCGCAAAGTCGCTCTTGCGCAGCTTGGGCACAATGGGGCGGCGGCCATCGGGCAGCATCAGATCCCCGGCGCGGCCGAAATTGGCCAGCACCAGCACGCCCAGATGATGGTCGCGCCCGTCTAGCGCCAGCAGCCGCGAGGCGGTGCCGATGCCGGCCTTGAAGCCGAACGCGCTCATACCGGTGCCGGCGCCCACCGCCCCTTCCGCCACCGGGCCGTCGGTGGCGGCATCGAGCGCGGCATAAGCGTCTTCGACGGTCAAAGCCATGGCGCGGATGTCGGACAGCCAGCCGTCATTGCATTCGAGCACCACCGGATTGACCGTGCCGGTCTCGCGGCCGATGTCCGGGTTCGCCGCCAGCGCCCGCCGGGCCAAGGCCTCGAAGCCGGTGCCCACCGAGAGCGTATTGCCCAAGAGCAGCGGCGTTTCGATCTGGCCCAGCTCCGCCACCTGGATCAGCCCGCAGCTCTTGCCGAAGCCGTTGATCACCTCTACCGCCGCCGGAAGCTTGTCGCGGAACAGGTCGCCGCCATGGGGCAGCACGGCGCTAAATCCGGTGCGCACGTCGCCGGCGATCAAAGTGCGATGGCCCACCCGCACGCCGGGCACGTCGGTGATCGCATTGAGCGGCCCGGTCGGCAAGGTGCCGCAGACAAGGCCGAAATCGCGGGCGCGCCGCACCTCAGGCCATCCGCAGCTTGGGGTCCAGCGCATCGCGCAGCCCGTCGCCGAACAGGTTGAACGCCAGCACGGTGAGGAAGATGGCCAGGCCCGGAAAGATGGTGACGCTGTCGGCGACGCCGATATAGGCCCGCCCGTCCGCCAGCATGGCGCCCCATTCCGGGCTGGGCGGCTGGGCGCCGAGGCCGATGAAGCTGAGACTCGCGGCGGTGAGGATCGAGGTGCCGATGCGCATGGAGAAATAGACGATCACATTGGGCAGCGCGCCGGGCAGCAGGTGCCGCAGCATGATCACCCGGTCCTTGACGCCGATGGCGCGGGCCGCATCCACATAGACCGCGTGCTTCAGCGACAAGGTGGAGCCACGCGCCAGCCGGGCGAAGATGGGCACGGAAAACACCGCCACCGCATAGATCACATTGTCGATGCCCGGCCCCAGGATGGCGATGACGCCGATGGCGAGCAGGATGCCGGGGAAGGCGAGCAGCACATCGCACACCCGCATGATGGCGCTGTCGATCAGCCCGCCGTAGTAGCCCGAGATCACCCCCAGCGAGACGCCCACCAGCCCGCCCAGGGACACCGAGAGAAAGCCCACCGCCAGCGAGATACGGGCGCCGAAGAGGATGCGGCTGAACACGTCACGGCCATAGGCATCGGTGCCGGCCCAATGGGCGGCAGACGGGCCTTCCAGGATCGCCATATAGTCCGGCGCGGAGGGGTCATAGGGCGCCACGAACGGGGCGAACACGGCGACGCCCAGCAAGATGAGCAGGAAGGCGCCGGCGATCAGCGCCACCTTCTGCCGGCGGAAGCGGCGCCAGAATTCGCCGAGCGGCGTGCGCATGTCGCTGGTCGCAGCGACCATGGGTGCGGGGGTTGGGGTGGGTGCGGAGGTCGCGGCGGTCATTTGTAGCGGATCTCCGGATTGGCGAAGGCGTAGAGCACGTCAACCGCGAGATTGATGAGGATGAATTCCAGCGAGAACAGAAGGATTTCCGCCTGGATCACCGGATAGTCGCGATAGGACACGCTATCCACCAGCAGGCGCCCCAGGCCCGGCCAGCTGAACACCGTTTCCACCACGATGGAGCCGCCGAGCAGGAAGCCGAATTGCAGGCCGGTCATCGTGATCACCGGCACCAGCGCATTGCGCAAGGTGTGCTTCCAGATCACCAGCTTCTCCGGCACGCCCTTGGCGCGGGCGGTGCGCACATAATCCTCGCGGGCGATCTCCACGAAGGCGGAGCGGGTGAAGCGGGCCATCACGGCGGCCACCCCGAGGCCCAAGGTGAAGGCCGGCATGACGAAATGCTGCCAGGTGCCGTAGCCGCCCGTGGGCAACCAGCCGAGCCGCACCGAGAACAGATTGATCAGCAGCAGGCCGAGCCAGAAGGAGGGAAAGGAAATGCCGGAGATGGCGATGATCATGCCGCCATAATCCTGCCAGCGCCCGCGCTTGACCGCGGAGAGCACGCCGATCAGCAGGCCGAACACGGTGGCCCAGATCATGGCCACCACCGTGAGCCACACGGTGGGCATCAGCCGCTCGCCGATCTCGGTGATCACCGGGCGGCGGGTCTTCAGCGAGATGCCGAAATCGCCCTGGAGCGCATTGCCGACGAAGTGCAGATATTGCTGCCACAGCGGGCCGTCGAGCCCCAGCGACGAGCGCACCGCCGCCACATCTTCCGGCGAGGCATCGAGCCCGGCCACCAGCCGGGCCGGATCGCCGGGCAAAAGATGCACGAAGGCGAACACCACCAGGGAGATCGCGAAGATCACCGGGATGATGCCGACGAGGCGTTTGACGAGATAGTCCAGCATGGCGGCATTCAATCGGACGCGAAAAGGGCGGGCGCTCCTGGGCGCCCGGCGGATGGAGTGCCTCCTCCCGGCCTGCGGGGGAAAGTCGGGAGGAGGCGAGCGCCCGCCACCGCACGGCGGTGAGCGCTATGGGTGTCCCTCCTGGGCGGAGGGGAGATGGCGGGCTTTCCGCCTGCGGCGGCCCCCACCCCACCCTCCCCCGCAAGCGTGAGAGGGCTTTAGGGTGCGCGGGACGAGAAGACTCTCGCCCAGCCGGGAAGCTCCCTCTCCGAACCGGGAGGCTCCCTCTCCCGCTTGCGGGGGAGGGCTGGGGTGGGGGCCGCGCGCCAGCGCGGGCGAGCGCTCAGCTCACTTGAACTCGGCGGATTCCACCACGAAGCCACGGTCCGGCAGCATGTAGACGCCGGACAGGGTCTTGGACTGGGCGGTGATCAGCTGCGACGCGCCGAGGAAGATCCACGGCGCGTCTTCCCAGATGCGCTTCTGGGCATCCGCATAGAAAGCGGCCCGCTTGGCCGGATCGGCAGTCTCCAGGGCGCCTTCGAAGTCCGCGTCCACCTTGTCGTTCTTATAGTAAGCCACGTTGAACAGCGTGGGCGGGAAGCCCTTGCCCCACAGCAGCGGACGCAGGCCCCAGTCGGCATCGCCGGTGGAGGAGGACCAGCCGGTGTACTGCATCTGCACCGTGGCATCTTCCGGCTTCTGCACCGACCAGATGCGCTGGGCGGCGACACCGGCCTCCAGCGGGGTCACGGTGAGTTTCACGCCCACCTGCGCCAGCTGCTGCTGCAGGAACTGCATGGCGCGGATCTGCGTCGTGCTGGTGGTGGCGAAGATCTCGGTCTCAAAGCCGTTGGGATAGCCGGCTTCCGCCAGCAGCGCCTTGGCCTTGGCCAGATCGAAGGTGTAGGGCTTCTGCGGCTCGAAGAAGCCCAGCAGTTCCGGCATGGGGGAGAGCAGCGGCGTGCAATAGCCGTTCTCCACCACTTTGCAATAGGCGTTCTTGTCCACCGCATAGTTGAGCGCCTGGCGCACCCGCGGGTCGGAGAACGGCTTCTTCATGGTGTTCATCGCCGCATACCAGCCGACGATGGACGGACGCCGCACCACTTCCAGGTTCGGCAGCTTTTCCGCCACCGGCACCAGCTCCGGCGGGAACAGCGTCACATATTGCGCCTCGCCCGCCTGCAACATGGCGAAGCGGCTGCCGTTTTCCGGCACGGAGCGGATGGTGACGCCATCCACCTTGGGCCAGCCGGCGCGCCAGTAATTCGGGTTCTTCTCCACCTCGAAGGTGTCGGCGGCCCAGCGCTTGAACTTGAACGCGCCGGTGCCCACCGGATTGCGGGCGATATCCTTGCCATACTTCTCCAGCGCGGCGGGGGACATCATCACCACGGCCGGATGGGCCAGCGTGTTGATGAGCGCGCCGAACGGCGTCTTCAGCACGATCTTGACCGTGTTGTCGTCCACCACATCCACGCGATCCAGCATGGAGATGAGCGAGCGGCGGGAGAGCTTGTTCTCGGGATTGGCGAGACGCTCCAGGCTGACCTTCACCGCGTTCGCGTTGAAGTCGGTGCCGTCATGGAACTTCACCCCCTTGCGCAGGTGCAGGGTGAATTCGGTGGCGGTGGGGTTGACCTCGAAGCTCTCGGCCAGCACCGGCACCAGCTTCATGTCGCGATCAAAGCCGAACAGGCCCTGATAGACCGTGCGCATGGCGGTCTGCGACAGGGTGTCGTTGACGTTCATGGGGTCGAGGCCGGTGAGATTGTCCGGCACGGCGACCACGAGGGGCTTGGCGACCGCAAGCGCGGGCACCAGCGCCAGGGCCGACAGAGCGCCGGCGGCAAGCAGGGTTTTGAAACCCGGGGTTCTTAAACGCATCCGTTGGTCCTCTCTGGAAGGGGGCGGAACTTGTTGAGCAGGCGTTAAGCAGGTGCCTCAGGCGAAATCGCCGATGGCGTGGCGGGCGACGAAATGGCCCTCGCCCACTTCCACCAGCGGGCGCACCAGCGGCGGATCGCCGATGGCGCGGATGGCGCTGGGGATCTCCCCCTCCAGCAGCGGCCGCTCGCGGTCGCGTCGGGCGGGATCGGCGATGGGCACCGCCGCCATCAGGCGGCGGGTGTAGGGATGGGCCGGACGGTCGAACACCGCCTGGCGCGGGCCCAGTTCCACGATCTGGCCCAGATACATGACGGCGACGCGGTGGCTGACGCGCTCCACCACCGCCATGTCGTGGCTGATGAAGATGTAGGAGAGGCCGCGCTTCTCCTGCAGCTCCATCAGCAGATTGACGATCTGCGCCTGGATGGAGACATCCAGCGCCGCCACCGCCTCGTCGGCGATCAGCAATTCCGGCTCGCAGGCCAGGGCGCGGGCGATGCAGATGCGCTGGCGCTGGCCGCCGGAGAATTCATGCGGATAGCGCCGGGCATGATCGGGGGAGAGGCCCACATCCCGCAGCAGTTCCGCCACCCGCTCCTCCACCGCCCGGCCCTTGGCCAGATGATGGGTGGTGAGCGGCTCGGCGATGGAGAAGCCCACGGTGAGGCGCGGATCGAGCGACGCGAAGGGATCCTGGAACACATATTGGATCTTCTGCCGCACCACGCGGCGCTCTTGCGCGCCCATGGTCAGCAGGTCGCGGCCATGGAAGCGGATCTCGCCGGCGGTGGCGTCCTGGAGCTGCATGATGGTGCGCCCGGTGGTGGACTTGCCGCAGCCGCTCTCGCCCACCAGAGCCAAAGTCTCGCCCGCCTTCACCGCGAAGCTCACCTGCTCCACCGCATGCACCCGGCCCGAGAGCCGGCCGAAGAAGCCCCGGCGCAGGTCGAACCGGGTGACGAGGCTTTTCACCTCCAGCACCGGGGCGGTGCCGGTCACCGTGTCCTGGGGCGGGGCCTCGGTATAGGCGCCGCCGCCCTGGTCGTTCAGCACCACCAGCGGAAAGCGGCGCGGCAGCGGCTCGCCGGACAGGGCGCCGAGGCGCGGCACAGCGGACAGCAAGGCGCGGGTGTAGGGATGCTGCGGCCGGGCGAAGATCTCCTCCGCGGTGCCCTCCTCCACCTTGCGGCCGTGGCGCATCACCAGCACCCGGTCGGCCACCTCGGCCACCACGCCCATGTCATGGGTGATGAACAGCACCGCCATGCCCATCTCATCCTGGAGGATGCGGATCAGGCGCAGGATCTGGGCCTGGATGGTCACGTCCAGCGCCGTGGTGGGCTCGTCCGCCACCAGCAGCTTGGGCCGGCAGGCGAGCGCCATGGCGATCATCACCCGCTGGCGCATGCCGCCGGAGAGCTGATGGGGATGGCGATCCAGCAGGCCCTTGGCGCCGGGAATGCGCACCTTCTCCAGCATGTGCAGCGCTTCGGCCCGCGCCTGCGCCCGGTTGGCCCCCTGATGCAGGCGCACCGCCTCGGCGATCTGGTCGCCGATGGTGAAGACCGGGTTCAGCGAGGTCATCGGCTCCTGGAAGATCATGGCGATCTCGTTGCCGCGCACCGCATTCATCGCCTCGGGGCTCTCCCGGGCCAGATCGCGCACGGTGCCGTCGCGGCCGCGGAAGTCCAGCGTGCCGGAGGTGATGCGCCCGCCGCCGAACTCCACCAGCCGCATCAGCGCCAGGGAGGTGACGGACTTGCCGGAGCCGCTCTCGCCCACCACCGCCAGGGTCTCACCGGCGTCAATGTGGAAGGACAGGTCTTTTACGGCGTGTAACACGGTGTCTTGAGTGGGGAATTCCACGTTCAAACCGCTGACGCGGACCAATGGCCCTGGCGCAACGGGAACCGGCTGGGGCGCCGCGATCATGGGGTGATCCTCTCGGCAGGAATGGGATGCGACGGCTCCGCCATCGCATGAAGATGGGGCGCGATGCGCCGGCTCAATTCGGCCGCATCCCCCGCGCTCTGGCGCCGGGCGGTGAGCAGCGCGGTGAGGGCCTCGAACACCCCCACCGTCGCGGTGGGGGAGGCATGCAGCAAAGGATGCTCCGCCGGCCCCAGCAGCAGCAGGTCCGCATGGGGGGCGAGCGGCGAGGACAAGGCATCGGTGATGCCCACCACGGTGGCCCCCTGCGCCCGCATGGACCGGGCATGATCGAGGGTGGCCTGGGAATAGCGCGGCAATGTCAAGGCGATAACCAGATCGCCGGTGCCCACGTGGAAGGCCCGCCGATGCATGCGCTCCTGCCCGCCCTGCCCGTCCAGGGTGAGCTGGGCGCGGCAGAAGGGCAGGATCATGTCCGCCAGCAGGCCCACCAGCGGCGTGCTCAGGCCGAGGCCGAGGAACACCACCCGGTCCGCCGCCGAGACCGCATCCGCCGCCCGGCGATAGGCCGAGGCATCCGCCACCGACCGGGCGCTGCGCAGATTGGCCAGGACCGCATCCAGCGAGCCGGCCACCAGCTCATCATCCTGCGCCGAGCCGGCGGCTTGCGCCTCCAGCTTCTCCACCGGCGACAACGGCCGGAAGCTAGCCATCCCCAAGGCGCGAAACTGGGCAAAGCCGTCCAGGCCAAGGGCCCGCACAAAGCGATTGATGGTGGCCACCGAGACCTCGGCCGCCTCCGCCAGGCCCTCGATGCCCAAGGTCGCCGCATGCAAGGGATGGCGCGTGACGAAATCCGCCACCCGCCCGTGCAGGGGCGTCATGCCGGCGCGGTGCGACCGGATCAGCTCCATCAGCGACGGCATCAGCAGCGGGCCTCCTGAACCGAGGCGAACTGGGGCGGAAAAATGTCTGCGGCCATGATGAAATTATATGTGTCATTTTCATTGCTTCCTGCAATGTTATTTTTCATGCATTCTGCTCAAGCGTGAGGCAGCCCCCGCCGGCTCCACGGCCTGGCATGCCGGATGCGCGCCCACGCCCGTCCCGCCCGCAGATGCGGCCCCCTGTGCGCGGGTCGGCGCGGGAAAGCGCCCCGCTGGCGCGCCGCGGCGGCCGGCTGTTCCCGGCGCCGTTCTCTTTTTCATGCCGAAGTTTGGTGCTATGGTAACGCACACTGTGTGGCGACAATTGGCATTGTCCGCGGCACCTGATTTCGACGTGAGCTGAGGCAATGAGGCTCACGTGCCCATCCGGGAGGGCATATTGCAAGCCACTGATCGCGTCGCCGAACAATTGATCCGAGATATACTGGCGACTCACGGCAAGCTTTCGGTCCAGCCGGCGACGCTCAAAGCAACGGACGATCTTTACCAGGTCGGATTGTCGTCGCTCGCCACCGTGAATGTCATGCTGGAGATCGAAAACCGCGCCGGCGTTGTTATTCCCGATGAAGCACTGACCCGCGCCACCTTCCAGACCATCACCTCCCTCACCGCATTGCTGCAGCATTTGGGCGATCAGGGCGGCGCATGACGGGGCAAGGCACCCCCTTCCCCGCCGCAGACCTGGCGCGGCCGGATTGGACCGATGTCTGCGCCATCGCCCGCCAGCATGCCGCCGCGGTGGATCGCGAGGGCCGCCTGCCCAGCGAGGCCCTGGAGGCGCTCAAGGCCTTCGGCGCCCTGGGTCTGGGCGTTCCAGCGCCCTTGGGCGGCGGGGGCGCCAGCACCGCCACCCTCGCCCGCATGGCGCGCGATCTCGGCGCCGCCTGCGCCTCCACCGCCATGGTGTTCGCCATGCACCAGAATCAGCTGGCCTGCATCGTCCGGCATGGCGGCGACAGCCCCTGGCTGCTGGACTTCCAGCGTCGGATCGCCGCCGAGGGCCTGCTGCTGGCCTCCGTCACCTCGGAAGAGGGAACCGGCGGCCGCTTGCGCACCAGCCAATGCTGCGTCGAGCCCCTGGCCGACGACCGCTTCCGCCTGACCAAGGCCGGATCCACCATCTCCTACGGCGCCCGGGCCGATGCGCTGCTGCTGACCGCCCGTGCCGGGCCGGAGGCGCACGGCTCCGATCAGGTCCTGGTGGTGCTGCCCCGGGAAGCGGTGACGCTGGAGGCCTATCGGGGCTGGGACGCGCTCGGCCTGCGCGGCACCGAGAGCTGCGCCTTCCACGTCTCCGGCGCCGGTGATGCGGCGCAGATCCTGCCGGTGCCGTTCGGCCAGATCGCCGTGGAGACCATGGTGCCGAATGCGCACATCCTGTGGGGCGCGGTCTGGCTCGGGATCGCCGGGGACGTGGTGGCCCGCACCCGCGCGCTGATCCGCGCCCGCATGCGGGCGCGCTCGGAGGCCGACGACCGGGCGCTGCCGCGGCTGGCGGAGATGAACGGCATTCTGCAGGACATGGACGCCCGCCTGCGCCGCGCCATCCAGATCTATGACGCCGGCAAGGCCACGCTGGAGGCGGTGGAGATGGTTCTGGTGAAGACCAGCCTGTCGGAAATGGCCCTGCATGTGGCCGATATGGGCATCCGCATCGGCGGGTTCTCCGCCTATCAAAATACCTCGCCCTATAGTCTCGGGCGGCACCTGCGGGATCTGTATGCCGCCCCCCTCATGATCAACAACGAGGCCATCCTGGCCGACGCGGGCCGCATGCTGCTGGTGAACCGCCAGAGCGCGGGCAATTTCGACGATGAAGCGCCCCTGCCATGACCACTCCGCCCGATCTCGCCGCAGCCGCCTTCCGCACCGAACTGCTGGACGCCGGGCTGCTCATTCCCACCGGCGTTGACGGCCTCTATGGGCGCAGCGCCGCCTATGAGCAGGTGGCAGAAGGGCTGGAACGGGCGATCTCGGCCATGACCGCGGCGGACGGGGCCGAGCGGATGCGGTTTCCCCCGCTGCTGTCCCGGCAGGAGTTCCTGGCCAGCGGCTATCTCAAGGGGTTCCCGCACTTGGCCGGCACCATCAGCTGCTTCTGCGGCAATGAGGCCGACCATCGCCGGCTGCTGCAATGCATCGAGGCGGATGAGGATTGGTCGGCGCTCCAGCAGCCGGCGGAGGTGGTGGTCACCCCGGCCGCCTGCTACCCGGTCTATCCGGTGGTGGCGCGCCGCGGGCCGCTGCCGGAGGCGGGCCTGCTGGTCGATGTCTCGTCTTATTGCTTCCGACACGAGCCCTCCGTGGATCCCTGCCGCATGCAGATGTTCCGCATGCGCGAGCAGGTGCGCATCGGCACCGCCGCGCAGGTTCTGGCCTTCCGCAACGCCTGGCTGGAGCGGGGCGCGGACTGGATCCGACGCCTGGGGGTGCCGGTGACCACCGATCTGGCCAGCGATCCCTTTTTCGGCCGCGCCGGCAAGCTGATGGCCGACGGCCAGATCGGGCAGCAGCTCAAGTTCGAACTGCTGATCCCGGTGTCCAGCGCAGACGCGCCCACCGCCTGCCTGAGCTGCAACTATCACATGACCCATTTCTCGGAGATCTGGCCGTTGCGAACCCCAGACGGCAACCTGGCCCACACCGGCTGTGTCGCCTTCGGTATCGACCGGCTGACCTTGGCGCTGTTCCGTCACCACGGCTTCGACCTGAACGCCTGGCCCGCGGACGTGCGCGGCCAAGTCTTCGCCTCCGAAGTCTTCACCTGAGCGGGTGGGCGCAGCCGATGATCCCGGTCGTCTTCAACGACTGCATGGGGTTCCTGCACCCGGCCAAGGCCGGCGTGACCTGCGGTCGGGCGGTGATCATCTGCGAGAGCTTGGGATACGAAGCCCTGTGCACCCAGCGCGCCATGCTGTCTTTGGCCCGCATGGCGGCGGACGCCGGCCTGCCGACCCTGCGCTTTCATTATCCCGGCACCGGCGATTCCGCCGGCGACGAGGCGCCCGGCCAGATCGAGCGCTGGATCGACAGCATCGGCGCGGCCGCGCAGCACCTGCGCGAGATCAGCGGCGCCACGGAGATCGCCCTGTGCGGCTTCCGCCTCGGCGGGCTCCTGGCGGTCGAGGCCGCCAAACGCTTTGGCGGCATCTGCGCCCTGGCGCTTCTGGCGCCGGTGGTGTCGGGGCGGACCTATGCGCGCGAACTCATCCTCAGCGGCGCCATGATTCCAAACCGCGAAGGCACGGTACCGCCGGACTGGCGCGAGATCCTCGGCTATCGGCTGCATGTGGGCGACCTGGAGGCCCTGCGTGGCCTCGACCTCACCAAGACCCATGCGGCGGGGGCGGCGCCGCGCATCCTGCTGGTCGCCCCGGATGCCGCCCCGCCGGATCTCGACCCATCCATCCGGTTTCAGCACTTTCAGCATTATGACGGCCTGACCCAGCACGCCCAGGACATCGTCATGCCCATGCGGGTGTTCGCCGATACCGTGCACTGGCTGCGGGACGGGGCGCCCCCCGCAGCGCCCGGAGGCCATCGGGAGGCGTCCCCGGCACGATTGGAGGCGGCGCCCGGGGTGATGGAAACGGCGCTGCGATTTGGCGCCCACGGGCAGTGCTTCGGCATCCTGGCGCGGAATATGACGCGCCAGCACGAGCGCGCGGTGCTGATTCTGAACTCCGGCCTGAACACGCACACCGGCAATGGCCGCGGCGGCGTCCGCCTCGCCCGGCGCCTTGCCGCCGCAGGGGTGACCACCTTGCGCATGGACATGGACAAGATCGGTGAAAGCGCTCCCGAAGACCCCACCGAGGCGGTGGGGTTTCACGATCTCGGCCGGGTGCGGGATATCTCGGCGGCGCTGGACCTCCTGGAGGCGGCGGGACACCCCCGCGCGCTGCTCACCGGCATTTGCGCCGGCGCCTATATCGCCCTGCATGCGGCCGCCGCCGATGCGCGCGTGTGCAGCGCCGTGCTGGTGAACCTGCCCTATTTCTATATCCGCAACGAAGACCCCGCCATTCCGCTGTGGCGGCGTCCCCTGGCCCTGGGGTGGCGCGTTCTCGATCGAAGCCGCCACTGGTGCGCGGCGCTGACGCGGAACCGGCGCCCCATGCTCGGGGCGGCGCACTTTCGGCGCACCTATCTCATCGGCCGCGGGCTGTTGCTGCTGCACTATGGCCTGCTCACGGCCAAGCAGCGGCTGCTGGCGCGCATGGCCCGCGTGCTGCCCGCCGGCTGGGCGAGCGGATATGCCGACACGCTGCTCAAAAGGCTGTGCCAGCTGGGGGTCTGCCTGACGCTGGTCTATAGCAGCGACGACTGGGGGTTGGTGGAACTCGGCATCGTCTTTTCCGCGAACGGCCAGCGTCTGGTGGAGAACGGCTGGGGCGCGATCCGCTTCATCGACGGCGCCGACCACACCATCACCACCAGCTGGATGCAGGACGTCTACGGCGCCATCATCGAGGAGCAGCTGGGCCTCGGGCCTGTCGATGAGAGGACGCCCTCCCGTGTGGGCAGCGTCGACGACGCGCCAGATGCGGCGGCGACGCCGGTCACGTAGCATCCGCCGGACACGCACCCTGCGCGCAGACCCGCGATCGCTTCCCGCTGTTGGAAACCGGCATGAAAGCCCGCCCCTTCCGGCGACGGATCGGCGTGCAGGCCGCCTATTCGGCCACGGCCCAGCGGGAGAAGGCGATTCCGTCCACGTCGAACGCCTCGCGCCGCAGGCGAAGGCCGACGGGCGTGGCGGTGCGGCGGCGCTTCATTTCCAGGTCCAGCATCTCCCGGGCGCCATAGCTCAGCACGATGCGCTGGCGCGCCGCATGCGCATCCTCGATTTCCACCATGTCGGGCGCGCAGATGGCGGTGATGCGGTAGGCGGCGGGATCGGCGCCGCGCACCGCATCCGCCTGCAGCGCCGCGCCAGCCCGCCCAGACGGGCCGCCGAGCCGGAAGGTCAAGATGTCCAGCGCCGTGAGAACTGCGCTTTGCACATTGCTTTTTGCCATGGCTTCCACAAAACACATCTGTTGGATAGAGCTTACCTCTATTCCTACATCATTCTGTGAAACCAAAAAATAACATCTTTTGTACGTTGTTTCTGGCCTCGTTCAGTCGGGCATCCGCTCGCCGGATCCAAATTCCGCCTGGCAGATGAATTGCTCAAAGGCGGCAGCGGCAAACTTCAGATGGTGGCCGGTGATGGTGAGCCGATAGAGCGGCCGCCGCAGCGCCAGCCCTTCCACGCTCAGCACCTTCAGCCGACCCAGGGCGATCTGGTCCTTGGCGGCGGCGGCGGAGACCATGGCGATGCCCAGCCCGGCCGCCACCACCTGCTTGATGGCCTCGGTGCTGCCCACTTCCATCACCCGATCCGGCCGGATGCCGCAGGCCTCCAGGGCCGTGCCCACCACCTCCCGCGTGCCGGATCCCGCTTCGCGCACGATGTGCCGCACCTGGTCGAGATCCGCCGGCACCAGCGTCTTGCCCATCTGCGCCAGGGGATGATCCGGGGCGACGATCACCACCAGATCGTCAAACAGCCAGGGATGGGCCGACAGGCTGGGATGCTCCACCGGCCCCTCCACCAGGGCCACGTCGATGTCCCGCGCCAACAGGCGCTCGGCCACCTCCTGGGTATTGGCGCTGGTCAGGCGCAATTGCAGGTCAGGATGGGCGTCCTGGAACGCCCCGAGGATGCGCGGCAGCACATACGTGGCGATGGTGGTGCTGGCGCCCACATGCAGCTCGCCCTGCGCCAGGCCGCGCAGGGCCTGCAGATCCTCCTCGGCCCGCCGCTCCACCGCGAACAGGTCCACCGCATGGGCCAGCAGCAAGGTGCCGGCCTCGGTGAGGCCGATGCCGCCGGGATTGCGCTCCACCAGCACGCAGCGCAGCTGCGATTCCAGCTCCCGCACCCCCTTGGAGACCGCCGGCTGGCTGATATGCAGCGCCTCGGCGGCGCGGGAGAAACTCCGGCATTCGGCGACCGTCCGAAACAGGCGCAGCAGATGCAGATTGATGGCCATAACCGCACTTCATGAGGGGGTGAAAAAACGCTATTTGCACGTGGAATGCATAAGCGTGCATTTAGATCGCCGACAATGGGACTCGTGATCCACCGTGCCGAAAGTTTTCCAGTGGTTGGCCGCTATTCTACCGGGCGTGGCGCTCTGCGCCATGGTGACCGGGGCGGCCTATGCCATCCAGATCGTTGAAGAACACATGAGCGGGCATCCTTATGTGGAAGCCCTCGTCCTGGCCATTCTGCTGGGCACGGCGCTGCGCTCGGTTTGGACGCCGTCGCCGCGGTTTCGTCCCGGCATCGCCTTTTCCGGCAAGATCCTGCTGGAGATCGCGGTGATGTTCCTGGGCGCCTCGCTCAGCGCCGCCGCTTTGGCCGCCGCCGGGCCGGAACTGCTGGGCGGCATCGTGCTGGTGGTGGTGGTCTCGCTGCTGGCCAGCTACGGCATCGGCCGGCTCATGAAGCTGCCGCACAAGATGGCGCTGCTGGTGGCCTGCGGCAACTCCATCTGCGGCAATTCCGCCATTGCCGCCGTCGCCTCGGTGATCGACGCGGACGGCGATGACGTGGCCTCGTCCATTTCCTTCACCGCCATCCTCGGCGTGATCGTGGTGCTGGCCCTGCCGCTGCTGATCCCGCTGCTGGCCATGAGCGACACCCAATATGGCGTGCTCGCAGGCCTCACCGTCTATGCGGTGCCGCAGGTGTTGGCGACCACCGTGCCGGTCGGCCCGCTCGCCACCCAGATCGGCACCTTGGTGAAGCTGGTGCGCGTGCTGATGCTGGGCCCGGTGGTGTTCCTGGCCGCGGTCAGCCATGGCCAGTCCCTGAGCCGCGTCAAAGCCGTGCCGGTGGGCGCCTCGGTGGTCGCGAAGCCGAAGCGGGTGCCGCTGCACCGGCTGGTGCCCTGGTTCATCGTCGGCTTCATCGCCTTCGCCGCCTTGCGCTCCCTGAACCTGATTCCCGCAGTCGTCCTGCCGCCATTGGCCGCCGTCACCACCGTGTTCACCGTCCTGTCCATGGCCGCGCTGGGGCTCGGGGTGGACCTGCGGACCCTGAGCCGCGTCGGCGGGCGGGTCACCTTGGTGGTCACGCTCTCGCTGCTGCTGCTGCTGACCATCAGCCTGCTGCTGATCCGGGTGCTGCATCTGGCCTGAGCCGAGGCGCGCACCGCCGTCCGTCCGGGCCGGCGGGCGCGGCCGGGGGGCGGCGCTGTCCCGCCGGACCGCGATCTGTGCTAAGGCAAGGTCCAGTGCGTCGCGGCGACCGCATGCGAGGTCGCCCCGACCGATCCAAGGGATGGACAGTCTAGATGGCAGCGTCGGGCGGTTACGGTCAGACTTCAACCGGGGGCGGCACGGCCCATATGGGCCACGCGGAGGATATCATCCCCCGCGACATCCGGTTCGATATCCTGGGCAATGCGCAGCGGCATTGGCTGGAAGACGATATCATCAAGACCATTCTGATCGACGGCCTCTCCATCTTCCTGCCGGAAGGCGAGCGTTTCTTCATCCGCTCGCTCAAGCACTACGGCCCCAAGCTCCAGGACAAGGAGCTGGCCGCCGAGATCAATGGCTATGCGGTGCAGGAAGCCTTCCACACCCGCGAGCATGAGGAATACAACCGGGCCATGATGGGCCTCGGCTATGACGTGGACGAGATGGAGCGGCCGATCCGCTTCGGCTTCGAGGTGGTCAAGAACCCCATGCACCGGCTGGCGATCACCTGCGCCATCGAGCACATGACCGCCACGCTCTCCACCCTCACGCTGCGCCATCCCGAACTCCTCGACAAAGCCGCTCCGGCCTACCGCCGACTGTGGATGTGGCACGCGCTGGAGGAACTGGAGCACAAGGCGGTGGCACTGGATGTGCTCAATGCCGCGACGCCCGAGCTGTCGCGCTGGCAGCGCTATCTGCTGCGGGTGATGGGCATGAACGGCACGCTGTTCCCGTTCCTGGTGATCTTCCTGCGCAATGTGCCGATCTATGCCCGCACCGACGGGGTGAAGACCGGCTTCCGCTTCTGGATGCGCTTCTTCTGGGTGACCATGGTCGCGCCCGGCTATTGGCGGCGCTGCCTGCCCAATGTGCTGCGCTATTATCTGCCGGGCTTCGACCCGCGCAACAGCGACGATGCCGAGCTGATGCGCAAGGGCCGCGAGTGGCTGGCCAACGACATGCCCCCCGCCAAGGACCCGCCCCCCGCCAAAGGCGCCGCCCCCGCCCAGCCGGCCGGCTGACGCCATGAGCAGCCCCGCTTTCTCCCGCATGCTCGATGCCATCGACCGCGGCGCGTTTCCCCGCACCCGCAAATGGGCCTGGCGCGGGCTCTACAACATGCTCTCGCGCTTCTGGCGCGACGATGACTGGCGCTTCATGAACTACGGCTTCGTGCCGGACGGCGCGCCGTTCCCGCTGAAGCCGGAGGATGAGGAGGAGCGCGCCTTCATCGGCCTCTACCAGCAGGCGGTGGAAGGCTTGCCGGTGGCGGGCGCGCGTGTTCTGGAAGTGGGCTCCGGGCGCGGCGGCGGATCGCGCTATCTGGCGCGCTATTACGCCCCCGCCTCGGTGGTGGGCCTGGATTATTCCCCGGAAACCGTGCGCCTCGCCCGCCGGCTGAATGCCGACGCACCGGCGCTATCGTTCGAGACCGGCGATGCGGAACGCCTGCCGTTCCCGGACGGGTCGTTCGATATCGTCATCAATATCGAATCCTCGCACTGCTACGCCAATGTGCCGGCCTTCACCGCCGAGGTGGCGCGGGTGCTGGCGCCGGGCGGCTGGTTCACCTTCGCCGACATGCGCGGACGCGGCATGATCGCCGAACTCGACCGGCAATTGGCCGCCCCCGGCCTGGAACTTGCCGAAGGTCGTGACCTGTCCAAGGGCGTGGTGGCGGCGCTCAATATGGCCGATGCGCGCAAGCGCGCCCGCATCGGCAAGGCGTTTCTGATGCAGCGCTTCATCACCGAATTCGCCGGCGCCAAGGGCTCCATGCTCTACAAGGGCCTCGCCGGTGGCGAGGTGTCCTATGTGGCTCGCCGCTATCGCAAGGTCGCCTGATCCGGCGACCTCCCGGATCAGCCCAGTTCGCTCCTGATGTCGGCGATGCTGGCCACCCGGCACACCGGCCGCAGCGCCTCGATGGCGGTCTCGTGCACCTGCGGCGAGAAGGCGGCGCAGCCGTCGGAGAGCACGGTCACATCGAAGTCCCGCACATGGGCATCGCGCGCGGTGGAGGCGACGCCGCCATTGGTGACGATGCCGCACACCACCAGCTTGCGGATGTCGCACTTGCGCAGCACCCACTCCAGCCGGGTCATGTAGAAGGCCGAATAGGCGACCTTCTCCACCGAGAGGTCCGGCGGGGCGAGCCGGTCCACCAACTGATGCCCCCACGACCCCGGCAGGAAATCGCCCTTGGCCAGAAACGGGCGCAACTTCTTCAGATGCGGCGAGATCAACGGCTCGCCGCCTTTGGCCGGCACCAAGGTGAAGTGGGTGGAGACGATCCACCCACCCGCCGCCCGCATGGCATCCGCCAGCGGCGCGATCCGCTCCGGCAGCGCGGCGATGGCGGGCGCCCCCTGCCCGGCCCGGCCATAGGCGCCCTTGGGATCAAGGAAATCGTTCTGGAGATCGACGATCACCAGAGCGGTCTTGCTCGCAGGGATGGCTTCGTGCATCAGGCGCGCTCCACGATCACATTGCCGAAGGCATCGACGCGGGCCACCAGGCCGGGATCCACCAAGGTGGTGGCGTCCGGCTGCTCCAGCACCGCCGGGCCGGGGATGACCGCGCCCGTGGGCAGATCCAGCCGGGCATAGATCGCCGCCTCGTGCCAGGCGCCCGCGAACCATACCGGCCGCGTGCCGCGCTTGGCGCCGTCCACGGTCGCGCCCGCAGCCGGTGCCAGGGCGCGCAGGTCGAAATGCGGCCGCCGGCCGATGGCCGCGGTGCGCAGATTGACGATCTTGGCCGGAACCCCCGGCAGCAGCCGGCTGAACGAGGTCTGATAGGCCCGGTTGAAGGCGGCGGCGATGGTGGCGCAATCGATGCCGGTGGTGCCGTTTTCCACGTTGACCGGCAGCGGCACCGAGACCGTGTGGGTCTGGCCGACATAGTGCATGTCCAGCTCGAACACGAGTTCGACAAGGTCCACCGGCAAGCCGGCGGCGTCCACCACCGCGCGGGCCGCCTCAGCCTCCGCCACCATGCGGCGGTCCAGGACCACGGGGTCGAGGGCATCCAGGGTGAGGTTCACCGTCTGCACCTGATCGTGGCGGATGTCGGCGATGACGCAGCCCAGCGCCGAGGTCACGCCGGGATAGCGCGGCACCAGCGCCGCCTTCAGCCCCACGTCGGTGATCAGCGCGCCCACATGCAGCGCGCCGCCGCCGCCGAACGGCACCGCCACGAAGGTCGCCGGATCATGGCCGCGTTCGATGGAGACCAGACGGATGGCGCCTGCCATGCGCCCATCGGCGATGCGCACGATGGCTTCCGCCGCTTCCATGACGCCCAGGCCCAGAGGCTCGGCCACATGGGTGGCGATGGCCGCTTTCGCCGCCTCCACGTCGAGCCGCGCCAGCTTGCCGCCAATGGGGCGCTCCGCATTGATGCGGCCCAGCACGATATTGGCGTCGGTCAAGGTCGGGCGGGTGTTGCCCTGGCCATAGGCCACCGGCCCCGGCCGCGAGCCGGCGCTCTCAGGCCCCACCTGCAGCATGCCGCCCGCATCCACATGGGCGATGGAGCCGCCACCGGCGCCGATGGTGGTGATCTCGATCATCGGCGTGCGGATGACCAGGCCGAAATCGATGGTGGTCTGCGCCGCCAGCGCGGTCTTGCCGCCCACCACCAGCGACACGTCGAACGAGGTCCCGCCCAGATCGCCGGTGATGATGTCCGGGAAGCCCGCCGCCTCGGCAATGGCCGCCGCCGCGATCACCCCCGCCGCCGGCCCCGACAAAGCGGTGCGCACCGGCAATTTGCGCGCGGTGGCGGTGGACATGACGCCGCCGCTGGACTGCACGATATGGAATCGCCCGGTGAAGCCCTCGCTGTGCAGCGCGCCATCCAGCTTGGCCAGATAGCTGCCCACCACCGGCTGGAGATAGGCGTTCAGCGCCGTGGTGGAGGTGCGCTCGAACTCGCGGATTTCCGGCAGGATCTGCGCCGAGCAGGCCAGATCATCGTTCGGCCACACCTCGCGGGCGGCGGCATAGGCCGCCAATTCGTGCGCCGGATTGGCATAGGCATTGATGAAGACGATGGCCAGCGCCTGCGCCCCCATGGCCAGCGCCTGGCGGGCGGCGGCACGCACCTGCTCCACATCCAGCCCCTGACGGACCGAGCCGTCGGCCAGAATGCGCTCGTCCACCTCGAACCGCAGTTCGCGGTCGATCACCGGCACGAAGTCGCCCCACAGGCCCCAGGTGTGCAGGCGGTCGCGGCGGCGCATCTCCAGCACGTCGCGAAAGCCGCGGGTGGTGATCAGCGCCGTGCGGGCGCCCTTGCGCTCCAACAGAGCATTGGTGCCCACCGTGGTGCCATGGACGATGGAGCCCAGTTGCGCCACCGGGCCGAAGGTCTTCAGCCCTTCCAGGAAGCCCACCGCCTCGTCGCCGCGATTGGACGGCACCTTGGCGGTGCGGAACTGGCCGGTAGCCGCATCGAAGAAGAACAGATCGGTGAAGGTGCCGCCCACATCCACGCCCACCATGGGGGCGGGCTTGGCATCGGGGCGCGCGGCGGCAGGGGTCGGGACATGGGTGTTCATGCGGCAGCTCCCTGGCGCAGCGTGCGGGTGGCGGCGGCGTCCAGCGTGCCATCGGCGGCAATGACGACGCCATAATCGGCGCGGGCGGCCTCTCGGCTCACCAGCCCCTGGCGCACGTCGCGGACGACGACGTCCAGATCGCGGGCCTTCGGATCGCCATAGCCGCCACCGCCGGGGGTCTCGAGGCGCACATGCTGGCCGGCCTTGATCTTCACGTCGGTGACCTTGGAGGCCAGCGGCGGCGAGCGCTCGCCATCCTCGGTCTGCCAGGAGAACACATTGAGCGCGGCGGCATCGCCCCCGGCGACGCCGAAGGGCGGATAGATGCCGCGCTCTCCCAGCAGGAACACGTCCGCATCGGTCAGGGTCTCGATCTCATAGACTGCCCCCACCCCGCCGCGATGAGCGCCGGCGCCGGCGGAATCCGGCCGCAGCGCCCATTGGGTGAACAGCACCGGATAGGCCGCTTCCATGATTTCCGCGGGGGGAATGGTGGCCATGGAAATGGGGTTGTTGGCATGGTTGAGGCCGTCGGTCTCCGGATTGCCGCCGAGGCCGCCGCCGAAGAAGGAGAACATCACCCAGCGCGAGCCATCCTTGCGGTGGCCGGCCAGCGACAGCGCATTGATGGTGCCGAACGGCGCCGCCGTGGCGCGGGTGGGATCGGCCTGCGCCAAAGCGCCGAACACCACGCCGATCACCCGCAGAATGGTCTCGGTATAGCCGCCCACGGGCTTAGGCGCCTTCACCCCCAGCAGCGTGGTGTCGGGAATGACGAAGGTGATGGGCCGCAGGCAGCCGGCATTGGCCGGCACATCGGTGAACACATGCTTCAGCGCCACATAGCAGCAGGCGGCGGCGGTGGAATAAGCGATGTTCAGCGGCCCGGCGCACGGCGGCGAGGAGCGGGAGAAATCCAGCGTCATGCGCTCGCCATCGATGGTCAGATCGAGGGCGATGGTCAGGCGCTCAGGCGTGATGCCGTCATTGTCGAGATAATCCTCGAACGTATAGCGCCCGTCCGGCAGCGCGCGGATGGCGGCGCGCATCATGGCCTCCGCCCGGTCGGAGAAGGCATCGAACGCCGCCGCCACAATGGCCTCGCCATAGGCATCGAGCAGTTCCGCCAGCCGGCGCTCGCCCAGGTCCAGCGCATTGAGCTGACCGTTGAGATCGCCGAAATTGGACACCGGCACGCGGGAATTGGCGGACAGGATATCGACGATATCCATGTTCATGACCCCGGCGGTGAACAGCTTCACCGGGGGAATGCGCACCCCTTCCTGGAAGCTCTCGGTGGCCCGCGCATTGAAGCCGCCGGGCACATTGCCGCCGATGTCGAGCCAATGGCCCACGGAGGCGAGCCAGCAATAGAGCTTGCCCTCCCGGAAGATCGGCCGCACCAGCCGGAAATCGTTGAGATGGGTGCCGCCCTCATAGGGGTCGTTGAACAGGAAGGTGTCGCCGGGCTGAAGATTGCCCTCCCGCGCCACCTTGTCGATCACCGCTTTCACCGCAAAGGCCATGGCGCCGACGAAGATCGGCAGGCCCTTGGTGCCCTGCACCAAAGTGGCACCGGTCTCGGCGTGGTAGAGCCCGTGGCAGGCATCGCGCGCCTCGGCGATGATGGGATTGAAGGCCGAGCGATAGAGCGTGGCGTCCATCTCGTCGGCGATCTGCTCCAGCCGCCCCTTCAGCACCGCCAAAGTGACGGGATCCACCGTGATCATCGTGCGGCGTCCTTCTTGGTCATGTCGTCGCCATAGGTCTCATAGGCGCGGCCGCGCGCCAGCATGTCGGGGGTACCGATCAGCGCGTTCAGGGCATTGAAATCGAACATGCGGTCGCCGAACGGCGTGTTGGTGCCGTGGGCCTGCAGCGAGGCGTAATAGTCCTGCGCGGTGCGGGCGATGGCCCGCACGATTCCGCCTGGAAAGATCACGATGCGAAAGCCGATCTCGCCCAGCTCCTGCGCCGAGGCGAGCGGCGTATCGCCGCCCTCCACCATATTGGCCAGCAGCGGCAGGCGATGGCCCAGCGCCGCCGTCACCGCCGCCAGTTGCTCGCGCGAGCGCGGGGCTTCCACGAACAGCACGTCGGCGCCCGCATCCGCATAGAGGGCGGCGCGCTCGATGGCCTTGTCGAAGCCTTCCACCGCCACCGCATCGGTGCGGGCGATGATCAGGGTCTCGGCACTCACCCGCGCATCCACCGCCGCCTTGATCTTGCCGGCCATCTCATGAGCCGAGATCAGGCTCTTGTCCTGCAGGTGGCCGCAGCGCTTGGGCAGGGTCTGATCCTCGATCTGGATCGCCCCGGCCCCGGCCCGCTCGAACGCCCGCACCGTGCGCTGGACGTTGAGGGCATTGCCATAGCCATTGTCCGCATCGACGATGAGCGGGGTCGCCACCCGGTCGCTCACCAGAGCGATGACCTCCGCCACTTCGCTCATGGACACCAGCCCGATATCGGGCCGCCCCAGGCGCGTATAGGCGATGGCCGCGCCGGACAGATAGAGCGCCTCGAAGCCGGCATCGGTCGCGATCGAGGCCGTCAGCGCGTCATAGACGCCCGGCGCGGCGAGGACACGCGCCTCGTGAAGGCGGGATTTCAGACTCATGGCACTTGCTTCCCAACACGCTCGGCTGAGGATCGGCGGCCCCTCCCGGTGGCACCGCCCACTCCCGCCTTTCGGCGAATGACATTGCAATCGGGCCGCGCACGGCGCGCGGCCATTCAAGGACCGGCGGCGCTCAGGCCACCAGATCGAGCAGCGCCGTCAGGCTGTCCGCCCGCTCCAGGCCGGCGACCGCCGCGGTGATGGCGGCAAGCCGCTCCGGCGACCACACCGGCCCGCCCAGATCCTGGAACTTCTCCTGAACCTCGGCGGGCGTGTACGGGTCTTCCGTGTCGCCGCGATTGGTCAGCACCTCGGCCGTGAGGCGGCGGCCATCGGCCAGCGTCACCGCCACCCGTGCCGGACGCAGGCCGGGCAGTTGCGCGGTCAAGGCCGGATCCTCGCGGACGTCGACCCGACCGGCCAGTGCCAGGATGGCGGTGTCGGTACGAGCGCCGTCGCGGAACGCCTGCACGGTGGCGGCGCCGTTGATCAGCGTGGTCGCCAAGGCGAACGGCAGCGAGAATTTCGCCGCCAGCATGGTGGGGGGCAGCGGATGGTCCAGTTGGGCCGCCCACACATAGGTGTCCACCTCGATCTTGAGCACGGCCTCAGGATCAAGTGCGCCGCCGGCCTCGCGCACGATCTGCGCCAGCGCATCCAGCGCCCCATGGGTGTAGCGGCAGGCGGCGTGGCGTTTGAAATAGTTGCGCGCGATCTCCCAGCGCTGGCCCAGATCCTCGACCATGGCGGCGGGCTGGAACTCGTCGGCGATCACATGGCCATAGACCGTGCCGATGCCGTCGCGCTCAGCCATGAAGCCGCTGGCGGCCAGATCCCAGGCGGTCAGGCCCAGCTGATTGGAGAAGCCGGCATAAGTGTTGCGCACCGTGGCCCCTTCCAGCATGGTCCGGCGGCTGGTGGACAGGCCCAGCGACGAGGCGATGCCGATGGCCTGGCCGATGGCCGCCGCATCGGCGCCATGGAGTTTCGCCACCGCCAGCGCCGCGCCCACCGTGCCCCAGGTGCCATGGGGATGCATGCTCACCCGCAGCTTCGAGGCGATGCCGATGCGGGCGCCGATCTCATAGCCCAAAGCGATCGCCATCAGCACGTCCGCCCCGGATGCGCCGGTCTCCTGCGCCGCCGCCAGAACCGCGGGCACCACATGAATGGCGGGATGGCCGCGGGCATATTGATTGCCCTCGTCCAGCTCCAGCATGGTGCCGGCGGCGCCATTGGCGAGCGCGGCGTCGCGGGCATCCAGCCGGGCGCCGGTGCCGATGGCCGGTGCCCGGCCGGGACGGCGCGACGCAAGACGAGCCACCAGCGCGACCATCTCCGGTTCCTGCATGCCCGCGGCCATGACGCCGAGGCAATCCAGCAGCACCAATTTGGTCCGGGCGACGACCGGCTCCGGCAGATCGCCGGGCGTGAGCGCGGCGGCGAAGGCGGTCCAGTGCCCGAGCCAGGCGGGCGGGGCATCGGCGAGCAGGACGGAGGCGGGAATGACCCCGGGTGTGACGATGCTCATCTCATAGCCCCAGATAGACCCGCTTCAATTCGGGATCGTTGCGGATGTCCGCGGCCGCACCGGACAGCGTGACCACGCCGTTCTCGATGATGTAGGCGCGGGCGGCGAGTTCCAGGGACTGCACCACATTCTGCTCCACCAGCATGATGGGCAGGCCCTGTTCATTCAGCCGGAGGATGAGCGCGAACATCTCCTCCACCAGCAGCGGCGAAAGGCCGAGCGAGGGCTCGTCCAGGATCAGCAGGCGCGGTTCCGCCATCATGCCGCGGCCGATGGCGACCATCTGCTGCTCGCCGCCGGAGAGCGTGCCCGCCATCTGGCCCATGCGTTCGCGCAGGCGCGGGAAGGTCTCGAACACCAGATCCAGATTGCTGGCGCGGTTGGCCCGCGCCCGGCGATAGCTGCCCAGTTCCAGATTTTCCCGCACGCTCATATTGGGGAAGATCTTGCGCCCCTCGGGCACATGGATGAGCCCGGCCTCCACCACCTGCACCGGGGAGAGGCCCCGCAGCGAGCGGCCCTCGAACATCACCTCGCCCGCATCGGCGGCGAGCACCCCGGACAGCACCTTGTTGAGCGTGGTCTTGCCCACGCCGTTGGAGCCCAGCACGGCGATGATCTCGCCGGCCCCGACCGAAAGGTCGATGCCGCGCAGCACCTCCACCCCGCCATAGCCCGCCCGCAGACCGGAAATCTCAAGCATGAGCGGCCCCCTGCGCCTGAATGCGCGCGGCGGCGCCCTTGCCCAGATAGGCTTCGATCACCTGGGGATCGGCGCACACCGCCTGTGGCGTGCCCTGGGCGATCATCTGCCCCTGCGCCAGCACATGGACGTGGGCGCACAAATTCATCACCGCCTGCATCACATGCTCGATCATCAAGATGGTGACGCCCTCGTCGCGGATGGCATGGATCACCGGAATGATGTCGCGGATCTCTGAAGGGTTCAGGCCCGCCAGCACCTCGTCCAGCAGCAGCAGCTTCGGCGCGGTGGCCAAGGCGCGCGCCAGTTCCAGGCGCTTGCGACCGGCCACCGTCAGGCTGGAGGCCGGCTTGTCCAGATCGGCGCCCAGCCCCAGCCGATGGCCCACCGCATCGGCGAGGGCATAGGCATCGGCGCGGCGGGCATGGCGCAGATAGGCGCCCACGGCGATATTCTCGCGCACATTCAGACCGGCGAACGGCTGCACGATCTGGAAGGTGCGGGCGATGCCCAGTCGGGCCCGCACGTGCGCCGGCTGCGCCGTGATGTCTTCGCCTTCGAAGCAGACCTTGCCGGCGGTGGGCTTCTGGAAGCCGGCGATGACCGTGAACAAGGTGGTCTTGCCGGCGCCATTGGGGCCGATGAGGCCGACGATGCTGCCCTGCGGCACGCTGATCGAGGCGCCGCCGACGGCCACCAGGCCGCCGAAGCGCATGGTGATGTCCTTCACCTCCAGCATCACTGCGCCTCCTTGGCCGGACGGGGGCGCGTGAGCCCGGAGAGCAGGCGATGGATCAGGCCGAGCACACCGCCGGGGGCGAACGCCACCACCAGGATCAGCACCGCGCCATAGACCGCCAGATCGATGCCGGGAATGCCGCCGGCCACCTGCTTGGTGAGATCGCCCACCCCATGCAGGGTGAACGCGCCCACCAGCGGCCCCAGCACCAGCCCGCGCCCGCCGACCATGGCCGCCAGCAGCACCTCCACGGAGATCCACACCCCATAGGCGATGGTGGCGTCGAGATAGAGGAAATATTGCAGATAGAGACAGCCGGCGGCGGCGGTGAGCGCGCCGGACACGGTGATCGCCTTCAGCTTCACCGCCAGCACATCCACGCCCAGGGCGCGGGCCGCATCCTCATTCTCGCGCACCGCCACCAATTGAGCGCCAAAGCGGGAGTCCGCAATGGCGCGCGAGATCAAGAGGCCCGCGGCCACGAAGCCCAAGGCCAGCCAGAGGAAGGCGCCGCGGCTGGTGAATTGCAGATTGCCGAAGCCGATGTTCAGTTTCAGCAGCATTCCCGCCGCGCCGCCGGTGATGGGCAGGGCATTGGCCAGAATGCGCAGCACCTCGGCAAAGGCCAAGGTCACCAGAGCGAAATAGGAGCCCCGGAGGCCGGCGCGGAAGCTGAGAAAGCCGATGATCCAGCCGAGCGCGGCGCCGCTGAGGATGCCGGCACCCAGCGCGGCCCAGGCATTGACCCCGTAGCTGTACTGCAAAATGGCCGAGACATAGGCCCCGGTGCCGAAGAAGGCCGCATGGCCGAACGAGAACTGGCCGCCCACGCCGCCCAGCAGGTTCCAGCCCTGCGCCGCCAGGGTGATAATGAGCACGAACACAACGAAATTCAGCGCCGTGTTGGACGTCACCACCAGCGGGATGGCCGCCAGCAGCGCCAGAAGGATCAGGATCGGGAGATAGGCTCGCAAAAGCATCATGCCCGCGCTCCGAACAGGCCGCTGGGCCGAAACAGCAGAACCAGGATGAAGATGATGAAGATGCCGATCTGCCCCAGGCTGTCGCCCAGGAACAGGCCCGTGAGGCTCTCCACCACCCCGATGAACAGCCCGCCCACCAGCGCGCCGGGAATGGAGCCCATGCCGCCCAGGACGACGATGGTGAAGGCCACCAGCACGAAGCTCTGCCCCACCCGTGGATTGACGTAGAAGATCGGCATCAGCAGGCAGGCGGCCACCGCCAGGGTGGCGCAGCCGAGGCCGAAGGTGACGGCATAAATGTGCCGCACGTCGATGCCCACGAGACTCGCGCCCAGCTTCTCCTTGGCCACGGCCCGGATCGCCTTGCCGGTATCGGTGCGGGCCAGCAGCAGCCAGAGCAAGGCCGCCACCACCAGCGCCCCGGCGAAGCCGAACAGCCGCGCCTGGGAGATCAGGATCGGCCCCGCCTCCACCACGTCGAAGGCATAATTGGTGGCGATGGTGCGTGTATCCGGCCGGAACACCGCCAGCAGCCCGTTCTCGATCACGATGGACAGGCCCAGCGTCACCAAAAGGATATTGCCGTCGTCCCCATGGCTGGCCGGGCCGATGACGAAGCGCTGGGTGGCATAGCCCAGAGCGAAGAAGGCCAAAGTCAGCACCGGGATCGCCAGATAGGGATCCACCCCGAGGAAGGTGAAGGCGGCCCACACCGCGAACATGGCGCCGGTCAGGAACGCCCCATGGGCGAAATTGATGATGTGCAGGACGCCATAGACCAGCGTCAGCCCGAGCGCCACCAGCGCATAGACCGCGCCGGTGAGCAACCCGTTCAACGTCGCCTCCAGAAGGATGGGGAAGGAATACATCCGCGCGTTCCGCCTCCGGTGCGCGCCCGATCCCCTGCACCGGGAAGCCGAGACGACGCACCTCAAGAATTCAAATGTCCGGCGGCCGATCGCCACCGACGGTCCGATCAGAGCCCGATTTCATCCCGCGCCCATGGGGCTGCGGCCCGCCATCCCGCCGTGTCGCGCACGGCACCCGATCGCGCCGCGCAGCCGGCGTGTCCGAGGACACGCCGGCCGATGGAGCGAGCGCTCAACGCACCGTCCGTCAGGCCCGCGCGGGGAAGATCGGCTTGGCGTCGGAGAAGGCCTCGGGGAAGATCACCCGGATCTCGCCCGACTGCACCTGGGTGGAGACCGGCGCCGCGCCGGTGTTCTGCCCATCCACGAACTTGGTGGGGCCGTAGGGCATCACATGGTCGGCCCAGGTGGAGGCGGCCAGTGCCGCCGTGACCTTGACCCGATCCACCGATCCCGCCTGCTCCAGGGCATTGGCCAGCAGGCCGATGCAGGAATAGTTCATGGGAATATTGTAGTTCCAGCCCTTGCCGGCGGCCAGACAACGCTTGATCAGATCCACCGCCTGCGGCTTGCGCGGATCGTACCAATGGTTGCAATCCATGATCTTGTCGGCGGCTTCCGGGAATTCCTTCACGAAGCGCAGGTTGGAGGCGGCGCCGTTGAGCACGCCATAGACCCCCTTCGGCCGTACCCGCTGCTGCTGCATGGTGCGGGCCAAGAGAACCGTCTCGCCATAATAGGTGCTGGGGATGACCAGATCCGGGTTCAGCGAGCGCAGCCGCAGCACCACGTTGGACAGGTCGCGCGACGGGGTGGGCACCGGCAGGGTTTCGAGGATCTCGAAGCCGAGCTTGGGCAGTTCCTGCTGCATCACCTTGGCGAGGCCGCTGCCGAACAGGCCGTCCTCATGCACCAGCACCACGGTCTTGGCCGGCTTGCCCGCCAGTTCGTTGATGCGCGCCAGATTGTCGAACGCGGTGCGGGCGCAGGTGCCGAAGCCGGGGCCGAAGCGGAAGGTGTTCTTCAGGCCGCGCTGCACGATCTGATCGGACACGCCCACATCCACCAGATAAGGCAATTCATAGCGCGCCGCCGCCTGGCTGGCGGCGAGGCAGATGGGGCTGGCAAAGCCGCCCACCACCGCCACCACGCCCTCGCCCTGCATGCGCTCCACTTCCTGGGTGCCGGCTTCGGGATTGGAGCGGGCATCGCCGAACACCATCTCCAGCTTGGCCCCGCCCAGCGCCTTGATGCCACCCTTGGCATTGATGTCGGCAATGCCGAACTCGGCCCCGGTGCGGCCGAACTCGCCGTCCATGGCCAAGGCGCCGGTGACCGGCTGGAGCACGCCGACTTTGATGGTCGGCGGCTCAGCGCCGCGCAGGATCGACGGGGCGGCAATGCTGGCCAGCGCCACCGAACTGCCCTTCAGGACAGCGCGACGACCCAAAGGCGTCTGAAAAATCGTCATCTTGCTGTTCTCCTCTGAGGTGCGACCCGTTTCGGGCGTCTTTTTTGATTGGTAACCAGGGGGGCCTCCATGGCCCGCGAACCTTCCACCGGCGCCCAGCGCCGGGCGCCATCGGCGCCGGTGCGCAGCAGGTCCATGTTCAGGGAATAGCGGTCCGGCCGGTAGAGCGCCTGGAGATGCTCGATCCCCCGCCCCGACGGCTCATAGACGATGCGGGTCATGGACAGCAGCGCGGCGCCGATTTCCAGATCGAGCGCGCCGGCCACCTCCGGCCCCGCCAGGGCCGCGCCGATGGTCTGGCGCGCCCGCTCGGCCACCAGGCCCGAGCGCTCCAGCAGTTCCAGCAGCGGCGTGGAGGCCAGATCCGCCTCCGAATAGGAAATGCCGATGCGCTCCGGCACATGGGTGACGAGGTACGAGAAGGGCGCGCCGTCGATGAGGCGCACGCGCACCGAGCGCTGCACCCGCTCGCCCGGCTCCAGCTTCAGCTCTTCCGCCAGCGTGGCGGTGGGTGCCAGATAGCCGAAGGAGAGCAGCCGCACCGCGGTGCGCCGGCCCATCTCCACCAGATGGGTCAGCACATTGGAGAAATCCGCCACCACCGGCACGCTGGCGGCCTTGCTGCTGACGAAGGTGCCGGAGCCCGGCTTGCGCTCGATCAACCCCTCGCGCGCCAGTTCATCCAGCGCCCGGCGCACGGTGACGCGGGAGATGCCGTACTCCACCGCCAGCGCCGGCTCGCTGGGCAGGCGGCTGTCGGGGCCGGCATCGCCGCTGAGGATGCGGTCGCGCAGCAGCAGATAGAGCCGGCGGGCCTTCAGCGGTTCGACGCTCGACATAGCGCGGCGGCTCCTGTCTCTCGGGGGCGAGAGGCTGTCTTTTTTATAAGACAGCTATCTGTCCTAGTGATGCCATAGCGCTGTCCGTTGTCAAGGCAGCGCTGAGGGTCCGACACGGTTTTATCGCGGCGCGCGCGGCGCCATCCACGGCCGGCGGGCCTGATCGGCGCCGACGAAGGCCTCGATGGCGCGCCCATAGCTGGCGGTGAGGTCCATATCGTCCCAGCCATTGAGCAATTTGGTGCGCCAGACCGGGTCCACCTGGAACGGCACGCTGAGATTGCCGATGCGGATCATCTCGGCCTCCAGATCCACTCGGATCTGCGCCGAGGACGTCTCCAGCGCCGCCAACAGCGCCTCGCCGTCCGCCTCGGACACACGCGCCGGCAGCAGGCCGTTATTCACCGCATTGGAGGCGAAGATGTCGCCGAAGCTGGGCGCCACCACGCAGCGGATGCCGAAATCCACCAGCGCATAGACCGCCGCTTCGCGCGACGATCCGCTGCCGAAATTGCGCCGCGCCACCAGCACCTGCGCGCCCCTGTAGGCCGGGGCATCCAGCACCGAATCGGGACGCACGACGCCGCTCTCGTCAAAGCGCAGATCGTGCAGCAGATAGCCGCCATAGCCCTCGGCGCGGGAGCGCTTCATGAAGCGGGCGGGGATGAGCTGGTCGGTGTCCACCCCGCTCAGGGGCAAGGGGCAGCCGATGGCGGTGAGATCCTTGAACGGCTGCATCAGCCCCTCCCCTCCAGCAATGGGCGCAGGTCGGTGAGATGTCCGGTCACGGCGGCGGCGGCCACCATGGCGGGGGACATGAGATGGGTGCGCGCGCCCGGCCCCTGCCGCCCCTTGAAATTGCGGTTGGTGGTGGAGGCGCAGCGCTCGCCCGCGGGCACCAGATCGCCATTCATGCCCACGCACATGGAGCAGCCGGCCGCCACCCATTCCAGGCCCGCCGCCGTGAAGATGGCGTCCAGCCCCTCGGCCTCGGCCTGCTGCTTCACCTGGGCCGAGCCCGGCGACACCAGGCCCGGCACCCGCGCCGTGCGGCCGGCCAATATGGCGGCGGCGGCGCGCAGATCCTCGATGCGGCTATTGGTGCAGGAGCCGATGAACACCCGATCAATGCGGATATCGGTGAGCTTCTGCCCGGCCCGCAGATCCATATAGGCCAAGGCATCGCGGATATGCGCGGCCTGGCCGTCATCGGCGGCGCGCTCCGGGTCGGGCACGGTGCCGGTGATGGGCAGGGCATCCTCGGGGCTGGTGCCCCAGGTGACGACGGGGGCGATCTGCGCCCCGTCCAGCACCACTTCGCGGTCGAAGTCCGCATCGCCGTCGCTGGCCAGCGCCAGCCAATCTTCCGCTGCTCGGTCAAAATCATCACCGGCCGGCGCATAGGGCCGCCCGCGCAGATAGGCCACAGTGGTGGCGTCCGGGGCCACCATGCCGCAGCGCCCGCCGGCCTCGATGGACAGGTTGCACAAGGTCAACCGCCCTTCCATGGACAAAGCGCGAATGGTGGAGCCGGCATATTCAATGGCATGGCCCGCCGCCCCATCGGCGCCGATGGCGGCGATGATGGACAAAGCGATGTCCTTGGCGGCGACGCTCGGCGCCAGCGCGCCTTCCACCCGCACCCGCAGGCGCTTGGGCCGGCTCTGCCACAGGGTCTGGGTCATCAGCACATGGGCGACTTCCGAGGCGCCGATGCCGAAGGCCAGCGCCCCGAACGCGCCGTGGGTGGCGGTGTGGCTGTCGCCGCACACGATGGTCAGCCCCGGCAAGGTCAGGCCCTGCTCCGGCCCCACCACATGGACGATGCCCTGCCCGGGATCATCCAGATCGAACAGCCGCACCCGGTGGCGCAGGGTATTGGCGCGCAATTGCTCCATCATGCGGCGGATGGCGGGGTCCATCTGCGCCAGCACCCGCACGCGGGTGGGCACATAGTGGTCCTCAACGCCGAAGGTCAGGTCCGGCCGCGCCACCTGGGCGCTGCGCGCCGCCAGCTTGTCGAAGGCGTGGAAGGAGCCTTCGTGGAGAAAGTGCCGGTCGATCCACAGCAGGCTCTGCCCGTCTTCGCGACGGACCACCTCGTGGAGATCCCACACCTTGTCGAACAAGGTCCGCGCCATCGCGCCGCCGGCAGCCATGCGGGTGTCCCCTCCCTCTTCGTTCCGCGGCGAGATTAAGGGTGAACGCCCGCCGCTGGCAAACCTTGTTTTAAATCTAATACAAATTATTGTCTGCCCACCGTACAGCTTCCTCCCTTTCCCTGCGCAGGGTGCCCGTCCATGAGCAGCGTCGTCCGCCATCCCGGCAAGACATTCGAGTTCCAGGTCTCGGTCGCCATCATCGGCGCCGGCGCGGCCGGCCTCATCGCGGCGCTGGCGGCGCACGAGGCCGGCGCGGAGGTCCTCGTGCTGGAGCGCGATGCGCTGCCGCGCGGCTCCACCGCTTTGTCGGCGGGCCTCATTCCCGCCGCCGGCACCCGCTGGCAGGCGGCGGCAGGCATTGCCGATGATCCGGCAACCTTCGCCGGCGACATCATGGCCAAGGCCCATGGCGAGCCCGATGGCGCGATCGTCGCCCGGGTGACGCAAGAGGCCGGGCCGGCGCTGGAATGGCTGGCAGAGGCCTATGGCCTGCCGGTCTCGGTGATCACCGATTTCAGCTATCCGGGGCATAGCGCCCGGCGCATGCACGGCCTGCCCACCCGATCGGGCGAGGAACTGATCGATGCCCTGCGCGGCGCGGTGGAGCGGGCCGAGATCCCCATCCTGTGCGATGCGCTTGTGACCACCCTGTATACCGACGCGGCCGACCGCATCATCGGCCTCGCCTTCACCCGGCCCGACGGCACCGTCGAGGAGGCGGGCTGCGACCAGCTGATCCTGGCCTGCAACGGCTATGGCGGCAACAAAGACCTGGTGGCGCAGCACATCCCCTCCCTGGCCACGGCGCTCTATTTCGGCCATCCCGGCAACCAGGGCGATGCCTTGATCTGGGGCGAGCACCTCGGGGCGGCGGCGCGGCATCTGTCCGGCCACCAGGGCCATGGCTCGGTGGCCCATCCCGCCGGCATCCTCATCACCTGGGCCACCATCACTGAAGGCGGGGTGCAGGTGAATGCCCTGGGCCAGCGCTTCAGCAACGAGGCGCGCGGCTATTCCGAGCAGGCCGCCGAGGTGTTGCGCCAGCCGGACGGCATCGCCTGGACCCTGTTCGACGGCCGTATCGCCGCCATCGCCCGGCAGTTCGAGGATTTCCGCCAGGCGGAAGCGGGCGGCGCCATCGTCTCGGCTGCGGATTGGCCCCAGCTCGCCACCCGCATCAGCGTCCCGCCTGACGCGCTGGCCGCGACCATGGCGGCGGTCGCCGCCTGCAAGGCCGGCACCGCCACCGATGCCTTCGGCCGCGATTTTTCCGCCTCCGCCGACCTCGCCGGCCCCTTCCTGGCGGTGAAGGTGACCGGCGCCCTGTTTCATACCCAGGGCGGCCTGGTGGTGGATCAGGAGGCCCGCGTTCTGGCACCGGACGGCACGGCTTTCCCCAATGTGTTCGCCGCCGGCGGGGCCGCCTGCGGCGTCTCCGGCGCCCAGGCGGGCGGCTATCTCTCCGGCAATGGGCTGCTCATGGCGGTGGCGCTGGGGCGGATCGCCGGGCGCGCGGCCGGCGCGGCGGGGCGCGGGCAAACCGCATAGGGCTGGCGGCACGGGCACGCGCCCAGCCATGACCCAAGGTTAGACGCATGACGCCCGACCTACGGCAGACATGACATCAAGGTATCATGAGGCCGTCCATCGTATATTTTTGATCTTCAGGGCGAAGATCTGAGCCGATACGATGGCCGAAGGCGTGGGATTCAGCCTCACTGCTTCCACTTTTCGGGCGCCAGTCTTGCGGCGTCCGAAGGAGGCACCGCATGGCATGTCGTTCGGTCATGGCGTTTGTGATGATCCTGGTGGCGGCATCCGCCTCCCCAGCGCGGTCCGCCAGTGCGTCGGCGCCCGTCGCGCCGCAGGAGCTTCGCGACGTCCTGCTGGTGGATGCCCTGACCTGGGGCGCCAATGCCTCCACCATGGCGGCCTTCCGCACCCTCGGGCGCGAGGCGTGGCTGCAAGGCCAGCTGCACCCCAAGGCGGATCTTCTGCCCGAAGCGGCGCAGAAGCAGATCGATGCGCTCCCGATCACCGGAACATCCGCAACGGTGCTTGCGGCCCAATTCGAGGCCGGAGCGAAAGCGGCCAACCAGATCGCCGATCCGGCGGAAAAAATGGCCGCGCAGAAGGCGTTTCAGGACGCGATGAACGCTCTGGCCCGGCAGGCGGCCAGCGCCAGCATCCTGCGGGCGCTCTATGCGCCGGATCAATTGCGCGAGCGCATGACCTGGTTCTGGTTCAACCATTTCAACGTTCACCAATATAAGGGCAATCTGCGGGCCCTGGTGGGGGACTATGAAAGCAAGGCCATCCGCCCGTACGCGCTCGGGCGGTTCCGCGATCTGCTGGGCGCCACCCTGCGCCATCCCGCCATGCTGCGGTATCTGGACAATGTGGACAATGCGGTCGGTCACATCAATGAGAACTATGCCCGCGAGATCATGGAGCTGCACACCATGGGCGTCGGCTCCGGCTATACGCAAAAGGACGTGGAGGAGCTGGCCCGCATCCTCACCGGGGTCGGCATCGATCCCAAGCCGGAGCCGCCCAAGCTGAAGCCGGAGTGGCAGCCGCTGCTGGTGCGCGACGGCCTGTTCACCTTCAATCCCGCGCGCCACGACTTCGGCGACAAGACGTTCCTGGGCCACACCATCAAGGGCCAAGGCTTCGCGGAAGTGGAGGAAGCGCTGGACATCCTGGCGCGCCAGCCCGCGACCGCCCGGCACATCGCCCGGCAGATCGCGCTCTCTTTCGTCGCCGATGATCCCCCGCCCGCGCTGGTGGAGCAGATGGCGCAGACCTTCCTGCGCACCGACGGCGACATGGCCGCCGTGCTCGACACCCTGGTGCATGCCCCGGACTTCACCGCATCGCTCGGCACCCGCTTCAAGGATCCGGTGCGCTATATCCTCTCCGCCGTGCGCCTCGCCTATGACAGCAAGGTGATCGCCAATACCGCCCCGATCCAGAACTGGCTCAACCGGCTGGGAGAAGGCCTCTATAATCACCAGACGCCGGATGGCTATCCTTTGGTCTCGTCCGCCTGGAATGCCTCCGGGCAGATGACCACGCGGTTCGAGATCGCGCGGCAGATCGGCAGCAATAGTTCCGGCCTGTTCAAGCCGGCGGAGCCCGACGCCACCGATCAGCCCGCCTTTCCGCTGCTGCAGAACAGCCTCTATTTCTCCAGCCTGCAGCTGAAGCTGTCGGAGCCCACCCGGCAGGCGCTGGAGCAGGCCATCTCGCCGCAGGAGTGGAACACCTTGTTCCTGTCCTCACCGGACTTCATGCAGTGAACCCGCTCGCACCAGGAGGCGCCCATGTCCATCAGCCGGCGTGATGTCGTCCGCGGCCTTGCGGCCCTTGCGCCCCTGACGCTGGCGGGGCGGGTGTGGGCCGCGCCCAAGGCGGATGCGACCTTGCTGGTGGTGTTCCTGCGCGGCGCCTATGACGCGGCCAATGTGGTGATCCCGGTGGGCAGCCAATTCTATTATGACGCGCGCCCCACCCTGGCGATCGCCCGCCCCGATGCCGCGGCGCCGAACTCGGCTTTGTCGCTGGATGCCCAGTGGGGCCTGCATCCCGCGCTCAAGGACACCATTTACCCGCTGTTCCAGCGCGGCCAGGCGGCGTTCATCCCGTTCGCCGGCACCGACGACCTCACGCGGAGTCATTTCGAGACCCAGGACACCATCGAGCTGGGCCAGACTATCAACGGGAGCCGCGACTATCGCTCCGGCTTCATGGCGCGATTGGCGGGCGTGCTGACCCAGGTGCGGCCCATCGCCTTCACCGACCAGATGCCCCTCACCTTCCAGGGCGGTGATCCGGTGCCCAACATCGCCATCAACAGCGTGGGCAAGCCGGGCATCGATGACCGCCAGGCCCGGCTGATCGCCTCCATGTACAAGGGCCGCCCGCTGGAGAGCGCCGTGGCCGAGGGCTTCCGGGTGCGGGACGATGTTTATCAGGCGATCACCGCGCACATGGCCGAGGCCAGCCGCGGCGCGGCGTCGCCCAAGGGGTTCGAGCTGTCGGCGCGGCGGATCGGCCGCTTGATGCGCGACCAGTTCAACCTCGGCTTCGTGGATGTGGGCGGCTGGGATACCCACGTCAACCAGGGCGCCGCCACCGGCTATCTCGCCGATCGCCTGACCGAGCTGGGGCGCGGCATCGCCGGCTTTGCCGAAGAGATCGGCCCCAAATGGAACGACACCGTGGTGGTGGTGCTGTCGGAGTTCGGCCGCACCTTCCGCGAGAATGGCAACAAGGGCACCGACCACGGCCACGGCAGCGTCTATTGGGTTCTGGGCGGCGGCATTCGCGGCGGCCGCATGGTGGGCGAGCAGGTGGTGGTGGACCAGGCGCATCTGTTTCAGAACCGCGACTATCCCGTGCTCACCGACTATCGCGCGGCGCTGGGCGGGCTGTTGCAGAAGCTCTATGGCCTCGACCAGCGGCAGTTGAACCGCGTGTTCGCATCGGTCCAGCCCCGCGATCTCGGCCTCATCTAAGGCCCTCCGGCTGGCCTGAGTTCGATCAGTCCGCCGCCGCGCCTTTCACCCGGCCGGCCACGGTCATGGCCAGCGCGGCGGCGGCCATCAGCACGGCGGCCAGCACCACCGGCAGCGCCTGCCCCAGTCCGCCCAGCGCACCGGAGACGAGGGAGGAGATGCCCCACCCCAAGGCGGCGCCGGAGCCCACCATGCCCAGGATCCAGCCCTGCCGCTCTGGCGTCACCCGGTCCGACAGCAAGGTGACGATGGAGGGATAGGCGATGTTGATGGTGATGCCGGCAATCAGCGCCGCCGCATAGGCCTGATAGGCCGAGCCGACGATGAGGCAGACCACCATCATCGCCGCATTCAGCCCAAGGCCTGCCACCGCCAGGGGGCGCATGGCGAACCGCTCCGACAGCGCCGGCTGCACCAGCCCGTTGGAAATGCAGAAGCCGATGCCCAGGATCGACATGAACAGCCCCACCTGCGTCAGGCTCAGGTGCAGGTTCGGGGCCGCCATCAGATAGACCGAGATGAACACAAAGAAGCTGCCCCACGCCACCTGCATCAGCACGAAGCAGCTGAGGATGGCGCGCACCGCTTTGTCCCCCGCCGCATCGCGAAAGCAGCGCACGCCCTCCCAGATGGAGATGGTGGACCAATCGATCCGCCGGTCCGGCTTGGGCGCCTCGCGGTAGCCGGTCAGCAGCAGCGCCAGAGCGACCAGGGTCAGCAGCGTGCACAGATGCAGCGGCGCCGAAAACGAAATGGTGGAGAGGGTGGAGGCCACCACCGGCCCCAGCACGAAGCCCAGCGAGGAGAACAGCATGCTGTAGCTCAGCAGCCGGGCCTTGTTGCTGCCGGTGTCGATCAGCGCCGCCTGCGCTGTGGCCTGGGCGGCGGCGGTGGCGCCGCCGATCAGCCGCCCCAGGAACAAGAGCGGCAGCAGATGCAGATCGATCGCCAGCCCGGCGAACAGATTGCCCAGCAGCACGCCGGTGCCGCACAGAATGAGCACCGGCCGGCGGCCCCACTGGTCCGACAGCCGCCCCAGAACCGGGGCCATATACATCATCAGGAACACATAGACCGCCACCAGCAGCCCGCTGACGAAGTTGCGCAAAGGCAGCGACGCATCGGGCAAAAACACCGCCGTGGCGGGGTCGATCAGCAGCGGGCCGAGCAGCGGGATGATGACGGTGGCACTGATGGAATCCACCAGGATCAACAGGAAGAGCGCGATCATGCCCGGCTGTCGATCGGCTCATGCACATGGGCCTGCAAGCTCGCGCGCATCCGATCCGCCAAGGCGCGGATCGTCGCCTCCTGGTAGTTGAGGGAGGAATATTGGAAGCGGATCATCAGCTTGCCGTCATGAATGATCGCCACCAGATAGAGCCGGAAATCCGCCGGATTATCCGCGAAGCAGTGGTTCTTGAGATAGAGCAAATTCTCTTCCGGCTGGTCGAACACCGCGCCGTGGAAGCTGCTGTCCCAGGTCTCGCCGAAGAAATTATAGAGGATCTTCACCTGATCCTGGACCGCCAGCTCGGCGCCGCGCGGATGGTAGGCGCGCAAGGCCCCATGGGCGATGCCGTGCTGCGGCATGGCGTGCAGCTGCCCGGCCACCTCTTGCAGGCCGCCCGCCAGCACCAAAGGCGTATGGGTGGTGAACCAGCCGCACAGGCGGGTGGGATCCACCCCCGCCACCACCGGCTCGCGCCCGTGGCCGACCACATGCAGCATCAGGCGCGCCTCGCCGGAGGCCTCCACCAGCGCCGCCGCCACCCGCTCATAGGGATGGTTGGGCGCCTCCTCCAGCATCAGGCTTTCCAGGGTGACGATGTCCCGCTGCCGGGCGCCGGGCTGGTCGCTGTCGGGCGGGAATGTCGGTGCCTGCTGGTCCAGCCAATAGGGCAGTTGCGCCTCGGCCTCGGGGGTGGCGGCGAAGCGCATCAGCCCCTCCACCCAGGACTTGTAGGTGCCGCCCGCGGGGGCCAGCGCCTTGCCCAGATAAGCCTGCTGCAAATCCGTCACCAGCGCCCCCCAGGACAGGCCGTCGGTCACCAGATGGTGGCAGATCAGCACCAGGCGCTGGCCCTCTTCGGTGGTGAACAGAGCGGCGCGCATGATCGGCCCGTGGGCGATGTCCAGGGTCTCCTGCATCTGCGCCGCCCGCGTGCCCACCTCGGCCAGCGGGACATCGGCGCACTCCAGCGGCACCTCCAGTCCGGTCTCCGCATAGAATTGCCGCCCGTCCTGGAACCGCAGCCGCAGCGCATCGTGGTGCGCCACCAGCTTCGTCAGCGCCGTCTTCAGCGTCTCCGGCTCCAGCGCGCAGCGGAACACCGCCGAACAGTTGAACTGCTGCGGCCGCGCCGTGGCCCAACTGAAATAATACCGCTGCATGGGCGACAGCGGGACCTCGCCCTTGGCCTCCTCCACCTGCACCGGCTGGGCGGCCGCAAGGCTCTGGGCCAATTCGGCGATGGTGGGCGTGCGCTGAAGCGCCGTGGGGTCGAACGGCAGGCCGGCTTCGCGCGCCTTGATGCCCAGTTGCACCGAGAGCAGCGAGTCCCCGCCCAGGGCGTAGAAATTGTCGTGAATGCCGATGGGCTCGTGCTTCAGCACCGCCTGCCAGATGTCCACCAGCGCCGTCTCGGTTTCGGTGCGTGGCGCGGTATAGGGCAGAGCGCCGGGCATCTGCGCCACGTCCGGCCGGGGCAGCGCCTTGCGGTCCACCTTGCCATTGGCGGAGAGCGGGATCTGCTCCAGCGGCACGAACACCCGCGGGATCATGTAATAAGGCAGCAGATCCTGCAGGGCGGCCCGCATCTGCGCCGCATCCAGCGGGGCATCGCTGACCACATAGGCCACCAGGAACTTGCCCTTGTTGTTGGGCTGGTCCTGCCCGTCCACCAGCGCGGCCCTGACGCCCGGAAGCGACTGGATCGCCCCCTCGATCTCGCCCAGCTCGACGCGGAACCCGTTCACCTTCACCTGGAAATCCGCCCGGCCCAGGAACTCCACCTGCCCGTCCGGCAGCCAGCGACCGAGATCGCCGGTGTAATAGATCCGCTCGCCGGTGGCGGGATAGGTGATGAAGGCGGCGTCGGTCTTTTCCTGATCCTTCCAATAGCCGCGCGCCAGGCACACCCCGCCCATGAAGATCCGACCCGGCATGAAGGGCGGGCAATGATTGAGGCCGGAATCCAGCACGAACATCTTCTGGTTCGGCATGGCCCGGCCATAGGGGATGGTGGTCCAGATCGGGTCCACCGCGCCGATGCGATACCAGTTGGAGATGATGGAGGTCTCGGTCGGCCCGCCCACGCTCCAGATCACCGCATGGGGGCTGAGCGGGCGCATGCGCTCCGGCAGATCGGTGGGGATCTTGTCGCCCCCCATCATGAACACCCGCATGCTGGGCAGCGCCTCGCCGGACTGCACCCACATGTCCACATACATGGGCACGCTGGTCCACATGGTGGCCGAATGCTGGCGCACCAGTTCCACCCAGTGCAGCGGCTCCAGATGGCGGTCCTCGTCCGGCACCACCACGCCGGCCCCGGCCACCAGCATGCCGAAGATGTCATAGACCGAGAGATCGAAGGCGAAATCGGACAATTGGATCGATTTGTCGCCGGGGCCGACGCCATGCTCCGCATTGGCATTGCGCAATGTGTTCATGACGCTGAAATGGGTCAGCGTCACGCCCTTCGGCTTGCCGGTGGAGCCGGAGGTGAACAGCACATAGCAGATGTCCTTGATGTCATTGACCGAAGCGAGCCGCGTGTCCGGCTCGTCTGCCCACACCGCGGGGTCGTCCACGGCAAGACCGGGACGGCCGAGCCGATCCATCACGCGCTGCTGGCTCAGGACGATGGTGACCTCGCCCTGCTCGATCACGCTGTCCATGCGGTCGGTGGGCCAGGCGGCATTGATGGGCAGATAGCCGCCGCCGGCTTTCAGGATGGCCATGCAGGCCACCGCCTGTTCCCACCCCTTCTCCATCATCACGCCCACCAGCATGTTGGGCTTGATGCCGTCCCGCCGCAGCCGGTGGGCGATGCGGTTGGTGAGGCGCTCCATCTCGCCATAGCTGAGCACGCGCTCGCGCATCAGCAGGGCCGGCGCATCCGGCTGGCGCTCGGCCCAGTCGGAGAAGGCGTCATGCAGCAATTGCAGATCGGTACGCGGGGCCGGCGGCAAGGTCCATTCGGTTTCGATGCGCTGCACCTCCGCCGGGCTGGCGAGCATCAGCTTCGACAGCGGCGTGTCCGGGTGCGCCACCACCTGCTCGGCCAAAAGCGCAAGATGCGCCGCCAGTTCTTCGATGAAGGCGCGGGTGAATTGCTTGGCGCTGTAGTGCAGCCGCACATCCAGCCGGTCGCCCTCGGCGAAGGCCAGGAACAGGAGGTCGGTCTGGCAGTCCACGCTCTCCAGCGGCAGCGGCGTGCCCAGAGCGAACGGCCACAGCGGCTTGGCCCAGGACACCGAGACGTTGGGCAATTGGATGGCGTCCGACGGACGCGCCTTGCGCAGGCCGGCGATCACCTCCTGGAACGACAGGCGGTCATGCGCGCGGGTCGCCCGCCGCTGCTCCTGCACCTGCTGCACCAGTTGCGCAAAGGTGAGGTGCGGCGTGAAGCTGGCGGTGGCGATCAGCGAATTGACGAACGAGCCCATGGAGCGGGCAAAGTCCGCGCCACGCAGGTCGGTGGGGTAGAGCACCGCCACCATCTCCTGCTCGGTATAGCGATGGATCAGCGCCTGGATCAGGGCCAGCGTGGTGACGAAGGGACTGACCTTCATGTCCGGCAGGCGCAGGGAGAAGTAGAGATTGCCGTCGCGCTCGCCCTGATAGCTCACCCGCCGGGTCGGCAGCCCGGTGTGGAAATCGGACTGCGCCAGGGCCTGCGCCCAATAGGCCCGGTCCGCCTCATGGTCGGCACTGTCCAGATAGTCCCGCTCATGCGCGCCCCAGGCGGCGGGGCCTGGCCCCGGCTCGGGCACCGACTGGCCGTTATAGCGCGCGCCGACTTCCTCCAGCAGCAGGGTGATCGAGCCGCCATCCAGCACCATGTGGCTGCCGTTGATGACGAAGATGTCGCCGCACAGCACGAAGCGGAACAGCGGCCCGTTCTCGGTATCGAACGGCCGGGTGATCGCCCATTCCCAGCTGTCTGAAACCTCCAGCACCTGCGCCGGCGTCTCCAGCACCACCTGGTACGGCATGCCGTCCACTTCGCGGATCACCGAGCGCAGAGCGGGATGGGCCTGCACCGTCTCCCGCAGCGCCTGCTCCAGCCGGTCCAGATCGACGCCGGGGTTCAGCCGGTACACGAACGGCACGAAATAGGCCGAGCTGTCCGGGGACCGCTTGCATTCCAGCCAGATGCGCTGGGTGACGACGGCAAGCGGAATAGCGGCCGTAGCGACGTCCATCGGGGCGTTCCTGATGCTGGCGGAAGGGAATGAGGCGGCAGAGGGGAGGTATCTGCCGAATTGAGGCAGGAAATCCGCTGGCTGGCAAGGGGACGTCGAGCCATATGCCGCGCCGCGATGGGCTGCGGAGATCTCACCAAGATCCTGAGCCGGCGTCGCGCCGCCCCATGAGCGCCACTCCACCGGCCGGCTGGCGACAGGGGAACGGGCTGACGTTGCGGATCGCAGCCCCCGGCTTGCGGACGAGGTGTTTTGTCACGATCCGCCCCAGCCCCTGTGTCTGCGGACTTCCCGGCCCGCGGCATGGCTGCCCTGCGCCATCCGGCGCCCCGCACGGCGTCCCGAGCCTAGACGCGGGCGGCAAAAGCGGTAAGTTCTCGCCCGCCCGAGGATGGCCCCCTTTCCATGGGCACAGGATCAGCCGTGTGAAGCCGAACCGTGCCACCAGCCCCGGTTCGGCCGCCGGATCATTTATCGCTGAAGGACGCCGCGCTCGTGCTCGATAGCCATTCCCATTCGCCGCAGCTCTCGCTGGCCAAAGACAAGATCAAGGTGCTGCTTCTCGAAGGCATCAACGACAGTGCGGTGGAGATCGTGACGGCCGCGGGCTACACCAACGTCACCCGCCTGCCCAAGGCGCTGGATGGCGATGCGCTGAAGGAAGCCATCAAGGGCGTCCACATCCTCGGCATCCGCTCGCGCACCCAGATCACCGCCGAGGTGCTGGAACATGCCGACCGGCTGATCGCCATCGGCTGCTTCAGCGTCGGCACCAATCAGGTGGATATCGACGCGGTCCGCCAGTACGGCATCCCCGTGTTCAACGCCCCGTTCTCCAACACCCGCAGCGTGGCGGAACTGGTGATCGGCGAGATCGTGATGCTGCTGCGGCGCATCCCCGCCCGCTCCCATGCGGCGCACGAAGGCCGCTGGGACAAGTCCGCCAACGACAGCCATGAGGTGCGCGGCAAGACCCTCGGCATCGTCGGCTATGGCAATATCGGCTCGCAGCTGTCGAACCTGGCCGAGGCCATGGGCATGAAGGTGGTGTTCTACGACCACACCGACAAGCTGCGCCACGGCAATACGGAATCGGTCTCAAGCTTGCACGACCTGCTGGCCCAGAGCGACGTGGTGTCCCTGCACGTGCCCGAGACCTCGGCCACCGCCGGCATGATCGGCCGCGACGAATTCGCCGCCATGAAGCCGGGCGCCTATTTCATCAACAACAGCCGCGGCACGGTGGTGGATCTGGAGGCGCTGGCCGACGCCCTGCGCGCCGGCAAGCTGCGCGGCGCCGCGGTGGATGTGTTCCCGGTCGAGCCCGGCTCCAACGCCGAGCGCTTCGTCTCGCCCTTGCAGGGCCTGGACAATGTCATCCTGACCCCGCACATCGGCGGCTCCACCGAGGAAGCCCAGGAGCGGATCGGCGCCGAGGTGGCGCGCAAGCTGGTGGATTACAGCGACAGCGGCTCCACCATGGGCGCGGTCAACTTCCCCCAAGTCCAGCTGCCCGCCCGCCCGCTGGGTACCCGCTTCATCCAGGTGCAGCGCAACCTGCCCGGCATGCTCGGGCGCCTCAACGAGGTGCTCGCCCGCCATTCGGTCAACATCGCCGCGCAATATTATGAGACCTATGCCGACGTCGGCTATGTGGTGCTCGATGCCGATGCCTCGGCGGCCGACACCCAGGCGGTGCTGGCCGACATCCGGGCGCTGGAGGGCACCATCCGCGCCCGGCTGCTGTACGAATACAAGATCTGATTGTCGACGATTTGAACGCCTCCGTTTTATGCAACTCTTGATTGCAGAAAGCGGAGGCCGGTCGTGGAACTCCCCGCGCAGACCGCCGCCGATGGCACAGGCTGTTGCATCCACGGGAGCAACAGGGGAAGTCCGGGGAACTGGCTTATGAACGCGGCGGAATCCGTGCTGTTCGGTGATGCAACAGTGTGAGCGGGTCCGCTCGCTCGTGCGCGCCGCGCGGCGGTTGTACCTGCCGGCCGGTCCGCTCAGGCCGGCCCGTCGTCCGCGACCGCCCGGCTGGGCACCTGGCGCAGAACCGGGGGCTGGATGCCATGGCGGTCCACCTGCTTGAGCTGGGTGGTGATGTGGCGCACGAACGCCTGGATGGCATCGGGCAAGGTCCGCCCGAGCATGGTCTGGATCTCATAGCGCCGTTCGTTGGTGGTCAAGGTCTTGACCGGCACCGCCATGACCTGGAAGCGCCAGCTGCGCACCAGGGCGGTGATCCGGCCGGTCATGATGATGCCGCCGGCGGCTTCGGCGAAGCACCACAGACCGGCCATATAATTGGTGGTCATCACCGGCTCGAGCACAATTCCTTCCGCCGCGCAGGCCAGATCGAAGACCTGCCGCGCCGTGGTTTCCTTGGCGGCCAGGCCGATGGGATAAGCGGAAATATCCGCAAGCGTCACGAAAGAGCGGTCGGCCAAAGGATGGTCCGGCGCCATGATGGCGACCAGGGGTGTACTTGACGCATACTCCACGTGCACGCTCTTGTCCGGGCCAAACCTGAACGAAAGCCCGATATCCGCATCCCCGTCCCGCACCATGCGCGTCACCTCGCGCGGGGCATCTACATGCATCTCGAAGGCAATGCCGGGATAGGTCTGGCGGAAGCTGCTGATGGCCCGCGGCATGAAATCGGTGGCAAAGCCTTCGGTGCAGCCGACCCGCACCAGCCCTCGCTCCAGCCCCCTCAGCCGGCGCACCTCATTGATGACCTGCTCCTCCCCCAGCAACGTGCGCCGGGCATGCTGGGCCAGCAGTTCGCCGGCCGCGCTCGGCACCATCCGGCGCGAGCGGCGCTCGAACAGCGGCGAGCCAAGCTCTTGCTCCAGCTTGCTGATTTGACGACTGATGGCGGACGCCGCCACATTCAGGCGCACCGAGGCTTCAGCGATGGAGCCACTGCGGACCACTTCCAGAAAGTAGCGCAGCGCCGCATCATGCACCTCTTGGCCCTCCCGATCGCCGCCGCTGATTGCCGAAACGGCAACGAAACTGACGAATTATTCTAATTGCGATACGGGAAAAGCTCAATAAGCTGTCACGACTAGAAGTTGGGCGAACGACACCAACTCAAATAAAAACCAGAGAGAGAACATGGCTAACTATCGATCCCATTTCTCCAGAATGCTGACGGCCGCTCTGCTCGCCGCGGCCCCGGCAACCGCCTATGCCGACAAGGCGCACGACACCCTCACCTATGCCTCCGACACCGAGCCGGAGAATGTGAGCCCGTACCACAACAACGTGCGCGAGGGCGTCATCATTGCCCGGCACGTGTTCGACAATTTGATCTATCACGACCTCGCCACCGGCAAATACCAGCCGCAACTGGCCACCGACTGGACCTGGGTGGATCCCCAGACTCTGGACCTGACCATCCGCAAGGGCGTCACCTTCCACAATGGCGATCCGCTGACGGCGGATGACGTTGTCTTCACGCTTAATTATGCGGTGAACCCGGCCTCCAAGGTCGTCACCAAGCAGAATGTGAACTGGATCAAGAGTGCCGAGAAGATCGGCGACGACAAGGTCCGCATTCACTTGGTCGGTCCCTTCCCGGCGGCCATCGAATATCTCTCCGGCCCGGTCGTCATCTATCCCAAGACCTATTTCGAGAAGGTCGGGCTGGACGGATTTGCCAAGGCGCCCATCGGCTCCGGCCCCTACAAGGTGACGGCAGTGGTGCCCGGCAAGGGCGTCAAGATGGAGAAGAATGCCAATTACTGGAAGGGCAGCCCGCTGGGCACACCCGCCATCGGCAAATTGGAGTTCCGGGTCATTCCGGACCAGGAAACCCAACTCGCCGAGCTGATGACCGGCGGCGTGGACTGGATCTGGCGCGTGCAGGCCGATCAGGCCAAGCAATTGGAGAGTGTGCCGAATTTGAAGGTTCTGGCGGCCGAAACCATGCGCGTCGGCTTCCTCCAGCTCGACGCCCGTGGCCAGTCGCCCGGCGCCGCGCCGCTGAAGGACGTGCGCGTACGCCAGGCCATCGCCTATGCCATCGATCGCAAGGCGATGCTGGACAACCTGGTGCGCGGTGGCGCCCGCATCATGAATTCGGCCTGCTTCATCGACCAGTTCGGCTGCACCGACAAGGGCGTGCCGCGCTATGACTACGACCCGGCCAAGGCCAAGAAATTGCTGGCGGAGGCGGGCTTTGCCGACGGCTTCACCATCGATCTCTATGCCTATCGCGAGCGCGAATATGCCGAGGCGGTGGTGGGCTATCTGCGCGCCGTGGGCATCAAGGCCAACCTCAACTTCATGAAATATGCGGCGCTGCGCGAACTGTCCCGCGCCGGCAAGGTCCCGATCTACTACCAGACCTGGGGCTCCTTCTCCGTCGCCGACGCCTCCGCCTTCACCGGCGCCTGGTTCAAGGGCGACGAGGACGATCTCGCCCGCGACGAGGAGATCACCAAGCTGCTGAAGACCGCCGACACCACAGTGGAGACGGAAACCCGGCTGAAGACCTATGCCGAGGCGCTCAAGCTGATCGCCGAGCGCACCTATCTGGTGCCGCTGTTCTCCTATTCCAGCAACTATGCCTTTACCAGCGACCTCAGCTTCACCGCTCAGCCGGATGAGTTGCCGCGCTTTTTCCAGGCCAAGTGGAAATAGGGTCAGGCGCGGCGTCGACTTGACGCCGCCACTGACGGCCACTGCGGCCCCCCACATCTTCCGGCCACGGCGTATTTCCAGGCGCCGCGGCCGCCTTCCTCTCGGAGTCCGTCGTCCGGCTCCGACGCGTGCCCAAACGCCATGCAGGATGCCTGAAGATGCTTGCCTTTACCCTCCGACGACTGGTCGTCGCCTTTTGCGTGGCGATCACCGTCTCGGTCATCGCCTTCGCGCTGCTGCACCTTTCCGGTGATCTCGCCACCGCCATTGCAGGTCCTGAGGCTTCGCCGGCCCAGGTGGCGGAGCTGCGGCACCAATATGGGCTCGACCGGCCCATGACGGTGCAATATCTGGACTGGCTCTGGCGCGCCCTGCATCTGGATTTCGGCAACTCGTTCTATTTCCGCGATAGCGTGGTCTCGCTGATCGCCTCCCGCATGCCGGTGACGCTGACGCTGGGCGCCATCTCGCTGGTGATCTCGCTGGTGATCGCGGTGCCGCTCGGCATCCTGGCGGCGGTGTTTCGCGGCACCCTCATCGATCGCCTGGCATTGACCTTCTGCGTGCTGGGGCAGGCCATTCCCACCTTCTGCCTCGGGCTCGGGCTGATCATCGTGTTCGCCGTGAACCTGCGCTGGCTGCCGGTGTCGGGCACCGCAAGCTGGCAAGGCTACATCCTGCCCTCGGTGGCGCTGGGCTGGTACGCCGTCCCGGCGGTCATGCGGCTGTCCCGCAATGGCATGCTGGAAGTGCTGTCGGCGGACTATATCCGCACCGCGCGGGCCAAAGGACTATCGCCGGCGGTGGTGGTCCTGAAGCACGCCTTGCGCAACGCCATCATCCCGGTGGTGGCGCTGGCGGCGGTGCAGTTCGGCTTCATGCTCGGCGGCTCCATCGTGGTGGAGGCGGTGTTCTCCATGCACGGGATCGGGCATCTGGCCTGGGAGGCCATCGCCCGCAAGGACTTCCCCGTCGTGCAGGCGGTGGTTCTGATCCTGGCGGCCATCTACATCACCCTCACCTTCCTGGCGGACATCATCAACGCCCTTCTCGATCCCCGGATGCGCGTGGCATGACCGACATCGCTCCTTCCGCCGCCACGGGCGCGGCCTTCGACAGCGCACCGCTGCGGCGTTCTCCGGCCATGGCTCTGCTGCGCCGCGGCCTGCGCCACGGCGGACTGGTGACGGGCAGCGTCATCCTGCTGGTCATCGTCGGCCTGGCGCTCGCCGCCCCTTTGGTGGCGCCGCACGATCCTTATGCCCAGGATCTTTCCCGCCGCATGATCCCGCCGATCTGGAACGCCAAGGGCAACTGGGACTTCCTGCTCGGCACCGACAAGCTCGGGCGCGACTATCTCAGCCGCCTGCTCTACGGCGCGCGCATCTCGCTACTGATCGGCGCCGTCACCGTGCTGATCTCCGGCACCATCGGCACCCTGCTCGGCGTCTGCGCCGGCTATTTCGGCGGCCGGGTGGATGCGGTGCTCAGCTACATCGTCACCACCCGCCTGGCACTGCCGGTGGTGCTGGTGGCGCTGGCCTCCGCGGCCCTGGTGGGCTCCTCGCTCCAGGGCGTCATCATCGTGCTTGGCCTGCTGCTGTGGGACCGCTTCGCGGTCGTCACCCGCTCGGCCACCCAGCAGATCGCCGGCAGCGACTATATCGCCGCCGCCAAGGCCATCGGCTGCTCGACCCCGCGCCTGATCCTCACCGAGGTGCTGCCCAACATCCTCAATCCGCTGATCGTGGTGGCGACGCTGGAAATGGCCCACGCCATCCTGCTGGAAGCCGCCTTGTCGTTCCTGGGCCTTGGCGTGCAGCCGCCGCTGCCCTCCTGGGGCCTGATGATCGCCGAGGGCAAGCAATACATGTTCTTCAGCCCGTGGGTGATCGCCATTCCCGCCGTGGCGCTTGTCCTGCTGGTGCTGGCCATCAACCTCGTGGGCGATGGGCTGCGCGACGTGACCGCGCCCGAAAACAGGAACTGAGCCATGGCATTGCTTGAGGTTCAGGACCTCGTCATCGACATCCCCACCGACAGCGGCGTGCTGCATGCGGTGAGCGGCCTCTCATTCTCGCTGGAGCGGGGGGAAACCTTGGCCATCGTCGGCGAGAGCGGCTCCGGCAAGTCGCTCACCTCGCTGGCGCTGATGAATTTGCTGCCGCGCCGCGCCCAGCGCCGCGCCACCCGCATCGCGTTCGACGGCATCGACCTGCAGAGCATTTCGGCGGGCGGCATGCGCAAGCTGCGCGGCAACCGCATGGCGATGATCTTCCAGGAGCCGATGACCTCGCTCAACCCCTCCTACACCATCGGCAACCAGCTGATGGAGGCCTTGACCTGCCATCGCAAGGTCAGCCAGACGGAGGCTCGCGACCGGGCGATCTATCTGCTGGAAAAGGTCGGAATCACTGCCGCCGACCGGCGGCTGTCGCAATATCCCCATCAGCTTTCCGGCGGCCTGCGCCAGCGGGTGATGATCGCCATGGCGCTGATGTGCGGACCGGACCTCATCATCGCCGACGAGCCCACCACCGCCCTCGACGTCACCATCCAGGCGCAGATCCTGCACCTGCTGGCCGATCTCCAGAAGGAGTTCGGCATGGCGGTGATCCTGGTCACCCACGATCTGGGCGTGGTCGCCCGGGTCGCCGACAAGGTGGGTGTCATGTACGCCGGGCGCCTAGTGGAAAGCGGCACCGCCCGCTCCGTGTTCAAGCATCCGCGCCACCCCTATACCCGCGGTCTGCTGGACTGCATTCCGGTGCCCGGACGCACCGTCCCGGGCATGCCGTTGGGCGCCATCCGCGGCCAGGTACCGAACCTGATCGGCAAGCTGGAAGGCTGCGCCTTCCGCAATCGCTGCGATTTCGCCATGGACGCATGCGCCCAGACCATCCCCCTCGCCTGCCCGGAACCGGACCATGTGGTCCGCTGCGTGCGCGTGCCCATGCTGGAGGCCTCCGCATGAGTGACACTGTCCTCGAACTGCGGAACGTCACCCGCACCTTCGCCATCTCCCAGGGCATGTTCCGGCAACGGGCCACCCTGACCGCCGTTGCCGGCGTCTCCTTGAAGGTGGCGCGCGGCGAGGTCTATGCGCTGGTGGGCGAAAGCGGCTCCGGCAAGTCCACCCTCGCCAAGATGCTGCTCGGCCTGCTGCCGGCGTCCAGCGGCGAGATCCTGATCGACGGCACGCCCATTGCGGCCACCGACCGCATCGCGGTGGCCCGGCGCATCCAGCCCATCTTCCAGGACCCCTACTCCTCGCTCAATCCGCGCAAGTCCATCTCCCAGCTCATCGCCTTGCCATTGGTGGTGCACGGCATCGGCACCGGGGCGGAGCGGCAGAAGAAGGTGGAGGAGATGCTGGACGTGGTCGGCCTGCCCCGCCGCCTCCTGGACGCCTCCCCCAGCCAGCTGTCCGGCGGCCAGCGCCAGCGGGTGGCCATCGCGCGCGCCCTCATCATGCGTCCGGAGGTGGTGATCTGCGACGAACCCACCTCCGCGCTCGATGTCTCGGTACAGGCGCAGATCCTCAACCTGCTGCTGGAGCTGAAGAAAGAGTTCGGCCTGACCTATTTCTTCATCAGCCACAATCTGGCGGTGGTTGAGCATCTGGCCGACCGGGTGGGGGTGATGTACCTCGGGCGCTTCGTGGAGGAGCGCACTCGCGCCGGCCTGTTTTCCGGGCCGAAACATCCCTATACGCAAGCACTTCTTGAGTCGGTGCTCACCCCTGATCCGGACATGGGCGTTCCCGATACCCATCTCGGCACGATGTTCCCCAACCCGCTCACCCAGATGCAGGGCTGCGCCTTCCAGCCCCGCTGCCCGATCGCCACCGACATCTGCCGGACCACCGCCCCGCCGATGGCCCATTTCGCCGACGGCTGGGCCGCCTGTCACCACGCCCCCGGCCTCGCCACGCTGAGCGCCGCCTGATGCCGGCCCGCGCCCGTCCCGGCGCGACCGCGCCCTTGTCCCTCCCTGGCGCAACCGCGCTCCCTCTCCCGCTTGCGGGGGAGGGTTGGGGTGGGGGCGCCGCGCCAGCGGCGAGGGCTCGCGGCCGGTACCAGGACCTTTCCGAAGCTCCGCTTCGGCCCCCTCCCTGCCCTCCCCCGCAAGCGGGAGAGGGTTCCGCCGCGCGCCTGGAGAGGCGCCCCGCGCCGACACCTGCTTTCCATCCCCACACGGAACGAAGCTGACATCATGAGCCGCCAAGATGCCGTCGCCCGCGCGGCGGACTATTTCGATCGCGGAGCCTTCCGCGCCGATCTCGCCCGCAGGGTCGCCATGCCGACCGAAAGCCAGACCGGCAACAGCCTGGATGTGCTGCGCGCCTATCTCACCGACGAGATGATCCCCACGGTGGAGAAGCTGGGCTTCGTCTGCCGCATCGTCGAAAATCCCGTGCCCGGCTACGGCCCGTTCCTGATTGCCGAACGCCATGAGGCGGACGGCCTGCCCACCGTGCTCACCTATGGCCACGGCGACGTGGTGTTCGGCCAGGATGCCGGCTGGCGCGAGGGCCTTGCGCCCTGGACGCTGGTGGAGGAAGGCGACCGCTGGTATGGCCGCGGCACCGCCGACAACAAGGGCCAGCACACCATCAACATCGCCGCTCTGGAGCAGGTGATGGCGGCCCGCGGCGGCACGCTCGGCTTCAACAGCAAGCTGCTGATCGAGATGGGCGAAGAAGCCGGCTCGCCGGGCCTGCGCGAAATGGCCCAGCAGGAGCGTACGGCGCTGGCCGCCGACGTGCTCATCGGCTCCGACGGCCCCCGCTTGCAGGCGGTGCGCCCCACGGTGTTCCTCGGCTCGCGCGGCGCGTTCAATTTCGAGCTGGAGGTGAAGCTGCGCGAAGGCGGCCATCATTCCGGCAATTGGGGTGGCGTGCTGGCCAATGCCGGCACGCTGCTGGCCCATGCCATCGCCACCCTGGTGGATTCCAAGGGCCGTATTCTGGTGGACGGTCTGAAGCCCACGGAAATCCCGGCTGCCGTCCGCGCAGCTCTGGCGGACATCAAGCTGGAACAGGGCATGGGCGATCCGGACATTGATCCGGAATGGGGCGAGACCGGCCTCACCCAAGCGGAGAAGATCTTCGGCTGGAATACGCTGGAAGTGCTGGCCTTCAAGACCGGCGCGCCCGAGGCCCCGGCCAATGCGGTGCCGCCCAGCGCCAAGGCCACCATGCAGTTGCGCTTCGTGGTGGGCACCGATCCCACCACCATCATCCCGCTGGTGGAGGCTCATCTGGCCGCCCATGGGCTGGAGCGGGTCTCGGTGAAGCCCTCGCGCATGGCCACGTTCGAAGCCACCCGCGTGGATCCCACCGACCCTTGGGTGTCATGGGCGCTGGCCTCCATCGCCACCACCACCGGCAAGACCCCGGCCCTGCTGCCGAACCTGGGCGGCTCGCTGCCCAATGACGTGTTCGCGCTCATTCTCGGCATGCCCACGGTGTGGGTGCCGCATTCGTATCCGGCCTGCTCGCAGCATGCGCCGAATGAGCACCTGCTCGCCTCCGTCGCCCGCGAGGCGCTCCAGCTCATGGCCGGCCTGTTCTATGATCTGGGTGAGGATGGCCCGGGCATCCTCAAGGCCCGCGCCAAGTAGCGCTCGCACACTCGCCATCCGACCCAGCCGGCCAGCGCCTCCGCTCTGGCCGGCTTTTCTTTGCCCGCGTCAGAAGTCCAGCGGCCGGTTGTCGACCACTTCCTTCATGACGAAGAAGGTCCGCGTCTGCCGCACCCCCGGCAAGGCGATGATGCGGCTGGCGTGAATGCTGTTGAACGCGGCCATGTCGCTGACGCGGATCTTGAGGAAATAGTCGAAATCGCCCGCCACCAGATGGCAGTCCAGCACGAAGCTGAGATCGGCGATGGCGGTCTCGAAGGCGGCGAAACTCTCTGGCGTCGAGCGGTCCAGCACCACGCCCACCATGACCAGCGTGCCGCGATCCACCTTCTCCGGCGCCACCAGCGCCCGGAAACCGGTGAGGTAGCCTTGCTTGATCAGCGCTTGGGTCCGTCGGTGGCAGGTGGCCGGGCTCACCGCCACCATGTCCGCCAATTCCGCATTGGTCAGGCGGCCGTTCCGGTGCAGCAGGCGCAGGATTTTTGCATCGATCCGATCCGCGAATTCCGGTTCGGAAGATTCTTTCACAAGGTCCGCACTCACCGGAACTCTCCATCATATTTCCGGCAGAATAGCGCTATCTTGCGCATAATTCGCCCTAACTTCGAGAGGACCTTTCACAATTTTTCTGTCTAGTTTGCGACACTGACGCCATCGAGGACCGACCATGCTCGCCGAATTTGAACGCTACCCCCTCACCTTCGGCCCCTCGCCGATCGAGAAGCTCCAGCGCCTGACCGACCATCTCGGCGGCAAGGTCGAGATCTATGCCAAGCGCGATGACTGCAACTCCGGTCTCGCCTATGGCGGCAACAAGCTGCGCAAGCTGGAATACATCATCCCCGACGCCATCAAGTCCGGCGCCGATACCCTGGTGTCCATCGGCGGCGTGCAGTCCAACCACACCCGCATGATCGCGGCTGTGGCCGCCAAGATCGGCTTCAAGTGCCGGCTGGTGCAGGAAGCCTGGGTGCCGCATGAGGATGCGGTGTACGACCGCGTCGGCAACATCATGCTCTCGCGCATCATGGGCGCCGACGTGCGCCTGGTGGACGACGGCTTCGACATCGGCATCCGCAAGAGCTGGGAAGATGCCATCGCCGACGTGGAAGCCAATGGCGGCAAGCCCTACCCGATCCCGGCCGGCGCCTCGGTGCATCCCTATGGCGGCCTCGGCTATGTGGGCTTTGCCGAAGAGGTCCGCGCGCAGGAAGCCGAGCTTGGCTTCAAGTTCGACTATATCGTGGTGTGCACCGTCACCGGCTCCACCCATGCCGGCATGACCGTGGGCTTCGCCAAGGACGGCCGCTCGCAGCGCGTCATCGGCATCGACGCGTCCTTCACCCCGGCCCAGACCAAGGCCCAGGTGCTGGAAATCGCCAAGCGCACCGCGGATCTCGTCAAGCTCGGCCGCCCCATCACCGAAGATGACGTGGTTCTGGTGGAAGACTATGCCTACCCCGTCTACGGCGTTCCGTCCGAAGAGACCAAGGATGCGATCCGTCTGGTCGCCCGCCTCGAAGCCATGATCACCGATCCGGTCTACGAGGGAAAATCCATGCAGGGCATGATCGATCTGGTGAAGAAGGATTACTTCCCCGCCGGTTCGAAGGTGCTCTACGCCCATCTCGGCGGCGCCCCGGCCCTGAACGGCTACGGCTACGCCTTCCGCAACGGCTGAAGCCTCTCGCGACGGGTCGGGCCACGTGGCCCGGCCCGTCGCACCTTCCGAAGTATTGGTTTATCCCGCCGATCCGCCGCGGGCCGGCTTGCGAATATCGTCATAGAGCCGGTGCAGGCGCTCCAGGGACTGGGTCGATCGCTCCGGCTCGGTGGCAGCCAGGCCAATCACCAGCATCTCCAGACACATCAACACCAGTCCGTGCAGCGGCACCATTTCGGACCGGCCCCGCGGCACCCGGATCGTCACCTGCGCCTGCTTGCCAAAGGCGGGCGAGCTAGACGCCGTCAGCAGGATCATCGGCACGCCGAGACGCCGTGCCTCTTCCAGCGTGGCAGAGCCCTCCCGATGGGCGCTGGCCTGCCCCATCATGAGCAGCACATCACCGCTACGCATGGCCAGAAGTTGCTCGCCCAGGGCGATGCCGGTCCGGTTCAGCACATAGGCGTGCCGCCCGTTGCGGATCAGCAGGCGCATCACATAATCGGAAATGATCGCCGAAGCGCCGATGCCGAACAGCCCGATGCCCTCCGCGCTGCGCATCAATTCGATCGCCGCGGCGATGGCCGCACGGTTCGCCGGACTGGTCACCGCCTCGATGCCCGCGAGATGGCCGTCGCGCACGAAATCGATGGAAGTGTCGATGCTCTGCTTGAGCTGCGCGGTGGTGGACGACATCCGGTCCACGGAGGACACCACCTCCCCCAGATAGCCGGTCAGGGTGCGCTTGAGGTCCCGCAGGCCTTCAAACCCCAGTGCCTGGATGGCGCGAATGACGGTGGCGTCGGAGGTGCCGGTGTCGGCGGCGATGTCCAGGGCGGACTTGTGAAGAATGGTGCGGCGGTTCTCGTCGATATAGTCCGCCACCATCTTCAGGCTGGGCGAGAGCGACGCCCCACGGGTGCGCAGGCGCTCGCCGAAACGGTCCACCTTGGTCTTCTTACTTTGGGTCGGCGTCGTCATGCGGCCGGTGCCTGCTCCTGTCGGTGTCGCGCCCATGCTGGCACAGGCGGCAGGCAGCTCCAACCTCAGCGCCAGGCGTCGCGCAGGCGCAGCGCCTGGGCCTGGACCACCGGCACCAGCAAATTGAGCGCCGCATAAGTATTGGAAATGGTTTCGTCGCGGGGCAGCAGCAGAAAGCGTCCTTCCCGGCACGCCTTGAGCACCGCGCAGAAACCGGGCATGGCCTTTTCCATATCCGCCAGCTCCTCTGCCGGCCCACCGCTGCGATCGGAGCGGAAGGTATCGAAGATGAGGTCGGCGTCGAGGTCCGGCAGGCGCTCGGCGCTCACGTCCATCCGCCCGCCTTCGGGGATGGAATCGGCGAGCTTGGGAAAGCGGAAGCCGGCATCGCGCAACACCCGCCCCAAGGCCCGATCGGTGTGGAACACCGTGATCTTGCCCTGGTTGGCCTGGAAGGTGGAAACGGTGATGCGCGCCGTATCCACCAGCGCCCGCAGTTGCCCGATCTGCGCCGCATAGCGGGCCTGCAACGCGGCAAGGCGCGTCCGCGTGCCCGTCAGGTCCGCGAGCTTGCCATAGAGCCGCTCCGGCCCGCCCTTGAGATGATCCAGGCTCACGGTCGGTGCGATCCGCTCCAGTTGCGCCACCGGCGTGTCGCGCGTGGTCAGGGTGATGATCAGATCAGGCCGCGCCTGAGCCACCGCCTCCAGGTCGATGGCATTGGCCCCGATGAAGGCGATGGAAGACGTGTCGAAATCCACGCCCATCAGCAACGCACCCGCGCGCAAGAAGCGGGAGCCGTCGGGCCTCACCCGGCCATGGCTGGCCACCGGCATCACGCCCAGTTCAATCAGCGGCAGCGTGATGTCGAGATCATGCAGCGAGACGATGCGCATGGGGTGGTCCGGCACCGCAACCGTGCGACCAAGGTCGTCCGTAAAGGTGCGCGTCTGCGCGCGGGCACCGCCCATGGACATGAGCAGGACCGTGGCAAGGACGACGAAGGCGCGGCACAGGGGAACAACCATCGCAAACCTCATGGGTGCGGTCACAGCCGATCCCGGCGGTGCCACAACAGCAGCAGGAAGACAGGAACCCCGAACACGGCCATGACGATGCCGGCCGGGATCTGGAGGGGCGCGAACGCCAGGCGTCCGAACGTGTCGGCGGCCAGCACCAGAAAGCCGCCGCACAGGGCGCTGCCCGTCAGCAGTGCCCCCTGACCACCGCCCACCATGAGGCGGGCCATATGCGGCGCCATCAACCCCACGAAGCCGAGGCTACCGACGCAGGAGACAGCCGCAGCGGTCATCAAGGCCGACGACGCCAGCCGCAGGCCATTCAGTCCCTTCAGCCGCACGCCGAGGCCGCTTGCGGCGGCATCGCCCAGCAGCGCGGCATCGGCCTGCCGCGCGGTGGCGGCAAGCGTCAGCGCACCGAGTGCCCCCCAGAGCGCCGCGACGGGCAGCATGGGCCAGGCGGCGTTATGCAAGCTGCCCGCCAACCAGAGCAGAGCGGTCTCCACATCATTGATATCGGCAGTGGTGAGAAAGATGAGCAGCACTGCGGAGAGCAGCCAGGAGAGACCGATCCCCACCAGCACGAAGCGCAATCCGGAAAGATCGCGCGCCAGGGCGCACACCAGCAGCGCCGCGCTCAGTCCGCCGGCCAGTCCGGCCACCGGACGCCAGCCGAGGCTCAGCCCGGGCGCGCCGAAAAGCACCAGCAGAACGCCGATGCTCGCCCCCTCCTTGACGCCGATCAGACCGGGATCCGCAAGGCCATTGCGGGTCAGCGTCTGCATGGCGGCACCGGCGAGCCCCAGCATCGCCCCGATCAGCATCGCCATCAGCACGCGGGGGAGCCGAACCTCCATGATGATGTGGAGGACTTCCCGGTTCGCCTCGCCACCGGTGAGCGCCGCAATCGCCGCACCGGTCGGAATATGCAGGCTGCCGTGCATGAGCGCCCATAGGGCGCCGGCCAGCATCGCCCCAGCCAGGGCGAGGCAGATCACCAGCGGCCGCAGACGCACCCGAAAGGCGAGCGGCCCCAGCGTGGTCCGCCGATAGCCGGCGCGATAGGAGGGCGCGCGCATCAGCGGCTCCGGGCGGCGAGCGCCAGGAAGACCGGCACGCCCACCAGGGCAGTGAGAGCGCCGGTCGCCAGTTCCCGCGGCGCCAGCAGGCTGCGCGCCGCAAGGTCCGCCGCCAGAAGCAGACAGGCCCCCAGAACGGCGGACAGCGGCAACAGCAGGCGCAGATCGCGGGTGATGCAGGCGCGCACCACATGCGGCACCACCAGCCCGACAAAGCCGATGGGGCCTGCGAGGGACACCGCCGCCCCACATAGGAGCCCGGCCGCCGCGAGCCCGGCCCATCGGGTGCGCACAAGATCAACGCCCAGGCCGCTGGCCACCCCATCCCCCAGCGCCATGGCATTCAGGCGGCCGGCGATGGCGCACGCAAGCCCAAAGCCCAGGAGGCACACCGGCACGGCTCCCCGCAGGGCGGCATAGGACTGGCCCGACAAATCGCCGGCGAGCCACAAACGGATGGTTGCAAGCGTCTGGTCATCCAAAATGAGTTGCGCCGAGGTCAGTGCCGCCGCGAAGCTCGACAGCGCGATGCCGCACAGCGTCACCTTGAGCGGTGTGAGGCCCTGGCGCCCCGCCGAGGCGGTGGCCAACACCAGCGCAAACATCGCCGCCGCGCCGCAGGCGGCCACCACCGGCCGCGCGGCGATCAGCACGGGGCCAGAGACCGCAGGAAATCCCGAAGCCAGCGCCGGACCGAAGGTGATGGAGGACACCACAGCCAATACGGCGCCCGCATTCAGCCCCAGCACATGGGGCTCGCCCAGGGGGTTGCGGGTGATGGCTTGCAGCAAGGCCCCGCACACGCCCAGCGAAGCCCCGGCCAGCAGGCCCACCAGCAGCCGCACCATGCGCAATTCCACCACCACCTTGTGGTCGAAGCGGGTGGGATCGAATGCGAAGAGCGCCTCGATCACCGTTGCAGGGGGAATGACCCGGGCGCCAAACCCCAGATAGGCCAGCGCGATGCCCGCCAGCAGCATCGGCGCCATCGCGGCGCCGCTCAGACGGATCCCTCGCCGCGCCGCCAGGCGCCGCGGTGCACACCCGCTTGCCGTCACGCCGCCCCCTCGCTCGGCCCGGTGACGGGGACAAACACCGGACGGCCGGTCTGCGGATGGCGCAGGGCCATGACTTCGACTCCGAACACGTCGTGGATGAGCGCGGGATCCAGACCCACGCCATCTTCCACCACCGCGCGAATGCGCCCCTCCTTCAGGCACACCACCGTATCGGCATAGGCCAGCGCCAGATTGAGATCATGCAGCACGACCACCACGGCGCGATCGTGGGCGCGGGTGACATGGCGCAACAAATCCAGCACCTCCACCTGGTAGCGCAGGTCCAGAAAGGTGGTGGGCTCATCCAGCAGGATGACGCGGGTTTCCTGTGCCATGGCCATGGCAATCCAGCAGCGCTGACGCTGGCCCCCGGAGAGCGAATCCACCGGCTGTTGGGCAAAGTCCAAGGTGTCGGTCAGGCGCATGGCGGCTTCCACCGCCGCCTCGTCCGCATCACTCCACTGTTGCAGAAAGCCCTGGTGCGGATATCGGCCGCGGGAGACAAGGTCATAGGCCGTCAGTCCCTCCGGGACGAGCGGGCTTTGGGGCAGGATGCCGAGCGCACGGGCCAGGGCCTTGGTCGGCATCTCATGGACCGAGCGCCCATCGAGCCGCACGCTGCCGCCGAACGGCTTGAGCAGGCGGGCCATGGCGGCCAGCAGGGTCGACTTGCCGGACCCGTTCGGCCCGATCAGCGCTGTCATGCGGCCGGCGCCCACCGCGAAGGACACATCGTCCACCACCACCCGCCGACCGTAGCCCGCACGCAGCCCGTCAACCGAAAGACCCGGGGGCGCTCGGGGGGCGATGGGCGGGGCCTGAAGCGGGGATGGTTCCAGCGCCGGGTCCTGCGGCACGTCAAGACGGTGGCGATCAGCCGGCCGCGCCTTCACCGCGAAAACCAAACCCGCCTCCCTCCGTCCGGCCCATGCCCACCAAGGATGGTGGTGGCTATCTGTCTCGATCTCATCCCTGTAGTAGTCAAATGCGGTGACAAGAGGAATGGCTCCGCACGTCCACAACTCTAGAACATCTCCAGACAACAGAGAGCGCACCATCGAAGAGAAGCGATTAAGTTGTAATCATTCTAATTCTAGATTCCGGCCAAAGCGTCTCGCCATCATGATGAGATTTCATTTCCGCATATCCAACACAGGCGGAATGCACCGGACATATCGGCACAGGCACAGATTGAAATGTGTCTGAACAAACCGTTCTACAGGGATTGGATTGTTTCCATATTTTACTACTACAGCCCGGCTTGAAACACATCCCTCACAACACGGAGGTCGGCGCCGCCGAACGCTCCACCTCGATACCTCTGAAAACATCGCAAAAACGCGATTGGCCGAGGCCATGTGAATGACCATTTCCACCATCGGCCACGGGATCATCCGGTGCGCCCCCCTCTCCGCAATGATACTCGCCGCTCTGGCTTCCACAGCACCGGCCGATGCCCAAACTGCCGCGGCACTCCCGCAGACCATCGCCAATCCGGACAATGAGATCCTGCTTTCCACCCTGGTGGTGCAAGCCAGCGGCGAGACAAAGGGCTTCCAGCCCATCGCCACCTCCACCGCGACCCTGACGGACATGCCGATCCTCGACATTCCCCAGGCGGTGAACGTGGTGACCAACGAGGTGATCGTCGATCAGAACGCCCATACCCTCGATGAAGTGCTGGCCAATATCAGCAATGTGACGCCGGCCAACACGCTGGGCGGGACGCAGGATGCCTTCATCCGGCGCGGCTTTGGCGACAATCGCGACGGCTCGGTGCTCACCAACGGCATGCGCACCGTGCTGCCGAACAGTTTCAACGCCACCGCCGACCGGGTGGAAGTGCTCAAGGGGCCGGCGACCACCCTCTACGGCATTCAGGAACCGGGCGGCATCATCAACATCATCACCAAGAAGCCGCAGCAGACGTTCGGCGGCTCCCTCGGCGGCACGCTGTCAAATTTCGGCGGCGGCTATGCGGATTTCGACATCACCGGCCCCATCGCCGGAACGAATTTCGCCTACCGCTTTATCGGCGAATATCAGGACACCGACTATTGGCGGAACTTCGGCTCCACCCGCCAGAATATCTTCGCCCCGTCGCTCAGTTGGCACGGCGAGGACACCACGCTGACCGCCGCCTACACCCATCGCGACTACACGGTGCCGTTCGACCGCGGCACCATCTTCGACCTGGGCACCGGGAAAGCGGTCAATGTCGACCGTCGCACCCGATTTGACGAACCCTACAATGTGACCGAGGGCTCGTCGGACCTGTTCCAGATCAACGCTGAGCGGCAGCTCAGTGACAGCTGGAAACTGAAGCTCAACTACAGCTACAGCCGCGACATCTATTCCGACAATCAGGCGCGCTTCATCTCCTACAATTCGAAAACCGGCGCATTGACCCGCCGCGCCGATGCCACCCAGGATTCCACCCAGTATGATCACAATCTGCGGGCCGACCTCACGGGGACCGTGAACATCGCCGGGTTCAAGAATGAGCTGCTGTTCGGCGCCGCATACAATTATTATGACCTGCTGCGCACGGACATGATCCGCTGCAGCAATCGCACCGGCTTCAACATCTACACTCCAGTCTATGGCAAGCTTGCGCCCTGTACCACCGTTTCGGCCGCCGACAGCGACCAGACCACCAAGCAGACGCTCTACAACGGCTATATTCAGGATGCGCTCTACCTCACCGACCAGTGGATTATCGTCGCCGGCGGCAGCTTCCAATATTATGACCAGATGGCTGGCAAGGGGCGCCCGTTCAACCTGAATACGGCGGCGGACGGCAGCGAGTTCATGCCGCGGGCGGGCATCGTCTACAAGGCGACCGACAAGCTGTCCCTGTATGTCAATTACGCCACCTCCTTCATGCCGCAGACCTCCATTGCCAGCTACATCGGCAATCTGCCGCCGGAGACCGGCGTCTCCTACGAGGCGGGCGTCAAGTTCGACATCCTGCAAGGGCTCACCGGCACGGCAGCCGTGTTCGACATCGAGAAGGAGAACGTGCTCTATACGGAGGTGATCGGCGGCGAGAGCTTTGCCCGCACTGCCGGCAAGGTGCGCTCGCGCGGCTTCGAGTTCGATATCGCCGGCGCGGTGACGGACCGGATCAATGTCATCGCCAGCTACGGCTACACCGACGCCGTCGTCATCGAAGACCCCACCTACCAGGGCAACACGCCCACCAACGTGGCGCGCAACACCTACTCGCTGTTCGCGACCTATGATTTCGGCAAGGTCTGGGGAGACAATCGCCTCAAGGTCGGCGGCGGAATGCATGGCCGCAGCCGGGCGCCGGGCGATCCGGCCAATGCCTTCTGGCTACCGGCCTACACGGTGTTCGATGCGCTTGTCGCCTACACCATCCAGGCCAAGAACCCGATCACGGTGCAGCTGAACGTGAAGAACCTCTTCGACACCACCTACTACACCTCGACCCAGGCGACGAACCTTGGCGTGGCGGTGGGTGACCCGCTGGAGGCAACCCTCTCGGCCCGCGTCTCGTTCTGAAGCCACTTGAACGATCTGGCGTGCCGCGCGTTCACAGCCGGATGACGGACGGCGATCGGATCGCCGTCCTCGCGTGAAAGCGCACGGACACGCATCTCGGCCGCCGCTTCGAAAAGCGGCGGCCGGAACTTCACCCCAAGTCGGACGCGGCGCTCATGCCGTCCGATAACGGTCCAACCAGTGAGCGTAGGGCGCGGGCAACGTCCAGGCGGCTTTCTCCACCCCCAGCTCGCGGGCGGCGCGATAGGGCCAGTGGGGGTCCGCCAACAGCGGCCGGCCGAGCGAGACGAAGTCGACCTTGCCGTCGGTGACCAGAGCCTCCGCCTGGCGCGGCTCGCTGATGAACCAGCTGGTGGTCACCGGCAGTGCCACCTCGCGACGCACCCGTTCCGCAATCGGCGCCATGAGCGCAGGTCCCCAGGGGATCTTCGCCGTGGGCGTCGAGAAGCCCATGCTGACGTCAATGGTGTCGAGCCCGGCCGCCTTGAAACGACGCACCATCTCGATGCCCTCTTCGAGATCGTCCGTACCATCGAACTCCGTGACGCCGAAACGGGCCGCCAGCGGCAGGTTGTCCGGCCACACGGCCCGAACTGCGGCAAGGGTCTCGATCAGAAACCGTGCCCGGCCTTCGAAATCGCCACCATAGGAATCGGTGCGCTGGTTCGACCAGGTCGAGAAGAAGCTCTGCCCGAGATAGCCATGCGCGAAGTGCAATTGCAGCCACTCAAATCCGGCGGCGCGGGCGCGCAGGGCCGCGGCGACGAAATCGGCCTTGACCCGCTCGAGATCCGCCAGTGTCATCGCCCGCGGGACGAGGGGCAGGTTGGGTCCGAACGCGACCGCCGAAGGTGCGATCGTCTGCCATCCCCGCGGGTCGCCGGGCGACATGTGATCATCGCCTTCCCAGGGGCGGTTGGCACTGGCCTTGCGGCCCGCATGGCCGATCTGAATCCCCGGCACTGCGCCGGTGGCCTTAATGGCACTGACGATCTGGCTCCAGGCTTGGGCCTGTTCATCGGTCCAGATGCCGGCACAGCCCGGGGTGATGCGCCCTTCGGGCGACACGGCGGTGGCCTCGGCGATCACCAGCCCTGCGCCGCCCCGCGCCAGGCCAGCCAGATGGACCCGATGCCACTCATTGATCAGGCCATCCTCGGCCGAGTACTGGCACATGGGCGAGACCGCGATGCGGTTCTTCAGAGTCACGCCTTTCAACGTGAAGGGGGCAAACAGCGCGGACATGCGACACTCCTGACGGGTCAGTGGGCGGGATCGCCAATCGATACGATAGTTCGAATATAGTCGAACATTGAAATGAATGAAAGACCCGTGCTATCGTTCGCCATGCGGATGATCCAGCACCCAGCCATCGAAGATGTGGCCCTGAGCCAAGTGCTTTATGCCCTGAGCGACCCCGTTCGGCTGGGCGTGGTGCGCCAATTGGCGCAGGGCGGCGAAGCCACATGCTCGGCGCTCGACGCCGGGCGGCCAAAATCCAGCATGTCGCATCACTTCCGAGTGCTGCGGGAAGCCGGCCTTGTGCGCACCAGAACCGATGGTCCGGCCCATATGAACGAGCTTCGCCGCGACGAACTCGAGCGGCGGTTCCCCGGACTCTTGACGGTGGTGCTGGCCGCCCAGGCCGAGGCCCCCGGCCGGACCTGAACGGACGCCCTCGCCAGACAGCGTGCGCCGATCATAGGCGCGATCAGGTCCCCGCCTATGGGCCAAGCACCGCCATCGGTCGGGACGCAATCACGAACGGCTCCCGGCTGCAGCCAGATCGCAGAAGGCGTCGAGCGCCTGCCGAATCGCTTGCACGCCCTGCGTGATCACGGAGGGCTCCAGCGTGGCATAGCCCAGGACCAGCCCGGCGACTTCCGGCCGCGGGAGCGTTGCCGCATCGGCGTAGAGCGGCGTGATCGGGTAGACCCCAGCGCCAGCCTGCTGCGCCAGTTGCACCATCTCCCCTTCCCGCGCGCGGGGCACGCCGTTCAGCCAGAGCACCACGTGAAGGCCCGCATCCGCCCCGGCGACGGTCATGCGGTTGCCCAGCGCCGCAGACAGGGCGGCCAGGAGTTGGGCGCGCCGCTCGCCATTGCGACGGCGCACCCGGCGCACATGGCGCTCATAGGCCCCCGTCTGGATCAAGGTGGCGAGGGCCTCCTGCTCCAGGGTCGATGTGTGCCTGTCGGTCAGTCTCTTGGCCTTGGCAAACGCGACCGCGAGCGCATCCGGCACCACCACATAGCCGAGGCGTAAAGCCGGCGAGAGCGTCTTGGAGACCGTTCCGATGTAAAGCACCCGCCGTCCGCCATCCATGGCGTGGAGGGGCGGGATCGGGCTGACATCGAACCGATATTCACTGTCATAGTCATCTTCGACAATGTAGGCACCGGCGCTCTCCGCCCAGGCGATCAGCGCGCGCCGGCGTGCGATGGACATGATGCTGCCCAAAGGAAATTGATGCGCCGGCGTGACATAGGCCAGCCGCGCGGGCGGTAGCCCCTCCGTCCGCATCCCCTCCCCGTCCACGCCCACGGGCACCACGTCCGCCCCCGCCGCCAGGAACACCTGGCGCGCGAGGCCGTAACCGGGGTTCTCCATCACCGCCCGCTCGCCCCGATCCAGAAGCAACCGGGCACAGAGATCGAGGCCCTGCTGGGAGCCGTTCACCACGACGATCTGATCGGGTTCGCACCGCACGCCGCGGGCGCGCCAGAGATAGCCTTGCAGCGCCTCCCGCAGTTCCGGCAGGCCGTTGGCCTCGCCATATCTCAGCCGTGGCAGCCTCCGCGCCAAGGCGACGTTGACCGCTTTCTTCCAGGCGCGCAGGGGGAAATCGCCCGCGGCAAGATCGCCGTATCGAAAATCCGCGACAAGATGCTCGGGGCCCGACGCCGGGGGGGCAGGGAAACGCTCCACGCGTCGACCAAAAGCGGAAAGGGTCGCTGGCTCCGGACGCGGGGCCGGCATGTCCGGTTCCCGTGGCGCCCGTTCGAGCCCCTGGGCCACGCGGGATCGGGCGCCATGCCGGGTCTCGATATATCCTTCGGCGATCAACTGCTCGAAGGCAGCCGTGACCGTGGTGCGCGACACGCCCCACTCCGCCGCCAGGGACCGCGTCGACGGCAGCGCGGCGCCGGCGCCAAGGGCGCCGGACATGATCTGGCTTCGGATCGCCTCGTAGATCCTCTGCGTGCGCAGGACACCGGCCGCCGCGAGGGGGAGGCGCGCCATGACTGGCCCATCATTTTTGACTAAAACTGGACGTTCCTTGTGGACCACTTCTCGCCCATGGTCCAGCCGCCTTCGCGAGCACCGCGCAGGCCGACGGAAAGCCAAAGCGGTGGCGCAACTCAGCGTGCCACGGCATCCGGCTCGGACCACACGAGACCCTCATGACTGTTTCTGCGCCAACCCTGTTCCGCGGCTTGTCAGCCTTCCCGATCACGCCGGCGGATGCCGACGGCCGGGTGGACACCGATGCCCTGGCTCGTCTGCTCCAGCGCCTGGTGTCGGCGGGCGTGGACTCCATCGGGCTGCTGGGCAGCACGGGCACCTATGCCTATCTGACCCGCGCGGAACGCCGCCGCGCGATCGAGGCCGCAGCCGCCATCGTGAACCACCGGATCCCCCTGATTGTGGGGATCGGGGCGCTGCGCACCGACGACGCGCAGGACTTGGCGCGTGACGCGAAATCCGCCGGGGCGGACGGTCTCCTGCTCGCGCCGGTTTCCTATACGCCGCTGACAGACCAGGAGGTCTTCACGCATTTTGCTGCCGTCGGCGCGGCAACGGACCTGCCGCTCTGCATCTATAACAATCCCACCACCACCCATTTCACCTTCTCTCACGCCTTGATCCAGCGCCTGGCTGCCCACCCCGGCATCATCGCCGTGAAGAACCCGGCGCCGCCGCCGGCCGAGGTGGCCCCGTCGCACATGGCGCTGCGCGCATGCGTGCCGGACACGTTTTCCATCGGCTACAGCGGTGACTGGAATGCACCCGATGCCATTCTGGCAGGCGGCGAGGCTTGGTACAGCGTGTGCGGCGGCCTGCTTCCGGAACCCACGATGAAACTGCTTCGCGCCGCCCAGCGGGGGGATCATGCGGAGGTCGCGCACTGGAAAGGTCGATTCCAGCCCCTGTGGGCGATCTGCCAGGAATTGAGCAGCCTGCGGGTGATGTATGCCGCCGCCGACATCCTCGGCATTTGCCATGCGCTGCCCCCGCGCCCTTTGCTCCCCTTATCGTCGGAGCATCATGATCGCATCGCCGGCGCGCTGGAGCCGCTGCTTGGGGACGGCCCTCAAGAGCCATGACAGGTCTTGCCCGCCGCTCTATGCGCTATGGGGGCTTGGACGAACCGCAATGGGTGCCCGCGGCGTTGTGCGGGTACCCACCACCTGATTTTCCTGAGGCCTGGCGGCTCGGTGGCCGTCGTTGCCTCACATCACGGGACAGCGCCGCCGCACGCCTGACACGGTCGTCGGTATCACCTTGACGGTTGCCACGACGAAACCCGCCCGGCGCGAAGATTTTTCATCCTGACCCTGAGTAACATCTACCCACTCGCGCCACGATTTATAATGTTCAACACCCGCTCTGGTTACGCTTGAAATTGTTATAATGTCTCATTTCCCCATCACCATGGTAACGATCATATGATGATTGAGCGAGGTCAATGCGATGACCCCGCAATAGTCGCTCCCTTCCCAAGACAAGGAAGGGTCTGCCATGGCAAATATGATGAAAGCCGCCGTCGTCCACCAGTTGGGTCAACCGCTGGTGATCGAACAGGTGCCGATTCCCGAGCCCGCCGCCGATCAAATCCTGGTGCGGATTGCCGCCACCGGCGTCTGCCATACGGATTTGCATGCGGTGAAGGGCGACTGGCCCGTGAAGCCGACGGTCCCGTTCATTCCCGGCCATGAGGGCGTCGGCACCGTGGTCGGCGTGGGCCGTTCGGTGAAGCGGGTGAAGGAAGGCGATCGCGTCGGCATTCCGTGGCTGCACACCGCTTGCGGCTATTGTCCCCACTGCCGCACCGGCTGGGAAACGCTCTGCGGCGCGCAGCAGAATACCGGATATTCGGTGAACGGCAGCTTCGCGGAATATGCGCTGGCCGATCCCAATTATGTGGGCCGCCTGCCCGACAATCTGGAATGGGGCCCCGCCGCGCCGATCCTGTGCGCCGGCGTCACCGTCTACAAGGCGCTGAAGGAGACCGAGGTCAAGCCGGGAGAATGGGTGGCGATTTCCGGCATCGGCGGCCTCGGCCACATGGCGGTCCAGTACGCCAAGGCCATGGGCATGCATGTGGCCGCCATCGATATCCACCCCGACAAGCTGGCCCTGGCCAAACGCCTCGGCGCTGAAATCGTCCTGAACGCGAAGGAGATCGATCCCGCGGCAGAACTGCAGAAGCAGCTGGGCGGCGTCCATGGCGTGCTGGTCACGGCGGTCTCACCCGCCGCGTTCGAACAGGCGTTTGGCGCGCTGCGGTCGCACGGCACCATGGCCCTGGTCGGCCTGCCCCCCGGCAAGTTCGCCATGCCGATCTTCGACACGGTGCTCAAGCGCATCACCGTGCGCGGATCCATCGTCGGCACGCGGCAGGATCTTGACGAAGCTCTGGAATTCGCCGGCGGCGGCGCCGTCGCGGCGCATTTCTCCTGGGACAAGCTGGACAATATCAACGCCATTTTCGATCGCATGGAAGCCGGCGGTATCGATGGGCGGATTGTCCTTGAACTGAACTGACATGGCAACGGCGCGGCCGCTTTCCGGCCGCGCCTCACCGACGCGTGCTGCACATCCGAGGATCATTCCATGGCCTATGAGACCATCAATCCCTATACCGGCGCCTTGCTCAAGACGTTCGCGGACGCAAGCGACACGGAGGTCACGGCAGCGATCACGCGCGCCGACGCGGCCTTCCTGTCCTGGCGCGAGACCAGCTTTGCCGCGCGCGCCAAGGTGATGCAGAGCGCCGCCACGCTGCTGCGGCGCGACATCGACAGCTATGCCAAACTGCTCACGTTGGAGATGGGAAAGCTGTTCGCGGAGGCCAAAGCCGAAGTGGAGCTTTCGGCGAACATCTTCGAATATTATGCCCATCATGCCGAGCGCCTGCTGGCGCCGGAGACGCTGCCGGTGGCCGATCCGGCCGAGGGCGACGCCATCCTCGTGCACGAGCCGTTGGGCGTGCTGCTGGCCATCGAGCCGTGGAACTTCCCCTATTACCAGATCGCCCGCATCATCGCCCCGCAGCTGTCGGCGGGGAACACCATGCTGCTGAAGCACGCCTCCAACGTGCCCCAGAGCGCGGCCGCGTTTGAGGCGCTGATGCGCGAGGCCGGCCTTCCGGAGGGCGGCTTCCAGAACCTCTACGCCACCCGCAGCCAGATCGAACTCATCCTCAACGACCCCCGCGTGCACGGTGTCGCGCTGACCGGCTCGGAAGGCGCCGGCGCCGTGGTCGCCGCCCAGGCGGGCAAGGCGCTCAAGAAATCCACCATGGAACTTGGCGGCGCCGATGCCTTCGTGGTGCTCGCCGATGCGGACATGGCCAAGACCACCAAGTGGGCGGTGTTCGGCCGGCACTGGAACGGCGGCCAGGTGTGCGTGTCGTCCAAGCGGATGATCGTGGTCGATCCGGTCTATGACCAGTTCCTTACCCTCTACACCGCTGGCGTGGCCGGGCTGCGGGCGGGCGATCCGTTCGACCCCGCCACCACCTTGGCGCCGCTGTCGTCGCAAGCGGCGGCCGATGAGGTCAAGGAGAAGATCCGCGAGGCGGTCGCCCTCGGCGCCACGGCCACCGAAGTCGGCCCGAGCGTTCCGAACCAGGGCGCGTTCGTGCAGCCGACCATCCTGACCGACCTGGCCGACGACAACCCCGCGCGCTACTGGGAGTTCTTCGGCCCGGTCTCCATGCTGTTCCGGGCGAAAGACGAGGCGGATGCGGTGCGCATCGCCAACGATTCCCCGTTTGGCTTGGGCGGCTCCGTCTTCACGTCCGATCCCAAACATGGGGCGGACGTGGCGCGGAAGATTTCCACCGGCATGGTGTTCGTCAATCATCCCACCATGGTCAAGGCCGACCTGCCGTTCGGCGGCGTCCGCCGGTCCGGTTACGGGCGCGAGCTGATCGGGCTCGGCATCAAGGAGTTCGTCAACCACAAGCTCATCAATGTGGTCGATATCGACGCCCCGTTCTGACAGGCAACACGCTCGGGCCGGAGCACTGAGGGTGCTCCGGCCCGAGGGGCTTCATGATCACCGCTGACCGGCCGGGCCGCTCCCGACGGGAGAGCCCGAGGCGTGCGCGCTTTCCGGCTTGGCGCGTGCGGCCCTTCGCGGTACAGCCGTAGCATCTGTCCGCAGGCGAGCCATGCCCATGAAAGCGTCATTGTCCCTCATCGCAGCCGCCCTGCTCTGCGCGCTGCCCGTCCCGATGGCCGCGGCCCAGGGCAACATGCCGCCGCCGCCCGGCTACCTGCCCCCCATCGACGCCCCCGCCGTGCCGCAGACCTGCGCCGGCCTCGCCGGGCTGGTGAAGAGCCAGGGCTCCCTGGTGGTGGGCGACAACCCGCGCACCTACCAGCGCTATGTGCGTGACCAGACCTTCTGCGCCTACCAGCAGGTGGCGACGCCCGCTTGGGTGCCGATGCCCGACAATCCGCAATGCTTCGTGGGCTATACCTGCGGCGACAGCAATAACGACGGCGGCAAGTAGCGCCCTCTGATCGCCCCACCCCGGCGCGGCCCCACCGCCGCGCCAGGGCGAGACACCGCACAGGACCTTAGGCACGACCTGCCAGAATAGACGCCAGATCGGAACAGATGGCTGGACGTGGAAGATTGCGCATTATTCAAGCGCGACTTACACTTTATCATCGTGTTCATTCGGCATCTTGAACCCGCATAAGAACAAGCGCGTCTGACGTTGCGTCGCAAATGCGCAAGGGGAGGCCGGCGTGATGCACGTCAAGGGTCTACACATGGCGCGCGGCATCGCGCTGCTCCTGGCACTGCTGGCCCTGACCGGCTGCTATTCCAGCCTCGATCCGGTGATCGAGACCGGCGACGCCATCGACATTGCAGGAAAATATCGCTGCGTGGAGACGGGCAATGGCCGCGTCTTCACGCTGGATTTCCGGGAGAACAAGCAGGGCAATTTCTTCCCCGCCTACAGCTATGCGGCCAACGGGAAGATCTACAAATTCCTGAAAATCGATGCCGCCACCTACATTGGCCAGGAAGGGGACGAGCGCAACAAGCTGCTCCATCTGTTCTTCGTGCAGATGTCGGGCCGCACGGCGATGGTGCGGGTGCCCGACCTGGAGGCGCACGCCACGGCGATCGAAGACGCCATGCAGGCCAGCCATGTGAATGTGGCCGGCCGGACCGGGCATGACACCATCCTGATCGAGGGCACACCGGCGGAGAAGATCGCCTTTCTCAAGCGCCTGTCGCCTTCGCTGCTGAGGGAAGCGGCCACCTGCGCGCCCCGGTGAAGGCGCGTCACCCTTTGGCTCCTGCCCCCAGGTCGCGCCCCTCGGTTTCGGCGGCAGTGAGGGTGTATTTAATGATGTACCGCGCCTGTCCATCCACGACGACACGTTCTGAATAATTATCCCTTATAAAATCGACCGCATGCGATACGGATGTATAAGAGCTCTTAAGTTGTTTATCCAGATAAGTCATGTCCACTTTGTAATATTCTGAACCGGTTGGATTTGATTGCAGGGCAATGCCGCTACCGTCATGTTTCCAGTAGGCATGTTTGACATCCCGCACATTGATTTCGAACACGCCGGGCGAATAGGTGCCATCCTCATTTTTCTCATAGAGCGATCCGGAGAGACTGTAGATCCCCGTGCTCCAACTCCAGGTCATGTAATCGAGATAGGTCTGAAAATTATCGACCAATTGCTGCCCGCCGGAGATCATCCCGCTGGCGATTTCGATTTCCTCACCGATCTTTTTTATTTGCTCCGCATCGGTCGTGTTGGCCAGTTCCGTGGTTTTTTGCGCAATATAATTCTGACCATCCTTCAGCCTCACGGTGCCCCGATTATAACTGGCCAATGCGGAGGCAAATAATTCGATACTGTCGCCCCATTTGACGAGATCATAGACTCTCTTCGACCCGCTATCGGCGGCCTTGTCCAAGAACTCCTGCCTCCCCACGGTCCTCATGTGCGTAATTTTAGCGTAATCAATTAAATTATCGACCGTATTTTTTGGCATCAGAGGGTGTTTTACATAGATTTCGAAAGAACGCGTGAAGACCGCATACTCCGCATCGGAGTCAAAGCGCGCGCGCACCGCCTTCAGGTCCACGTCGGCCACGGCGATGTAATCATCGGCGGGGCTGGTCTCCGACTGGGAGATCCATGCCTCGGTGGCCACACTGGCGCCCTGCATGTGCGCGTTGCTGGCGGCGGCATTGATCTTGCGCACCTGCTCGATGATCGCGTCCACGGCTTCGGTGCTGGCCGAAGTGTCGCCTTTCAGCGTCTTGAACAATGCCAGGACATTATAGGATGACTCGATGCGCGCGACCATGCGCCCCTCCGCTGCGAGGAGCCGCGGGCCGCTTCATGCGCGCGCGGTCTCAGGTTGGTCGCAGGCCTCATGCCTACGGTTCACGAATGGCCAAACTCGTCTTGTCGGCAAATCAAAATGAACAGCGAACAATATACCTTCAGTTCATGGAACTATAGCAGATTCAATACTCTGGATAAAGGGCACCGCGGTCCAGATGAGGATCACTCACGACGAGGACATCATCATCGCGCCCCCACCGCCCGTGCCCCGCCCCCCCCCGATCCTCGGGTGCCGCCGGCGTGGGTTAAGCCACCATCCTAAATCTTCACCGCATCCGCTGTGGGCTTGCTTGAATACATCACTTTCCCATCTCGCACCACGCGATAGGGATAGTTCTCATGAAGGTGATCAATTCTTTCTTCGACAGACTGGTATGAGTATTTTTTATAGTGATTCTCCGTGTAGAGGAGATCGAATTTGTAATACTCCGTCCCGAACGGATTGGATCTGAGGGCAGTGCCGCTCCCGTCATGTGTCCAATAGACCGCACTGCCGCCTTTCAAGGTGATCTCGAACACACCGGGCGAATAAGTGCCATCCTCATTCTTGTTATAGAGCGAGCCGGAGAGATTATAGGCACCTGCCTGCCAGCTCCACGTGGCGTAATCCAGGTAGGTCTGGAAATTGTCGATGAACGCCTGCTTGCCGGCGACGATCCCATTGGCGATTTCCAGATCCGTATTGATCGTCTTTATCGTTGCCGCATCGGTTGTGTTTGCGAGCTGATCTGCTTTCTCCGAGATGAAATCATTTCCGCTCGCCACCAGCATCGAGTACCAGTTATATTTGGCGAGCGCGCTGGCAAGCCACTCCACGTTATCTCCGCTGTCAATGAGATCGCGCACCTCATTGGAGCCGCCATCTCGGGCCTTGTCCGAATAATACTGAGTCATGAGATTTCTATAATATGTATTCTTCGAACCCTCCACGAGGCTTTCGACCGTTGATTTCTCGATCCGCCTCTCCGGTTCCGCTCCCTTGAAGAAACTGGTGAAGATCGCGTACTCACCGGCATTGCCGAACCGGGATCGCATCCCTTCCACGTCAATGTCGCCGAGCCGGACCCATTCTGCCTCGGTATCCGCCTGCGCAAACCAGGCCTCGGTGGCCGCACTGGCGCCCTGCAGGCGCGCGGCGCTGGCGGCGGCATTGATCTTGCGCACCTGCTCGATGATCGCGTCTGCGGCAGCGGTGCTGGCTGAAGAGTCGCCCTTCAGCGCCTTGAACAACGCCAGGACATTGTAGGATGCCTCAACCCGCGCGACCATGCGCCCCTCCCCAAGAACGAGCCAGAGCCCGCCTCATGCGTGCCTGGTCTCAGGAGCGACGCCAGCCTCATGCCGGCGAATGGACGGTTGCCGACTGATGCCGCGCAACAAAAAATCAACAGCAAGCAATATAACTTCCGTTAGGGAAACTATAGCAGGGGCAGAGTGCGACGGGAAGGGCTTCTGCCCCCGTGCACCGAAGATCATCGCGCAAGGTCGCGGCAACAGGATTGACGCTTGACTGCCCACAGGCGTTGCAACCCCGCACGGCGTCACACCTGTCCTATGCCACGGTGTCGCAAACGGGGAAGTCCGGGGCGAAAGCACATCGCCCCGGTGTAGCACATCGCCCCGGTGTAAGGTTCAGGCGCCGTAGCCGCGCGCCTTCAGCGCCTCGGCGATCTCCTCCAGGGTGCCCGCGTCATCGATGGTGGGCGGGGCGGTCCAGGGGTCGGCGTCGGCGATCTTCTTCATGGTGCCGCGCAGGATCTTGCCGGAGCGGGTCTTGGGCAGACGGTTGACCGTGAAGGCCAGCTTGAAGGCCGCCACCGGGCCGATCCGGTCGCGCACCAGATCCACCAGTTCCTTCTCGATGATGGTGGGGGAGCGCCGCTCGCCGGCTTTGAGCACCACGAAGCCGCACGGCACCTCGCCCTTCAGCGCGTCCTTCACGCCGATCACGGCGCACTCCGCCACATCGGGATGGGAGGCGAGCACTTCCTCCATGCCCCCGGTGGAGAGCCGGTGGCCGGCCACATTGATGATGTCGTCGGTGCGGCCCATGACGAACAGATAGCCGTCCTGATCGATGAAGCCGGCGTCCGAGGTTTTATAAAAGCCTGGAAACTCATCGAGATAGGCTTCGCGGAACCGCTCGTCCTGCTGCCAGAGCGTGGGCAGATTGCCCGGAGGCAGGGGCAGCTTGATGACGATGGAGCCCATGACGCCCGCCGGCAGCGGCTTGGCCGCCTCGTCCACCACCTGGATGTCATAGCCCGGCATGGCCACGGTGGGCGAGCCCAGCTTCACCGGCAGCAGGCCGAGGCCCACGGGATTGCCGGCGATGGCCCAGCCGGTTTCGGTCTGCCACCAATGGTCGATCACCGGCACCTTCAGATGGGCCTCCGCCCATTGGATGGTGTCGGGATCGGCCCGCTCGCCCGCCAGGAACAGGGTGCGGAAGGCCGAAAGATCATGGCCGGCCAGATGGGTGGCCTCCGGATCCTCCTTGCGGATGGCGCGAATGGCGGTGGGCGCGGTAAACAGCGCCACCACCTTGTGCTCGGCGATCATCCGCCAGAAGGCGCCCGGGTCCGGCGTGCCCACCGGCTTGCCCTCATAGATCACCGAGGTGCAGCCCATGATGAGCGGGCCGTAGACGATATAGGAATGTCCCACCACCCAGCCGATGTCGGAGGCGCACCAGAACACCTCGCCGGGCTTGAGGCCATAGAGGTTTTCCATGCTCCAGCGCAGCGCCACCAGATGCCCGCCGGTATCGCGCACCACCCCCTTCGGCTGGCCGGTGGTGCCCGAGGTGTAGAGGATATAGAGCGGATCTGTGGCGCCCACCGGCACGCAATCCACGCCATGCCCGGCGGCGGC
>NZ_CALRWL010000026.1:0-80188 GCF_943371865.1 Azorhizobium sp. AG788 | reverse complement strand
GCCCGCGCCCTCGCCCTGAACCCGGCCCTCATCGTCGCCGACGAGCCGGTCTCGGCCCTCGACGTGTCGGTGCAGGCGCAGGTCATCAATCTGATGGTGCGGCTGCAGCAGGAGATGGGCCTGTCCTATCTCTTCATCTCCCATGATCTGGCGGTGGTGCATTATATCGCCGACCGCATCCTGGTGATGTATCTGGGCAAGATCGTCGAAGTGTCCGATCGCGCCCGGGTGTGGAAGCAGCCGCTGCATCCCTACACCGCCGGCCTGCTCGCCGCCCATCCCAGCCCCGATCCGTCCGGCGCCCATCGCCCGCATCTGCGCATCGAGGGCGACATGCCCAGCCCCACGGCGCCGCCGCCCGGCTGCCGCTTCCATACCCGCTGCCCGTTCCACGAGCCGCGCTGCGCGGTGGACGAACCGCCGTTGCGCGAACTGCCCGACGGCCGCTCGGTGGCCTGCCATCTGGTCACCGTCACGCCCGACGGCGCCGCCCATGCCCCGGTGGACCGCTTGACGGCGAACCCGCCGCACGTCCACACCCGATCCGAATCCTTGTCTCCCACCATCGCCTGACCCAGAGGGTGCCATGACCTTTGACCGCAGCCCCCCGCTCGCCTTCGGCCCTGTCACCCGCCGCACCTTTCTCGGCGCCGCCGGCGCGGCCGGCGCCAGCCTGCTGATCGGCCGCTCAGGCGAGGCTTTCGCCGCCGAGACCGCCCAGGCCGGCGGCACGCTGACCATGGCGATCTGGCCCGATCCGAGCGCCCTGGTGTGCGCCTTCACCACCTCCGACCAGGTGCTGCTGGCCTCCTCCAAGATGAGCGAGGGCCTGGTGGCCTATGGCTATGACTTCCAGCCGCAGCCGCGCCTTGCCACCGCCTGGACCCTGGCCCCCGATGGCCTGTCCGCCACCTTCACCTTGCGCAAGGGCGTGAAATGGCATGACGGCGCGGACTTCACCTCCGCCGACGTCGCCTTCTCCTTCATGCAGTTGCTGAAGCCGAACCACCCGCGCGGCCGTGGCACCTTCGCCAATCTCACCGCGGTGGAGACGCCGGACGCTTTTACGGCGATCATGCGCTTCTCCAAGCCCTCGCCCATGGCCATGAACGCGCTCTCGGCGTTCGAAAGCCCGATCCTGCCCAAGCACATCTATGAAAACGGCGACCCGCTGCGGAACCCGGCCAACAATGCCCCCATCGGCACCGGCCCGTTCAAGTTCGTGGAATGGCAGCGCGGCAGCCATATCGCCCTGGAACGCTTCCCCGGCTATTGGTCTGAGAAGCGGCCCTATCTGGACCGCATCGTCATGCGGGTCATCAACGATGCCGGCTCGCGCGCGGCGGCGCTGGAGACCGGCGAAATCCTGATGGCCGGCCCCAACCCGGTGCCCTACAGCGAACTGGCGCGGTTCCGCGCCAATGCCAAGTTCGAGGTGGAGACCCGCGGCGAGGAACTGCTCCAGCACGCCCAGGCGATCCAGGTCAATCTGCGCAATCCGGATCTGGCCAAGCTGGAGGTGCGCCAGGCCATCCTCCAGTCCATCAATCGCGAGGCCATGGCCCGCGCGGTGTGGTACCAGAGCGGCAAGCCGGCCACGAGCCCGATCCCCTATCAGGCCGGCGACCTGCGCCTCGCCAATCCCCCCGCCTATCCCTTCGACCCCAAGAAGGCCGAAGCGCTGCTGGATGCCGCCGGCTATCCGCGCGGGCCGGACAAGATGCGCATGAAGCTGCGCCTCGACTGGATCCCGTTGGGCGAGGCGAATCTGCGCGGCGCAGAATTCGTCAAGCAGTCGCTGCAGCGGGTGGGCATCGATGTCACCATCCGCTCGTCCGATCTGCCGACCTATATGAAGCTGATCTATACCGACTACGACTTCGACCTGAACCTGTTCCTCTATGCGCCGATCTTCGATCCCTCCATGGGCTTGCAGCGCTTCTACTGGTCGAAGGCGGCGCGGGTCGGCTCGCCGTTCGTGAATGCCTCGGGCTATGCCAGCCCGGCCATGGACAAGATCCTGGAAGAGGCGGCGGTGGAGACCAACCCGGCCAAGCGCAAGGGCCTGTTCCACGACTTCCAGAAGCTGGCCATGACCGATCTGCCGCTGCTGCCGCTGCTGGATCTCGACTACACCTGCATCCTCAGCAAAAGGGTGCATGACGTGATGGCCATGCCCGAAGGCATTCGCGGCAGCTTCGCCGACGTCTGGCTGTCGGCCTGATCCGGCGGGCGCGGCGCGCCTCCCGCGAAAGCGGGCAGCGCCGCGCCCCTCAGGAGGCCGATGCGGGCATGCGGTGCGTGCCGGCGGGCGATGACGACGGCTTGATCGCCCGCGGCGGCGCCACCGGGCCCAGGAAGCCGGCGGTCACGAACGCCACCAGCTCGCGCACGATGGCCTCGTCGTCCGTGGTATCGCACGCCCCATCCGACTGGCGCCGCAGGCGGAACGAGATGGGGTCCGCATCGGCGAGAACCTGCATCACCGATCCGATGGCGAAATTGTAGCGCCAATAGATGTCCGCCCGCGTCAGATGCGGCGCCGCCATCTGCAACGCATCCACGAAGCGATGCACCAGCGGGTCCACCCGATCGATGAACACCCGGATGGTGTCCTCGCTGGGCCGGGCGCGCACCTGCAGCAACAGGCGGATCAGCGAGCGCCCGCCATCCTCGTCGCGGCTCAGTTCCACGATGGGGCGCACCATCACCTCGACGAGGTCCGCCACCGACAAAGGCGCGCCGTCCGCGTCCGCCAGCCGGGCGTCCAGCGCCGCCAACCGGGCGGCGGTATAAGGGGTCATGCGCCGGTCCAGCACCTGGCGCACCAGCTCTTCCTTGGAGCTGAAATAATAGTTCACCGCGGCGATATTGACGCCGGCCGCCTCGGTGATCTCGCGCAGGGTGGCGGCATCGAAGCCGCGCTTGGCGAACACCGCCTCCGCCGCCGCGAAGATGCGAAGCCGCGGCTCGCCGTCGCGGTCCGCCGCCGAAGGCGCGGCGCGGCGCGGCTTGGCGGTTGCCTCCGCCGTCTTGTCCCACGCGGTGGGGGCGGATGTCGCGGGGGCGGACGGCTTGGAAGGCGAACGCATCCAGATCCTCAAGGCCATATGGCAACGTCGCGCGCCCGGCGCGAACCGGCGCGGATGATGGTGCGGACTTAAGCAGGATGGGGTCGCCGGGGCAACGGGCGAAGGCCGGAAAGACCCGATTTGCCCGTCTCATGCCCGGTGCCTGGGCCTCCCCGACGGGCGGCAAACATGCGACAAGACCAGGAACGGGAGAGATCGCGCATGCACAAACGCCCCCTCGGCCAAACCGGCCTGGAAATCGCGCCTTTGGTGTTCGGCGGCAATGTCTTCGGCTGGACGGTGGATGAGAAGCACAGCTTCGACCTGCTGGACGCCTTCGTGGACGCGGGCCTCAATGCCATCGACACCGCGGATATGTATTCCATCTGGGTACCCGGCCACAGCGGCGGCGAATCCGAGGCCATCATCGGCAAGTGGCTGGCCGCCCATCCGGGCAAGCGCGACAAGGTGCTGCTGTTCACCAAGGTGGGCATGGACCTGGGCGGGGACCGCACCGGCCTTTCCGCCCGCTGGATCACCCGGGCGGTGGAGGATTCGCTGCGCCGCCTCCAGACCGACCATATCGATCTCTACCAGTCCCATCGCCCCGATCCGGACACGCCCGATGAGGAAACGCTTGGCGCTTATGCGGATCTGATCAAGGCCGGCAAGGTGCGGGCCATCGGCGCGTCCAACTTCGATGCCGCCCAGATGGAAGCGGCGCTGGCCACCTCGGCGAAGGCCGGCCTGCCCCGCTATGCCACCCTGCAACCGCAATACAATCTCTACGACCGCGCCAGCTATGACGGCCCGCTGCGCGACCTGGCCATGCGCGAGGGCCTCGGCGTCATTCCCTATTATGGGCTGGCGGCGGGCTTCCTGTCGGGCAAATACCGCTCGGAGGCGGACCTCGGCAAAAGCGTCCGGGGCGGCAAGGTGGGCAGCTATCTCACCCCCCGCGGCCTGCGCATTCTCGATGCGCTGGATGGGGTGGCGGCGGACCATGGCGCCCAGCCGGCGGAAGTGGCCCTGGCCTGGCTGATGGCCCGCGACGGCGTCACCGCCCCCATCGCCAGCGCCACCAACCGCATTCAGTTGGCCAGCCTCGTGCAGGCGGTGCACCTCACCCTGACCGCGGCGAACATCGCCACCTTGGACGACGCCAGCGCGCCCTGAGGGCGCTGGCGTCAGGAGGTGACCTCCACCTCCACCCGCATCTCGTGGAAGGCATCGCTGGGGCCGAGGAAGCTGCCGGCCACGGGAATGGCCTGGCGAATGTCGCGCACCACCGCCACCGGGATCAGATTGGCGCTGCCGACGCTGCGATTGGTGGGGTCGAAGGTGATCCAGCCGGCGCCGGGCACATAGACCTCCGCCCAGGCGTGGGTGGAGCCGGCATCCGCCGAGCCCACCGAACGGCCGGCGGGATTGGACAGATAGCCCGAGACGATGCGCGCGCCGAACCCCAGCGTGCGCGCCGCCTCGGCGAACAGCACCGCGAAATCCCGGCACGAGCCCCAGCCCCGATCCAGGGTTTCCAGCGGCGTCTGGGTGCCTTCATACTCGCGGCTCTGATATTGCGCGGCGGTGGAGACACCGGCGCTCAGATCCTTCAGCAGCGACAGGGTGTCGGTGGGCGTGGTGCGCACGAAGCTGCGCGCCCAGGCCCGCAGCCGGCCATCGGCGTCCGGCGACTGCGGCGTCGCCAGGGCGCCCAGGTCCGCCCATTCGCCATCCGAATAGCGAAATGGAAAGGCCTGCGCCGACGCGGCGATGGGAAACACCGGCCAGGCCGGGGCATAGAGATGCAGCTCGGCCACGCTGTCGATCACCAGCGTATCGGACAGGCCCTCGAAGGTGGCGGTGGCCACCGCATTGCCGGCCACATCCTGCGCCCAGGTCACCGTCGCGGCGGGCGTCACCAGCACGTCGCACGACACCAGCTTCAGGTCGCGGCTTTCGCGCGGGCGCAGCATCAGGCGATGCGGCCCCAGGATCACCGGCTGGTGGTAGAAATAGGTGGTCCGGTGGTGGATCTTGACCCACATGCGCGACAGTTCCCCCTGGCGCCCAAGCGGCGCGCGGTCTTGAAGCGGACACCGCCGCTCCACCCGCGCCGCTCAGCTTGCGCTGTGTGAGCGTACAACGCTCGGAGCCCCCGAAACGATGCAAACCGCATGCCCGTTGGCAAACGCCGTCCGCGCCGGGGGTGGCGAGGCCTTCTTTGCCCATAGGCTGTAGGGGGCGTGGCTGCCGGTGGCCAGCCGGCTGAGCCAATGCCTGCCCCGCGTCAGGCGCGGGGCAGGGGAATGGAGCGCGTCCGGCAGGTCAGGCGGCGGGCTTCAGGCCCCGTTCCATCACCCGCATCAGGCGCTCGGCGAAGGCCACCGGATCGGTGGGCTGCTCACCATCCAGCACCCGTGCCTGATCATAGAGCAGCCGGGCCGCATCAAGGCGGAAGGCCGCGTCGGAGGCGTCCGCCGCCGCCAGCGCCGCCACCAAGGCATGGCGCGGGTTGATCTCCAGGATCGGCTTCACCGCCATGTCGAGGCGCCCGGCCCCCGCCAGCAGCTTCTCCAGGCGGCGATCCATGCCGGTTTCGGGGGCCACAAGGCACACGGCGCTGGTGGTCAGCCGGTCGGAAGCGCGCACGTCGGAGACCTCCTCGCCCAGGGTCTGCTTGACGAAGGCGATGAAGTCGCCGGTCTGTTCGCCGGCCTCGGGAGTGGGCGTCTCGGCGGGGGTGGTGAGCGGGATCAAGGTCAGGTCGGTCGCCCCCTGGGTGACGGACTTGAACGGCTTGCCCTCATAATCCACCCCGGCGGTGACCCAGAAGCTGTCCACCTGGTCCGGCAGCAGCAGCACTTCCACGCCACGGGCGCGGAAGCCTTCCAGCTGCGGGGCATGCTCCACGCGGGCCAGATCCCCGGTGATGTAATAGATGGCGGTCTGGTTTTCCTTCAGATCCGCCGCATAGTCCTTCAGCGAGCGCCAGCCGCTGCCGGCCGCCGTCCCCGAAGTGGTGGACTTGAAGCGGGCGAGGCCGAGCAATTGCGCGCGGCGCTCATAATCCTCGTACAGGCCCTCCTTCAGCACCGGGCCGAAATTCTCCCAGATGCCGGCATAAGCGTCCGCATCATTCTGGGAGAGCTTGTCCAGCTCGGTGAGCACGCGGCCGGTGACGCCCTTCTTGATGGCGCCGAGGATGGCGCTATCCTGGAGCATCTCCCGCGACAGGTTCAGCGGCAGGTCGGCGCTGTCCACCACGCCGCGCACGAAGCGCAGATAGCGCGGCAGCAATTCCGCATCGTCGGTGATGAAGACGCGCTTCACATAGAGCTTCACCCGGCCCTTGCGGTCGGGATCGAACAGATCGAACGGCGGCGCGCCGGGCACGAACACCAGTGCCGTATATTCATGCCGGCCCTCGGCGCGGAAATGCACGGTGAGCGCGGGGGTGTCGAACTGGCCGGCCACCGAGCGGTAGAAGTCCGCATAGTCCTCGGCGCTGATGTCGGCCTTCGGCTTGGTCCACAGCGCCACGCCGTCGGCAATCTCCTCCGGCTCGGCCTCAAGGGTCTCGACGATGAAGATCGGCACCGGCACGTGGCCGGACTGCGCCTTGACGATGCGCTCCAGCGTATGGCGGTCGGCATAGCTCTTGCCCTCTTCGGACAGGTGCAGGATGACCCGCGTGCCCCGCGCGGGGGCCTCGGCCACGTCCACGGGCCCCACCGTATAGGCGCCCTTGCCATCGGAGGACCACAGGCTGGCGACATCGCTGCCGGCGCGGCGGGAAATCACGTCCACCCGGTCCGCCACCATGAAAGCGGAATAGAAGCCGACGCCGAACTGGCCGATGAGCTGGGCGCCCTCGGCCGCCTGCGCCGCCTCGATGCGCTCCATGAACGCCTTGGTGCCGGAGCGGGCGATGGTGCCGAGCGCCTCGATCATCTCCTCGGCGCTGAGGCCGATGCCATTGTCCTCCACCGTGAGGCGGCCTTCGGCGGCATCGATGCGCAAGGTGATGCGGGGCTTGGGATCATCGCCCAGCAACGACGAATCGGTGATGGCCTCGTAGCGCAGCTTCTCGCAGGCGTCGGCGGCATTGGAGATCAGCTCGCGCAGGAACACGTCCTTGTCGGAATAGACCGAGTGCACCATCAGGTGCAGCAGCTTGGCGACATCCGCCTCGAAGGTGCGGCTTTGCGGGGCTGGGGCTTCGGCGGTGGTCATGACAGTGGAGATCCCGATCAAAAATCAGTGCGCGCGACCACATGGCGGCAGCGCGCGGGGATTTCAAGGGCCGACCGCCAGCAGCGGCAACGCCCGCCCGCGCCGGTCTGGACATATCCCGTTACAAAAAAGCGTTGCGGAGAAACCACACACCAAAAAATTATCACCTTTCTGACAATAAGTTTGGGTCTAACGGTCGGCGAATTCGAAACGGAGTTGAGCATGCGCCACACGCTGATTTTTGGCCCGAGCACCATGTCCCGCATGCGCATCATGGGGTTGCGGGTGAGCGTGAGCACCGCTTTGACCCTCAGCGCCGCCGTGTTCGGGCATTTCTATCCCGGCGAAGCCGAGCCCACCGGCAGCGCGCTCAGCCGGCCGGCCACGGTGAACGCCTCGCTCAATTTCGATTTTTCCGACCTCGCCCCCAAGCGCGAACCTTCCCCGGTGGCGGTGACCGCCGAAGCCGAGGCGCCCATTCCGCTGCCGAAGGCCCGGCCGACCGCGCCGTCCGGCAGCAAGCTGGGCAATGTGGCCGCCACCTTGCCCAAGGGCGTGGAACGGTTTGATCGCTGCCAGACCGCCTGTGACAGCCGCGACCCGGTGATCCTGGCCAGCTGGACCCCGGCTGCCGCGCCGGCTCCGGTCGCGGCACGGCCGACCGCCACCCCGAATGTCCTGGTGCCGCCCGCCCCCATGGCGCCTCCCATGCCCCCCAAGGCCGGCATGCTGGAAGGCGCCGTCGATGGGGCGCTCGCCCTCGCCGGCAGCGGCAAGCGCATGATCGATGGCGCGGTGACGGGCGCCGGCAATACCTTCACCTCGGTCAAAACGACCGTGCTCGGGGCGATTTCACTGGGGAACTGACATCGTGCAGACGATCTCCTTGCACCGGTCCCCCATGCCCTCGTCGCCCCTGCCCCTGTGGCCCCTGCGCCATCTGTGGCAATGGGTGAGCGCGTTGACCGCCCCGGCGGCCAGCGCGCCCCACGACCCCATGGCCATGGCGCCGCATCACGCATCGCGCGCCGAAGCCCGCGCGCCGGCCGAAGGCCATCAGGACAGCCCCGATTGGATGATGCAGACCCGCGAGGATCTTGCCGCGGTGATCTATGAGTCCCTCTTTCCATCCCTGACCTGGGGCGATGCCACCGGCTGCGCCAAGCAGAGCGCCTATGCCAGCGCCGACGCAGTGCTGGGCGTTCTCACCACTCTTGAGCAGCAGCCGCCGCGTCAAAGCTGACCGGCGGCCGGAATGTCCGGCCTCGGGACGCTGACCGAAAACGCAGCCGCCTGCGGGACATGGCCGGGTGCGATGGCGCCGAGGTCCGGCTGACGCCATCCCGACGCCGCAAAGCCGCAAGCCCCCGATCCGCTCACGCCGCCCTGCGATCGCCGCGGGCGGCGTCTGCTTGACTCATGGCCCGTGCACCGCAGTACCAAGTGCCCACGCCAGTCCCCACGCCGTGGCCGAGAGCGACAGCAACCCCTGCCCGTGTGGTCTGCCCGGCCCCTCAGCCCCACCGCACCACCGTCCACACCGGCGGCGGGCTCCAGGGGCACGTGGCAAGATGCGTGGCAAGAAGCGACCGCGCCCCACCTCCCATCCATCGCAACGCCAGCACCGTCCGCGTCGCGCCGATCCGGTCCGGCGCGCACAGCCGCTCCCGGCTCAATCCCGCGACAGCGCCACCACCGGATCGAGGAAGGAGGCGCTGCGCGCCGGCAGATAGCCGAACCCCACGCCGATGGCCGTGGACACCGCCACGGCGGCGATGATCGAGGTGGCCGAATAGACCATGGCAAACCCCGGCGCCGCCCACGACACCAAGACGCCCAGCCCCAAGGCGGTGCCGATGCCGGCCAGCCCGCCGATGAAACACACCAGCACCGCCTCGATGAGGAATTGCTGCAGGATGTCGCTGCGCCGGGCGCCCACCGCCATGCGCAGGCCGATCTCGCCGACGCGCTCGGACACCGACACCAGCATGATGTTCATCACCCCGATGCCGCCCACGATCAGCGAAATCACCGCGATGGCGGCCACCAGCAGCTTCAGCATTTCGGTGGTGCTGGTGATGGTCTTGCGGATATCGTCGGTGTTGAGGATGAAGAAATCCTTGGTGCGGTGGCGCTGCATCAGGATGGCCGTCAGCGCTTCCTCCGCAACGCTGGGGTCCACCTCGTCGCTCACCTTCACGGTGATGGAGCGCAGCGTATTGGTGCCGAGGAAGCGCGTCTGCACCGAGGTATAGGGCAGATAGATCGAGAGGTTCGAGCTGGAGCCGAAGCCGCCCTGCTGCGCCTGCGTCACCCCTACCACGCGGCAGGGCACGTCGCCCACCAGGATCACCTTGCCCAGCGCCCCGCCGGGCACGTTGGTGAACAGCGCCTTGCGGGTATTCTCGTCGATCACCGCCTCCTGGGTGCGCGCGCGCACGCTGCCGGCATCGAAGAACCGGCCTTCGGCCAGCTTGGTGCCCTTGGCGGCGAAGTAATTCTCATCGACCCCATTCACCAGCGCGCTCGCCTCCTTGGCGCCATAGCGCGCGGTGGTGCTAGTGGAGACGGTGGGGCTCACCGCCGCGGCGAACGGCTGGGTGGCCAGGGCGCGCGCATCCGCCAGCACCAGGGTCTGGATCTTGGCCGAGCGCACGTCGCCAAAATCCTTGCCGGGAAAGATTTCCAGCGTGTTGGTGCCCAGATTGCTGATGTTGGCCAGCACCATCTGCTGGGTGCCGGTGCCCAGCGCCACCACGCACACCACCGAGGCAATGCCGATGATGATGCCCAGCATGGTGAGGAAGGTGCGCAGCCGATGCGCCAGCATGGACAGCACCGCCATGCGCACCGCTTCTCTCAAGCGGTCGAACAGGCTGCGCCAGGCCGACGCCTGCTTGCGGATGCGCGGCACCGGCGTCACCGCAGCGATCGGCGCCTTGCCGGTGAGGCGATCGGAGACGATCACCCCGTCGCTCAGTTCCACGATCCGCCGCGCCCGCCCGGCCACCGCCATGTCGTGGGTGACGATGATGATCGTCTTTCCCTCCGCATTCAGTTCGTCGAGGATGCGCAGCACTTCCTCGCCGCTGGCGCGGTCCAGCGCCCCGGTGGGTTCGTCGGCGAGGATGATGTCGGCGCCATTCATCAAGGCGCGTGCAATGGAGACGCGCTGCTGCTGCCCGCCGGAGAGTTGGCCCGGCCGATGGTCGGCGCGATCCGCCAGACCGAGGCGGGCCAGCAGGGCCTCGGCGCGCTCATGCCGCGCGCCGGCGTCCTCGCCCGCATAGACCGCCGGGATCTCCACATTGTCCACCGCCGGCAGCTCCGCCAGCAGATGGTAGCGCTGGAAGATGAAGCCGAAACGCTCGCGGCGCAGACCGGCCAGTTCGTCCGGCTCCAGGTTGAGGACATCCCGTCCGCCCACCCGGTAGCTGCCGGAGGACGGCGTGTGCAGGCAGCCCAGAATGTTCATCAAGGTGGACTTGCCCGATCCGGACGCGCCCACGATCGCCACCATCTCGCCCTGGGCAATGGTGAGGTCGATGTCCTTCAGCACCACCAGCGTGCCCTCGCCGGAGGGAAACTCGCGCCGGACCTGGTCGAGAACAATCAGAGGCTCGCCCATCTCACATTCCCCCCGGCGGCGGCCCGCCACCCGCCTTCTGGGCGGCAGCGCTCGCATTGCGCCGGCCGGTGACCACGCGCTCACCCGCCGCCAGGCCGGACCGCACTTCGGCGGTGGCCTTGTCGTTCAGACCAATGGTGACCATGCGCTCAACAATCGAGCCATCGGACTGGGCCACCTGCACCGCATAGGTGCCGTTCGGCCCCGGCAGGCCGAGGGCGGCGGCGGGAATGGTCAGCACGCCCTTGGCATTGCCCAGCACGATATGCACCTCGGCGGTCATATAGGTGCGCAGGCGCCCGTCCGGGTTCGGCACGTCGAACACGCCGTTGTAATAGATGGCGGACGTGGTGCTGGATGAGGATGACGACGAGGACGACGACGAACTGGTAGTGGTGAAGCTGCTGTCGCTCTTCACCGATTCCGGCGCCGGCTCCACAAAGCCCAGAACGGCGCGCAATGGCCGGTCGGGCTCGCCGATGATGGTGAAATAGACGTCCTGCCCCGGCTTCACCTTCACCACGTCGGATTCGGAAATTTCCGTGCGCACGGTCATGGTGTCCACCTGCCCCATCACCACGATGGTAGGGGCGGACTGGGTGGCGTTCACCGTCTGGCCCTGCTGCGCCACCAGCGCCAGGATGGTGCCGTCGCTGGGCGCGGTGATGCGGGTGTAGCCAAGATTGACCGTGGCATCATTCACCGCCACTTCCGCCTCGGCAATCTGCGCGTCCAGGGCCGCGATCTGTGCCTTGGTGGTGCCCACCGTGGAGGCGGCGTTTTCATAGTCCGCCTGCGAGGTGATGGTCTGGGACAGCATGCGGGTCTGGCGCGCCAGCGTCAGCTCGGCATATTTCAGCGTCACCAGCTTTTCCTCGCGCTGCGCCCGGGCGTCGGCGAGCTTCGCCTCGTTGGTCCGCAGGGTGTTTTCCTGGGAGCGGGAATCGATCTCGGCGATGAGATCGCCCGCCTTCACCCGCTGGCCCAGCTTCACCTGCATGGACACGATGCGCCCCGAGGCCTGGGCGCCCACGGCGACGAAGGCGGTGGGCTTGAGGATGCCGGTGGCCAGCACGCTTTCTTCCACATCGCCGATCACCACCGGGGCGGTGGTGAAGCTGTCCACCGCACGGGCGGCGGTCTGGAGCCGATAGACCCAGCCCCCCGCCACCAGGACCACCAGCAACGCCAGCAGGATGAACCATTTGCGGCGACTGTTCCGGGGCGGGCCGGAGCGCCCGCCGCCGGGGCGGGGCGCGTCGTGGGTAGGGGCATCGACGGGAGCGGCTGGAACGGGCGCGCCGGGCCGGCTCTCCTGGCGGAGCGGCTCCTCGGCGCGCGGCGGCGGCGCGATGGACACCATGCGTGAGGTTTGCATCTCAATCTTCCTTGCCCGAGAGGGCCGATAGCGCGGGCGCGGGCGGCAGGTGCGGCCCGGTGTTCACGTCGATCACTTCCGGCTTGGAGCTGTTCACCGCCCCGTCCCAGCCGCCCCCCAGCGCTTTGTGCAAGGCGATGTAGTCGGTGGCGATCAGCACCCGGCTTTGCAGCAGGGAATCCTGGGCGGTGTAGAGCGAGCGCTCCGCATCCAGCACGTCGAGGAAGGTGGTGCTGCCGGCCTGATATTGGGCGCGCGCGAGCCGCGCGGCGTTGCCATAGGCGCCCGCGGCCTCAGACAGGCGCGATGCCCGGATCCGCTCCTGGGCCACCGCCACCAAGGCGTTCTCCACCTCCTCCAGGGCGGTGAGCACGGTGGATTTCAGCGCGACATAATATTGGTCGCGCTGCGCGGCGGACAGGTCCACCGCCGCCTGCAGATTGCCGGCATTGAAGATCGGCAGCGACAGAGACGGCCCGAACGACCAGCTGATGGTCGAGCCCTTGGCCAGGTCCCCCGCCCGCAGGGCGTTGGTGGCCAGACTTCCGGTGAGGCTGACCGCGGGATAGAGCTGCGCCTGGGCATTGCCGATGCTGGCGGTGGCCTGGGCCAGTTGCCGCTCGGCGGCGCGCACATCGGGCCGCGCGGTGAGGATATCCGCCGGCGCCCCGGTGGCGATGGGCAGGCGCGGCGCGGGAATGGGCGCACCGCGCCGCATCTGCGCCACCAATGCCGCCGGCTCGCGGCCCAGCAGGATGCCGAGGCGATGCACCGCCTGGGCGTAGCTGATGCGCAAGGTGGGAATATCCGCCTCGGTGCTGGCCGCCTGGGCGGTGGCCTTGGCCACGTCCACGGCGGAGGCGGAGCCGGCGTCATATTTGCGCTGGGTGAGCGAAGCGGTCTCGCGCTGCGAGGCGGCGGTACGGGTGGCCAGGTCGATGCGGGCCTGATAGCCGCGGGCCTGCACATAATAAGAGGTCAGATCGCCGATCAGCGTCACCAGCGTATCGCGCAACTGCTCCTGCGACGCCTCCACGCCCCGCTGCGCCGCCTCCAGCGACCGCTGGTTGGCGCCGAACAGATCCAGCTCCCAGCTGGCATCGAAGCCGCCGGTCCATTGGGTGTAGGGGGTCGAGGTGCCGCTGACGCCGGCCGTGTCCACGGTGATGGTCTCGGTACCGGAACTGCCGGTGGTGGCATTCTGCTGACGGGTGATGGAGCCCGATCCGGTGACGGTGGGGAACAGGGCCGAGGCCTGCTCGGCGCGGGTGGCGCGGGCCTGGCGGATCTTCGCCTTGGCGGTGGCCACATCCAGATTGCCCTCCACCGCCTCGCTCACCAGCCGATCCAGCAGCGGATCATTGAGGCGTCGCCACCAGGATTGGAGCTGGGCGGGATGGGTGGTCTGGGCCTTGGAGGCAGCAGCGAACTGGGCCGGCATGGCCATGGGCGGCGGGGCATAGTCGGGGCCGACCACGCAGCCCGCAAGCCCGGGGGCCAGCACCAATGCCGCCAGCAGCAGGCGACCGCCCGCAAACGTCCGCGCCCCCGCAAAGGTGCGCGACAGCGTGCGGCGGCGACACGGGAAAGACCGCGCGCGGTCGGCGTGCGGGCCGGGTGGAAACGCTATTCTCATCGCTCACCTGTGCGAGGGCTCGCACCGCGATGACGCCGCTGTTCCACCATCAGCGGGCCATCGTGCTTGGCGCGGGGGCAAGCCCGTGATCCGAAATCAAACTGTCTGTCTGGAGGCAGGCGTGCGGTTGCGGGACCGCGGCGCGTACCGGAAGGCATCAGGTGCGGCTCCACGCATGTCGTATTTACGGAACCGCCCGGTACTGATAATGGCAATCCGCCGGGTCGTCAATGAGGCCCACGGGGTATGGCTATGGTTGGGCAGAGCGTGAGCGGCGTGGCTTTGGCGCCGGAGGAGCAGGAGCCAACCTCCCGGCGCCAGCGCGGTCGGCCGAGGGCCGCTACCGATGCGGCGCGGCGCGCCGAAATCCTGGCGCAGGCCCGCCTGATCTTCCTGGAGCGGGGCTATGCCGGCACCACCACGGAACTGGTGGCCACCTCCTGCCACATCTCCAAGCAGACGCTTTACCGTCTGTTTCCCAGCAAGACCGAGTTGTTCCGCGCCCTGGTGGTGGACCACCGCAGCACCATGCTGAAGCTGCCGCTGGAACGGTCCGACCTGCCCCCGGCCGAGGCCATCGCCGCCATCTTCCGGGTGGGACTCTCGGCCTCGGCGGATCGCGAGCGCCTGGCCTTCCTTGATTTCGCCATGCGTGAGGCGCGGACCTTTCCCGAGATCGGCCAGATGGTGCGGCAAGACGGGGGAGAGGCTTCGCGGGCGCTGCTGGCCGGCTGGCTGGAGGCGCAGCATGCCGCCGGCATCCTCACGATCGAGGATGCGGACAGCGCCGCGCACATGCTCATGGACATCATCTTCGGCGCCATGATGCACCTGCCCGGTGGCCCGCCCGATGGACCGCAGCGCGCGCAGCGCGACGCCCATCTGCGGCGCTGCATCCGCATCTTCATCGACGGGGTGCGCCCGCGCGAGCCGGCGGCGCCCGCAGCCCCGCACGCTTAAGCGGAGCGGCCGGCGCGCCGCGCGATCCAGCCCGTCATCGGGCTTATCGCGTCCGCCGACCGCGTCGGACCTGCCGCACGCCGGCGGCCGTCCGGGTCAATGACGGCCGATACGGGGCTCCAGCCAGCCGCGAATGCGCTGCAGGCGATCGCCGCTGCATTCGAACGTGTGGATTCCGGCCGCCTTGGTGGTGAAGGCATCGGCCTGCTCCGGGGTGCGGCGCTTGTCCCGCGGCAATGACATCCATTCGCGGATGATGACGCGGCGGGGCTCGTGTGCTGGCTTCATGAGACTGTCCTTTGAGAGCGCCCAGCAAGCCGCGCACGCATGATTTTTCGCGGGCGTGATCCGCTGCGGGCGAATACGCGCGCATCCTCTGCGGCTCATGACCAGAAGACAACTCAGTAAAAATATATATTTCCACGCCGCGTGACGGTCGCGAAATTCCCGATTTTTATTTTTTATTTATGCGCGGCCATTGTTTCCACATCGCTTTTCAACGCAGCGGCACGGCATTCATCGCGAAATTTACGAAATACCATCCTGTTTTGCACCGTCTCCGAACGCCTGCCTCCACCCAACGGTCCCCGCCATGAGCCTGCCATCGTCCTCTGACGCCGTCGTCGCCCTCCCCCTGCCCGCCCCGGCGCGGATGACCATGGCCGCCCTCGCGCCTCAAGATACGGACAGCCTGAAGGCGGTCCACGACATGCCGTCGGTCTCACCTTTCACCAAGACCTCGGCCACCCTGGTGGGGGGCGCTTGGATCGCGGCAACCGTCCTCGTCTGCCTGCTGCTGCGCGCCCGGCCCCTCAAGCGCCCATGACCACCGCGCCCCATGTGATGACGCCTACCGCGGCTTCTCCCATCTCGGGCCGGTGCCCTGCGGAGGCGCGCGCCGTGCCGGCCCTGCGCCACGCCCGCCAGATCGCACCGATCGACCATCCGGCCGGGGCATTGCGCGCGGTCGTGGCACAGATCCTCACGAGCTTTCTCGGCGCTCTGCCCCAGACCGTCATCGCGGCCATCGGCGGGCGCCAGAGCTTGACCATGGGCACCCTGCCCCGTCTGGCGACGGACGTGGCGGAAATGCTGGGCATCTTCGGGCAAGGGCACCTGATGACCACCAGCGTGCGGCCGGTGGTGCGGGCCAGTGGGCGCGGTGGCGCTCGGACTGGCGTGAGCCGACCCCACAGGCGGAAGCGTGCTCAGCTGCGACCGTGCGCCAGCAGGGCCAGCAAGCCCTTGAGCAAGACCAGCGGCGTCGGCGGGCAACCGGGAATGTGCAGATCCACCGGCACCACCGCCGACACCCCGCCCACGCAGGCATAGCTGCCGGCGAACAGGCCGCCGTCGCGAGCGCAGGCGCCGGCCGCCACCACCCATTTCGGTGCCGGCGTCGCCGCCAGCGTGCGCTCCAGCGCCTCGCGCATGTTCTTTGTGACCGGGCCGGTCACCAGCAGCACATCCGCATGGCGGGGCGAAGCGACAAAGCGCAGGCCGAAGCGCTCCAGATCATAATAGGGGTTGCTCAGCGCGTGGATCTCCAGCTCGCAGCCATTGCACGAGCCCGCGTCCACCTGGCGGATCGACAGGCCGCGGCCCAGCCGGCGCCGGAAGGCCTGATCGAGTTGCGCGGCAAGCGCCATCAGCTCAGAGTCATCCCCCTTAGGGGCGGGCTCGGTGAGTGGCCCCTGGAGGAGCCCGTCCAGCAACAGCTTGTGCATGGCGCCCCCTTAGAGATCCTGCCCCGCATAGGAGCAGTTGAAGGATTTATTGATGAGCGGAAAATCAGCAATGATGTTGCCTTCGATGGCCGCTTCCAGCACCGGCCAGTGAAACCACGAGGGGTCGCGCAGATGGCACCGCGCGATCCGCAAGGCGCGGTCCAGGCGCACGAAGGCCAGCACATCGCCCCGGAACCCCTCCACCAGGGCCAGCCCCTCGCAGGGTCCGCTCTCCTGCGCACCGAGATCCACGGTGAGCGGGCCATCGGTGGGCACACGGTCCAGCATCTGGCCGATCAGCGACAGGCTCTGCTCCACCTCCCGGAAGCGGATCCAGACGCGGGCATTGACGTCGCCTTCATGGAGCGCTGGCACATCAAAGGCCAATTGATCATAGGGCGCATAGGGCAGCGTGCGGCGGACATCGAACCCTCGCCCGGAGGCGCGCCCCACCACGCCGGCGCAGCCGAACCGGCGCACCAGATCCGGATGCGCCCGGCCGGTGCCCACGGTGCGATCCTGCAACGAGGCCGTGCCGTCATAAAGCGCCATCAGGCCCGGCAGCGCCTTGCCGACGATGTCCCGCACGGCGCGAATGGCTGACGCGCCTTCGGGAGACAGCGCCGTCGCCACTCCGCCGGGGATCACCCCATCCATCATCAGCCGATGGCCGAAGGCCAATTGCGCGGCGCGCAGCACCTGTTCACGCAGCACGGCGCAGGGCGCCAGCAGGCGCGGGAAGGCGGCATCATTGCAGATGGCGCCGATGTCGCCCACATGGTTGGCGAGGCGCTCCAGTTCCGCCATGACGCCCCGCTGCCAGATGGCGCGCGGCGGCACCTCCACCTGCAGCGCAGCCTCCACCGCGCGGGCGAAGGCCAGTCCATAGGCCACGGTGCTGTCGCCGGAAACCCGCCCGGCCAGCGCCGCGCCCCGCTCCAGGGCAGCCCCGGCCATGAGCCCGTCCAGGCCGCGATGCACATAACCCAGCCGCTCCTCCAGCCGCACCACCGCCTCGCCATTGGCGGTGAAACGGAAATGCCCCGGCTCGATGATGCCCGCATGCACCGGCCCCACAGCCACCTGGTGCAGCCCCTCGCCCTCGGCGGAGAGAAAGGCATAGGGCGCGCTCTGGGCCACGCCGGGGCCTCCGGCCGCCAAGGGGTGGGAGAGGCCCCAACGGCCATGATCCAGCCAGGGGCGGACATCCGGCGCATCGGTGGCCACCAGCCCGAACAGATCCCTTGCCGCCCGCTCCAGCCGCTGCGCCGGGGCGTGGAGCCGGCCCACGGACGGATAGGCCCCATCGGGGCAAGGCAATGTGGCGACGGCCACCGTGCCGGCCTCTTCATCCAGCAGGGCCATCTGCACCGCATCGGCCTCGCCCCACAGGCTCAGCAAGGTCCAGCGGCCCGCCGCCAGTTGCGCGGCGAGGGCAGTCCAGGTTTCGGCATCCACCACTGCCCGCAGCCAGGGGCGATGGCCGGTGACGATGGCGCCGGAGGCGATGGCATCGAACAGAGCGGTCATGGTCCGTGCCTCCTCTCAACCCAGCATCCGGGCGATATGTTCGAACCACGCCACCAATGGCGGCGGCAGATAAAGCCCGGCGGCAAACACCAGGGCCAGATGGGTCATCATGGGCAGCGCATTGGTGCGCACCGGCGCCAGAGTGCCGGTGGGTGCGCCGAAGGCGAGGCCGTTCAGTTTCTGCATCAATGCGCCCAATGCCAGCAGCAGGCCGGCCACCAGCGGCAGCGCCACCAGCGGCACGCGGGCAAAGGTCGAGGAGACCAGCAGAAACTCGCTCATGAACACCCCCGAGGGCGGCAGGCCGGCGATGGCCACCACCCCCAGCACCAGCCCCCAGCCCAGCACCGGATGGCTGGCGGTGAGGCCGCGGATCTCGCTGATCTTCTGGGTGCCCTTCACCTGCACGATCTGGCCCACGGCGAAGAAGATGGCCGACTTGGTCAGGCTGTGCATGACCATGTGCAGCAGGCCGGCGAAATTGGCCAGCGGCCCGCCGATGCCGAACGCAAAGGCGATCAGCCCCATATGCTCGATGGACGAATAAGCGAACAATCGCTTGATGTCGCGCCGCCGGTACAGCATCAGCGCCGCGAACAGCAGCGACACCAGCCCCATGCCCATGAGCAGCGGCCCCGGCGCCAGCGCGCCCGGCGCTTGCGCCAGCAGCATCTTGAAGCGCAGCACCGCATAGAGCGCCACGTTCAGCAGCAGGCCGGACAGCACGGCGGAAATAGGGGTTGGCCCCTCCGCATGGGCATCGGGCAGCCAGGCATGGAGCGGGGCAAGGCCCACCTTGGTGCCATAGCCCAGCAGCAGGAACACGAAGGCCAGATTCAGCATGGCCGGATCAAAGACGGCGGCATGGGCCATCAGCACGGTGAGCACCATGCCGTCCTGCCCCTCGCCCACCACCGGGCGGGCGGCCATATAGACCAGGATGGTGCCGAACAGCGCCAAGGCGATGCCGACGCTGCCGAGGATGAAATATTTCCACGCCGCCTCGATGGCCTCGCGGGTGCGATAGAGGCCCACCATCAGCACCGTGGTGAGCGTCGCCATCTCGATGGCCACCCACATCAGGCCGATATTGTTGGCCAGCAGCGCCAGGTTCATGGCGAACAGCAGCACCTGGTACATGGCATGATAGAAGCGCATCTGCGCCACGGTCAGCCGTCCGGTCTCCAGTTCATGGCCGATGTAGCCGGCGCTGAACAGCGCGGTGGTGAAGGCGACGAAGGTGTTCAGCACCACGAACACGATGTTGAAGTCATCCACCAGCAGGAACGGCCCCGATGCCGGCCGGACCCAGATCAGCGATGCCGCCGCCAGGAAGGTGAGGCAGGCGGATCCCGCATTCAGCGCTGCCGGCAGCCGCACCCCGGGCAGCACCAGCAGCCCCAGCGCGGTCAGCGCCGGCAGCACCAGAATGAGGGCTGCGCCGTCGAAGCCGCTGCTCATCGCTGGTCCTCGCGAAAGCGGTCGAGGGCCTCGCTATCCACGGTGTCGAAGCGCTCGCGGATGCGGAACAGGAAGATGCCGATGACGATGAAGGCCACCAGCACCGAGAAAGCCACCGAGATTTCCACCACCAGTGGCATGCCCTTGGCCCCGGTGGCGGCGAGGATCAGCCCGTTCTCCAGCGACATGAAGCCCACCACCTGGCTGACCGCATTGCGCCGGGTGACCATCATCAGCAGGCTCAGCAGCACCACCGACAAAGCGAAGGCCAGATCCTCCCGCGCCAGGGCGTCGGCGGTGGCGGTCACCCGCAGCATCACCACCATGGACAGCGCCACCAGCCCAATGCCGGCCAGCATGGTGGTGCCGACGCTCAGCGCCGTCTCCACCTCGCGGTGGATGCCCAGCCGCGTCACGATGCGGTGCAGGGCCACCGGAATGATGATGGCCTTGAACACCAAAGTGATGATCGCCGTCACATAGAGATGGGGCGCGCCCTGCGCATAGGCCTGCCAGGACACCGACAGCGCCAGCACCAGCGCCTGCAGCGCGAACACATGCAGCAGGGCATAGAGCCGATCCTGATAGAGCATGGTGAAGCTCAACAGCACCAGCCCCCCGGCCAGCAGATGCGCGACGTCGAAGACCAGGGAGCCCATGCTACAGGCTCCTCGACACGAACAGCAGCAGGGTCGCCAGCAGGCCCAGCATCAGCGCCGCGCCCAGAAAGTCCGGCACCCGGAACACCCGCATCTTGGCGATGCCGGTCTCGAACAGCGCCAGCAGCCCGCCGCCCACGGCAAGCTTCACCCCATAGGCTGCCACGCCCAGCATCAGCATGCCGAAGGGCGCGCCGGCCGGCGCAAGCCCCCAGGGCGTGAATACGCAGGCAATCAGCGACACATAGAGCAGCAGCTTCAGAGCCGCCGCCAGTTCGATCACCGCCAGATGCCGGCCGGAATATTCCAGCACCATGGCCTCATGCACCATGGTCAGTTCCAGATGGGTGGCCGGATTGTCGATGGGGATGCGGGCATTCTCGGCGATGGCCACCATGGTCAGGCCGATCAGCGCCAGCCCCAGCGACACCCGCAAGCCCACGCTGCCCGACTGCATGTGCTCGGCCACCGTGGACAGCTGGGTGGAGCCGGCCACCAGCGCCAAAGTGAACACGATCATGATGAGCGCTGGCTCAGCCAAGGAGGCGATCATCACCTCCCGGCTGGAGCCCAGGCCGCCGAAACTGGTGCCCACGTCCATGCCCGCAAGCGCCAGGAAGAAGCGGGCGAAGCCCAGCAAGGCGGTGATGGCGATCAGATCCGCGGTCCAGGAGAACACCAGGCCGGTGGCGAAGGTGGGCACCAGCGCTGCCGCCACCCAGGTGGCGGCGAAGATCAGATAGGGCGCGGCGCGGAACAGCCAGGAGGCATTGTCCGCCAGCACCACCTCCTTGCGGGCGAGGCGCAGCAAATCGAAATAGGGTTGCAGCAGCGGCGGGCCGCGCCGGCGCAGCAGCCGCGCCTTGATGACGCGCACAAAGCCGGTGAGCAGCGGGGCGAGCGCCAGCACCAGCGCCATCTGCGCACCCTGCACCAGGAGCGCGTGGATCATGTCCATAGCGCCAGCACCAGCAGGAGCAGCACCAAGGCGGCGAACACCAGCGAGAGATAACGCCGGATGGTGAGGAATTGCAGCGGGTTGAGCCGCCCCGACAGCGCCCACACCCCGTCCGCCAGCGGCGCATAGAGCCCGCTCCACACCGGATCCTTCAGTTCCACCTCCAGGCGGGCGGGGCTGGCATCGCCGGGAGGAGGCATGTGGATGCGCTCGCGGGCCGCGAACACCGACGTGCCGAACACCCGGCGCAGCGGCTGGGCGAAGCTGGAGGCGCTATATTGCGTGGCAATGCCTGCATCGGGAAAGCCGCAATCCCAGGCCGGCGCCCGCCGCACCGCGCGGGAGGCGAAGCGGTGGATCACCCCCGCCATCAGCGCCGCGGAACCGGCCACGAACACCAGCACCAGCAGGCCGTTATAGGAGCTGCGGCTTTCCGCGATGGGGATGATGGACAGCCACGCGGTGCCCGCCTGCGCCGGCATGCGCTCGCCCAGCACCAGATGCACCACGGGGGCCAGGGCATCGATGACCACGCCGGGCAGAATGCCCGCACCGATGCAGCCCAGGGCCATCAGCCCCATGGCCGCCAGCGACCAGCGATCCACCTCATGGGCGCTCGCCGCCTCTGGGCTGCGGGGCCGCCCCAAGAACGCGATGCCATAGAGCCGCACGAAGCAGGCGGCGGCAAGGGCCGCGGAGAGCGCCAGCAAGGCCCCCACCGCCGGCACCATGAGCTTCAGCCCCCAGGCCGGCAGTTGCGGCGAGAGCAGGATGGCCTGGAAGGTCAGCCATTCGGAGGCAAAACCGTTCAACGGCGGCAGCGCGGAAATGGCGGCGCAGGCCGCCAGCATCAGCGCGCTGGTGGCGGGCATGCGGTGGATCAGCCCGCCCATGCGGTCCAGTTCCCGCGCGCCGGTGGCGGTAAGCACCGCGCCGGCGCCGAAGAACAGCGCGCTCTTGAACAAAGCATGGTTCAGCGCATGGAACAGCGCCGCCGTGAGCGCCAGCGCCGCGGCAGTCGGCAGATGATTGGCCTGGAACGCCAGCGCCAGCCCCAGGCCGACGAAGATGATGCCGATATTCTCGATGGTGCTGTAGGCCAGCACCTTCTTGATGTCGGTCTGCATCAGCGCATAGAGCACGCCCAGCGCCGCGCTCGCTCCGCCCAGCGCCAGCACGGGAATGCCCCACCACCAGTCCGGCGCCCCCAGCAGATCGAACACGATGCGGATGAAGCCGTAGACTGCCACCTTGGTCATCACCGCGCTCATCAGCGCCGAGACGTGGCTGGGAGCTGCGGGATGGGCCAGCGGCAGCCAGGCATGCAGCGGCACCAGCCCGGCCTTGGAGCCGGCCCCCAGCAGCGCCAAGCCCAGCACGAGCCCCGCCGCAACGGGCGACAGCCCGTGGGCGCGCATGGTGGAGAAGGCATAGCCCGCCTCAGGGCCGGCCAGCGTCGCGAACGCCAGCAGCAGCATCAGGGTGCCGAAGCTGGCCATGAGCAGATAGACATAGCCGGCCATGCGGGTCTCGCCCGCCCGATGGTCGGCCATCACCAGCGCCCAAGAGGCCAGCGACATGCTCTCCCAGGTCAGCAGGAAGCTGAAGGCATCGTCCGCCACCAGCACCAGATTCATCCCGGCCAGAAAGGCGGGAAAGAACGGCAGCACCCTCTGGGGTTCCGCCGCGTGGCGGCCGTAGCCGATGGCATAGAGGCTGGCGGCGGCCCCGCCCAGATTGATCAGCACCAGAAAGAAGGCCGACAGCGCATCGAGCCGGAACTGCGCGCCGATCCATGGCAGGCCCATGGGCAAGATCAAAGCGGTGGCCGGGCCGGCCAAGGCGAGCAGGGCATTGGTCAGGGCGGCAAGACTCACCACCAGCGCTGCGCCATAGAGGAGCGGCGAGGCACCGGAGCGATGCCCCAGGATCACGCCCAGCCCAGCCAGGGCCAGCAAGGCCGCCACGCACCACAATTCGGCGACCACGGGCATGGTTCAGCCCTCGCCCGAAGCGGGAACCGGGTCCGGCTCCCGCAGCCGCACGCCCCGTCCGCCGGCGGTGCTGGCCATGCCCTCGCCGATCAAGACGATGCCCGCCCCTTCCAGGGCGCGCACCAGCTTCATGAGCGAATCCACATTGCCGCGGATGACGCCGGCGCTGGCCTCCATCCGCTGGATGGTGGGCACCGACAGCCGGGACAGCGCGGCCAGATCCCGCTGGTCCATGCCCAGGAGCGCCCGGGCGGCACGCAATTGCGCGGCAGTCATCATGTCGGTCCGCAGACCTCAGGATCTCAGATGGCGGTGCTCATCTTGCTGCCAGACATTATCAGATTTCAAGTGGCTAGTGATGTTTAAAACATCACCTCAAGCGGCCCGCCCGGCCTTGAGGCGCAGCAGGCTGGCGCCGCTGCCCACAAGGGCGAAGCCCGCTCCCAGCCCCAGCGCCAGGATCGATCCGGAGTGGCCCGCCAGCGCGAAACACAAGGCCACCAAAGCCGCCCCGATGGTCTGCCCCATGAGGCGGGAGGTGGCCACCATGCCGCTGGCGCTGCCGCTGCGCCCCGGCGGGGCGCTGGACATGATGGCGCGGATGTTGGGCGACTGGAAAAAGCCGAACCCGGCCCCGCAGATGCCCATCCGCCAGACGATGTCGGCGACGCTGGGATCGGCCGGCAGGGTGGCCAGCAGGGCCATGCCCAGTCCCAGCGTGATCAGGCCGATGCCGCCCAGCAGACCCACCGGATAGCGATCGGACAGCCGCCCCGCGACGGGGGCCATCACCGCCACCACGATGGACCAGGGCGTCATCAGCAGGCCGGTATCCACCGCCGATCGTCCCAGCACCTCCTGGAAGTAGAACGGCAGCGCCACGAAGGCGAGACCCTGGGTGGCGAACGAACAGACCGAGGTGGCCGCCGACAGCGCAAACATGGGCCGGCGGAACAGGTCCAGCGGCAGCATGGGCGCAGGATGCCCCGCCTGCCGGCGGATCAGGATGAAGGCCAGAACCGCCGCCGCCGCCAGCTCCAGCGCCACGGTCAAAGGATGCGCCCAGTGCGCCCCCTCGCCAATGGCCAGGATCAGCAGCGCGAACGCCCCCGCCACCAGCGTGCCGCCCACCAGATCGAACCGATGCTCGGCGCGCGGGGTCTTGGGCATGGTGCGCAGGGCGATGGCGATCGCCACCACGCCGCACGGCACATTGATGGCGAACAGCCACGGCCAGTGGGCCACCGACAGCACGGCGGACGCCACCGTCGGGCCAAGGGCGAAGGCCACCCCAACCGCCAAAGCGGTGCGCCCGATCCCCTGCCCGAGCAGGTTTTTGGGATAGACGTGCCGGACGATGGCGGCGTTCACGCTCATGATGCCGCTGGCGCCCACCCCTTGCAGCATGCGCGCCGCCATCAGGCTCGGCAGCGACCACGCCAGCGCGCAGGCGAGCGAGGCCACGGTGAACAGGATCAGGCCGCCCAGATAGACCCGCTCATGGCCGATGGATTCCCCAAGGGAGGCAAACGGCAGCAGCGTTGCCACCATGGCCAGTTGATAGACGTTCACGATCCACACCGCATTGGCCGCGTCCGTGAGCAGGTCGCGGGCGATGGTGGGCAAGGCGGTGTTGGCAATGGCGGTGTCCAGCGAGGCCATCACCACGGCGATGGTGGTGGTGGCCACCACCCAGCGGCGCTGGGTCAGCGGCACGCCGCCCAGAGCGGCGGAAGGATCGGCCGGAGGGGGAGCTGCGGTCATCGGGGCAATGTCTCCGGCGGGATCCGCCGTGGGGGCAAGAGTCTCCAGCACGTTCCGTTTTCACCGCCGCGTCAGGCGCTTGTCCGACACGGCGGGGAATGGATCGCTGACCATGAAAGTGCGACATCTTGTATGGCAAGCGCGATCGCCTGCCTATCCGGCCCCACGGCAGAGGGGTGGCCGTCAGTCATGCGATATTGCATACCGCGTCTTATTGGACGTGCTTCCGTCTCTCGCGAGGTTTCCCCATGGACGATACCGACGCCCCCCGCCCGCTGTACGACACCGGCCTTGCGATCCGCAAAGAGGTCATCGGCGCCGCTTATGTGGAGAAGGCGCTGGCCAATGCGGACGACTTCTCCCGTCCGCTGCAGGACATGGTCACCGAATATTGCTGGGGCAACATCTGGGGCCGGCCGGGGCTGGACCGCAAAACCCGCAGCCTGCTCAATATCGCCATGCTTTCGGCGCTCAACCGCGGCCACGAGTTGAAGCTGCATGTGCGCGGCGCCCTGACCAACGGCGCCACCCGCGAGGAAATCCGCGAGGTCATCCTGCAGGTGGGGGTGTATTGCGGCGTGCCGGTGGCGCTCGAAACCTCGCGCATCGCCCAGGAAGCGTTCCGCGAGTTGGATGCCCCCGCGCCCTGAGGCTTACGCCGCATCCTCCCGATCGGCGGCCGACGGCGGCCGGCGACGGCGCACCGCATCGCCCGCCTCAGGGTCGAGGCGCAGCACATCCAGCAGGCCCAGCAGCGCCATCAGCCCCATGATGGCGAAGGCGATGTGGAAATCCACCAGCGGCATGGACGCGTCGCCGGCGGGGTGGAGCATTGCCGCCAGCCGCAGGGCCACGGCCCCGCAGGCGACGCCCATGCCCATGGCCATGGTCTGCACCATGTTCAGCAAGGTATTGGCGCCGCCCATGCGGGCTTCCGGCACCTCGGCGAAGGCGAGCGTGTTGAGAGCGGTGAACTGCATGGAGCGGAACAGCCCGCCCACGAACAGCGCCACCGCGATCACCACCACCGGCGTCTGCGGCGTCAGCAGCGCGCAGGCGAACAGGGACAGCGCGTTCAGCAAGCCGTTGACCAGCAACGTGGTCCGGAAGCTGAACCGCCGCAGGATCGCGGTGGTGAACGGCTTCATGGCCACATTGCCGGCGAACACCGCCAGCACCAGCAGGCCGGACTGGAACGGATCGAGGCCGAAGCCGATCTGGAACATCAAAGGCAGCAGAAACGGCACCGCCCCGATGGCGAGGCGAAACAGCGAGCCGCCATAGATGGTGACGGCAAACGCCCGCACCCGCAGCGCCCACAGGTCCACCAGAGGATAGGCCCGGCGCCGCGCATGGCGCACCGCCGCCACGCCGAGACCGAGGCTCGCCAGCATCCAGGCCGCGGCCATGCCCCAGTCGCTGTCCCCACGGCTGATGAGGTCGAGGCCGTACATCAGCGCAAAACAGGCGGCGCCCGACAGCGCGAAGCCCGGCCAGTCGAACGGGCGCGCCTCCCCGCTGCGCCCCGCCGTCACCAGCTTCAGCGCCAGGACGAAGGCGATGAGGCCCAGCGGCACGTTGAGCAGGAAGATCCAGTGCCAGGAGGCATAGGTGGTGATGAAGCCGCCGATGGGCGGCCCCAGGATCGGCGCCACCAGGCCCGGCCAGGTGATGGTAGCGATGGCGCGGATGAGATCATGCTTGGGAGTGGCGCGCAGCACCACCAGCCGCCCCACCGGCACCATCATCGCCCCGCCTGCCCCCTGCAGGATGCGCGCGGCGATGAAGACATCCAGGCTCTGGCTCAAGCCGCACAGGATGGAGGCCAGGGTGAAGATCATCACCGCGCTGGAGAACACCCGCCGGGCGCCGAAGCGGTCCGCCACCCAGCCGCTGGCGGGGATGAGCACCGCCAGGGTCAGCACATAGGCCGACACCCCCACATTCATGCTGACCGGATCGACCCCGAACGAGGCCGCCATCTGCGGCAGCGCCGTAACGATGACGGTGCCGTCCAGATTCTCCATGAAGAACGCGCCCGCCACCAGCAATGCGATGGCCGAACTGCGGGAGGGACGCGCGATCACGGGCGCCATCCCCCATGAGGCGGATGGCGGCGCCGGGGCGCATCGGAGACTGAGCAGCGGGGATGGGACATGCAGTGGGCGAACCGGCAGTATACCTACAACCTGCCATGACACGGGTGAGCTTTGGTTTCAACCGAAGTGAAAACGCCCCGGGACGGTGGCGACACCCATCGCCCTCAGCCTGATGGACCAAACCTCAGCCCATGACGCCGCATCAAACCGCCGTGAAGAAGCCCTCCGAGGCCGACAGTGGCGGGGCCGCCGCCAGGGTGGCAATGTCGGGCACGGGGCGGGCGGTGCGGACATCGCCCGCCAGATGGGCCTCCAGGGCGCGGGCCACCCGCAGCACCAATTCGTCACCACCACGGGGACCGATGATCTGGAGGCCGAACGGCATGCCGTTGTCATCCAGGCCCACCGGCAGCGACAGCGCCGGATGGCCGACCAGGGTCGCCGCATAGGCCAGCGCGAGCCAGTGGAAATAGGTCTGGGTCGGCTTGCCGTCGATCTCCACCGGATAAAGCTCCCGCCAGGGGCGCGGCGAGACGGTGACCGCAGGCGCCAGCAGCACGTCATATTCCGCGAAGAAGGCCTGCCAGCGCCGGTAGATGGTGCTCTGGGTCTCCAGGGCATCGGCCACATCGAGCGCGGAATAGGACAGGCCCTCCACCACGTTGGCCGCCACGTTGGGCCCGACCAGATGCGGCGTCGCCTCCCGATGCCGGCGGTGGTGGCCGAGGAAGCTCACCGCCCGCAGCACCCCGAACGCCCGGTCGGTGCCGCTGCAATCGGGGGCATCATCATCGGCGCGGGCGAATCCGCCCCGGAACAGGCCGGTCTTTTCGCCAAAGGCTCGCGCCACCAGGGCCTCGGTGGGGGCAAATCCCAGGTCCGGCGACAGCGCCACCCGCAATGCTGAGAGATCCAGCGGCCGCAGCTTGGCGAAGGCCGCCCCCGGCGCGGCCGGCGCGCCGGGCACGGTGGGATTGGCGGGATCGCGGGCATCGGGCGTCGCCATCACCTGCAGCATGAGCGCCACGTCATCCACCGTGCGCCCCATGGGGCCGGAGATGCTCAGCGGCAGCCAGCCCATGGCCCGGTTGGCGGTGGGCACCAGCCCGGCACTGGCGCGGAAGCCCACCACGCCGCAATAGGCGGCGGGGTTGCGCAGCGAGCCGCCCATGTCCGATCCACTGGCCAGCGCCACCATCCCGCAGGCGAGCGCGGCCCCCGATCCGCCGGAAGACCCGGCCGCGGTCTTGCTGGTGTCGAACGGATTGCCGGTAGCGCCATAGACCGCATTGTGGGTATTGGCGCCGGCGCTCCATTCCGGATTGTTGGTCTTGCCCACCGGAATGGCGCCGGCCCCGCGCAGGCCGGCCACCAGGGCATCGTCCGCCGCCGGCACATTGTCCTTGTAGATCAGGCTGCCATAGGTGGTGGGCAGGCCGGCCACATCGTTCATGTCCTTGATGCCGGTGGGCAGGCCATGCAGCGGGCCGAGGGTCGCCCCGCGCCGCACCGCCGCTTCCGCCTCGCGGGCCGCCGCGCGGGCGCCGTCGAAATCGCGAGCCACCATGGCATTGACCGCGCCATCCACCGCTTCGATGCGGGCGATGCAGCTCTCCATCAGTTCCACCGGAGAGAGGGCGCCAGAACCGATGAGCGCACGGGCCTCCGTCGCTGACAGGTCACAAGGTTCGGTCATGAAATGCTCCTGCCGCGCGGGCCAAGGGTGGGGTCCAGGTGACGGTATGCGCAGCCGGCGCTTCTGGGAAGCAACCCAGGCACGCAAGCGCCATGCTTGCGCTTGTTGCCCTCACCAGCCGATCAGGCGTTGGGCGATATAGCTCGCGATCATGGAGGCCACGAGGGCGATCACGATCTTGCCGCCCAGCCCCATGCGCAGGCTGCGCTTCAGGTTCAGTTGCCGCGCCGCCTCGGCAATCGCCTCCTCGGGCGAGCGCCACACCGCAACGCCCGGCGGGGCGATCATCAGATTTTCCGGCTGGTCGAAATCCTCCAGCATGTGGCCATCCTGATCGCGCAGCCCGTCGGGGCCATGGACGCCGCCGACCCGCTCCTTGAGTGCCCGCACATCATTGGACCACAGGAACACCGGCAGGCCGCGCGCTTCGGCAAAGCCGATCTCCCAGGCGGTGCCGGGGTCCATATGGGTGCCGCGGAACGGCGAGATATTGGCCACCACCGCATCCACCCGCGCGATGCCGGCCTGACAGCGCTGGCGGATCACCGTGGCGCTGTCGTCCGGCGCGCCGCCGTCCAGCGGATAGAGGCCCTCCAGCCCATGGGCCGCGCACAGCGCCTGCAGGCGAAGCCCCTCCGCCACCGCATCCGGGCGGAACACCTCGGGACCTGCCAGATAGACCCGCGCCACGTCACTCTCCCCCACGCCAGCTGAAACATGCCCTTCTTGCGCAACCTGCGATCGCGACGCAACCGCACGCAAGCTTTAACGCTGCCGCACAGGGAACCTTAAGGCTCAGCTTGCGTTCCCTCTGCAGAATACCAACGGAGCCCAAAGACCATGAGCCGCAACGTCCTCTACGCCATCATCGCCCTTCTGCTCGTGGGTGGCGGCGCCTTCGCCTATCAGGCCTACCAGGCCAAGCAGGAGAAGGACCATTCGCTGCAGATCCAGATGGGTCCGAAAGGCATCAAGGTCGATCCGCCCAAGCAGTGAACGCGGCCCATCGCGTAAGGCGCACCGCTTCAGCCCAGCAGGGCTGTGGCGGTGCCGGCCACGATGGCTGCTTCTTCTCGTGACGTGAGGCCGGGCACCGCAGCCAGGCTCGCCAGCGGCGTCTCGTCGCCCATGTCGAACGGCGCGTCGGTGCCCAGACAGACGTGATCCGGCCCCACCAGATCGATCAGGAAGCGCAGCGCCTGCGGGTCGAACAGCAGCGTGTCGAAATAGAGCTGCTTCAGCAGATCCTTGGGCGATGAGGCGGTGAGTGACCGCGCCTCGTCCCGCACGGCGTGGCCATGCACCAGCCGGCCGATCTGGTAGGGCGCATAGCCCCCGCCATGGGCCGCCAGGATCTTCAGCCCGGCCAATTCATCCAGCGCCCCCGAGAAGATCAGATTGGCGATGGACACCGCCGTATCGGCGGGGTTGCCGGCGAGATTGGTGAGGTAATAGCTCTCCAGCCCAGCCTTCGAGCCCACATAATAGGGATGGATGAACACCAGCACGTCGAGGTCCCGCGCCCGTCTCAGGAACGGTTGAAAGCGCGGATCGGCCAGTTGCACGCCCTCGATGGTGGTGCCGATTTCCACCGCCTTGAAGCCATGGGTGGAAACCGCCCGCTCCAGTTCCGCGATCGCCAGCTCGGGATGCTGCATGGGCACGCTGGCCATGCCGCGCAGCCGCTGCGGGGCGCTCGCCACCATCTCGGCGATGCCGTCATTCACCAGCCGAGCGGCCTTGGCCGCCAGTTCGGCTTCGGCCCAGTAATAGAACATGGGCGGGGCGGTGGAGACGATGGACATGTCCAGCCCCTTGCGGTCCATCACCGCCAGCTTGGCCGCCGGATCCACGAACTCATCGAACAAGGGATAGGCATAGCCCTGGTCGTGCACCATGCGCCGGCTGGCCCCATGGCCCTCGATGCGCGCGGCAAATCCCTTCGGATCAGCGGCGATGGCATCGACGATGCGGGGCGGGATCACGTGGCTGTGGATGTCGATATGCATGATGGGGAACGCCTCTCCTTCACGCCGCTCCAGGCGTTGAGCGGGATGGAAACGACCGCGCCGCGCGCGGGACGGGCCAGGGGTCAGGGCAAAGCACGCAGCACCGTGTCAGCCGCACCCTGCTCCGCCACCGCCCGCACCCGCTCGGCGGTGCCGCGCAGATGCGCATCCAGCACCGCCCGCGCCCGCGGCAGGTCGCGAGCTTCGCAGGCCTGGAGCAACTCCCAATGCTGGCGCTGCGGCGTGTCATAGCCTTCCGTATCCACCCAGATGCGCACGTAGCGGTCCACGTTCTGCCGCAGCAGGTCGATCTGGCCGATCAGCCGCGGCCAGCCGCAGGCGCCGTTGAGGATGGCGTGAAACTGCTGGTTGAGATCGCGCCAGCGCGGGCGCTCGTCGGGGTCATCCATTCGGAGGAGGATGCCGCGCATGCGCCGCAGGTCGTCCGCCGTGAGCGCCGAAATGGCGCGGGTGAGGGCCAGATCCTCCAGCGCCAGGCGCATGGCGAACAGCTCTTCCACGTCCGCGGCATCCAGATGCGACACCGCGGTGCCCCGAAACGGGTAGCAGGTGACGAAGCCCTCCGCCTCCAGCACCTTGAGCGCCTCGCGCACCGGCATGCGGCTGCATCCCAAATCGGCGGCGATGCGGTCCGGCTCCAGGCGCGCGCCGGGCGCCAACCGACCATCGGCGATGGCGCCGCGCAGCACCGAGAGCACCGCGTCCTTGCGGCTGACGATGCTGCCGATCAGTTCCTTGTCCTGCTCGGTGAGGGCCATTCCCCCATCTCCCCGCTCCCGCACCACCGCCGGGCTGCCGGCGATATATCGGATACGATAGCGGTGAATAGCATGCGGTCCAGTCAAAAGACCGGGCAGCAGCTGGCGCGTCTTTGGGCAAGGAGTGGTCGCCGGCCTCAAGGGCGCGGCCGGCGGCGATGGCGGGGCGGCGGCGGCTCAGGCCGCCATCCAGCCGCCATCCACCATCAGATTGACGCCGGTGACGAAGCTGGCGTCGTCGCTGGCCAGATAGAGCGCGGCGCGGGCCACGTCGTCCGGGGCGCCGAAGCGCGGCCAGGGGGTGCGGCGGCGCGCGCGGTCCAGCACCTCCGGGTCGGCCAGCCGGCCGCCTTGGCCGGTGACGATCTTGCCCGGCGCCACCGCATTGCAGACGATGCCGAGCTTGGCATAGTCCGCCGCGATCTGCCGGGTCATGTACGCGATGCCGGCTTTGGTGGTGCCATAGGCCAGATCACCGGGCGCGGCGATCATGCCGTGCTGCGAGGACAGATTGACGATGCGCCCGCGCACCTCGCCCTTCAGCTCCTGCCGCATCATCTGCGCTACCGCCGCCTTGCAGGACAAGAAGACGCCGGTGAGATTGACGTCCAGCACCCGTTTCCATTCCGCCTCGTCCAGTTCCAGCAGCGGGCGGGGATGACGGATGCAGGCATTGTTGACGATGATATCGAGGCTGCCGAAGGCCTCAGCGGCGCGGGCCACCAGCGCCTCTACCTGGGCGGCGTCGGCCACGTCGGTCTGCTGAAACAGTGCGGTTCCGCCGTCCTGCGTGATCGCCTCAACGGTGGGCATGCCGCCTTCGATCACCGTTTGCGTCACATCGGCCACCACCACCCGCGCCCCATGGGACGCAAACAGGCGGGCGATGGCCCGGCCGATGCCTGAGGCCGCGCCGGTGACGATGGCAACGCGCCCATCCAGGCGCCGGGCATCGGGAGGAAGCATCAGGAGACACCCATGCGGGAGAGGAACAGATCGCGATGGCCATCGAACCAGCGCAGATAATCATCAAGGGCAGTTTCAAGGTCGTAGCGGGGCACGAAGGGCGTGTCGGCGTGGAGCCGGGCGCAGTCCATGGGCGCGCGGTCATAATCCCCGTAGAGGGCGATCGCCTCCGCGCCCTCACCCCAGCCCCAGGCAAAGCCGGGCCGGCGCGCGGCGAGGCCGGCGCAGAAATCCTCCAGCGTCCACAGGAAGCCGGCGGCCAGATTGTAGATGGGATGGGGCAGCGCGGGCGTGTCCAGCAAAGCGAGGATGCCGGCGGCGCCGTCGCGGCCATAGAGAAAGTCGCGGCGGTGCGGGCGCGGCAGCAACACGCTCTGGCCGCGCATGGCCCGCAGCATCACCTGCAGCGGCGCGCTGGGGGTATCGCGGGCCGATGTGGCGTATTCCCAGGGGCCGAAGCAGGTGCCCAAGCGGCCCACCACCAGATCCAAGCAGTGCAAGGTCGCAAGGCGCAGCGCGGTGGCCTCGCCTGCCTGCTTGCTGATGCCGTAGAGCCCTTCCGGGCGCAGCGGCGTCTCGTCTTCCCGCAGCACGTCGGCATCGCGCCCGCTGGCGCCATAGACCGAGCCGGAGCTGACATGGACCATGCGCCGCACGCCCGCGGCCCGCGACGCCTCAATGGCGGCGATGGTGCCGCCCACATTCACCTCGAACACCTGCGCCGGTGCGCGCCGCTCGCGGGCGGCATCGGCGGTGATGGCGGCCAGATGCACCAGCCGGTCGGCACCGCTGTCGCGCAGCGCCGCGGCCAGGGATGCGGCATCACGCACATCACCGGCGCAGGTTTCGAACCGGCCCGGCAGCTGGGCGAACGCATGGCGGGCGACCTCGGGGGGAGGAAGAAGGTCAAACCCGACCACGCGCTCGCCCCGCGCCAGCAGGGCCTCGCAGAGTGCGAGACCCATGAAGCCGGAGGCGCCGGTGACGAAGACCGCCATCGGCTCAGCCAAGGTCTTGGAACAGCGATCCCCAGCCGACCACCCGCTTAGGATCGACGCCGGTCATCTTCAGGCTCTTCCACACCGAGGTGGCGATGGTGTCGTAGATCGGGATGCCATGGTCGGCTTCCAGCTTCGCCACCAGCGGCGCGGCGCGCAGATTGGTGCAGATGACGGCGATGGCGTCCGGCTTCTCAGCGGCCACTTCGCCGGTCATGCTGGTCAGTTGCTCAGCGGTGACGTCGGAGAAGGAGAAATTGTCCTGCAGGCGCAGATGCCGGTCGCCCCGGCAGGCGTGACCGAGCGCGGCGTAATTGGCGACGATGCGCTCCTGCACCGCATCGAGATACGGCGTCACATAGCCCAGGCTCTTCACCTTCTTGGCAGCCAGGATCTCGTTCAGCGCCAGCATGGAGGTGTTGGCGGGAATGCCGGTGGCGGCGGTGATGCGCTCGCACAGCCGCTCGTCCGCGTCAAAGCCCAACCAGCCCGACGAGGTGCCGTTCCAGGAGATGACGCCCACCTTGGCGTGGGCGAGCAGCTCTGCGGCGCGCAGGATTTCGCTGTCGTCAAACTGCTTCAGGGCCTGATCGGACAAGGCGATCTCGGTCACCTTGAAGCGGCCGAAATGCATGGAGACTTCCGGCAGGCCGGCCACCATGGCCTGGGTCACCGGCTCCAGTACGGTGTTGGACGACGGCGTGAGCATGCCGATGAGAACGCGATCACTCATGACAGATCCGAAGGTTCAGCTGTGGGAGGCCGCCGCGCCGGCCGGGCGCAGCAGATCGAGGATATGGCGCTTCACATCGTTGAAGCGCGGGGAGGTGATGTCGCGCGGGCGCGGCAGGTCCAGCGGGATGATCTCCGCAATCCGCCCCGGCCGGGCCGACATGACCGCCACATGGGTGCCCAGCGTCAGCGCCTCGTCGATGCCATGGGTGACGAAGACGATGGTGCCCTTGTGGTGCTGCCAGATGCGCACCAGCTCATTCTGCATCTCCATACGGGTCTGCTCGTCCAGCGCGCCGAACGGCTCGTCCATGAGGATGACGCCGGGGTTCATGAGCAGGGCCCGGGCGATGCCCACCCGCTGGTTCATGCCGCCGGAGAGTTCGGCGGGGAAATGGTTCTCGAAGCCGGTTAGGCCGACCATGTCGATATAGATCTGGGCCTTTTCCCGCCGCTCGCCCTTCTGGGCGCCGCGCATCTTGAGATGGAAGGCCACATTCTCCCACACCGGCAGCCAGGGCATGAGATTGGCCTGCTGGAACACCACGCCGCGATCAGCGCCGGGGGCTTCCACCACTTGCCCGTCCACCTTCACCGTGCCGGTGGAGGGCTTGTCGAAGCCGGCGATCATGTTCAGCAAGGTGGACTTGCCGCAGCCGGACGGCCCCAGTAGGCATAGGAACTCATTGCGCTGGACGGAGATGTCCACGCGGCTCAGCGCGGTGACGTCGGTCTTGCGCTTGGCGTCCTTGAAGATCTTGGAGACGCCGGAAATCTCGATGGTCGCCATGGCTCAGCCCTCCGAACCGTGAAGGGTGGTGCCCTGCTGCCAGCGCAAGGCGCGGGCCGAGACAAGACGCAGCAACAGGTCGCTCAGATAGCCCAGCAGGCCGATGGAGGCCATGGCGGCCAGCACGATGTCGTAGCGCAGGAAATAATAGCTATCCCACAGCACGTAGCCGACGCCGCTCTTCACCGCCACCATCTCCGCGGTAACCGTGAGCATCCAGGCCGAGCCGATGCCGATGCGCAGGCCGGCGAAGATGGACGGCAGCGCCGCCGGCAGGACGATGTAGCGCAGCAGCTGATGCTGGCCGCCGCCCACCATGGCGCCGGCGCGGATCAGGTTGCGGTCGCAGGTCTTCACCCCATGGATGGTGTTGAGCAGAATGGGGAAGAAGGCGCCCAAAAACACCAGGAAGATCGCCGGCTTGTCGGCAATGCCGAACCAGATGATGGCGAGGGGAATCCACGACACCGGCGGGATCGGCCGCAGCATCTGCAAGGTGGGTTCGATGGTGATTTCGATGAAGCGGGACCAGCCGATGGCCACCCCCAGCGTCACCGCCAGAACCGTGGCGATGGCGAAACCGGCGGCCACGCGCCAGGTGCTCGCCATCACATCGAAGATCCAGTGTCCGGCATAAGACTGCGTATTGCCGTCAATGTCGAACACCCAGTCGAGCCAGGCCCACGCCACGGTGGACGGAGCCGGCAGCAGCGCCGGCGGCAGGGCGCCGGAGCGGGAGAACATCTCCCACCCGGCCAAAATGAGCACCGGAACAATGAACCGTTCCGGCCGCCCGAACCGCAGCAGCGATGCCATGATGCCCTCAGTATCCCAGTTCGGTCTTCGGCTTGCCGGTAGCGGCTTCCAGGAAGCGATAGTCCATGTTCTTTTCCACCAGGCCGGAGACGTCGTTGGTGATGTACTTGAGCTCCTTCATCATCGTGGCGATGGCAACAGCCTCTTTCCGGTACATCTTGTAGTCCGGCACCAGATTGTTGATCGCACCCTCAGCAATGGCCTTATCCAGGCCTGTGACCTTGGTGATGACGGACACCCACAGCGGCTTGTCGGCGGCGATCTTGTTGTCGATGTCGACGATGGCCTTCACTGTCACTTCCAGGCCCTTGGCATTGGCAGCAACCACGTCGGAGCGGGTCAGCATCAGATTGGTCAGATTGCCGGCGGCCTGATCGTAGGGATAGGTGAACAGCTTGGCGGCCTTGGCCTGGACAATCTGGGTGGCGAAGGGCTCCACGGTGCAGATCAGCTCCACCTCTCCCCGACGCAGCGCCTGGATATGGTCCGAGGGGTTGGGGATGTTGATGAACTGGACGTCCTTGTTGACGTCGATGCCCTGCTTGGCGAAAGCGCCGCGCATGTGGATGTCCTGGGCATTGCCACGGGAGGCGGCGACGCGGAACGGCTTGCCCTCGGCCTTGTACTTGGCGATCAGCGCCTTCAGCCCGGCCCAGTCATTCTCAGCCACCGGCAGGTCGTTCTGGATGACGATCTGCGAGCCGCCTTCCACCTGGCCGGAGATGGCCACCACGTCGAAGCCCTTATCCAAAGCAGTGGCGTAGTGGAGATAGGTCACCTGCGCCACGTCGATGCTCTTGGAGAGCAGAGCAGTGAGCACATCATTGCCCGTATTGAAGCCGATGGCCTCCACCTTCGCGCCCTTGGCATATTCCGGCACCAGGGTCAGCGGGGTGCAATGGGCGCACTTGGCATAGCCGAGCTTGATGGTGGGCTCGCTCTGGGCCTGCGCCAGAGAGACCGTGCCGGCCGCGACGGCCAGGGCGACGGCGATGCGGGATAGAAAACGCTTCATTTGGGTTCCCCTGCAAGGTCGCCCGACCGGCCGCCTTCTGGCGAGGACACGGTCCGCGGCACGAGTGATATCGCGATTCGTATTCGGTATGCGATTTTTGTTTTATTGATTATTTTCAATGATATAATACGAGAAAGTTTGATAGCAAAGCTGCTTTTGTGGGCAAGGAAATCCGAAAAATGCCGGAAATTGAGGCGGACACCGCCCTCGCCCCCGCCAAAAAGCCTAGAGTTCGGGCACGCATGCGGTTCAAGCCGGCACGGCTGAAGCTCTCGGCCCAGGATGCCACCCGCCCGTTGCAGACCGCCTCCCTCCATGACCAGTTGGTGGCCCGCCTGCGGGAGATGGTGTTGGATGGCGAATTGCGGCCGGGCAGCCCGCTGCCGGAGCGCATGTTGTGCGAGACCTTCGGGGTCTCCCGCACGCCGCTGCGCGAAGCCTTCAAGGTGCTGTCCACCGAAGGCCTGATCGAATTGCGCCCGCACCGCACGCCGGTGGTCACGCCGGTGGATGCGGACGAGATCGCCGCCGTGTTCCAGATGATGGAGGCCCTGGACCATCTGGCCGGGCGCTTGGCCTGCGCCAAGGTCGAGCCGCAGGATCTCGCCCGTCTCGACGCCATGCATACGCGCCTGGTGCACTTCCACCAGCACGAGCAGCGGCCGGACTATTTCCGCCAGAACCAGGAGATCCATGCGGAGATCACCCGGCTGGCGGGCAATCCGGTGCTGCTGGCCACCTGGACCGCCATGAGCGCCAAGATCTACCGCGCCCGCGCCCAGGCCAATTACGACCATTCGCGCTGGGATGCCTCGCTGGCCGAGCACGAGGCCTTCATGGCTTTGCTGCGGGCGCGCGACGCCGAGGGCTTTGCGGCCTCTTTGGCCGATCACGCCCGGCGCACCGGCGTGGCGGTTCTCGCCACCCTCTCCGCCCTGACTTGAGAGCCTGATGACGATGCCGGATGCCGTTGCTTCCACTGCCCCCGAACCGTGCGACCTCCTGGTGCGGGCGCGGGCCGCCTTCGTCATGGATGCGGACGGGACCGTCCTGAGCGACGTGGCGCTTGCGGTGCGCGCCGGCCGCATTGCCGCCATCGGCCCAGCCGACGAGATGGCCCGGCGGTTTGCCCCGGCGCGCACCCTCGGCTCCGCCCATCATTTGCTACTGCCGGGGCTCGTCAACACCCACAACCACACCCCCATCATGGTGGTGCGCGGCATGGTGGAGGATGTGGGCTTTGCCCCGGCCTACACCCCCGGCGTCCCCCAGGGCGACATGCTGTCGGAGGAGGAAGCGTACCTGCTGTCCCGGCTCGGGCTCTATGAGATGCTGCGCTTCGGCTCCACCACGGTGGTGGATTTCTATCGTCATCCCGAGGCCCTGGCGAAAGCGGCGCAGGAGATCGGCCTGCGCAGCTTCATCGGCGGCCGCATCCTGGATGCGGACACCGCCGCGCTCGCTCGCCGCGAATGGCGCAGCGATCCGGCCCAGGGCGAGGCCACCTTGCGGGAGGCCACCGACTTCATCTCGGCCTGGCAGGGCCGCTCTCCTCTGATCACGCCGGTGATCGGCCCCCACGCGCCGGACACCTGCTCGCCTGCCCTGCTGCGGCAGGTGGCGCAGATGGCCGAAGCGCAGGACCTCATCGTCCACACCCATTTGCACCAGTCGCCCATGGAGGTGGAGATCGTCCAGGCGCGCGACGGTCTGCGCCCAGTGGAGCTGATGCAGGAGGTGGGGCTCCTGAACCGGCGCACCATCGCCGGCCACTGCATTCACATGACTGAGGCCGACATCGCCCGCTTCGGCGCCGCCGGGGCGGCAGTGGCGCATATTCCGGTGGGCAACGCCGCCCATGGCTCGGTGGCGCCGATCCGGGCGCTGGAACAGGCGGGCGCGCGCATCACGCTCGCCACCGACACCAAGTCCGGCGACATGTTCGCCGCCATGCACATGGCGCTGGCGGGCACGCGCATCCGCGGCGCGGGCTTCGCAGTGAAATCCCATGACGTGATGCGTTGGGCGACGGTCGGCGGCGCCAGCGCGTTGGGCATCGCCCACGAGGTCAGCACTTTGCGGGAAGGCTCCAAAGCCGATCTCGTCCTGCTGGACGGGCGGGCGCCCAACCTTGCCCCGCTGATCGATGGGCCGGGCCTCATCGTCCACAGCGCGCAGGGCGGCAATGTGGATGCGGTGGTGGTGAACGGCACCGTGCTGCTGGAACGCGGTCGCCCCACGACGTTTGATGGCGACGACGTGGTCGCCGCCGCTCAAGCGGTGGCGCGGCGGCTGTGGGAGCGGGCCGGTCACACCCCACGCATCGCGGATGCGGTGGCGCACGCCCACTGACCGGAGGGCGTGACGGCCGCGCCATCGCTGGCGCCCGACCCGAGGGCTCCTAGCTGGAGCCGAGTTGCCGGGCCATCCGCTCTTCCGCCGCCGCCACCTCGGGGGTGAGCGCGTCGCCGAAATCGGCGGCCTCGAACAGCGGGCGAATCTCGATCTCGCTGGGCCCGGGCATGGGATTGGGGCAGCGCCGCACCCATGCCACTGCCTCGTCCATGTCCTTCACCTGCCATAGCCAGAAGCCGGCGAGCAGTTCCCGTGTCTCAGTGAACGGCCCGTCCATCACCGTGCGGTTGACACCCTCGAAGGCCACCCGCTTGCCCTTCGAAGACGGGTGCAGCCCGTCTCCGCCCAGGAGGATGCCAGCCCGGAGCAGTTCCTCATTGTACTTGGTCATGGCTTCCAGCATCGCCGTCGAGGGCATCTTGCCGGCTTCGCTGTCGGGGGTGGCCTTCACCAGAACCATCACGCGCATTCGTTGTCCTCCTTCACAGCCAAGGCAAACTCGGCTTCCGAAGACAAGACGAACCCCCTCGCCGCCTGCCGACACGCGCGCGCGATTTCTCTCCCGATGAGCAGCGTTCACGGCTTGCCGCCTCTGGTGGCGGATCCACCATCAAAGGCGCGCTGTCGGCGCGGACGTCGTCCGACTCGTCAGCCCGCCACGCGGGCCGGCCCGGTGCCGGCGCCGATGGCGTCGATGGCGGCGGCGATTTCGGCGAGGTCCGAGGCCGACAGCTCCAGCTTGGCGGCATCCAGCCAGCCGTCCACCTGTTCGGGGCTGCGCGCGCCGACGATGGCGCCAGAGACGCCAGGCCACGCCAGGGTCCAGGCCACCGCCACCGCAGCCACCGAGGTGCCGTGGCGCTGGGCGATCGGGGCGAGGGCCGCCGCCAGTTTCAGGTTCCGCTGCAACTTGTCGCCGGTATATTCCGCATTGCGCGAGCGCCAGTCGTCCGCCGGCAGGGCGGCCGCCCGTTCGGCGGTGAAGCGCCCGGTCAGCAGGCCCGACTGCATGGGGCTATAGACGATGACCCCAGTGCCGTGGGCATGGCACCAGGCGATCTCCGCCGTGCCCGCATCGCGCCGGATCGCCGAGAACGGCGGCTGCAGCGTATCCACATGGCCAAGGGCCTCGGCCGCTTCCAACTGCGCCACATTATGGTTGGACAGGCCGATGGCGCGGACCTTGCCGTCGCGCTTCAGGTCAAGGAAGGCCTGCCAATACTCCTCGATGGCGGAGCCGTCCTGGCTGGGCCAATGCATCTGGTAGAGATCGATCCGCTCCACCCCGAGCCGCTTCAGCGAGGCGTCCACCTCGCGCTTGATGCTGTCGGCCTTGCCCACGCGGGCCGGCGGGGCGGTGCGGTCAGCCTCGTTCCAGATCAGGCCGGCCTTGGTGAACACATAGGGCCGCTCGCCGGCGGGCATGTCCGCCAGGGCCTGGCGCACCACCTCTTCGGAATGGCCGAGGCCATAGACCGCCGCGGTGTCGATCCAATTGATGCCGCGGCCGATGGCGTGGCGGATGGCGGAGACCGACGCGCTGTCGTCCTGCGCCCCCCAACCCGCCGCCCAATCGGGACCGCCGATGGCCCAGGCGCCGAAGCCGACGCGGGTGATCTGCATGTCGGTGCGGCCAAGCGGGCGGGTGGGAAGGGCGGTAGGGGCTGCGGTCATGGCTGAAATCCTGTCGGGCTCAGGGGAGGCGTCTGGCGGCACGTCGGAAACAAGGCGGCGGCAAGACCGCGGGCGCATGGGAACGCCCGCCAATCCGGCTCCTTTAGATAGACACTGTCCGGCCCAGGCGGGAGGCCCTGGCCACGGGGGGCGGTGCACTTTTCCGTTCTTCCGGCGCCAAACACCTTGCCAGAGGGCTGGAAACGCGAGCAAATCCCCGCCGGCCGGCGCCATGCCGGCCCGCCGCGCGGCGCTTCGCGCGGCAAACCCGCTCATTTGTGAACCGCGCCATGGCGCGGACGCCGTCCTCAGGAGAGCAACGCATGGATTTGGGCCTCAACGGAAAGACCGCGCTGGTCATGGGCGCCAGCCGCGGCCTCGGCGCCGCCAGCGCCCGCACCCTGGCCCTGGAAGGCGCCAAGGTCATCGCCGCCGCCCGCACGGTCGCGGATATCGAAGCCTGGCGGGCCACCCTGCCTGCGGACGTTCAGGCCCGCGTGGAAGCGGTGCGGCTCGACGGTGCCGATCTCGCCTCGGTGGATGCGCTGGCCGATCACGCGCTGGCCGCCGGCGGCGTGGACATTCTGGTGGGCAACACCGGCGGTCCCCCACCCGGCGTCGCCGCCGATATCACCCGCGATCAGTGGATCGCCAATTTCGCGCCCATGGCCGCCAATCTGTTCCATTTCACCGGCCGCCTGCTGCCGGCCATGCGCGCCAAGCGCTGGGGCCGCATCGTCACCATCGCCTCCTCCGGCATTGAGCAGCCGATTCCCAATCTGGCGCTCTCCAACGGCATTCGCTCGGCGGTTCTGGGTTGGTCAAAGACGCTGGCCACTGAAGTGGCGGGCGACGGCGTGACGGTGAATGTGGTGATGCCGGGCCGCATCCTCACCGAGCGCATCGGCCAGCTCGATACCGCCAATGCCGCCAAGCAGGGCAAGACCCGCGAAGAGGTGGAAGCCGCCTCGAAGGCGCAGATTCCCATGGGCCGCTATGGCGATCCGCAGGAATTCGCGGATGTGGTGGCCTTCCTGTGCTCGGCGCGCGCGTCCTATCTCACCGGCAGCAAGTTCCGCGTCGACGGCGGCATGCTCCGCAACGTCTGACGTCCCGCCGCCCCGGTTCGCCGGGGCGGTCCCTCACCTCAGGCCGGTCGGTCCAGGCCGTTCACCGCAGGCCGTTCATGGCCCAGGCCAGGGCCAGGGCGCACACCGCCCCGAAAATGATACCCACCACGATCGCGGTGGGAAACGCCGTTGCGTTGTCACGCTTACTCAAAGACATGGCATCCTCCGCCCCTCTGCTGCGGCAGGCCCTGCGTCCGAAGGCCGGTTTGCCGGCAAAGGTCGCGGGCGCGGCCAAGCCGCCTGACTGCGTTTGAGCCCTCGCGGACCGAAAAGGTCCGCTCCGCACGAAAGCCCGATGCAGCCCACACTGTCACACAGCTATGTGGCGGAGACGAGGACGCGCCTTGATCTGGCGCATACTGGCGGGAAACTTCGGGCGATGGCATGGTGCAGGGGTAAGCGCGCGCCGAACGGATCCGGGGGCGGCTGAGGGGGAAGGGACAGCACACCCCAGGGTGGCGGTCCCCACCTTGGTCTCGCGGTGGGAGCGTCCCTCGGGGTGGACGGCGTCGGTGGCATCCGCCACCGACGGGACGCGCAATCCCCGCGGCAGCCATGCCGCCCCCCCACGTGGGACTACCCCGCGGTAGGAGATGACTGATGTTGCTCCCCTCCCTTCCTGTCCTTTGCCGACGCGCCCTGCCCTTCTCCCGAGCCTTTGCCTGCGCCATGACCCTGACCGCCACCCTCCTCACCCAGACGCCGGCCTCCGCCGCCGACCTGCCCCGCGTGGTCCTGCTCGCCACCGGCGGCACCATCGCCGGGGCGGCCGACCCGCGCTCCCAGAGCGGCTACAATGCCGGCGCGGTTTCCGCGGAGGCGCTGTTGGCCTCGGTTCCGGGCATCGGCATGCACGCGCAGCTCACGGCGGAGCAGATCGCGTCCATCGGCAGCCAGGACATGAATGAAAGCGTGTGGTTCCAGCTGGCCCAGCGCATCGACGCCCTGGCCAAGGATCCGGGCGTGGCCGGCATCGTCATCACCCATGGCACCGACACCATGGAAGAGACCGCCCTGTTCCTGGATCTGGTGACCGCCACCGACAAGCCCATCGTGCTGGTGGGCGCCATGCGCCCGTCCACTGCGGTGAGCGCCGACGGCCCGCGCAACCTGCTGGAAGCGGTCATGGTGGCCGCCGATCCCAAGGCCAAGGGGCGTGGCGCCCTGGTGGTGCTGAATGACACCATCCATGGCGCGCGGGATGTGACCAAGACCAACACGGTCTCGGTCCAGACCTTCCAATCCCTGAACTTCGGTGCGGTGGGCGGCGTCTCGCCCGATGCGGTCGCCTTCTACGCGCCGCCCGCGCCGCGCCGCCATCTCGACCTGCCCGCAGCCGGGCCGCTGCCGCGGGTGGAGATCATCTATGCCTATGCGGGCGTCGACGCAGCACCCGTGGACGCAGCCGTGAAATCTGGAGCCAGGGGCTTGGTGCTGGCAGGGGTGGGCGATGGCAATGCCTCGAAAGCCACCATTGCCGCGCTCCAGGCCGCGGCCAAGGCCGGCATCCCGGTGGTACGCGCCAGCCGGACCGGTTCCGGGCCGGTGTTGCGGAACATCGAGCTGAATGACGATGAGCTGGGCTTTTCGGCAGCCGCCTTCTATGCGCCGGCCAAGGCCCGGGTGCTGCTGCAATTGCTGATCGCCAACGGCCGGATCACGCCAGCCCAGGTGCAGCCGGCCTACCTTCCCGACTGAGCCCGGTGATCAATGGCGGGCGGGCGCCGCTGACCCGCCTGCCCTCCCGCAAGTCGCGGCGAGGCACGCGGTTGAAGATTTTTATGCCCGTCAGGGCCCGCGCAGTCAGCGCGGCAGCGACGAATAATACGCAACAAGCGCGGCGATGTCGGCCTCGCTGAGATGGCGGCTCATGTAGCGCATCTCCTCGTGGCGGCGGGTGCCTTTCCGGAACGCCATCATCTGCGTCCAGAGATAGCGGTCATGTTGTCCGGCGAGATTGGGAATTTCCGTGTCGCGGGCGATGCCGTCGGCGCCGTGGCAAGGCGCACATTGCTGCACTAAGACGTCCAGCGCCGCAGCATCGATGGTTTGCGCCGTGGCGGCCCCGCCGCCCCCCGCTGCGAGCGCGAAAGCGAATGCAACCGCGCTCCATCCGGCCCGCCGGACACGGCCCCGCTGGCTCTCACCCCGTGCTGCAACCCGCGCCATGCCCAATCCCCACCCGTGCGCGCGACGCTTTGAAAAAGCGTCGCCGCTCTGGGAAGGTTATAGGCGCCCGCTGCCGGGCGACGAGTCCGTATCATTCCTGAAGGGCAAGCCCGCGTTACGGGTTGCCCGCGGATCTCAGGCCGCGCGGTCGGACATGTCCAGCGAGAGGACGGATTCGAAACCTTCGAATTCCGGCGGGCCGATGTAGTTCACCTTGTTGGTGCCCGCTCCCGCATGGGCGGCACGGAAGGCTTCGGAGCGCGTCCACGCCTCGAAATCCGCCTTGGTGGCCCAGTGAGTATGGGAGGCGTAGAGCGTGTATTCGTCTTTGTGCGGGCCCTTCAGCAGGTTGAAGGTCACGAAGCCGGGCACGGTGGTCAGGTAGCTGTCGCGCTCCCGCCATACCCGCTCGAACTCCTCCTCCGACCCGTGCTTCACCTTGAACCGGTTCATGGCGATGAACATGCGTTGCTCCTTTTGAAGTGGCGCGTCCGGGGAGGCCCCGGAGATCGGCAGCGCGCCAAACCCGCCCCGCTTTATAGACCGGAAGCGATGCCGCCGGGACACCGCGGCCCGCAAAAGGGCCGCGGCAGATGCTCCCGTCGCTATTTGGTGATCTTCGCCGGCGCCGGCGTCGCCGCCGCCAGTTCCCCGCCGCCGAAGCGGATGGTGACGCCGCCCTTCACGGTGAGGCCGGCGCTGGGCAGGAACTGCTCATACTGGGTGTATTGTTCGTTCAGGAGGTTCTCGATGCCCATGAACATCCGCACGTTCTCGCTGGGCTCATAGCCGAGATTGAGGCTGACCAGGTTGAAGCTGGGGGTGGGGCTGTAGACCGCATTGGCGGGCAGATCGGCGGCGGTCACCGCGGCCACCCATTGCCAGCGCATGGACAAGGTCAGCTTCTGGTCCGGCGAGCGCAGACCCACCGTTGCGGCCACATTGTCGGGCTGGATGCTGGACAGCGGGCTGTTGTCGGCGGTGTCCTCACCCTCGGTGACCGTGGCGGACAGGCCGGCGAACCAGACCCTGGCGTCATACATGCTCTCCAGTTCGAAGCCCTGGAGGCGGGCGGAGGCCACGTTCTGGTACTGCGCATAGGCGGTGGTGCGGTAGCGCGTGGTGCCGAACTGCACCAGTTCGATGAAGTCGCTGACGTCATTGCGATAGACGTCCGCCTTCAGGCGGATCTTGTCGCCCTTGGTGAAGAGATCGTCATACTTGATGTTGACGCCGATTTCCTTGTTCTTGCCCACCTCCGGCGACAGCCCCGGATTGGGCAGGAAGCAGAACGTGCCGACGCTGCCATCCGGGCAGGTGATGATGGGAATGGACGGCGGATGGGCGCCCGACACCAGCGTCTCGGTCACCGCCGGCGCGCGATAGCCCTCCGCATAGGTGCCATAAACCGTAAACCAGGGAATGGGCGTGAGGCCCACCGTCAGCTTGGGCGACAGCCGGTCGCCGCTGTTGGAAACGCCGCTCCCGTCCAGGGTATAGGTGTCGTAGCGCACCGCCGCGATGGTCTCCAGCCAAGTGGAGTAATTCGCCTGCCATTGCACGAAGGCGCCGCCCACGCCGCGGGTGCCCGAGGGGTTGTAGCCATCGCCGAAGCCGTATTTGTCGACGTTGCTCACATCGTCGTGGAAATAGTCGCCGCCGATGGTCACGGCGTTGCGCACCGGGCCGGTGACGAAGCGGGTGGTGTTGTTGGCGTCGAAGCCGGTGGTGTCGATGGTGAAGCTGCGCGGATTGCCCACATTGCCGGTCACCGTGCTGTTGGTGCCTGCCACCTTCACCTGATCCTGCTGGACCTGGTTCCAATAGACGGTGCTGTGCCAGTCAAACACATTGTCGTTGGGGTTGGTGTAATTGTAGCTGGCGGTGAGGGTGCGGTTGGTGACGTCGGTGCCGTACTGGCTGGTGGTGGGCGTGGTGAGCACGCTGGCGCTGCTGGTGGTGTAGGACGCATCATAATTCAGCGCGGTGAACTTCACCTCGTGATAGTCCGCCGGCCGGAAGGTGGCCTTGGCGATGCCGGTCCAGGTGGTATTGGCGGTGCCGGGCACGTCATCGCCATTGCCGTCGGCATAGTCGGACTGGTTGCGATAGGTGCCGCCCCAGAACAGATCCACATTCGGCCCCACCCGGGCGGCGCCGAACAGCGCGCCATAGCCCATGGGCCCATTGGAGCCGAACTCGCCGGTGGATTCCACGCCCCAGGTCTGGCCCGGCTTGAGGATATCGTTGGTATCCTTGGTGCGCATGGTGACCACGCCGCCGATGGCGCCGGATCCGTAGATGTTCGACACCGGGCCGCGGATCACGTCCACACCCGCCAGCAGGCCCGGCTCCAGGAAGAAGGAGCCGGCGGCATTGGCATGGCCAAGCTGGGTGAAATTCTGCCGCGCCCCGTCCACGATCACCGCCACGCGGCCGAAGTCCTGCAAGCCGCGAATATTGATCGAGGTCTGGGTGCTGTTGCCGTTCTGGAGGGCGGTGACGCCGGGCATGCCGAAGAACACGTCGGCAGCGCGATCCGGAAGCCACTGCGACAATTGCTCCGCGCGCACCGTACTCACGCCTGCCAGCGTGTCGATGGCGTGCATCTCGGTATAAGTCGACACTACCGTGATGGCATCGAGCGCGATCTCGCCGCTGCTGGCGGACGCCATGGCCGGGGCGGAGGAGGCAGGATAGCTGGCGGAGGCCGGCGCCGCGCTCTGCGCGCGAGCGACCCCGGTGCCGGCGGCCAGCGCGCCGCAGGCGAGGAGCGCCACGGCAGCCACGCCGCACAGGCCCTGAAGACGGTGATGTGCCCATGGCGCAGGGCCTGTGAGCGCAGACGAAGGAGCGCACGGGCGCACGCCGGTGCCCGCTGACGGGGGAGCCATGAAAACCTCCAAAAACTGACAGGCTGGCTACCACCCGGAATCGGGCTTGGCGGGCAGGATGCGAGGCGGCGAACGCCCCGGCGCAAAACCGATCATTTCCATATGCCCTTAGGGCACGACCCGCGCGGCACGCGAGAGCGCATACGCTTGGGCCCGCACCAAAGGAATGGTGACCGAGGGACGGCAAGCCGGAGAACCGGCGGCAACGCCCCGCTTGTGTCATCCGCTAACGCCCTGCCTTGGAATGGTCAAGTTGATTAGCTCTAAACTTGCTTTGGCCACGAAATAATCGCATCAAAGTCCAAGCTGCTTTTCAGTTTTCGATGCGATAAGAACTGGAACAATTCGAAGATGCGCAAATATCCTCCTTCCTGCGGGGCCGGCAGCGCGCGGCTGTCCCGGCGAATCGCGGCCCGTGGCACGTTCCGCGCGCTCGTTCTGGCCGCCGCGTTCATGATCCCCGGCATGGTGGCTCCCGCCGCCGCCCATCATGTGCGCGACGCCACCGGCCGGGTGGTCGAAGTGCGCGATACCGCCCGTATCGTCGCCATCGGCAGTTCGGTCACTGAGATCCTGTTCGCCCTCGGCGTCGGCGAGCGGGTGGTGGCGGTGGACCAGACCAGCACCTATCCGGCGGCGGCGCGCGCGCTGCCGAACGTGGGCTATTCCCGCACCTTGGCGCCCGAGGGCGTGCTCTCGGTCGGCCCCAGCCTGATCATCGCCATCGAAGGCGCCGGCCCGCGCGAGGCGCTTGAGGTGCTGGAGCATTCCTCGGTGCCGGTGGTGGTGGTGCCCGACGCCCACAGCGCCGAGGGCGTGATCCGCAAGATCGAGATGGTGGCCGCGGCGGTGGGCATTCCGCGCAAGGGCGCCGACCTCGCCGCCGAAGTGCGAGCCGATTTCGCCCAGCTGGCGCGGGAGGTGGCGACCCTGCGCCGTCGTCCCAAGGCGGTGTTCGTGCTCTCCGCCGCGGGCGGAAATGTGATCGTGGGCGGGTCCGGCACCAGCGCCGACGCCATGTTCCGCCTCGCCGCCATCGACAATGCCATGGCCGCCGTCAAGGGCTACAAGCCCGCCGGCGACGAGGTGACCCTGTCCGCCGAGCCCGACGCGGTGGTGGTCATGAGCGGCGGTGGCCAGGCCTTGCCGGCGGATCTCATCTTCTCGCTGCCCGCCTTCAAGGGCACGCCCGCCGCCAAGGACAAGCGGCTGGTGACCTTGCCCGGATCCTATCTGCTCGGCTTCGGGCCGCGCACGCCGCAGGCGGCGCGGGAGCTGGCCATGGCCATCCGTACCAATGCCCGCCTCGCTCCGCTGGCCAAGCACTCCTGGTCCAGCGAGCCCAACCCATGACCTCCACGCTGATGCAGGAGCGCGGGATGGAAAGCGACATCGAGGCCGACGCGCCGGCTCATCGCGCCGGGCGCAGCGGCGCGGCGCTGGGCATCGCCGCCTGCGCCGTCCTCGCCGGCCTGGCCTTCATCGGTGCGCTGGCCCTCGGCCCGGTCAGCATCACCCCGGCGCGGGTTCTGGCCATCCTTGGGGATGCGTTCTCGGTCCCGGCGGAAGAGATCGGCCGCGCCGCCCGCGAGCGCATGGTGGTGCTCGATATCCGTCTGCCCCGCGCGGTGCTGGGCGCCCTGACCGGGGCGGGGACCGCCATGGCCGGGGCGGTGATGCAAGGCGTGTTCCGCAATCCCCTGGCCGATCCCGGCCTCGTCGGGGTCGCCCCCGGCGCGGCGCTGGCGGCGGTGGCGTGGATCGTCCTGGGGGCGCCGCTGATCGAGATGCTGCCCGCCGGCTGGCAAAGCCTCGGCCTGCCGCTGGCGGCCTTCCTGGGCAGCCTCCTGACCACCTTGCTGATCGCCCGCCTCGCCATGCGCGGCGGCACCATGTCGGTGGCCACCTTGTTGTTCGCGGGGCTGGCGCTGGGCGCCCTGGCCAGCGCCGGCACCGGCCTGCTGGTGTTCATCTCCAGCGAGCAGCAATCGCGCGAATTCGTGTTCTGGACCCTGGGCAGCCTCGGCGGCGCCACCTGGTCCAAAGTGGCCCTGGTGGCGCCGTTCGTGGCGGTGCTGCTGGCCATCGGCCCCCTGCTGGCCCGCGGCCTCGATGCCCTGGCCCTGGGGGAGGCGGAAGCCTTCCATGTGGGGGTGCCGGTGGAGCGGCTGAAGCGCATCGCCATCCTGGCGGTGGCGGCGGGCGTGGGTGCCTCGGTGGCGGCGGCCGGCGTCATCGGCTTCGTCGGGCTGGTGGTGCCGCATCTGGTGCGCATGTCGCTGGGGCCGGGACACCGGGTGCTGCTGCCGGCCTCCGCTTTGCTCGGGGTCGCCGTGCTGCTGGGCGCGGACATCCTCGCGCGCCTCATCGCCGCGCCGGCGGAACTGCCGCTCGGAGTGGTCACCGCTCTCGTGGGCGCGCCTTTCTTCCTCTGGCTGCTGCTACGCCGCCGCGTCATCGGATGATGCCATGTACCGTGCCGACGCCGTAAGCCTGACCCTTCAAGGCCGCGCCATCGTGCGCGAGGTCTCCCTGGCGCTTGATCCCGGCACGGTCACCGTGCTGGTGGGGCCGAACGGGGCGGGCAAGTCCAGCCTGCTCAAGCTCATGGCCGGCGAGGTCGCCCCCAGCCATGGGCGGGTGCATCTGGATGGCACCGACCTCGCGCACATGCCGCCCGCGGCGCTGGCGCGGCGACGCGCGGTGCTGCCGCAATCCGCCGAAGTGGCCTTTGCCTTCCGGGTGGCGGAGGTGGTGAGCATCGGCCTGCTCGGAACCGGCGCCCGTAGTGGTGCGCGCATTGCCCGGTTGCTAGAACGGGTGGACCTGCCCGGCTTTGCCACACGGGGCTACGACACGCTGTCGGGCGGCGAGCGGCAGCGGGTGCAACTGGCCCGCGCCTTGGCGCAGGTGGAGGTGATGGATCCGGACAAGCCGCGCTATCTGCTGCTCGACGAGCCCACCGCCAGCCTGGATCTTGCCCATCAATTGCTGGTGCTGCGCGAAGCCCGTGCCCATGCGGATGCCGGCGGCGCGGTGCTCGCCGTCCTGCACGATCTCAATCTGGCCGCCATGGTGGCCGACCGCATGGCGGTGCTGGTGGGCGGCGCGCTGCTGGCCTACGGCCCGCCGGAAAGCGTCATCACCGACGATCTCCTGGGCGCCGCCTTCCATGTGGCGGCGCGGGTCAATGCGGTGCCGCCGGGCCCCTTCGTGCTGCCGCAGGCCATTGCCGATGGCGCCATGGGCGCCCTGCGCCCCCGCGCCGCAGGCGGCGCCCGCCGCTAGACCACGCCGCCGCCGCGTGGCGCCGGTTTTCGGGCGCCCTCACCGATCCGTCAGCCGCAGGACCGTGCGCCCTAAGGAATTGTTCTCGGCAATCAGCTTGTCCATCAGCGACAGGAACGCCTTGCGCTCCGCTGCGGTGAGCGGGCCGAGGAAGCGCTTCTGGATGCGCGCGAGCCGGGTATTGGCTTCCAGCACCATGACCCGCCCCGGCTCGGTCAGGAACACGCAATTGGTGCGTCGGTCATGGGCCGCGGTCTGGCGCGCAATCAGGCCGGACTTCTCCAGCCGGGTGAGCACATCGGCATTGTTGGCGCGGTCGATCCCCAGTTCGCTGCCCACCGCCGACTGCTCGATGCCGGGGTTCATGGCAATGATGCTCATGGCCCCGAACTGCACCGGCGTCAGATCCAGTTCGGCCATCTCCTCCATGAAGATGGCGACGCTGATCTGGTGCAAGCGGCGCACCAGGAATCCGGACCGCGCCCATAGGGAAACCAGCCCCTCCACCGGCGTGGTGACGGCATTGACCGGCGCGGCGGGGGCGAGCGCCGCCATCGTGGCGGCGGCGCCCACCGATGGGAGAGGGATGGCGGCCACGCGCGGTTTGCGTGCGGCGGCTCGGGCCGGGCGGGCCGGCGCCTCGGGGGCGCTCACCCGCCACCCGGCGGCATGGAATTCTGGCCGCGCACCGCCCAGCCGGTCATCCGGCGCTCGATCATGGCAAACACCACATAGGTCACGATTCCCATGGCGGCGATCACCGCAAGTCCCGCAAACATCAGCGGAACCCTAAATTGCGACGACGCCTGGAGCATCAGATAGCCGATGCCGTCATTGGACGCCAAGGTCTCAGAGATCACCGCACCGATGAAGGCCAAGGTGATCGCCACCTTCAGCGAAGCGAAGAAATACGGCATCGCCCGCGGCAGCCCCACCTTGGTCAGGATGTCCAGCCGCGAAGCGCCCAGCGAGCGCAGCACGTCTTCCAGTTCAGGCTCCACGGTGGCAAGCCCGGTGGCGACGTTCACGGCGATGGGGAAGAAGCACAACAGAAAGGCGGTGACGATGGCGGTGGGCTGGCCAATGCCCAGCCACAGCACCAGCACGGGAACAACGGCCACCTTCGGCACCGAATTGAAGCCGATGAGCACCGGATAAAGACCGGCATAGACCAGCCGCGAGGAGCCGATCGCCATGCCGAGAAGCAGTCCCACCGCGATGCCCAGCAGGAAGCCGAGGAAGGTGGAGACCATCGTGTACCAGGCATGCATCAGGATGGTGTCGTGATATTGCACGAAAGCCGCGAAGATGGCGGTGGGGGCCGGCATCACGAACGGCTCGACGTGGAACGCCATCACCAGCCCCTGCCAGACCAGCAACAGGGCGATGGCCACGAGCCACGGCATCAGGAGTTCCAACCGGCGGCGGGTGAGTGCGCTCATGTCAGGCCACCTTCGCTTTGGCCGAAGGCGTCCCAGACGCCTTGGCCTCATTGCGCACATGGGCGATCTCGTTGCGGACGGTGTGCACCAGGTCCACAAAGCGCGGCTCGAACGTGCTTTCCACCGTGCGCGGACGCGGCAGGTCCACCTTGTGGGTGGAGACCACCGTGCCGGGCCGGGCGCTCATCACGTAGATGGTGTCGGCCAGGAAGGCCGCTTCGCGCAGATCATGGGTGACCAGGATGCAGGTGAAGCGCTTCTCCATCCAGACCTCCTGCAGCACGCCCCACAATTCCTCGCGGGTGAAGGCATCCAGCGCGCCGAACGGCTCGTCCAGCATCAGCAGTTCGGGATCATGGATCAGCGAGCGGCACAGATTGGCCCGCTGCTGCATGCCCCCCGACAACATCCAGGGGAATTTGGTCTCGAACTCGGCGAGGCCCACGGTGTCGAGCAGGCGGCGCGCCCGTTCCACATATTCCGCCCGATGCCGGCGCAGGCGCGCGCGATGCGGCTGCACGATCTCCAACGGCAGCATGACGTTGGACAGCAGCGGCCGCCAGGGGAGCAGCGTCGGGTTCTGGAACGCCATGCCGACGATCTTCAGCGGCCCCGACACCGCATGGCCCGCCACCGAGATGGTGCCGGAGGTGGGCGGCATCAGGCCCGTCACCAGCTTCATCAGCGAGGACTTGCCGCAGCCGGACGGTCCCACCACCGCCGCGAACTCGCCCTTGCCAATGCCCATGGACGTGCGCTCAAGCGCCTTGATGCCACTGGCGCCGCCGTAGCTGAGGCCGACCCCGTCCAATTCCACGAAGGGTTTCATGAGCGGCCTCCCCGGCCTGTTCGCACGCCGGTGCGCATCAGGTCATCCGCCGTTCGGCGAGGTCCGGCAGGAAGCGCGGATCGTAGACGCTCGGCACGGTGGGCGCCTGTGGCAGGCCGAACCCCTCCTTCAGCAGCGTGATGCCGCTTTCCAACCGCGCATCGGTGACGGCACCGAGCCCGTTCTTGCGGACATTTTCGGTCATGACGTTCTTGTCCAGCACCCAGTCCAGCCGCTGGCGCTCGACCGCGGCATTGAGCAGGCTTTCGCGCTTGGTGACGGCGGCGATGCAGCCGGCGCGATCCTTGTTGGCGCCCACCCAGCTGCGGGTGATCGCAAGCGTCATGCGGCGCACCAGATCCGGGTCCTGCTCGATGGTCTTGCGGGGGGCCAGAATGGCATTGCCAGGGAAGTTGAAGCCATTGTCCGCAAAGTAGATGAGGGTGATATCCTCCAGCTTCACGCCGCCTTCCACCAGGTTGAAGATGGCGGTGTAATCAAACGCGATCACCGCATCCACTTCCCCCTTCAGCAGCATGGTGTCGCGCAGCTTCACGTCCACGGTGACGAAATTGATGGTCTTGGGATCGATCTTGTTGAGCGACAACAAAGCCGGGAGAATGCGCGAGCCCGCATCGGAGGTTCCGGTGCCGATCTTCAGCCCCACCATCTCCTGCAAGGTCTTTACCGGCTTGCGCTTGAGGCTGAGGACGACCGCGGGAAAGCGGTCAAAGATGCACATGGTGAATTTCGGCGATATCTCTGGATTCCGGGCGCTGAACTCCACCAAGGTGGAGGCGTCGGCAAAGCCGAAATCATGGGTTCCACCGGCAACCCGCCGCACCGCCTCGCCGGAGCCGGCGGCGCCGTCCAGCTGAATGTCGATCCCGAGATCCTTGAAGATCCCCTTCTCCGCGCCATAGAAGAACGGCGAGTTGCCGCCATAGATGCGGAAATCCAAGCTCATGCGCACCCGGCTGGTCTGGGCGCGGGCCACGAACGGCATGCCCAGCGCCACGGCGCCGATCCCCGCTGCCGCCCCACCCAATACGCTCCGCCGGCTCCAGCCGGGGCGCACCCCGGTCACCACGTCTTTGGTCATCTGAGATCCCCTCTCGCGATTGGCAAAATTGGTGGAAGGTTGTTGGCGGAGCCTGTTCCGGCCCCTTTGACGATCGCCTCACTCACGCAAGCTTCATCAGGCGGCGGATGTTGCCGCCCATGATCTTCTCCCGGTCGACCGGGGAGAGATCCAGGCTGTCCAGCACCCCCAGCGTCTCGCGGATGAACTGGTAGCCCCCTTCCGGATCGAACGGGCAGTCGGAGGCGAACACCGCACGGTCGGCGCTGAAGAAATTCAGCCCGCATTCGGTGCCGGCCTTGGAGCCGAACAACGCGGTGTCGGCGTAGAACATCTTGAAGTAATCGATCGGCCGCTTCTTCATGGACTTCAGAAGGCCTTCATAGTCCTCGTCATCGGTGCGGCTGCCGAGCTGGTCCCAGCCGGGACCGACCCGGCCCTCGAAGAACGGGATCATCGCGCCCATATGGTGGGTGATGATCTTGAGGTTGGGGAGTTTCTCGAAGGTCTTGGAGAACACGAGCCGGGACATGGCCGCGCTGGTCTCATACGGCCAGCCGAAGGTCCACCAGATCTCATATTGCGACTTGGGTTCGGCGGCATAGTCCGAGAAGCCCGCCCCACGGGAGGGGTGCAGCCAGATCGGCAGATCATGGTGCGCCATCCGCTCGAAGATGGGGAAGAACTCGGCCCCGTCCAACGCCTTTCCGTTGACGTTGGTGAAGATCTGCACCCCGCGGGCGCCCAACTGCCCCACCGCACGATCGATTTCCGCCACCGCGGCTTCCGGATTGTTCATGGGCAGCGACGCGACGAAAGCCGGGAAATGGTCGGGATATTTCGCCACCAATTCCGCCAGGCCATCATTGGCGATGCGCGCGATCTCCGGGGAGACGTCGGGACCCGCGACGAACTCCACCGCCGGCATGGAATTGGTCAGCACCTGCTGGTAATCGCCGAAGCTGTCGATCATCCGCAGCCGCGCCTCCACGTCCCACAGGGTCGGCAGGTTGAGCCAACGCTTGATGGCGCCCTTGTTGGTGACCAGCTCCTGCATGCGCGTGAAATACTTGGCGGGAAACAGGTGCGTGTACGCATCAAGACGCATTTGATTGTCCTTCCTCAGGCATTTCTTGTGAGGGTGGGGCGCGCTGCGGCCTCGGGATGAAGTTCTGCGGCGGCGGCGCGGATGGCCGCGACGATGCCCATGTAGCCGGTGCAGCGGCAGACCTGACCGCTCAACTGGGCCCGGATCAGCGCCTCGTCCGGGCAGGGATGCCGGGCGATGATGTCCCGCGCCATCATCAGCATGCCGGGGGTACAGAAGCCGCACTGAAGGGCGTGGTGTTCATGGAAGTGCCGGCGGATGACGTCCATCACCGGATCGCCGCGGGTCCCCTCGATGGTTTCCACCGTGCGGCCATCGCACATCACCGCCAGCACCACGCAGGCGCGCACCGCCATGCCATCCAGCGCCACCGTGCAGGCGCCGCAGGCGCCATGCTCGCAGCCCAGGTGGGTGCCGGTGAGGCCGCAGCCCTCGCGCAGCAGGTCGGCGAGGATGGCGCGGGGCTCGACGGATTGCACCGTCTCTTCGCCATTCAGCATCAGGGTGATGGACATCATGATGCGCGGGCCTCCATCACGGCTTTCAGCACGGTCGCCCCATGGCAGCGCAGGCGGTAGGGGTCGGCATCGGGATCCACCTGCGTCAGGTCCGCCCGCACTGCCGCCCGCAGCGCGGCGGGGTCGATCTCCGGCGCGCCGCCGAGATAGGCCGCCACGTGCGGCAGCAATTGCGCGTGGGAACTGGTGCCCGCCAGCGCCACCCGCGCCGGCGCTCCTTCTCCCGGTTCCACCACGATGGCGAGGGAATCCGCAAACGCCCCGCTCTTGCGCGCCACCTTGGCAACGCCCCAGCGGGCGCCGGGTCCAAGCCGCGGGATGGCAAAGCCGGCGATGACCTCGCCAGCGGCCAGCGAGGTTTCGTAGGGTCCGCGCACAAAGGCCTCCACGGCCTCCCGGCGCGCCCCATCCGGACCGACGATCACCGCCTGCGCGTTCAGCGCCATCAGGCAGGCCGGCCAGTCGGCTGACGGGTCCGCCAGCGCCACGCTGCCGCCCAGGGTCCCCAGATTGCGCACCGCGCGGTAGGCGATCTTGGCTGCGACCTGCGCCATCAATCCCCGCGAGGGATCCGGCACCCGCCCATCTTCGACCATGGCATGGGTGGTCGCCGCCCCAAGGAACACCTCGGTCGCGGTCTCTTCCACCCGCTTCAGGTCCGGCAGGCGGGACAGATCCACCAGCGTCTCGATGGCGGTGAGCCGCAGGCTCATGAGCACCAGCAGCGATTGCCCGCCGGAGATGGCCATGGCCGCGCCATCCCCTTGCGCCAGCAGGGTTGTGGCGGCGGCAAGATCGGCGGGACGGGCATAAGCGAAGGGCGCGGGCTTCATGGCAGCTCTCCGCAGGCCAGCGCCACCGCATCCGAAACCCGGCGCGGGGTAAGCGGGGTCTCACAGAATTTGGCCCCCACATCGCGGAAGGCGTCGGCAATGGCATTGGCGATGGCCGCCGGGGGGGCGATGGCGCCGCCCTCCCCCATGCCTTTCACGCCATATTCCGTCCCCAGCGCCGGCGTCACCAAATGGCGGATGCGCAGCGGCGGGATCTCGGGTGCGCATGGCACCATGTAGTCGCCGAAGGTGGTGGCCAGCGGCTGGCCGGTCTCGCCATAGGGGATTTCTTCATAGAGCGCGGTGCCGATGCCCTGCGCCACGCCACCGATGATCTGCCCATCCACGATCAGGGGATTGATCATGGTGCCGCAGTCCTCGGCGATGGCGTAGTCGAGGATGGAGACCACGCCGGTCTGCGGCTCCACCGCCACCACCACCGCATGGGCGCCATAGGAGAAGAACCCGCCGGACTCTTCGGGCTCGTAGCTGGCAGTGGCTTCCAAGGACGGGGTCATGCCCTGCGGCAGCAGTTCCTGGCGGATGGTGGCGGCCCGGGCGATCTCGGCCAGCGAAACCTTGCCGGAGGGGCCATGCACCACGCCGTCCGCCACATGGGTCTGGGCATAGTCGGTCTGCAGCAGATGAGCCCCGATGTGACGCGCCTTCTCCAGCACGAGCCGACAGGTCTTCGCCACCGCTCCGCCGGAGAAGACGATGGAGCGCGAGGCAAAGGTGCCGAAGCCGAATGGCGACACGGACGTATCCCCATGACGCACGGAGATATCGGCGGGGTCGAGGGTCAATTCATGGGCGGCGATCTGCGCCAGGGTGGTCTCCAGGCCCTGCCCATGGTTCTGGATGCCCACCAGCAGGTGCACGGTGCCATCGGGCAGCATGCGGACCGTGGCGCTCTCATAGCCGGGGACCACGCGGGAGCGGCGCTTGGTCCATTCCGCGGCGCCATGGCCGCTCTGTTCCGTATAGACCGCAAAGCCCACGCCGATGCGGCGGCCATCGTCTTCGCCCGTGGCCTGGCGGCGACGCAGTGCCGGCACATCCACCATGTCCGCCACTTCGGACAGCGCCCTGGGATAGTCGCCGGTATCCAGCCGCAGGCCGCCGGCGGTGCGATAAGGCATGTCGGACGCGCTCACCAGATTGCGGCGGCGCAGTTCCAACGGTTCCATCCCCATCTCGTGCGCCAGTTCGTCCACCGCCCGCTCGATGGCAAAGCAGGCGCCGGGACGGGCCACGCCGCGATAGGGGCCCATGGGCGCCTTGTTGGTGGCCACCGTGTGGGTGGTCACCGCCAGATGCCGCATGCGATAGGGGCCGGGCAGGTTTCGGGCCGCCATGCTGGCTTCCATGAAGCTGCCGGTGGGCCACAGCGCATAGGCGCCGCTATCGATATGCACCTCGCCCTTCAGGCCCAGGAGGATGCCGTCCCGGTCGGCGAACAAAGTGATGTCGTAATGATGCTCGCGGGCATGGACCGAGGCGATCAGATGCTCACGCCGATCCTCGATCCACCGCACCGGCCGGCGCAATTTCAGGGCCAGCGCCGCGACGGCGATCTCCTCAGGCATCAACCGGTTCTTGCCGCCGAAGCCGCCGCCCACATCCGGGGCCACGACGCGCAATTTATGCTCCGGCAGGCCGAGGGCCTCCGCAAGGCCCAACCGCATCACATGCGGCCCCTGGGTGGAGAGATACACCACCAGTTCATCCAGCCGATGGTCCCAATAGGCCAGCACGCCGCGCCCTTCGAGGGAGACCGTGGCCTGCCGGTTCATCTTGAACTGGCGGCGGATCTGCACCGGTGCCTGCGCCAAAGAGGCGATGTCGCCTTCATTTACGTCCGCATGGATGAAGGCGTTGTCGGGCCACGTGTCGAACAGCAAGGGCGCACCGGGCCTGAGCGCCGCCACCGCATCCACCACCGCGTCCAGTTCCTCGGCTTCCACCAGCACCTGGTCCGCCAGGTCCTCCGCCGCCCCACGGCTCGCGGCCACACACATTGCCACCGGCTGGCCGACGAACCGCAGCTTGCCTTGAGCCAGGGCCGGATAAGGGCTCTGGCGGAAGGCCGCCAGTTCCGGGCCGGCTTCCAGCACCTTGAGCGGGGCCAGGTCGGCGAAGGTGAAGACGCGGTCCTGCGCGCCCTCCGGCTTTATGATGTCGATCAGGCCCGCATGGGCCATCTGGCTGCGCACGAAGGCCACGTCCAGCAGGCGCGGCATGCGGATGTCGGCCACGAAGGTGCTGGCGCCCAGGAGGTGGCGTCCATCCTCCTTGCGCAGCAGCCGCGCGCCGATCCAGCTTTCGGTGTCCGCTTCTGCCGACATGAGCCCTCACCCTCCCACCCGAAACCGAAGGCGCAACAAACGCGATCAGGCCACCGCATTGGCCTCGTTGAGGCTGTCGAACAGCGAGCTGCGATAGAGAAACTTCTTGTGCAGCTCGATATCCTCAGACACGCGGCGCAGGTTTTCGAATGTCTTCTGCCGGGCAGCGGGATCCCGCTCCTCCAGCGATTTCTTGTTCTGGATCGACTGTGCCTGGACAAAATCCACCTGCGCCTTGCGGCGTTGGCGGGTGTAGCGATCGAACACCTCCGGCGTCGCGCGGCCGAACCAGACGTCGGCCAGCTTCTGCGCGAGGTTCATGGCGTCATGGATGCCGCCATTCATGCCCATGCCGCCGATGGGATTGTTCACATGGGCGCTGTCGCCGGCGAGAAAGACCCGGCCATGGTTGAAGGTCTTGGCCACCCGCTGATGCACCGCATAGAGCGCATGGTAGGCGATGTCGTAGTCGCCATCCTTGGGGTAGAGCTTCTGGAGGCGCCGTTGCACCCCGTCCATGCTCATGGCGTCCTCGTCGGCCTCATGGGCCGGCACCGGGAAGATCCCGCGCCAGATCCCCGGCTCGCCATCCGCCTTCACCTTGAACAGGTTCAGCCACTCGTCCGGGTCGGAGAAATAGTTGCGGGTGCAATAGCCGGTGCCCGCCTCGATGAAATCAAAGCGGGTACCGATCTTGATGAAGCGCTCGGGCCAGGTGAAGCCCTCGAACGCGATCTGCGCCAGGCGCCGGACCGTGCTGCGGCCACCATCGGTGCCGATGATGTAGCGGGCCTGGAAAAGCTCGGTGTCCCCGTCCTGGTTTTCGACGGTGGCTTCGACTTTGTCGTCGGTCTGGCCGAGATCCATGAGCTTGGTGGAGAAGCGCACCTCCGCAAGAGGACTGTCAGCCAGTTGCTTCAGCACCGCCCGCACCAATTTGTACTGCTCCCATTGCAGCACGAACGGATACTCCACCTCGCCTTCCAGCACCTTCACGTCGAATACTGCCACCAGATCGCCGGTGATGCGGTCGCGGAAGTGAAAGATGGGTGATTGCAGGCCGGTTTCGAAGGCGTCGTCCTTGAGGCCCAGTTCAGCCAGCATGGCCACGGTCGGCGGATGCACGGTGGCGGCCCGCTGGTCCTCCCGCGGCTCCGCATCGGCCTCCAGCAGCAGCACCGGGATGCCCTTCTTCACCAGGGCCAGGGCCATGACAGCACCCACCGGCCCGGCCCCTGCGACAATCACCCGTTCCACCATCTTCATGCCACGCACTCATCTGCTGAGAACGTAAGTATGCTGACAAACTTTCCGATGGTCGGCAATGCTTTTTGTAAGAATTTTGATCTCGCGCAATGCCTAGGCAATTGCAGCAGAAATAGGCGGCCGCAGGCCCATCCACGCGCGGCATCTGATGGCTAAAGCGCCATCTCTGCAGGGTCCCGGACGGACTAAAGGCCCAGCTGCCGCAGGGGACATTGCCCGCCCGCTCAGCACCACCTTGGCCGAAAGGGGATAGAGGCTCCGCCCTCTCGTCCGTTCAGATCACCACGCGCGCATCGAGGTTGAGCACAGCGCGCGCCAAGCTATAGGGCGCCAGCATGGAGGTCTTGGGATTCTCAGGCAGGGTGCGGCCCTCCACCTCGATGGCGATGCGCCCGAAGGTGCCTTCCGCTTCCACCAGATGGCGGTTGCCGGTTGCCCGCGGGTCCGCCACCAAAGTCACCTGCGTCAGGTCGAAGCCGAGCCCCGCCAGGGCCACCGCCGCCACCACATTTGCGTTCTGCGGAAAGCTGAGCGCCGCCGCCCGTGCGGTGCCGGTGAAGACCGTGGCCGGCTCGGTCAGGGCTGCCAGGTCCACCGCCTGTTCGGCCGGGGTACCAACCCAGGCCTTGGGCGCCTTGCGGGAGATGTAGCGCACCTCGGACAGTCCGGCCCGCCGCGCCGCCCCCAGCACATCCAGCCCACCCACGGCGCCGGCGGGAATGACGAGGCGCCCGCCAATGGCTGCCGCCGCACGCAGAGCCGCCTCCAGGGCCGGATCGGCAAGGGCCCCCACCGAGGCCACCACCAGATCGCAGCCCCCGGCCAGCACCTGGGGACCGTAGGCCGCGAGCCCCTGATGGCCGGCGCATTCCGCCACCGCGCCGAGGCCCAATCCCTGGAAGGCATTGAAATCGCTGGTCACCACAATACCGTGCGGCACCAGGGACCGGGCCCGGTCCAGGCCGCTGGCCCGCACCAGCACCGCTGCCACCTTGGCCACGCCCGAGGGATCGGCCTGCAACGACCGCAGCAGGGTCGCGCCGATGGCGCCGAAGCCGATGATGCCAACCTTCATGGTGCCCGCCCTCCATAGAGACCGATGGCCCGCCCACCGGTGCGCGGGTCCGCCGCAAGTTCATGCAGCCCGCCGTCTCCCGACAGAGCCGCCACCTGCTGCACCGATCTTAACTCCAATTCTTCCAAGGATTTATCCGGTAGGATTCCCTCCGGCAGCGCGCCCGGTTCGGCGGAGAGCACGTCCTGCGCATCCAGCGCCCAGCGCGGGGCGGTGACCACCCCGGCGGGATCCTCGCCCGCCGCCAAAGCGAGCACGCTCTGCACGTTCCACGGCATCTGGTTCACCCCGCCGGGGGTGGCGCCGACGAAGGTCTGGCCGTCCGTCTCCAAGGCCCAGGCGTGCACCGTGGTCCAGGGCACTTTGCCGGCGGCAGGGGCATTGGCGGCACCGGGCGGGGCCGTGAGGTCGAAGCCGCGGCCGGGGCGGTTGTTGAGGATCAGGCCGTCATCCAGCACGATGCCGGAGGCAAATTGCGGGAAGGAATTGCTGTGCAGGACCACCGCCACATTGCCCGCGTCATCGGCGGCGATGACCAGGGTGGTGCCCCCGTCGGAGGGCTCCAGGCCGGCGCGGCGGGCGTCAGCGCGGGCGCCGCGCACGGCGGTGACGGGGTCGCTGGATCCAACCAGAACCGTTGCCACCGTTGAGATCAGCCGCGGCCCGTGGGTCGGCAGCGGGGTCGCGCTCAGGCGCAGGCCCGGGGCCACATCGCCGATGGCCGGCACCAGCATCCGGGCCGGTCGCTGGCGGAAGTCGGCGGCGGAGAGGAGGCCGCCGCGGGGGGTGAGGGCGGCGAGGAGGGCGGCGCCGGCTTCGGTCTCGAACAGGGCTTCGCGATGGCGGGCGAACAGGGCCAGCCAGCGGCCGAGGCCGGGCAGGATGCGCAGCTCGCCCACCGCCGGCATCCGCCCGCCGGGGGCATAGGGATGGCCCGGGCTATAGGTCGCCAGCAGGCCCTTCGCCTCGATCAGATAGGACAGCGCCGCCCCGGTCCAGGGCACGCCCATGGCAGCGGCGGCGATGGCCGGGGCGGTGAGCTGCTCCAGCTCCAGCGTGGCGAATTCATGAAGCTTGGCAAAGCCTTGCGGTGCCCCCGGCACCCCCACGGAGCGCGGCCCCACCCGCTCCATCCGGCCCCCGGCGGCCAGGGCCAGCGGCCCGGCGCCGACGCTGACCAGGGCCTCGAACGGCCCGCCGGCGCGGCGGATGAGCGCCACCAGATCCCCCGCCAGACCGCACTTCATGGGCAAGGTGATGGTGTCCATGAAGCAGGCGGCCAGGGCGGCGTCGAAGGCGTTTCCGCCCTGGGCATAGGCCTGGGCGCCGGCGGCGGCGGAGGCGGAGGTGGCGGCGGAAATCACCTTCGGGGCGCGCACCGCCACGCTGTTGCGCAGCACCTGACGCAGGTTCAGACACGGATCGCCCCGCAATTCCCCATTTGCGACACCCTGTGTCATAGGCGCAGCCCCGTGAATTTCACCTGTGACAGTTCCTCGATGGCGGCGCGCACCCCCTCCCGGCCGGTGCCGGAGCGCTTCATGCCGCCGAACGGATACATGTCCAGCCGGAAGCGGCTGGCCTCGTTCACCCACAGCGCCCCCACCTCGAAATCCTCCGAGAAGCGCATGGCCGTGGCCAGCCCAGCGGTGAACACCGCCCCCTGGAGGCCGAACGGGCTGTCATTGGCCAACGCCAGGGCCTCCTCCACCCCGGTGAACGGCACCAGCACCGCCACCGGGCCGAACACCTCCTCCTGCCACAGCCGCATGGACGCGGTGACGCCGGCCAGGATGGCGGGGGAGACCAGGCAGCCGTCCTGGGTCGGTGCCAGCCGATAGCGGGCGCCCGCGGCGATGGCCTCGGTGCACATGGCCATCACCCGGTCGGCGGCGGCGCGGTGGACCATGGGGCCCACATCGGTGGCCATGTCCTCCACCGCCCCCACCTTGAGGGCGGCGGCGGCGGCGACGAATTTGGCGGCGAAGGCCTCGAACACCGATGCCTCCACCAGCACCCTCTGGGCGGAGATGCACTGCTGGCCGCTGGCCTCGAAGGCGGCGGCGGCGATCTTGCCGGCGGCATCGTCGAGATCGGCGTCGGCCATGACGATATTGGCGGCGTTCGAGCCCAGTTCCGAGGCGAACTTGCGGATGCCCGCCGCCCGCGCCACCGCCTCCCCCGCGCTGGTGCCGCCGGTGAAGCTCACCGCCGCCACCCCCTCGGCCCCGGCCAGCGCCAGAGCGGTGTCGCGATCGCCGGTGACCACGTTGAACAGCCCCTCCGGCCAGCCCGCCGCCAGGAACAGCTGCGCCAGCGCCAGCGCGGTGCGGGTGCCGGCGGGGGCGGGCTTCACCACCACCGCATTGCCCGCCGCAATGGCCGGGGCCACTTTCTGCACCAGCAGATTGGCCGGGGCGTTGAACGGGGTGATGGCCGCCACCACCCCATAGGGCACCTTGCGGGTGAAGCCGAAATGCCCGGCCCCCGCCGCCGCCGCATCCACCGGCACCACCGTGCCGCCCAGATCCAGCACCGCCGCCGCGCAGGCGCCGATGAAGTCCGCCGCCCGCCGGGCCTCGAACCTTGCCATGCGGATCGGCTTGCCCACGTCGGCGCTGATCAATTGCGCAATGGCCTCCGCCTCCTGCTCCAGAGCGGCCTGCGCCGCCTTCAGCCAGTGCGCGCGCTGGTGCAAGGTGGACTTGCGATGGGCACGGAAGGCCGCCTGCGCGGCCGCCACCGCCGGAGCCACGCCCGCCGCGCCCGCCTCCACCAGCACCGCATGCACGGCGCCATCCTGCGGGCGCACCAGATCCAGGCTCGGCCCGCCGTGATCGAGGGTGCCACCGCCGACAAAGGACATGAGGCGCGGCAGGCCGCCGGCCGTCAGGGGCGGGGAAGCGGGGCTCACGGGTACTGCGCTGATGGACACGGTCATCATGGCTCTCACTCCGCCGCGCGGGGGCGCAGGCGCTGGATCTGCATGTTGGCGAGGAACGGCACCAGAGGATGGGTGCCCATGGCCACCATGGCCGGCACATCGAGCGCGATCAGCGCCGCGCGCTGCGCCTCCGGCAATTTGAAGCCGGCGGCGTAGGCCACCGGGTCCGCCAGATAGGCCTCGCGCTTGGCGGCATCGTGGGCCAGCGCATGCAAAGCGGTGACCAGCTCCACCAGCTCCGGCTTGAGCGCCGGATAATGGGCCTCATGGTCGGTGGTCTTGGGCTCATACCAGCCCAGGGATGCATAATTGTGATGCCAGGAGGGGTCCATGGACACCAGGTCCGGCACCCGTTCTCCCAGCGCCCCGGCGCCGCAGGCCCAGCAGCGCAATTCGATATTGCCGGTGGCGTCCAGCTCGGCCTCGTCATAGCCGATCAGCGATTTGAGATTGCCGGCCTTCAGCTTGGCGAAGGCGGCATTGTCCCAGTCCAGTTCGGGATTGGAATAGCGGTCGGTGCCGGGGAAATGCGACATGCCCCCCGAACAGATGACCACGGTGCGCAGCCCCAAGGTGGTCACCGCCCGGGCGATGGCCTGGCCGAAGGCATAGCAGCGCTCCATGGTGGGCTGCGGCGGCAGATAGGCATTCACATAGATCGGCAGCACCGGGGCGGTGACGCCCAGATGGGTGAGCGGAATGCCGATGGCATAGTCGATCTTGGCGGTGGAGCTGAAAGCAGGGTCGAAGCCCTGGCGATACATCTCGCGCACCAGTTCGAAGCCGATGGCGCTGGGCACCGGCCAATGAAACTCCCGCCCGGCGAATGCGCCCGAGGCCTCCCCGCCCACATGGATGGTGAAGGGCGGGGCGGCGGTGTGGAAGAACTGCTCCGCATGGTCATTGGAGAAGATGATCCACAGATCAGGATCGAGCGCCTTCAGCTTTTCGCCGATGGCCGCGCCGGCCGCCTGCACGGCGGCGATGGTGGCCTTGTCCTCGGTGTCGGGCTGGGTGAAGAATTGCGGGGCGTGGGGCAGCATGGCGCCGCCGATCACCGTGGACCGCATGGTGGCTCTCCCCTCTGGGCAGCATCCGAACCCTGGGCGCAGGGCCGGACCGCCGTTGCATCGCAACCAGGATAGGAGGCGACAGGGAGGCGCTGTTAGCGCTAGTCTGCCGAAAAGTTGCTGTGAAGCGACACCCACGGCGCGCCGGATGGCCCTGAATGACCCTCACGCCAAAGCCCCGCGCGGCCACCCCGCCGGCTCCACCCGCGGAAAACCCCAACGGCTTCGTGGTGGACATGCCGGTGCCGGACCGGCCCCGGCGGGTGGTGACCTTCATGGCCGATGGCACAAGGGGCGAGGGCAAACATCCCCACAGCCACGCCCGCGGCCAATTGCTGGCGGTGCTGGATGGCGCCATGGCGGTGAGCGCGGCGGAGGGCACCTTCTTCGTGCCGCCGGAACGGGCGCTGTGGATTCCGCCCGATACCCTGCACGCCACCCGGCATCTGGCCTCCACCCGCCTGCGCACCCTCTATGTGCGCCGCGACGCCGCCGCGGCCCTGCCCGCCGCCATGGCGGTGGTGCAGGTCTCGCCTTTGCTGCGCAATCTGCTGGAGGCGGTGACGGAACTGCCGCCGGACTATGACGAGGCCGGCCCCGCCGGGCGGCTGGTGGCGGTGCTGCTGGACCAGATCGCCGCCTCGCCCGTGGCGCCGCTGCGGCTGCCCATGCCGGCGAGCGCGCCGCTGCGCGCCCTCGCCCGCGCCATCCTCGCCGATCCGGCGGATGTGCGCCCGGTGCCGGAGCTGGCCGCTGGCCTCGGCCTGTCCGCCCGCACCCTGGAGCGCCGCTTCAAGGCCGAATCCGGCCTCAGCCTGCGCACCTTCCGCCGTCAGGCCAAGCTGTTCCGCGCCTTGGAGATGCTGGCCGCCCGCGAGAGCGTCAACCGCATCTCCGACGCGCTGGGCTTCGAGGGGCCGAGCGCCTTCATCGCCATGTTCAAGACCGCGTTCGGGGTCTCGCCGGGGCGGTATCTGGGGTGAGGGGGGCGGGCACAAATGCCCGCGCGATTGAAAGACCAGATGACAAAAATTGTATTTCTGCTTCAATAGTTCGAAATGCAGACTTCATATCAAAGTCGAATTTCGACATCTTTTTCACCGCACCGGTGAAACGCAAGGCCCCTCTCTCGCCAATGGCGCACCGCTATATCCAAAAATCAGTTTGGCCAGCGTTCCAGACTGCAGATCGAACCTATACCTTCGATCATCTGGATGAGCTTTCATTGGAAGTCGTGGATTCTGGCGCTGTGTCCCGGCGGCTCGTTGTCACCTTCAGCGACCACGTCTTCACCAGAGATGCGGAGCCGAGCGATACATCAACGGGGATCTTCCCCGGGTGCAGCCGAAATCCAGGATATTTCTGCCCCGCACGGTATGAGGCCTCTCTCGCTCTGCGCGAACTGATCAATAGCTTCCCCAACCAGATCACTTGGATGCTGAGCGGAAATGATCGCTATGCACAACTGCCATTACATACCGACACCGGACAGGTGAGATTATATGCGATCATATTCACGCTTGATCGCGTGACCGGCATCCCGTTCGATCTGCATATGAAGATCCGATCCGCCTATTTTTGCCACACCAAGGCGCCGGATACCTTTGGATCGGTGAAATTCAAGCATCTGGTCAGGCTTCGCTGCGAAAACCGGCATCCGAAGAAGATCGCCGACCGAAACCGCCCGAGGCCTCGCATTTGAGGGCAATGGTCCATATCTCAGATACGGAAATGGCCCCTTTCGGGGCCATCCGGCATACGCCTCGGAGCGAAGCTCTTGACCCTTTCGGGCTGCTCTCCCCATACGGGAAGAACCCGTGAACACGGGTGGCGCTGGTTCTTCACACGCTCAATCACCAGCGATCTGAGCAGAAAATACACCCCCTTGGCCGAACCGTCAATTTTCGGCCCACTGCCATCGCCCGCAGCAACGCTCCCCCGTTACAAAACGCCACAAACCTGCATCACGCCCGCAAAGCCCATGCCCCTAAGTGAGCCCCCGCCCCGCAGCGGCGGCGTCCGGATCCGGGCGCGCGCGGGGCGTGAAGAAAGGGTTCGAACATGCGAAAGACGTGCGTTGTGGCGGCCGTGATCCTGGCCGCGTCGGCGGGCATGGCGTCCGCGGCCACCGGCGCGGTGGCGGTGAGCAATGTCAATCTGCGGGCCGGGCCCTCCACCGCCTATCCGGCGGTCACCGTGGTGCCGGCGGCGACCCCCATCGTCACCTATGGCTGCCTGCCCGGATATACGTGGTGTGACGTGGGCTATGGGCCGTATCGCGGCTGGGTGGCCGCGCCTTATATCCAGGTGGTCTATCAGGGCGCCCCGGTGGTGCTCACCGCGCCGGTGGCGCCCCGGGTGGGCGTGGTGGTGGTGGGCTTCGACCGCACCTATTGGGACACCTATTACCGCGCCTATCCCTGGTATGGCCGCTGGGGCAGCTATCCGCCCTATGGCGCGCCGCGCGTGACCTCCCACGGGGCGGCGGTGAATTGCGGCGGCGGGTCTTGCACCAGCGTGCGCGGCAGCACCGGCTATTATGGCGGCGCCACGGTGCAGACCCGCACCTGCGGCGGCGGGGAGTGCAGTTCCACCCGCACCACGGTGGGGCCGAACGGCGGGGTCGCCACCCGCACCCGCAGCTTCGAGCGCTGAAGCTTCGGCAGCTCATCCCACACAGCAGAACGCCCGGCGCTCCAGACGGAGCGCCGGGCGTTCTGGTTTGGGCTCAGTAGGGGCCGCAGCCGGCGGGCGGGGCGGCCATCTCCGACTGGCGGGCCGCGATCAGATCCCCCAGATGCCCCATCAGCCGCTCCTGCGGCAGTTCCGCCAGTTTCATCTGCTCGGGGGTGAGGGCGGCGCGCAGAGCGGTGATCGCGTCCTTCAGTTTGCGGGCGCCCTCGGCCTTGGCCAGCAGCGTATCCGCGATCGCTTCGGGCACGGCGAACGGCTTGCGCGGTTCCTTGGCCTGCTGTGCCTGCCACAGCGCCAGCCGCTCGCCGGTGGGCAGCATGGCGATCACCGCCACCGTATAGGCCCGCCACACCGGCACTTGCGCCGGGGTGATGCCGATGGCGGTCTCCTGCGCCGCCAGCATCGCACCGACGATCAGCCGCGCCCGCGCCGGATCATATTGCCCCAGGAACGGGGCGCCCATGGCGGGGGCGAGGGTGCAGCTTTCCAGCGTCGGGGGGGTCTGCGGCGCCGCGCCGCCATTGGCTGCGCCGCGGGCGGGAAGGGTGGCGGCGGCCCCGGCCACGGCGGCGCAGAAGAGGGACGCGAGTACGAACGTCTTTTTCATGATGTCGTCCTTGTTGCAGATGGACGCCATCACGCTAGCCAGGCCCTGTTGCACCGCGTGGTCAAAACAAGACGTTTTGTAACGCGGCGCCCCCGCCGGGGGCGCCGCCCGTCACGGCAGGGGGCTCACATGGCCGGCAGGATGGCGATGTCGCGCACCGCCCCGCCAAGGCCGGTGATCTTGCCGACGCTGGTGGACTTGCCCGTCGCCAGATCCACCTTGTAGAGGGTGTCGGCGGCCATCAGCCAGCCGGCATTGGTGCCGTCCGCCAGGGTGACGATGTCGAACGCATAGGTGGGGCCGGCCACCCCCAGCTTGCCCACGGCGGTGAGCACGCCGTCATTGGGCGGCGCCTGCTTCAGCAGGCCGCCGATGGTGGCGTCCACGTCATAGAGCGCGGTCTCCTTGGCGCCCTTCACCGCATTGGTATAGGCCCCGGCCACCACCTTGGGGGTCTCGCCCTTGTGCATGTCGGTCTCGGCGAACTTCAGCGCGCCGTCGGTGGTGACCTTGCCGTCATCCACATTGGCCCGCAGATTGGTGCCGTCGCTGCCGATCACCCGCAGCCGATCGGCCACCGGGTTGAAATCCACCGTGGCCAGGGTGCCGGCCTTCAGCGTGGTCTCCAGCTTGGAGACCTTGGTGGCGGCGCCGGTGGTGGGGTCGAGGGTCACCACGGTGCCGTCGGCCAACAGGGCATAAAGCTTGCCGTCGGCGGGGCGCACATCGAGGCCCAGCACGGCGCCGTCGATACCGGAGACGGTCATGGCCTTGCCGGCCTTCAGGGTCTTCACGTCCACCAGCGCGATGGTCTTGTCGCCCACCAAGGCGGCCACGGTCTGCGCCTGGGCAGAGGTGGCGGCCAGCACCAGGGCCAGGGTCGAGAGCGTCAGGGTCGAGACCTTCATGGGACATCTCCGTTGTGAGCCGAGTGTTTCGGCGGAACGGAGCGGCTACCCGCCAGCCTGCCCCATGGATGCAGCGGATTTAAATTTTTTCACCGACGGTGCGCGGCGGACGCCGCTGTGTATCCTGGCCCCGCTAAGGTGGCGCCACGTCAGGACGCAACCGACCCAGCCGCCCCCGTGTCAGGAGCCCCCGTGAGCGAAGGCGCCCTCTCTCTGTCGTCTCCCCCGTTCGGCGCCAGGTCCGCCGAGGATGCCGATCTGGCGCGGGCACTGGACGGCTGCGCCCGCGGCGAGCGGGCGGCGCTCAAGGCGATCTACGACACGCTGGCCCCGCGCATGGTGGGGGTGGCGCTGCGCATGCTGCGGCGGCGGGATCTGGCGGAAGAGGTGGTGCACGACACCTTCCTGCGCATCTGGGACAAGGCGTCCACCTTCGATGCCACCCGCGGGGCGGCGCAGACCTGGATCTTCGCCATCTTGCGCCATCGCGCCCTGAACGTGCTGCGCGGCGAGGCCCGCACCGATCTGGTGGGGGATTTCGAACCCCTGGGCCTGGCCGCCCCCGAGCCGGACGGCGAGGCGGTGGTGGCGGCGCTTTCCGAGGCCGGCGCGCTGCGGCGCTGCCTGGAGCGGCTGGAGCCGCAGCGGCGCGATGCCATCGTGCTGGCCTATATTCGCGGCCTCAGCCACGGGGAACTGGCCGGGCGCCTCGGCCAGCCCTTGGGCACGGTGAAATCCTGGATCCGCCGCGGCCTGCTGGCCCTGCGGGAGTGCATGTCATGAGCGCGGAACCCCTCACCGCCGACGCCCGCGACCGCCTCGCCGCCGAATGCGTGCTGGGCCTCGCGGACGGCGCCGACCAGGCCCTGTGCGACCAATTGCTGGCCGAAGATGCGGACTTCCGCGCTTTGGTGGACACCTGGCGCCTGCGCTTTGCGGAACTGGACTTTACCGCCGCGCCCCAGCCCGCGAGCGCCGACCTGTGGAGCCGGATCGAGACCGCCTTGCCCACGCCTCCCGCCGCGGAGATGCCCGCCCCGCCCGAGGCGCAGGCGGCGCCCGCGCGCCCGCTTCCACCCCCCCGCCGCCGCCCCAGCCGCACCTCGTTGCTGGTGGGGCTGTGGAATGATCTCGACATCTGGCGCGGTGTCGGCCTGGCGGCCAGCGCCGCGGTGGTGCTGCTGGCCATTGGCGTGACCCTGCTGGTGCGCGAGGCCCACCGCACGCCGGTGCTGGTGGCGGTGCTGCTGTCGGACGCCAACCGGCCGGGGGCGGTGGTGAATGCCTTCGCCGATGGCCGGACCGAACTGGTGCCGTTGCAGGCCATCGACGTGCCGGCGGGCAAGACATTGCAGGTGTGGACCTTGTGGGACCGTGCCCGCGGGCCGGTGTCCGTGGGCCTGCTGGAGGCCATGCGCAACCTGGATTTGTCCGTGCGCGGCCTACCCACCGCCAGCGCGGACCAATTGTTCGAGATCACCCTGGAGCCGGCGGGCGGCTCGCCCACCGGCCGGCCCACCGGGCCGATCCTGATGAAGGGCAATGCCAGCCGAACCCTGTAATCCCAAGCTATTGAACAGGCCGAGACCTGCGATCATGTTTCGCACATGACGTTGATTTGGCTCAACGTGGGTTGTGACAGACTGGCCTCTAGTGGTCTCGACGCCGCGCCGTCGCGCGGACAACGAGGCATAGGTCATGATGGACCTCGATACTCCCGCCAAGCGCACGGAAGCCGCGCGCGAGAAGGCGCTGACGGCTGCGGTGCGGCGGTTTTCCACCCAGGCCTACGAACAGGTGGGCCTGCGCCATATTGCGACCGACTCCGGGCTGGATGTGGCCCGGGTCCATCGGCTGTTCGGCTCGAAAGAGCAGTTGTTCGCCGAGAGCGTGCGGCGCGCCTTTGGCGACTGGCCCTCGGACGTGACCACGGCGCCGGCGCTGGTGGAAACCCTGATTGCCCATCTGCTGGCCCCGGAGGACCGGCCCGAGGGCGATCCGGTGCTGCTGCTGGTGCGCTCGGTCTCCGATCCCCACGCCGCACCGATCCTGCGGGCGCATCTGGAAGAACGCTTTCTGCGCCCCATGGCCGAGATCGCCCGCCAGGGCGAGGGCAGCGGCGGAACGGCGGACAGCGCCGACCAGCAGGCCGCGCTTCTGGCCGCCTGCTGCCTGGGCATCGCCATGCTGCGGGCGGTGATGGGGGTGTCCGCCCTCGCGGCGCCGGTGGATCCCGCCCTCACGGGCCGCATCACCCACCTGCTGCAAAGCTGCCTGGCGGCGGGCGCAAACGAGCGAGCCGCGACCGTGCCCCCCTCCGCCACACCGGGCATGGACGTGCCCGTCACCGGCGCAGCGCCCGCCCTCGTCGGTGCCATGGGCGCGCAGGCATGACGCGTAAGTCCATCATCATCGCCGCCTTGGTGCTCCTGGTCGCTGGGGCGGCGGCGGTCGGCACCTACGCCTTGCGCCATCGCCAGACCCTGCCCGCCGGCCTCATCGCCGCCAACGGCCGCCTGGAAGCCACCGAAGTGGATGTGGCCGCCAAGAATGCCGGACGCATCGCCACCGTCACCGCCGAAGAGGGCGACCTGGTCAAGCAGGGCCAGGTGGTGGCGCAGATGGACATGACGGAGACCGAAGCCTCCCTGCGCGGCGCCAAGGCCCAGGCCGAGCAGGCCCAGCGGTCCTATGAGCAGGCCCGCCATGTGGTGGAGCAGCGGCGGGGCGAGCTGGACCTGGCCATCAAGGAATTGCAGCGGGACGAAACCTTGCTCACCAAGGGCTTCGCCACCCAGCAGAAGGTGGACCAGGAGCGCACCTCCAAGGTCACCGCCGAGGCGGCGCTGAACGCCGCCATGAGCGCGGTGGCCGCCTATGAGGCGGCCATCCGCGTGGCCAATGGCGAAGTGGATCGCCTGACCCGCCAGGTGGCGGACGGCACGCTGGTGGCCCCGCGTAGCGGCCGGGTGCTCTATCGCCTCGCCGAGCCGGGCGAAGTGCTCTCCGCCGGCGGCAAGGTGCTGACCCTGCTGGACCTGTCCGATGTCTACATGACCGTGTTCCTGCCCGCCTCGCTGGCCGGGCAACTGGCGGTGGGCGCCGATGCCCGGCTGCTGCTGGAGCCGATCCCCACCATCGCCATCCCGGCCAATGTCTCCTTCATCTCCGCCCGCGCCCAGTTCACCCCCAAGCAGGTGGAGACCCAGAGCGAGCGCGACCGCATGATGTTCCGCGCCAAGGTGCGCATTCCGCAGACCCTGGTGCAGCGTTATATCGAGCAGACCAAGACCGGAGTGACCGGGGTCGCCTATGTGCGCCTGGACCCGAAGGTCCCCTGGCCCGCATGGCTGGAATCCGACTTCACCCAGGCCAAGGCGCCATGAGCGCGGGCGCCGGCGCGCCCGCCCCCCAGGCCTCCTCCCCCGCCGCGGGCGGATTCCAGCTGGCGGGCGTGCGCCACCTCTACGGCAAGACCATCGCCCTCGACGGGGTGGACCTCCTGGTCCCCGCCGGCGGCGCGGTGGCGCTGGTGGGGCCGGACGGGGTGGGCAAATCCACCTTGCTGGCGCTGATCGCCGGCGCCAAGCGCATCCAGATGGGCAGCGTCTCGGCCCTGGGGGCCGACATGGCCGTCAAAGGCCCGCGCGAGGCGGTGCAGCCGCGCATCGCCTACATGCCCCAGGGGCTGGGCAAGAACCTCTATCCCGGCCTGACGGTGGCCGAGAACATCGCCTTCTTCGCCCGGCTGTTCGGCGCCGATGCCAAGGCGGCCCAAGCCCGCATGGCCCCGTTGCTGGAGGCCATCGGCCTTGCCCCCTTCGCCGACCGGCTGATGCGCAAGCTCTCCGGCGGCATGAAGCAGAAACTGGGCCTGTGCTGCGCCCTGGTGCATGAGCCGGACCTCTTGCTGCTGGACGAGCCCACCACCGGCGTCGATCCGCTGTCCCGCCGCCAGTTCTGGGATCTGGTGGATGCCATTCGCGCCGACCGGCCGCAACTGGCGCTGCTGGTGGCCACCGCCGACATGGATGAGGCCGCGCGCTTTTCCCGCGTGGTGATGATGAATGATGGGCGCATCCTGGACGATGGCGCCCCCGCCGACCTGTTGGCGCGCACCGGCACGACAGATCTGGAGCGGGCCTTCATCGCGCTCCTGCCCCCCGATGCCCAGGGCGCCGACGATCCTCCGCCGGCGCGGGGCGAAATCCCCGCCGATGCCCCCGTCGCCATCGAATCCCGCGGGCTGACCCGGCAGTTCGGGGACTTCGTGGCGGTGGATCATGTGAGCTTCACCATCCGCCAGGGCGAGATCTTCGGCTTCCTCGGCTCCAATGGCTGCGGCAAGTCCACCACCATGAAGATGCTCACCGGCCTGCTGCCCGCCTCCAGCGGCGAGGCGCAGCTGTTCGGCACGGCGGTGGCAGCGGACGACATGGCGACCCGCCGCCGGGTGGGCTACATGTCCCAGAGCTTCTCGCTCTATGGCGAATTGAGCGTGCGGCAGAATCTGGAGCTGCATGCCAGCCTGTTCGGCCTCGCCCCGGACGCCGCCGCCACGCGGCTGGCGGAACTGGTGCATGATTTCGATCTTGCGGTCTATCTCGACCAGCTCTCCGACGGGCTGCCGCTGGGGGTGCGCCAGCGCCTGTCGCTGGCGGTGGCGATCCTGCACCGGCCGGATGTGCTGATCCTCGACGAGCCCACCTCCGGCGTCGATCCCATCGCCCGCGACAATTTCTGGAACCACCTCCAGCGCCTGTCGCGGGACGACAAGGTCACCATCTTCATCTCCACCCATTTCATGGCCGAGGCGACGCGGTGCGACCGCATCTCCTTCATGCATGCGGGCAAGGTGATCGCCACCGGCACCCCGGCGGCCCTGCAAGCGGACAAGCACGCGGCCAGCCTGGAAGAGGCCTTCATCGCTTATATGGAGGAAGGCGGACGCACCTCCGCCCCCGCCCCGCGCCTGCCGCCCTCGCCGGAGGGCGCCACCACCGCCCGGCGCGGCTTCTCCCTGCGCCGGCTGGGGGCCTATGCGGGGCGCGAGGCGACGGAATTGCGCCGCGATCCCGTGCGCCTCACCTTCGCCTTGCTGGGCACCGCGCTGCTGATGCTGATCTTCGGCTACGGCATCACGCTGGACGTGGACCATGTGCGCTTCTCGGTGCTGGACCGCGACCAGAGCCCGGAGAGCCGGGCCTATGTGGACACCTATGCGCACTCCTCCTATTTCCAGCAGGAGGCGCCCCTGGCCGACCCGGCCGCTCTTGATCGCGCGCTCAAGGCCAACGACATCGCCTTCGCCATCGAACTCCCGCCGCAGTTCGGCGCCGATCTGCGCTCCGGGCGGGCGACCGAAGTGCTGGTGACCGTGGACGGCGCCATGCCGTTCCGCGCCGAAACCATCGAGGGCTATGTCACCGGCGCCCACGCGCAATTTCTTTCCGAGGTGGCGGCCGCTGCCGGCACGCAGACCACCAGCGCCGCGACTCTGGCCATGCGCTATCGCTACAACCAGGCCTTCCGCAGCCTGGATGCCATGGTGCCGGCCACCATCGCCCTGATGCTGGTGTTCATCCCGGCGGTGCTCACCGCGCTGGGGGTGGTGACGGAGAAGGAACTGGGGTCCATCACCAATTTCTATGTCACCCCGGTCACCAAGCTGGAATTCCTGCTGGGCAAGCAACTGCCTTATGTGGGCCTCGCCTGCTTCAACTATCTGCTCATGGTGATCATGGCGCTGGTGGTGTTCCAGGTGCCGCTGAAGGGCAGCTTCCTCGGGCTGAGCGTGGCGGCGCTGGGCTATGTGCTCGGCACCACGGCGCTGGGCCTGGTCTCCTCCACCGTCACCCGCACCCAGGTCTCGGCGCTGTTTGCCACCGCGCTCGCCACCATGATGCCGGCGACCCAGTTCTCCGGCATGCTCCAGCCGGTGGCGACCCTGGAGGGCGGCGCCTATGTGCTGGGCACGCTGTTTCCCACCACCTATTTCCTGCGCGCCAGCGTGGGGGCCTTCACCAAGGGCCTGAGCTTCGTGGAACTGATGCCGTTCGCGCTCGGCTGCCTCGCCTTCTGGCCGGGCCTGCTGCTGATCGCCTTCCTGCTGCTCAAGAAGCAGGAGGCCTGACATGGGAAACGCCCTCCTGCCGCTGATCCGCAAGGAACTCATCAGCCTGTGGCGCGACCGGGCGATGCTGGTGTTCGTGCTCTACGCCTTCACCTTGGCCATCTATGTCCAGGCCAACGGCATGAAGCACGATCTCAACCGCGCCACCGTTGGCGTGGTGGACGAGGACAATTCCGCTCTGTCCCACGCCATCATCGATGCGCTGCTGCCGCCGCGGTTCCAGACGCCGGTGGCGATCGCCCCCGCCACGGTGGACCCGGCCATGGACGCGGCGCGCTACACCTTCGTCATCGACTTCCCGCCGAATTTCCAGGCCGACGTTCTGGCCGGGCGCTCGCCCGATGTGCAATTGCTCATCGACGCCACCGCCTTGATGCAGGCGGGGCTCGGCGCCAATGACATCGCGGCCATCTTCGCGCAGGAGATGGCCCGCTTTCTCGGCCGCGAGGGCGATGCCGCCACCCCGGTGGAGCTGAAGATCCGCGCCGCCTTCAACCAGACGCTGGAATCCTCCTGGTTCACCGGCACCATGGGGCTGATCAACAACATCACCATGCTCTCGGTGCTGCTGGCGGGCGCGGCGCTGATCCGCGAGCGCGAGCACGGCACCCTGGAGCATGTGCTGACGCTGCCGGTGCGCCCCTCGGAAATCATGATGGCCAAGATCATCGCCAATGGCGCGGTGATCCTGGCCCTGACCGCGCTCTCGGTGCTGGCGGTGCTGCAAGGGGTGATGGGCATGCGGATCGCCGGCTCGGTGCCGCTGTTTCTGCTGGGCGCCGCGCTCTATCTGTTCTTCTGCGCCTCGCTGGGCATCTTTCTCGGCACCCTGTCCAGTTCCATGCCGCAGTTCGGCCTGCTGTTCATCCTCACCATCCTGCCCATGAACCTGTTGTCCGGCGGCTTCACGCCGCTGGAGAGCATGCCGGTGTGGATGCAATATGCGGTGCAGGTCTCGCCCTCCACCCACTTCGTCGCCTTCGCCCAGGCCATTCTCTATCGCGGGGCGGGGCTGGAGGTGGTGTGGCCGCGCTTCGTGGCCACATTGGGTATCGGCGGGGTGTTCTTCGCCTTCTCTCTGGTGCGGTTCCGCGGATTTCTCGCCGCGCAGCAATGATCAGCCGCCGAACCGCCGCCCCGCTTCCAGGGCGAGGCCGGTGCCCACCGAGCCGAAGGTGTCGCCATCCACCACCCGCGCCGCCGGCAGGCAGGCGAGGATCGCGCTGCGCACATGGGCGAGGCGCGTGGACCCGCCGGTGAGGAACACCGCGTCGATATCGGACGCGGTCAGGCCCGCCTGGGCCAGGCAGATGTCCACCCTTTGCGCGATGCGGCGGGCCAGCGTCGCGGTGTGGTCTTCCAGGCCCGCGCGGTCCAGTTCCGCGTCCAGCTCCGCTTCCACCTCGGACAGGTCGAGCCGCGCCCGGCCCTCTTCCGCCAAAGCGATCTTGGCGCCTTCGGTGGCGATGGCCAGGGTATGGCCGCGCTGCTCCTCGATCACCTTGATCAGCCGCTCCAGCAGCGCCGGATGGGCCGCCTCCCGGCGCACCTCCACGATCTCGCGCACGGTCTTGGCGCTATAGAGCCGGTTGATGGCCGACCAGGTGGCGAGATCAAAATAATAGCCCGAGGGCACGTCGCGGTCGGCCTGCTTCATGGGGCTGCGATAGCCGAGCAGCGGCATCACCACGCCCAGCGAGAGCTGGCGATCGAAATCGGTACCGCCGATGCGCACGCCGTCATTGGCCAGGATGTCGTCGGCGCGATCGGGCCGCGCCCGCCGGTCCGGACCCAGGCGGACGATGGAAAAGTCAGAGGTGCCGCCGCCGATATCGGCGATCAGCGCCAGTTCCTCGTGGGCCACCTGCTGCTCATAATCCAGCGCCGCGGCAATGGGCTCGAACTGGAACGCGATCTCGGAAAAGCCCGCCGCGCGGGCGACGCCCTCCAGCGCCTCCTGCGCCTTGGCATTGCCGGCGGCATCGTCATCCACGAAGAACACGGGGCGGCCCATCACCACCTGCGTCAGCGCCACGCCGCGATCGGCCTCGGCGCGGGTTTTGACGGTGGTGACGAAATCGCCGATCACCTCCCGGAACGGGATGCGCCGGCGGCCCACATTGGTGGTCTCGTCGATCAGCGCCGTGCCGAGCACGGATTTCAGCGCCCGCATGAGGCGGCCGTCCTCGCCCTCCACATAGGCGCGCACGGCATCGCGGCCGATCCGGGCGATGCCGGTGCGGTCGTAGAAGACGGCGCTGGGCACCGTGGTCTTGTCGCCCTCCAGCGCCGCCAGCACGGGGCCGGCGCGGCCCGGCAGGCCGAGCGTGGTGTTGGAGGTGCCGAAATCGAGGCCGCAGGCCGCCATGGGGGATCTCCGAAGGGGCGGCTTGTTACGCGTTCGCGGGCGCCGGGGCAAGCCTTTCCGTGCTGCATCGCACACTGAGCGTTGGAGGGCCTGGACCAGACGACGGGATTTGGCGGGCGCTCTTGCCGTCGGCAAGCTTGATATCGCATTCCGCGACATCAAGTTTGGCGGGGCGCCATGAGCGATCCTTCGGAACGACAGTTCGACGGACTTCCCGTTCCCGTCATCCACCACCTGCGCGGCGTTTCTGTTTTGATGGACGAAGACGTCGCGAAACTCTTCGCGGTGACCACGGCACGCCTCAATGAGCAGGTTGTCCGCAATCTCGCGAAATTCGGTGACGATTTCGCATTCCAGCTCACGGCGGAAGAGTGGATCAGCTTGAAGTCGCAGTCTGCGACATCAAATCCCGGCCGCCACGGCGGGCGCCGGAAGCCGCCTCGGATGTTCACTGAGCACGGCGTTGTCATGGCCGCCACCGTCTTGCGCTCGGAGCGTGCGGTCGCCGCATCCCGTTTCATCATCGGCGTCTTTGTGGATGTCCGCCGACAGCAACTCGCGATCGCAAATGGTCGGAACCTGCCGGTGAGTGTCGAGCCCAAGAGCTTGCCGTCCTTTGCGGCGGAAGGGCGCCATGGGCTCATGGCGAAGCTTGAAGGGGCCCTCGGCCGGGTCTTGGATGCCATCGCCGATCCGGTGGCCCAAACCAGCGTTCGAGACGAAGCCCGCGCCATCGCCGCGGAGGGTCTGCAGGCCATCAAAGAGATGCTGCGCAAGACCGGCGCACAGAACGAGAAGACGCTCGCTGAAACCCACAAGCTCTTGAAGGAGGCCGAATCCATCGACGCAGAGATCAAGAACAAGCATATTGAGGGACAGCATCGCGAATTGGCCTATGTGGCCAAGCAATTGCGCATCATAATCGAGGTCCAGCACTATCTGGACACCGGAAGCGTCGAGGGCCTGCTCGCCACCCTCAAGGACCTCGGAGGCGCCTGAACCGCGCGGATTTCCTCACGGTCACCAAACCGTTGCAGATCTGTCACCGGCGATTCATCCAAAGCCAGCAAGCCTGCGTCAAACGTCGTCCGCCCGCCGCCCCCGGCGCGCGGACCGGACCGGAGGCGGACATGACGCGTTGGCAGACGGCAATCCGAGGCCTGGCAGCGGGCGCGCTGGCCGGCGCGCTCTTCATCGGCAGCCCCCTGGTCACGACCGCGATGGCCGCGACCGAAATCCAGTGGTGGCACGCCATGTCCGGCCCGCTGGGGGAGAAGCTGGAGAAGATCGCCAGCGACTTCAACGCCACCCAGACCGACTACAAGATCGTGCCCGTCTACAAGGGCAGCTATCCCGAGACCATGACCGGCGCCATCGCCGCCTTCCGCGCCAAGCAGAACCCGGCCATCGTGCAGGTGTTCGAGGTCGGCACCGCCACCATGATGGCCGCCAAGGGCGCGGTCTATCCGGTTTCCAAGCTGATGGCCGACGCCAAGGAGCCGTTCGATACCAAGGCCTATCTGCCGGCGGTGACGGGCTATTATTCCGACACGGCGGGGAACATGCTGTCGTTCCCGTTCAACTCGTCCACCACGATCCTCTATTACAACAAGGACCTGTTCAAGAAGGCCGGGCTGGATCCCAACACCCCGCCCAAGACCTGGCCCGAAGTGGAGGCCATGGGCAAGAAGCTCCAGGCGGCCGGCGTACCCTGCGGCTTCACCACCCAATGGCCGTCCTGGGTGAATGTGGAGAACCTCTCCGCCTTCCACAACGTGGCCATCGGCACCAAGCAGAACGGCATGGGCGGGCTCGACACCGCGCTGGAGATCAACAATCCCCTGGTGCAATGGCACTGGGAGAAGCTGGCGGAGTGGCAGAAGACCAAGCTGTTCGACTATGGCGGCCGCCAGGCCAAGGCCGATCCGAAATTCTTCTCCGGCGAGTGCGGCATCTCCATCGGCTCCTCCGCCGCCCGCGCCGCCATCCTCGCCAATGCCAAGTTCGAGCTGGGCTACGGCATGATCCCCTATTGGCCCGACGTGAAGGGCGCGCCGCAGAACTCCATCATCGGCGGCGCCACCTTGTGGGTGCTCTCCGGCCGCCCGCAGGCGGAATATCAGGGCGCGGCGAAGTTCTTCTCCTATCTCTCCCGCCCCGAGGTGCAGGCCTGGTGGCACCAGCAGACCGGCTATCTGCCCATCACCCAGGCGGCCTATGATTTGTCCAAGAGCCAGGGCTTCTATGCCCAGAACCCCGGCACCGATGTCTCCATTCTGCAGATGACGCTGAACCCGCCGACGGAAAACTCCAAGGGCCTGCGCTTCGGCTCGTTCGCGCAGATCCGCGACGTGATCGAGGAAGAACTGGAGCTGACGCTCGCCGGCAAGAAGACCGCCAAGGAGGCCCTCGCCGACGCCCAGCAGCGCGGCAACGACCTGCTGCGGGCGTTCGAGAAGGCGAACAAGTAGAGCCGAACGGACTTTCGCGCAGGAGGCGCACCCGCCCCGATTTCACCCTCCCCCCTTGCGGGGGAGGGCAGGGAGGGGGGT
>NZ_CALRWL010000025.1:0-80204 GCF_943371865.1 Azorhizobium sp. AG788 | reverse complement strand
CTCATCTGGCGGATCTGGGCGCCGACGCCTTCGATCACCGCCACCGCCTGCTGGGTGGTGGACTGGATGGCGCTGATCTGGCTCTCGATCTCCTCGGTGGCCTTGGCGGTCTGGGTGGCCAGGGCCTTGACCTCGGAGGCGACCACCGCGAAGCCCTTGCCGGCATCGCCGGCGCGGGCGGCTTCGATGGTGGCATTGAGGGCCAGCAGATTGGTCTGCGAGGCAATGTTGGAGATGAGGCCGATGAAGTCGCCGATGCGGGCGGCCGCCTGGGCCAGTTCGCGGATGACTTCGCCGGTCTTCGCCGCTTCCGCCACCGCATTCGCCGACATCTGGGCGGACTGTTCCACCTGGCGGGCGATCTCGGTCACGGACGAGCCCAGTTCCTCGGCGGATGAGGCGACCATGACCACATTGGTGGAGGCTTCCTCGGCCGCCGCCGCCACCGCCGTGGATTGTGAGGAGGTCTTGCGGGCGGCCTCGCTCATGCCCTGGGCGGTGGTGTGCAGCTGGCTCGAGGCGGAAGCGACGCTGCCGATGATGGAGCCCACCGCACGCTCGAAGTCGTTGGCGAGGGTCATCATGCCCTTGCGCCGTTCGGCTTCTGAGCGTTGGCGGGTTTCGGCCGCATCCCGTTCCAGGGCGGCATTGCGGGTCATTTCCTCCTTGAAGATGAGCACCGCTTTGGCCATGGCGCCCACTTCGTCATTGCGGCCGATGCCGGGAATGTCCACATCCAGCTTGCCGCCGGCGAGGGTTTCCATGCTCGCGGTCAGGCCGGAAATGGGCCGGGTCACCCGACGCACCACCACCACCAGGCTGAAGCCGGCGATGACGACGGCGAGCGTGAGCAGGGCGGCGTAGAGGATCAGGGAACTGCGGGCTTCGCTGGCGGTCAGATCGGCCGCCGCATTGAGCTCGACCATCGCCGCCAGGCCGACGTCGGCGACGATATCCAGCATGGGAACCACTTGGCCGCGCCACTCCTCCAGGCTCGTGGACGGCAGCTTGCCTGCGCTCAGCGTCGACACGGCCTGGTCCCGCAGCGTCTTGAAGGGGCCGGAGAAATAGTTGTCCTGGGCCTTGGCCACGGCGGCCTTGAGGGCGGCGGGTGTCTCATCGACGTTCACCATCTCGCGCACTTCATTGAAGGCGAGGGCGGTGCGGGCGTCATCGTTGGACAAGGTGATGGCGTCTTGCGCCGTGAAGGGCTTCTGCTGGCGAATGGCGCTGCTGATGGCGAGCGCCGAGTTGCCGGCGGCCGTACGGGCAGCGCCTGTGGCGACGCGCACCACCAGGAAGCGCAGGAGGCCGGGCTGGAGTGTGCGGATCTGATGTTCCACCGTCTGGGTGGCGGCGTCGATCTGCTTGATGAAGGGCTCGCCTTCGGCCATCACCCGCGCCGCCAGCTTGGTATCAATGGTATTGCCGGTGCCCTTGAGCACCGCATCCACATCCGCGCGCTGCGCCTTGATGCCCTGGTAGGTGGTCCGCAGTTCCGGCGCCAGTGCTACCGCCTTCGGCGTGCCAAGTTTGCTCAGGCTTTCGATGGCCGCGGTCATGCCGGCATCGACCTTGGTCCGTCGCGCGGCGAGGCTGGTCAGCAGCGCAGGCAGCTTGTCGGACGGGGCCTGCAGCGCGGAATTGCTGTCGGAGCGTTCCAGCCGATAGGCGGTCAGCACCTGGAACAGGTTGTAGTCGATATCCGCATAGTCCGATGCGGCATTCGCGGCGGCATAGCGACCGTAGGCGCCAATCAATGAGGTGCCGCAAACCACCGCCAGCAAAGCACTGATGGTGCAAAAAAGTGCTATCAAGGTTGTACGAATGGACAATTGCATTGCTTCCCCCGAGTTTACATTCGAGGAGTTGCCCACCTAAAGCTGTGCCCAAGCTTGCATGCTGCAGTGCAGAATTCGGCTTATGTACGCAACGGTTGTGGTCACGCTAGGTAAGATTTGCGGTTGTGTGACATATGACCGAAGGGAGGCGACTGGGACCGCGAACTTCACCGTAATGTCATGGCCCGCCGCTAGTCCCACCATCGGCGCCGCCGCGCGCCGTTGGGAGACGACGTGATGCAGCCAATCGTGCGGGCGCAGGACATAACCAAGGCGTTCGACACCACGCCGATCGTCAAAGGCGTCAGCTTCCAGATCGGAACCGGCGACCTCGCCGCCATCATCGGCCCGGCCGGCTGCGGCAAGTCCACCTTGCTGCGCTGCCTGAACGGCCTTGAACCCTTGGATTCCGGCAGCATCGAGATCTTCGGCGTGAAGATGGCCCGCGAGCCGGGCGCGCCCGCGCCCACCAAGGAGACCGCCCGTCAGTTGCGCCAGAACGTCGGCATGGTGTTGCAGGGGAACAATCTGTTCCCGCACAAGACCTTGCTGCAGAACGTGATGATGGCCCCCATGGTGGTGCGCAATGCCCCGCGCGACGAGGCCGCGGCCATCGCCGAGCGCGTGCTGGAGAAGGTCGGCCTCGCCGGGGAGATGGACCGCTATCCCATTGATCTTTCCGGCGGCCAGCAGCAGCGCGGCGCCATCGCCCGCGCGCTGGCCCTGGCGCCCAAGGTGATGCTTTACGACGCACCCACCGCCGCGCTGGAGCAGGCCTTGGTGGACGAGGTGCTCGACGTGATGAAGGGGCTGGGCGGCGAGGGGCTGACGCAGATCGTGGTGACCGACGAGATCGGCTTCGCGCGCGAGGCCTGCGACCGCACGCTGTACATGGAAGACGGCGAGATCGTCGAAGTGCTGGTCAAGGACGAGGGGGCCGGCGGGCCGAAGGATCCTCGGACCCAGACATTCCTGGGCCGCTTTGCCTGATTTTTTCAGCTGTTTTCAGGTGGATGTTATGCGTTCTGTCATTGCGGGCCTTCTCGTTCTTGCCGGTTTCCTGGGGGGCGCCGACACCGCCCGCGCCCTGGATTGGTCGTCGTTCAGCTTCTTTGCCACCCGCGCCCAGGCGCCGGACCCGGCCATCACCACGGTGCCGCGCATCCTGCGCTATGGCGGCGATAGTGCCGCCGGTGCGCCGTTCATCTTCAAGGATCCCGCCAATCCCAGCCGCACCGTCGGTCTGGAAGTGGACATCATGGCGCAGTTGGCGCCGCGGCTCGGCGGCATGCCGATTTTCGTGCAGAACCGGTTCGATATGCTGATCGCGGGTCTCGGCACGGAGCTGTATGAACTGGCCGTCACCGCGCCAGCGATCACGCCCGACACGGCGGCGCCGACGGTGAACTTCTCCATTCCCTATTACACCACCTTCGGCCAGATCGTGATCCGGCGTGGCGACCCGGCCATTGCTGGGCTGAAGGGGCTCAAGGACAAGACGGTCGGGACGCTGAAGGCGAGCCAGATCGCCGAAATCCTCTCCCGCAGCCCCGATATCGTCCTGAAGACCTATGACACCGCAACGGAAGTCTTCGCCGATCTCAAGCGCGGCGAGATCGATGCCACCGTGGTGGATTTCCCGATCGCGGTCTATCAGGCGCGGCCGGACCGGGCGCTGCAATTCACCGGCGATCCCATCGGCCGCATCCAATATGCCATCGCGCTGAAGCGCGGCACCCATCCGGAACTGTACGGGGCGCTCAACACCGCCATCTATGCCATGAGCCAGGACGGCTCCCTGCGCCGGATCCTGGATCGCTGGGCGCTGTGGACGCCGATGATGGCGCAGGAGGTGGACGACAAGCGCCCCATGCAGGCGGAGCCCTCCGCCTATGAGCATTATGTGGAAGCCTCCACGCCGCGCACCTTCGTCTCCGAGGTGGAGCGCTATGTGCGCTTCCTGCCGCAGATCGTCCGCGGCGTAATCAGGACGTTGGAGGTCTCGCTCCTGGCCATGGTGGCGGCCATGGTGCTGGGCGCGGTGCTGGCGGTCACGCGGGTCTACGGCGGCCCGGTTCTGGGGCGGGCCGCACGGGCCTATGTGGATGGCATGCGCGGCATTCCGCTGCTGATCGTGGTGCTGTTCATCTATTACGGCCTGCCGACAGTCGGGCTTCAACTGGACCCGCTGGTGGCGGGTGTGCTGGCGCTAGGGCTGAGCTATGCGGCCTGGATGGCGGAGAATATCCGCGCCGGTCTGCGCGCCATTCCGCGCGACCAGATGGAAGCGGCCATCGTCCTGAACATGACCGAGTTCCAGGCGCTGCGGAATGTCATCCTGCCGCAGGCGGCGCGCATCGTTCTGCCGCCTACCGCCCGGAACTTCGTCTCGCTGATCAAGGATTCCTCGCTGGTCAGCGTGCTGCCGCTGCTGGAATTGACCAAGACCTACCAGCAGATCTCCGTGACTTATTCCGACTATTTCGGCACCGGCCTGCTGGTGGCGGCCATCTATCTGGTCATCAGCCTGCCGTTCGTGCGACTGGCGAAATGGGCCGAGATCTATGCCGGCCGCGGCATGAGCCGCGTGGCGCCTTGAGCGGACGCGGCTTGAACCGGAACGCGCATTCCTCGCTCAAGCCCGAAGGGGGCTTGAGCCGATCCCGACGACATGCCGTGGGCGGTCTGCCCGTCGGCCTCAGGCGTAGCGGGCGATGGTCAGGCCTTCCATGTCGATCTCCGGCGCGCGGCCGGACACCAGATCTGCCACCACCCGGCCGGTGCCGGCGCCCATGGTCCAGCCCAGGGTGCCGTGGCCGGTGGCCAGATGCAGATTGTCATAGCCGCACGGCCCCAGTATCGGCGGGCCATCGGGGGTGTTGGGCCGCAGGCCGCACCAGAAGGTGGCGTCCGCGACCTTGCCGCCCGCGGGGAACAGGTCGGTGACCACATGCTCCAGGGTCTGGCGCCGCTTCTCGCGCAAGGTGAGATCGAAGCCCGCCAGTTCCGCCGTGCCGCCCACCCGGATGCGATCGCCCAGGCGCGTGACCGCCACCTTGTGGGTCTCGTCCATCACCGTGGATTCCGGCGCGCCGGAGGCATCGGTGATGGGAATGGTCAGGGAATAGCCCTTTACCGGATAGACCGGCACGCTGACGCCCAGCGGCTTTAGAAGGGCGGGGGAATAGCTGCCCAGCGCCAACACATAGGCGTCCGCGCGCACGGGGCCCTGGTCGGTTTCGACCCCGGTGATGTGCTTGCCGTCGAAGGTCAGGGCCTTGATGGTGCGGCCATAGGAGAAGGTCACGCCGCTTTCGGCCGCCATCTCTGCGAGGCGGTTGGTGAATTTGAAGCAGTCGCCGGTTTCGTCGCCGGGCAGCAGCAGGCCGCCGGCCACCTTCTCGCGCACCCGCGCCAAAGCCGGTTCCACCCGAATGCAGCCGTCGCGATCGAGCATTTCATAGCGCACGCCGGAGCGCTCCAGCACGGCGATGTCTGCGGCGGCATGGTCCACCTGCGCTTGGGTGCGGAACATGTCCAGGGTGCCCTGGGTGCGCTCGTCATAGGAGATGCGGGTGCGCTGGCGCAGGGCGTCCAGGCAGTCGCGGCTGTATTCCGCCAGCCGCACCATGCGGCTCTTGTTGCGCGCGTAGCGGGCCTCGGTGCAATTGGCCAGCAACTGCATGCCCCACAGCCACATGGCCGGATCGATCCGGGGGCGCACCACCAGCGGGCTGTGCGGCATCAGCATCCATTTGACCGCCTTCAGCACCAGGCCGGGCGCCGCCCAAGGCGCCGAATAGCCGGGCGAGACCTCGCCGGCATTGGCGAAGCTGGTCTCCAGGGCGGGGCCGGGCTGGCGGTCGATCACTGTGACCTCATGGCCGTCCTGCGCGAGATAATAGGCGCAGGCCACCCCGATGACGCCCGAGCCCAGTACGACGACCTTCATGGGGAAATCCTTTGGCGGTGCAGTCCTGAGGACTGCCGCAGCATGGTGCCGCCCGCACAGCGCGGCAATGGGACTTAAGCCGAGGGACCTGGGCCGGGAGACCTGGGTCTTCGGCGCTGCGCCCAGGCGGTGGGCCGCAGGCGGGCAGATCGGTCATGAATCAATGGATCTGCCGGGCGCGGCCGCCAATGGCTGCGTCACCCGGCAGAGGGTTTTCCGGTGGTGCCGCGCGCCGGTGCCTGGGGGCTGCGGCGCCCGGGCGCTCGTCGCGTCAGGCGGCCTTGCGGATCAGGCTGCGCAGGAGGGCCACCATGTCCTTGATCTCCTGCTCGGTGGAGATGAAGGGCGGCGAGAAGGCCAGGCTCTCGCCAGTGTAGCGCATGTAGAGGCCGTCCTTCAGGCCCTGCTCGAACACCTTCAGGGCGCGCATGCCCGGCGCATCGGGATAGGGCTCCAGTTCCACCGCGGCGGTGAGGCCGAAGTTGCGGATGTCCACCACGCCGGGCTCGCCGCGCAGGCTGTGGAACTCTTCTTCCATCAGCGGCTCCAAAGCGCGCACGCGGCCGAACAGATCCTCTTCCTCATAGACGTCGAGGGAGGCGTGGGCGGCGGCGGCGGCCATGGGGTGGCCGGAATAGGTATAGCCGTGGCAGAACTCGATGGCGGCGGGCGGGCCGCTCATGAAGGCGTCATAGATCTCCTGGCGCGCGATCACGCCGCCCATGGGGATGATGCCGTTGGTGATCGCCTTGGCGAAGGTGATCATGTCCGGCACGATGCCCAGGCGCTCGGCGGCGAAGGCATAGCCGGTGCGGCCGAAGCCGGTGATGACTTCGTCGAAGATCAGCAGGATGCCGTGCTTGGTGCAAATTTCGCGCAGGCGCTCCAGATAGCCCATGGGCGGCACGATCACGCCGGCGGAACCGGACATGGGCTCGACGATGACGGCGGCGATGGTGGAGGCATCATGCAGCGCCACCAGGCGCTCCAGGTCTTCCGCCAGATGCGCGCCCCAGGCGGGCTGGCCCTTGGAGAAGGCCATTTCCTTGAGATCGTGGGTGTGGCGCATGTGGTCCACGCCCTGCACCATGCCGGCGGCGAACATCTTGCGGTTGGAGACGATGCCGCCCACCGACATGCCGCCGAAGCCGACGCCGTGATAGCCCTTCTCGCGGCCGATGAAGCGGGTGCGCGACGCATTGCCGGTCAGGCGATGATAGCCCAGCGCGATCTTCATCGCGGTGTCCATGGCTTCGGAACCGGAATTGCAGAAGAATACCCGGTTGAGATCGGCGGGCGCCATGTCGGCGATGCGCTCGGCCAGTTGCACGGTGGTCGGGCTCGCCACCTGGAACGAGGGGGCGTAATCCAGCGTGCGCACCTGGCGGGTGATGGCATCCACGATCCGCGGATGGGAGTGGCCCAGCGGCGTGCACCACAGGCCGGATGAGCCGTCGAACAGACGCACGCCATTGGCATTGGTGAAATAGGCGCCTTCCGCCGACACCAGGGTGCGGTCGGTGGGGTCGGCCTTGAAGCGCCGGTTCGAGGTGAAGGGCGCCCAATAGGGGTCCACATTGAGCTGCCGGGCGAGCCCGTTCTTATCGGTCACCTGATCCATCATTGTCTCCCGGAGCCGGCTGTGCACGAATGCGCGCCAAGCCTGAATACCAAGCAGACAGCATAAGCCGGCGGGCTGATTTGTATATATACAGATCGACACTCCGTGCTCGGAGCTGTAGTGGTCGCGGCACCGATACAGCGGTTGATGTCTTGACCGGATCTGAACTCTGGGATCCATTGGCGGCGGAGACTCATGGGCTGCCGGACGGCGCTGCGGGTGCGGTGTGGCCGATGGAATGTCCATAGGCAGTTGGATTTCAGCTTGCGGCGGTGGGGCCGGTCTATCCATGCTTGCGATCACGTTGGATACCTCCGGCAAGGTGCCTCTGGTCAGCCAGATCGTTGCCGCCGTCACGGCGCGCATCGCCGAGGGCGTGCTGCGTCCGGGCACCCGCCTGCCCTCGGTGCGGGTGCTGGCGGCGCAGTGCGAGGTGAGCACCCTCACCGTCTCCAATGCCTATAACCGCCTGGTGGCGGAGGGCTATCTGGAGGCGCGCCGCGCCAGCGGCTATTATGTGGCCGCCCGCAAGACCACCCGCGAGCCGCCCCGCCGCTTCGCCCCGGCGGTGTCCATCGATGCGCTCTGGCTGCTGCAGCGGGTCTATGAGGACGATCCCGCGCTGCTGAAGGTGGGCGCCGGCTGGCTGCCCGAGAGCCATCTGTTCACCGACGGCCTGCGCCATGCCTTGGCGGCGCTGGCCAAGCGGCCGGCCTCGGCGGTGTCGCGCTATGGCAATCCGCACGGCTATGCGCCGCTGCGCCGCTCCATCCAGATGCTGCTGGCCCAGCGGGCGATCGATTGCGAGCCGGACAACATCATCCTCACCCACGGCGCCAGCCAGGCGCTGGATCTGGCGGCGCGCGGCCTGTTGCAGGCGGGCGACACGGCGTTCGTGGATGATCCGGGTTATTGCAACCTGTTTCCCACCTTGCGCGCCCTGGGGGTGCGGGTCGTGGGCATTGAGCGCACCACCCAGGGGCCGAATGTGGAGGCGCTGCGCCAGCTGGCGGAGCGGCACCGGCCGCGGGTGTTCTTCACCAATACCATCCTGCACAATCCCACCGGTACCGGCTGCTCGCCTGCGGTGATCTACCGGGTATTGCGGGTGGCGGAGGAGTTCGACTTCCACATCGTCGAGGACGACATCTTCGCCGGCATGGCCCCGGACCAGGTGCCAAATATCGCCAGTCTCGATCAGTTTCGCCGGGTGCTCTATGTGGGCTCCTTCTCCAAGACCGTCTCCCCCAGCCTGCGGGTGGGCTATCTGGTGGCGGGGCGCGATCTGGTGGAGCGGATGCTCTATCTGAAACTCTCCGGTGGCCTCACCAGTTCGGAAGTCACCGAGCAACTGGTGCACACCATCCTGGTGGACGGCCACCATCGCCTGCACCTCGCCCGATTGCGCGACAAGCTGGCGGCGGCGCAGAAATCCGTCTGCGACAGCCTCGCCTCCGCCGGGCTCGACATCTTCCACCGCCCGTCCGGCGGCATGTTCGTGTGGGCCGGCTTCAAGGGTGCCACCGACATGGGCGAGGTCGCCCGCCGCGCGTTGGAGCAGGGCATCATGCTGGCGCCGGGCTCCTTGTTCTGCGCCGACCAGAAGGCCACCACCTTCATGCGCTTCAACGTTACCCATGCGGACCACGCCCGCCTCTACCGGTTCCTGGAGGAGATGGCCTCGGTCCCGCCGGTGGCGGCCTGAGCGGGCGAGATACGGCTTGATCCCGGCCGCAAGATCGTCCACTTCCAGCACAAATCCCGCGGCATCCGTGCCGTTTTGTCCTGAAACCCTGTCCTGATGACCTGGAGCTTCCCATGCGCCTGACCGCCGATGCCGCCGGCCTGTTCCCGATCGCGCCGACGCCGTTCCATGCGGACGGGCGCATTGATGAATCCTCCGTCGATACGCTGATGGAGCGCTATGTGGCCGCCGGCGCCACCGGCGTCACCGTGCTCGGCATCATGGGCGAGGCGCCCAAGCTGGAGCCGGACGAGAGCCTGGCCATCGCCTCCCGCTTCGTGAAGGGCATGGCCGGCCTGCCGGTGATCGTGGGCGTCTCCGCGCCGGGCTTTGCCGCCATGCGGGCGCTGTCGCGCTCGGTGATGGACAAGGGCGCGGCGGGCGTGATGATCGCCCCGGTGCCGAGCCTGCGCACCGACGACCAGATCCTGACCTATTACCGTCAGGCCATCGAGGCCATCGGCACCGACATTCCGTTCGTGATCCAGGACTATCCGCTCACGCTCTCGGTGCAGATGACCCCCAAGGTGATCCGCCAGATCGTCGAGGAGCACCCCTCCTGCGTGATGCTGAAGCATGAGGATTGGCCCGGCCTGGAAAAGATCACCACCCTGCGCAGTTTCCAGAAGGAAGGCACGCTGCGGCCGATCTCCATCCTCACCGGCAATGGCGGCATGTTCCTGGATTTCGAGATGGAGCGCGGCGCCGACGGTGCCATGACCGGCTACGCCTTCCCGGAAATGCTGGCGGATGTGGTGCGCCTGCAGAAGGCCGGCCAGCGCGAGGCGGCCCACGATCTGTTCGATGCCCATCTGCCGCTGCTGCGTTATGAGCAGCAGCAGGGCGTGGGCCTGGCGGTGCGCAAGTACGTGCTGATGAAGCGCGGCTTCATCGCCTCCGACGCCCAGCGCAAGCCCGGCTCCGCTCTGTCCGCCACCGCCCGCGCCGAAGTGGATTATCTGCTGGCGCGTCTCGCCAAGGTGGATGCGCGGGCCCTGCCCATCGCCGCCTGAGCACACGCGTCCAAGACGGCCGCGCCGGATCTTCCGGCGCGGCGCGCATCCGGGCCCGCCCGCACCCGGTGATGACCCTGCGGCCTCTCCCTGGAGCCCTCCCGATGCCGCTGCAACTGCCCCCCGCCGAACCCGGCATGCGCGAGGATGAGGTCGATACCCCGGCCCTGATCCTGGATCTGGATGCCTTCGAGGCCAATCTGGACACCATGGCCCAGCGCCTGGCGCCCACCGGCGCCCGTCTGCGCGCCCATGCCAAGACCCACAAGAGCGCCGTCATCGCCCGCCTGCAGATGGAGCGCGGCGCCATCGGCCAATGCGTGCAGAAGGTGGGCGAGGCCGAGGCGCTGGCCCGCGCCGGCATTGATGATCTTCTGGTCAGCAATGAAGTGATCGCGCCGCAGAAGCTGGCGCGCCTGGCGGCTTTGTCCCGCATCGCCCGCATCGCCGTGTGCGCCGATGATTCCGCAGCGCTTCCGGCGCTGGAGGCGGCGGCGGAAGCCGCCGGCATCCGCCTGTCGGTGCTGGTGGAGATCGAGGTGGGCGCCAAGCGCTGCGGCCTGGAGCCCGGCGCCCCCGCCGGTGAACTGGCGGCCCGCATCGCCTCATCCAAGCATCTGAGTTTTGGCGGCCTCCAGGCCTATTTCGGCAGTGCCCAGCACAAGCGCCAGCCGGAGGAGCGGCGTCTGGCCATCGCTTATGCCGGCACCTGCGTGGAGCGCACGCTGGACGATCTGCGCCGGCGCGGCCTGCATTGCCCGATCGTCGGCGGCGGCGGCACCGGCACCTTCGCCTTGGAGGCGGCCAGCGGCCTGTGGACTGAGATCCAGGCCGGTTCCTACATCTTCATGGATGCGGACTACGCCCGCAATGTCGAGCCGCCGCCGTTCCGCCACGCGCTGTTCGTGCTGGCCCAGGTGATGAGCGCGCCCACCGGCAGCGGCCGCGCGGTGGTGGATGCGGGCCACAAGGCTGCTCCCACCGACAGCGGCTATCCGCAGGTGTTTGAGCGTCCCGAGCTGGCCTATGTGGGCGCCTCCGACGAGCACGGCGTGCTGGAGGCCCGCGACGGCCCCTTGCCGGTCCTCGGCGAGAAGCTGCGCCTGATCCCCGGCCATTGCGACCCCACGGTGGACCGCTACGACTGGTATGTGGGCGTGCGCAAGGGTCGGGTGGAATGCCTGTGGCCGGTCACGGCTCGCGGCCTGATGGTGTGACGTGAGGGCGTCGCCGTTCGCGGTCCGGAGGCGCGCCGCTGGAACCCTCCCCTTGAGGGCAGCGGCATTGCATATGGAACTGGGTAGTAGATCAGGCGCGGATTGCCTGTTTGCTCGTCATGTCTGGGCTTGACCCGGGCATCCACGGGCATTGGCTTCGCGCTTGATTCCCATGCTCGCCTCGTCGGCACGACGTGGATGGCCGGGTCAAGCCCAGCCATGACGAAGCTGAAGGCTTGCAAGGCGCTGTGCGCCGCATCCGTTCGCTGTCCCTCCCCCGCAAGGGGGGAGGGGGGCGGGGCGTGCGCAGAAATGCGTCTAAGCGCAGAGACGGATCATGCTGCTGACCGCGCGCTCAATTCCTCTCACTCGAAACCCGGCGGCACGCGGAAGCCATAGAGGTCTTCCAGCGCCGCGGCGAAGGCTAAAGGCGTGCGGTCTTCCAGATAGGGGCCGATGATCTGCACCCCGGCCGGCAGGCCGTCGCGGGTGTGGCCGATGGGCGCCACGCTGGCCGGCAGGCCGGGCAAGGTGGCAAGGCCGGCCCAGAACAATTGGTCATTATAGTCCGCCCGCCGGTTGTTGACGCTCAGCGTGCGGGTGTCGCGGGTGCCGGCCTCGTCGATGGGGAAGGCGGCGGTGGTGCTGGCGGGGGCGAGGAGCACGTCATAGCGGGTGAAGAACTCCGCCCACGCGCGCTGGATGGCGGCGCGGCGCTCCTGAATGCCCAGCCACGTCCGGTGGCTCTGCAGCATGGCGCGCGCCGCATCGGTGACGTAGGAAAGATCATCCGCCGCCTTGGTGCGCAGCAGTGCTTCGGCGGCCTCCACCGCCGCCGGCGTCGCCCGGCTGCTGGAGGCGCCGCGCAGCACCTGGATCAGCACATGATGCTGCTCGGTGAAGTCGAAGGCCGGCCGCGCGGTCTCGTCCACGGCGACGCCCGCATCGCGGAGCTTCTGCGTCAGGCCGCGCAGGCGCTCCACATAGGCGTCGTCCACCACGGCGATTTCGGCGCTGTAGAGGATGGCGACGCGGAACCGGGTCAATTCCGTCGCGCGCGGCGCGGGCAAGGTGAGGCGCCAGGCGGTGGCCTCGGGCCCGGTGGGGCCGGCGAGCACATCCAGCAGCAGTTCCAGATCGCGGGCGGAGCGGGCCATGGGGCCGGGGGTGGCCACCTCATTGCCGAGGGTGATGCCGGGGCGCTCATTGCCCGCCTGCGGCACCACATAAATCGAAGGCCGGTGGCCGAACAGGCCGCAGAAATGGGAGGGAATGCGCACCGAGCCGCCCGCATCGGTGCCCAGTTCCACCGAGGTGAGCCCCGCCGCCAGCGCGGCCGCCGAGCCGCCGGAGGAGCCGCCGGGTGTGAAGCCCACCCGCCATGGATTTTCCGTGGTGCCGTGGATGGCATTGTAGCTCTGCCAATCCAGCAGATTGATCGGCACATTGGTCTTGCCGAAGATGATGGCGCCCGCATCCAGGAGCCGCTGTGCCGCCACGCCGGTGGCATCGGGCCGGAAATCGGCGAAGGCGGGATCGCCCCAGGTGGTGGGCCAGCCGGCGATGTGATGGCTTTCCTTCACCGTCAGCGGCAGGCCGTGCAGCGGCCCCCAGCTTTCGCCGCGGGCCTGGGCGGCATCGGCTTCGTCGGCGCGGGTTCGGGCCGCCTCCACCTCCAGATGGATCACCGCATTGAGCTGCGGATTGAACCGGGCGATGCGCTCCAGATACAGATCCAGCAGGGCGCGGGAGGTGATGGCGCCGCTGCGCAGGGCGGCCAGGAGTTCGACACCGGAAGCGAACGGAGAGGGGGCAGAAGCGGAGGACATAGGCTCAAACCTTGATCAGACTTCGCCCGAAGGCAGGTCGTCGCGGGCGCCTTCCCAAAAGACGGCGCGGCGCTGAATGAAACGCATGAGGGAGGACCCCGCCATGCCGATGACCGCCAGGATCAGCACTCCGGCAAACATGGTGCTGGTGCTCATGTTCACCGTGGCCGAGCCGATGAGATAGCCCACCCCCTGCTCGGCGGCGATGAACTCGCCCACCACCGCGCCGATCAGCGCCAGAACGATGCCGATCTGCAGGCCGGCGAAGATGGAACTGGCGGCGGAGGGCAGTTTCACATTGAGGAAGATGAAGGCCCGCGAGCGATTGAACGAGCGGCACATTTCCACCAGTTCGGGATCGGCGCGGCGGATGCCGACGATGGTGTTCACCAGCAGCGGGAAGAAACAGATCAGCGCCACCAGCACGATCTTGGACGCAAGGCCGAAACCGAACCACACCAGGATCAGCGGGGCCAGCGCCACCTTGGGCATGGACTGCACCGCGACGATGAACGGGAAGACAAATTTCTCGACCGTGGCGGATTCGGCGATGAAGACGCCGACAATGACCGCCAGCACGCTGCCGATCACATAGCCGGTGAGGGTGGAGGTCAGGGTATAGCGGATGTGCGGCCAGTAGCTGCCATCCACCAAGCCGTTATAGAGCGCGGTAAACACCGCCGCCGGCGGCGGCAGCAGATAGGACGGCAGCCCGGCGCCGGGGCGGGTGAAGAAGGCCCACACCGCAATCACCACCGCCAGCGTCACCAGAGGGTAAAGCGCGCTCTTGAGGGCGTTCATTGCGGGGTGTCCAAGGCGGGTGCAGGGGCTGACTGCGGCTGCGCAAGGCTGCGGAACAACTGGCGCAGGTCATAGGCGAGGGCGTTGAATTCCGGGGTCGAGAGGGTCTCGATGGTGCGTGGACGGGGCAGGGGGACTTTGATGTCCGCCACGATGCGCGCGGGGCGCCCGGCCACCACCACCACCCGGTCCGCCAGCATCACCGCCTCGGGAATGGAGTGGGTGACGAACAGGGCGGTCTTGCGCCCCTCCATCCAGATGGACTGCAGTTCGAGCGACAGATCCTCGCGGGTCATGGCGTCCAGCGCCGCGAACGGCTCATCCAGGATGAGCAGCGAGGGATCGTGCAGCAGCATGCGGGCGATGCCCACCCTTTGCGCCATGCCGCCGGACAATTGGAACGGATAGGCGTTCGCCGCCTGCGACAGGCCCACCAGATCGAGCAGCCGGTCCGCCTGTGCCCGGGTCCTGGCGTCGGCGCCGCGGGCAAAGCCGGCGGGCAGCAGCACATTGTCCCGCACCGTGCGCCAGGGCAGCAAGGTGGGCTTCTGGAACACCATGCCGATATCCGGCCGCGGGCCGGTGATGGCCCGGCCATCCAGCCGGATGTGCCCGGCGCTGGCCGGCAGCAGCCCGGCCACCAGCCGCAGCAAGGTGGACTTGCCGCCGCCCGATGGCCCAAGCACGGCGACGAAGGCGCCATCCTCCACGGTCAGCGACAGGTGCTCCAGCACCATGCGGCCGTTCGGCCCGCCATAATGGAAGCCGAGATCCTCGATCACCAGCCGCGGCCCCGGTGTCTCGGGAGGTATCAAGGGCTGGCTCATCGCCGGATCGGCGCTCATGGAACCCGTCCCGCCCGTGCCCGCCTCACGGCAGGGCCTTGGCCTTGGCGATCAGGGCCGGACGGTCGAACTTGGAAAATTCCGTGACAAATTGATTCGTGAAATAGGCGTCCAACGGCAGGTTGGACGTGGTGAATTCACCGTATTTATGCATGTCCGTGACATAAGCGCGGATGATGTCCATATCGAACGCGCCCGGAATCCGATCCTTGCCGGCGGCATCGCGGACCACCAAGGCGAGGCGGCGCTTGAGAATCTCCACATTGTCGGCCAGCGCCTTGTCCACATTCTCCGCGGGCTTGGCCTGGGGGGTACGCTTCCAGAACGCTTCAACACACGCCTTGGGATTGGCGTCACAGGCGATGACCGCTTCAGCATAGGCGCGGCCGAAACGGGCAATCAGGCCGGGATTGTCTTTGACTGTATCCTGATGGGTCAGAAATCCATTGACGATCATATTGGCGAAGACCGGTGGGTAGGGCAGTCGCCGCACTTTGGTGCCTTCCAGCTCCAGCAGATCGTTCCAGGTGCTGTTGAAGTTCAGTGCTTCCACCCGGCCCTCGCGCAGGGCATGGAAGCCGGAGCCGAGCACGCCCACCGCCACGATGGACACATCGGTGCCGGGCTGGAGGCCCACGGAGCGCAGGATGGCGCGGGTCTGCGGGATGGTGCCCCAGGTCAGTGCGCCGACACCGATTTTACCGTTCTTCAAGTCCTTGATGTTATGAATATTTGACGAGGCCAGAACCGCCAGTTCCAGAGAATTGTACGGATTGGCGTTGAACACATAGGTCAGCGGCAGCGGCGGCTCCCCAGTCTTGTAGGCGGCGAGCAACGTCTCCGGCAGCGGGAAGCCGAAGGTGACTTTCTTCTGCAAAACCTGCGGGACGATGGCACCGGCGCCCTGGAGCACCACGGTCTCCACCTCGATGTTCTCGGCCTTGAACAGGCCCATCTCATCGGCGATGGCATAGATGCCGCCATCGGTGATGGTCGGGGGAATAGCCAGGCCGATCAAGACCTTGTCCGCGGCGTGCGCGACGCCGGTGAGCAGGGCCATCGCACCGGCCGCCACTGATGCAATCCGCGTTGCGCGCGCGATCAATCCTGAGGACATTTGAACTCCGCGTGGTCGGAACGGCAGGTGCCCATCTTACGACTGGAAGCGAACAACATCTATAGAACTAATTATTCTATCGCTTTAAGCCGACGTTCCTATTTGTAGCGGCATCCCGCGATCCTGACCATTGGTTCGACATCACGCCACCGCGGTCTCCGCCATGATTGCCTCGGGGTGACGGTGGCGTTCCGCCATGTCCCGCTCCTCCTGCGTGAGCAACTGGGCCTGCATATAGGCCCCCAATTGCCGCGCCCGCGTCACCACGGCGGCCCCGAACGGCTCGCGGGCCTGGGCGAAGGCGGCCAGGGCATGCGGCAGTGTCGCTGCCGGTTGGGCCAGGGCCCGGACCAGCGCGGCGGCATCGCCAGCCGCCTTGGTGACGCCCATGCCCACATGCGGCCGTGCCACGAAGGCGGCATCACCCAGGATCACCGTGCGCGGCGAGAGTTGCATCCGGGGGGTCTCAAGATCTTGAATCACCTGGATAAATGGCTGATGGGTGCGCGTCACCACCTCGGCGAACTGCGGTGCCAGAAGGTCTCTCGCATCGGCGCGCATCTGGTCCAGGACCTGCGGGCGGATCTTGTTGGGAGGAATCGAAAGCGCGTGCGAAATCCCGTCACTGTCGGTGAGCAGGTCCTTCAGCACGCCATCCACCGGGGCCGGGCGATACCAGACGAAGTTGAAGCGCCGCTGCCCCCGATCCAGCGCTTCGTTGGCGCCGGCCACCGGATAGCCGAGCATCTGCTCGCCGGGCGGCAGGGAAAAGGCGAAATGATCGCACAGGGCCGCGCGGGTTTCGGGCGTGAGGTCGCTCTCATCCACCAGGCCGCGCCACGCAAAATAGCCCGCATAGGCCGGCGTGGACTGCGGTGCCAACTGGGCGCGGACGGTGGAGAAAATGCCGTCGCAGCCCACCAGCAGATCGCCGGTCTCGATGCTGCCGTCGCTGAAATGGGCGGTGACGGCCGTGGCGGTTTCGCTGATGCGGGTGAGCGTTCGGCCGTGATGGTAGTGGGCCGCGGGCATGGCCTGCCGCAACAGTCCGTAGAGATGGCCCCACGAGGTCAGTACCTGCTCAAGGGGGTGCGAGCCCGATACCGTACCGTCGCGCGCAAACACCCGGCGCCCCTCCACCCGGACGCCGACCCGCGCCTCATCGGTGTTGATGCCGGCGTGCTGGAGCACGTCGAACAGTTCCGCGTGGGTCACGATCCCGGCGCCGCGGGAGGACAGTTCAGAGCCCATGCGCTCGAAGACATCCGCGTCCCAGCCGGCGCGGCGGAGCAGCAGCGCCACGAACAGCCCGGCCATGGAGCCGCCGATGACAATGGCGCGCGGTCGGCTGCCGGGGGGGATCCGGTCGGATGCGGACTGCGTGGGGATTGTTTGTGATGAGACGGTCATGGCGTGTCCTCCCACCGCCACGCCCGGCGTGGGCGCAGCGCCGCGCGTCTCCATGGGCCGATGCGGAAGTGCGAGACCCCGTGGGCCAGCATGGGCGCGCCTTGGCTCAGACGGTGGGCAGAGTTGCCCGCGCTGTCAAGGGTTATTTATCGAACGATAAATATATCCGGAGTCGGCGGGTGGAAGACGCCATGGCGCACCGAGAGGCAGGCGGTGGGCTGCCAAGCAGGTTTCGGTCCCGTGACGGTTGTGCCAGGGTCTGGCACGAACCTTCCATGGTGTTCGCGGGTGTGGTCGCTCAAAAAGCGGCCAAGACCAAGCTCCGCGCAATCCATCGTCCGGCGGGGCGCAGTGCAGATAAGGCATTTCTCTCGGAGTGGCGCGTCTGCTACTATCCGGTCAAGGAAATCGGGACTGTGATTGCAGCATGACGGCGAAAAAGAACGGCGCGGAACAGGTCGAGAGGTTGTTAGATACCCAGGACTTGGCCGGCGCGTTGGAAAGCAATCGATTCAAGCAGTTCCTGGATCAGGTTCCGGTGGCGATCGCAGTCTCCGAACTGCACTCCAGCGAGCACATCGTGTATGCCAATCTGGAGTTCGAGCGCCTGAGCGGGCAGCCCGCGTCGGTGATGGTGGGGCGATTGTGGACCGACCTTCCCGGCCGTGCGGAGGCGCAAGGCGACGCGCGCGAACTGGGCGCTGCCATCGCCAACGATCAGGATTTCCTCGGAACCTTCACAATCGACCGCGACGGAGCGGAGGTGGGGGTCAATGCCTGGTCCAATATCATTGAGGACGAGAAGGGGCGGCCGATCTTCCGCCTCGTGGCGCTGGTCGAGACCGGACGTGCCGGTCATGACGAGGAGGAACTCCAGGAGCGCATCCGGGAGAAGGACACGCTGCTGCGGGAGCTTCAGCATCGTGTGAAGAACAATCTCCAGATGATCACCGCCCTGATCCGCCTGGAATCGCGCAATCTTCCCGATGACATGGTCAGCGAACGTTTCGACCGGCTCGCGGGCCGGGTTGAAGCCTTGGCGTTGCTGTACCGCTCGTTGTCCGAGGAAGGCCACGCCCAGGTGATCGACCTTGGGGTCTATCTCAGCCAGATTGCTTCCGCGGTGATGGGCGCGCATGCGGTGGAAGGCATCCGCCTCGACCTGAAGGTGGATACATGGCCGGTCTCCATCAACGTTGCCATGCCGGCGGGGCTGGCGGTGAACGAACTGCTGACCAACGCTCTGAAGCACGCCTTCACCGGGCGCGAGGGCGGCACCATCACGCTGCATTCTCTGGTGGACGACCTCGGCTGCGAGGTGGTGGTTGCCGACGACGGCAACGGCCTTCCGCATGGCAGCCGCTGGCCTCAGACCGGGAAACTGGGCGCGCTGATCGTCGAATCCCTCCGCGAGAATGCCAATGCCCAGATCAAGGTGGAATCCCGTCCCGGCGGCGGGGTGCGTGTCACCATGTTCTTTGCCCGCGTCGATGCTGCGCCCACGGTGGTCGAGCAGCAAGCCACCTTTTAGTCAGCGTCAGGACGGACGCGTGGCCTCTGCACGGCTGCGCCCGGTCAACGGCCCGAACGGCCTTGTGATGTCAAAGGATGCCAGAATGCGTCGCGCGGCTTTGGTCCTTCTTCTCCCCCTCGCGCTGACGAGCCCTGCGCAGGCACAGCAGCAGTATGCCGGCAAGCCGCAGGACGATCTGCGGCGCTGTTTCGATGGCAGTATCATCAAGCTGGGCGAGCAGAAGGTGCAAGTGGGTGATTTTGCGGTGATCGCCGTCGGTTTGTGTGATGCGCCCATCACCGCTTATCGCGATTTCGTCCTCGCCTTCGAGCAGCGGCGCGGGGCCACTGGGGTCGGTTTGCAAAGCCGGTCCGAGGCCGCCTTGTCGGCGGAGTTCCGCCGCGCCAAGGAGGCCTATGTCGCCTATCTGAAGAAGGGATCGGAGAAGCAGACCCGCGGCGTCCACCAGGAGGCGGACGTCTAGAGCTGCCGCCTTTACCGGGGAGACGCCAGCGCGAGGTGGATCATCCGGTCGAGGCCGCCGGCGTCGCCAAGAACCGCCGCTTTCTCCCGGACCGTGAGGCTGGCCAGGGCGCCGGACAGCGTCTCCGCATCGGCGACCTTGGCGAGGCCCACGAGCCGCTCCGTGGCAACATCGCCTTTGCGCCGATGCCCGCCGAAGGGCAGCATAGCGCGGTGGGCCGCCAGCAAGGCCGGGTCTCCTGCCAGACGCGCCACCGCCTCCTCCACCGGATGTGCCGCAAGGTCCGCCGCCAGCGCTCGCGCCCGCGCCAACACGGGCGGTGGGGCGCGTTCCTCGGGCGTCCGCAGCAGGCCGAGGCCGCCGACGGCATCACCCACGTCGCGGCGCGCCGTGCCGGCGGCGATGGGCACCGCCAGCACCAGGCCGAGGATCACCGGCAGCATCCAGTAGAACAGCGGCACCGCGATCAGCCAGGCCGTGATCGCCAGCACGACTCCCAGCGCCATCTGCACGGCATAACGCCTGAGCGTGTCGGCGAACGGCACGCTGCCATCGTCCCGCCGCTGCGGCTGCCAGCCCGCATCGCGCCCGGACAGGATGCCCACGACCCCGCCCGACTGCACCACCATCAGCACCGGCGCGGCCAGCCCGGAGATCAGGGTTTCCAACAGCAAGCCGGCGCCGGCGGCGAAGCCACCGCCGAAGCCGCGCCGGCGAGCGGGGCTGGCCAGCAGCAGGGCGTAGGCGATGAGCTTGGGCAGCAGCAGCACCGCCATGGTGCCGCCGAACACCCAGGCGGCACGGATGGGATCCTGCGCGGGCCAACTGGGAAACAGCGAGGCGCCGGAGGGGAAATAGTCGGGCGGGATGAATCGCGCCTGCACCGAGATGGCAAGACCCACCAGCAGCATGATCAGCCACAGGGGCGAGGTGATATAGGACCCGATGCCGGTGAGCAGATGGATGCGGCTGGCCAGCGCCAGCCCGCGTGCCGGCAGCACGGCGCCATGCTGGAGATTGCCCTGGCACCAACGGCGGTCGCGGATGGCAAGGTCGGTGAGCGAGGGTGGGCCCTCCTCATAGCTGCCTTCCAGCGTCGGCACCATGTGCACGCCCCAGCCGCCGCGGCGGATCAGCGCCGCTTCGACGAAGTCGTGGCTGAGGATATGGCCGCCAAACGGGGCCGGGCCCCTCAGGTGCGGCAGGCCCGCCTGCTCGGCAAAGGCGCGGGTGCGGATGATGGCATTGTGGCCCCAATAGTTGCTGTCGGCGCCGTGCCACCAGGCCAGGCCCTGCGCCAGCAGCGGGCCGTAAAGCCGCCCGGCGAACTGCTGCACGCGGGCAAACAATGTCCGGCCGCCGACGATGATCGGCAGGGTCTGGATCAGGCCAACGCTGGGGTTGGCCTCCATGGCAGCTGCGAGCCGGACGATGGCATCGCCGGTCATGACACTGTCGGCATCCAGCACGATCATGCAGTCATAGGCTGCCCCGAACCGGGTGACCCACTCGCCGATGTTGCCGGCCTTGCGATCGATGTTCTTCGGGCGCCGGCGATAGAAGATGCGGTCCGCACCCGTGCGAGCCCGCAGGGCGAGGATGCCGGCTTCCTCCGCCACCCATACGTCTGCGTCGGTGGTGTCGGACAGAATGTAGACGTCGAACTGCGCCAGAGCGCCGGTGTCGGCGAGAGATTCATACGTGGCTTGAAGCCCCGCCATCACCCGCGCCGGGTCCTCGTTGTAGGTCGGCATCAACAAGGCGACACGTCCGGCCACCACCGGCAGGGGCGTTGCCGCATCGATGCCCAGGGGATGCGCACCGCTCATCATGGCAATGGCCCCGCCCAGAGCGCTGGTGAAGGAAAACGCGATCCAGGCAAACAGCACCACGAACAGCACCAGCACCACGATTTCCAGCGGCGTCAGAGCGCCCACGGAGAGCACGAGGTACATTTCCCATGCCGCATAAAGGGTGAGCGCCGCCGCGCCCCCCATCACCAGCAGCCGGCGCACCCAAACGCCGGCGGGGGCGGTGGCGGGCCGCCGGTCGGGGCGTCGCCACTGGCGCAATTGCTGCACCGGCATCGCCAGCGGCGACTCATGGGGCAGGAGGGGGCCGCCGACGAGCGGGGGCGTCATGGCTGGGCGTGCAGGCGCGTCGGGGCGCTGGCGGGTCTCTAGGCTGTCCATCGATAGACCCAGGTTTCCGATACCCGTTCCGCATCGCGCAGGAGGACAGCGCGCAATTCGATGGGATTGGCGTTCTGAGGCTCCAGCACAAAGGTCAGCCGCCAGCCTTGGATGTCGGGATTGGGTTGCAGCACCACATTGCGCACGGTCCCGTTGGAGGCGGTCACGTCCGGCCGCAGGGCCTCCGGGGGCAGGTTGCGCAAATTCTCGCCCGTCAGGTCCAGCACGAATTGTCGGCCCGAACCGGCCGCCCCGGTGCGGGTGGCGATCACCCGCCCGAGCTTGGTGGCGTCGGGTGCATCCCAGCCCCAGTGCAGGCGATAAGTGTAATTGTATTCGCCACCCTTGCGCAGCGGGTCCTTGGGCCGCCAGAAGGCGACGATATTGTCGTGGATTTCTTCCTTGGTGGGGATCTCGATCAGGTGCACTGCCCCTTCGCCCCAATCGCCGATGGGTTCGACCCAGATGCTGGGCCGGCGCTCATAGCGCGCTTCCAGGTCCTGATAGTCGAAGAATGAACGCTGACGCTGAAGCAGGCCGAAGCCGCGGGTGTTGGTGTCCATGAACACCGAAAATTCCAGCCGCTGCGGATTGAGCAGCGGCCGCCAGATCCGTTCGCCATTGCCATTGATGATCTGAAGCCCCTCGGCATCGCGCACGGCGGGGCGGAAGTCATCGACCCCGTCGCGGTCATTGGGGGCGAAGAAGAACATGGAGGTGAGCGTGGCCAGGCCCGGCTGCTGCACGTCGGTGCGGGGATAGATGGTCATCTCCACCGCCATATTGGTGGTCTCGCCAGGGCGGATGGTGAAGCGGAACGCCGCCGCGGCGCTGGGGCTGTCCAGCAAGGCATGCACCACCAGGGAATCGGCGCCCGTGCGCGGCTTCTCGATCCAGAACGCCTTGAACAATGGGAACTCTTCGCCGCCGGAATCCCCGGTCTTAATGGAGAGCCCGCGGGCGGAGGAGCCATAGGTCTGCCCCTTGGCGACGGCGCGGAAATAGCTTGCGCCCTGGAACACCGCCACTTCGTCGAAATAATCTGGCCGGTTCATGGGGGCGTGCAGGCGAAAGCCGGAGAAGCCGAGATCGAGCTTGGCATCGGGCGCCGCGAGGTTGTTGTCGAAGCGGAACAGATCCTGGCTGTAGGGCAGAGCCTTGGCCTTGCCATCGATCACGATGGCGATGTCCACCCGATCGCGAAACAGAAAGCCGCGGTGGAGGAGTTGCAGCTCGAACGGCAGCTTCTCGTCCCGCCACAGGGATTTTTCCGGCACGAAGCGGATGTTGCGGTAATCGTCATAGGACAGCTTGTCCAACTGTGCCGGCAGCTTCTGGTCGCTGGCTTGGTAAGGCTTTTGCGCGAGGTCGCGGGCCAACTGGCGCACGGTGAACGGATTGAACGGCGTGCCAGCAGCATCCTGCGCCTCCGCCACGCCGATCAGGGCGCGCCAGGCCGGAAACGTGACCGCACCCAGGAGAGGCAGCGCAGCGGCGCTCCGGACGAACTGGCGGCGATCCATGGACACTCCCTTCAATCGGACATCGGCCCTGCTGCGGCCCGCAGGGTCGCCCAGTCCCTAGCGAAAAGTCGGATGACGCCGCCAAAGTTCCACGGCATCGCTCTCGCTCCACAGGATGCGGGGCTTGGGGCGCAAGGAAGGCGCGGACGCGGCGCGATGGAGCCCGTCACCATCAAACTTCAAGGCAGGTCTGGGGCAGCGCGGCGCCGATGGGCGCGCGCAGGCGCATGCGTTCATCCCATGGGCTTCATTCAGCCCATGGCGACGCAAAAGCTGAAGTGTGTGCGCGTGAAGGGAGAGAAGACGGCCTGTGAGAGCCTTAAAACCATCCGCAGATGGCGAAGAAATGGGAAATGGCGCGCCCGAAAGGATTCGAACCTCTGACCCCCAGATTCGTAGTTTATTATTATCGCTCGCCGCCACTATCCAGTTGTGCCCGCAAACTGCATATTACTGATATCTGTCAGAGGTTTGAGTGGATTGTCGCATTTTGGCGTGGACGCGCCATCTGACCCTGTGCGAGTCTAAAACCGGCTGAAAAACCGGCTTAATTGGGGGCCGCCACGCACGGGGTTTGCAAGGATTGCGCTATGGCCGACATCCGTATCCTCCTCAACGACAGATCAGTCGGCGAGTTGAAACCGCCAAATTCCGGTCAGTATCGCGCGCGCGATACCCAGCTGAAGGGCTTCCATGTCGTGGTAGGCACGCGGACCAAGACATTCGCAGTCCAAGGCGACCTGCGGAAGGACGGCAGGCGTGTCGCCTCGATCTCGGTGCGCATCGGCGATGTGACAGCAATGTCGACACGCGAGGCTCGCGCGACGGCAAAATCACATCTCGCGCAGATCGCAAAGGGAGAGCACCCGGAACCCAAGACGTCGAACCCAACAACGTTACGAGCACGTGCATTGCTTGGGACTGATTCTAATGAGCGGCGAGATGTAACTTCCAACAGCATTGCCCTGCGGCAGGCGTGGGAGCGTTATCGTGATGCGCACCTTATCCGCAAGGGGCGAAGCGCCGGAACGATTGAAGGCTACCGCGATCACATAGAACGCCTTTTCAAGGATTGGCTGGATCTTCCCTTGCAGATCCTCGCAGAGGATCCTGGAAAAGTCATTGCGCGGCACGATCAAATTACGACGGAGCACGGCCCTTACATTGCAAATGGCAGCATGCGGACGCTGCGGGCCGTCTATAATCATGCGCGCAAGGCGCATCGCCATCTACCAACCGACAACCCAGCAAGCGCCGTTGACTGGAACTGCGAGCAGCGCCGCAGCACAGCCATGGGACTGAATGACCTGCCGCATTGGTTTCAACAGGTCGCAGCGCTGCCAAATCCCATTCGTCGCGAATTCCACCTACTCTCGTTACTGTCAGGAAGCCGGCCGACAGCGCTCATGGAAGCGAAGCTGCATCATCTCGATCTTCGCCGCCGAGTGCTGCATATCCCACGGCCGAAAGGCGGCGCCGAACGAGCGTTCGATATCCCGCTCTCGCGGCAGATGGTCTTGTGTCTTCTGCGGGTGATACGGTTTGGCCGGCATTTCTATCCGCATGAAGCCAATCAATGGCTGTTCCCATCAGATAGCGCGAGTGGGCATCTGGCCGAGCAGAAAGAAGCACGGCACGTTCTAGCGAAATGGGGAAATGATCTGCGCCAAACCTTCCGGACGCTCGCCACATCTGCTGGCGTATCCGAGTTTGATGCTCGCTTGTTGATGAATCACGCCATTCCGGGAGTGAATGCCGGCTACATATCTCGGCACAAATTGCTCGAGCATCATCTTCGGACCCAGCAGCAGGCGATCAGCGACACAATTTTTTGCTCCATTGGCGAACTTGCCTGGAATGATCAGGAAATTGGCTCCTGGCTCGGCCCGCGAGCATCGCAGCGCGCGTTATATCGTGCACGCATCGGTGCGTAACAGTGGCTTGCGATCCACAATCAGCGCCCACGTCACCCCACCGCCGGAGCGAACTCACCGCTGAATAGAAGGTGGGGGGCAACGTCACACGCTCTCATGCCACCGCAATGCGAGCCTCTACCGTACGCAGCTAGAATTGCATTCAGGTAAAAAAACGAACCTCCGATCCGATAGGTCGCCATGGTTCAAAGATCGAGCCGACGTGAATATCAAAGGAGGAAAATTCAAACCCAACGAAATCATCCGGCCTCAATCGAGGAGGAAATTGAGATCTATGAGAATTTTACTTTGTTGAAGCCGATGTCATCTATATCATCGGTGAAAATGAAGTTCTAAATACAGATTTACTGTTGCTTCTCCCCGTCCACGAGCATCGCAAGGAACGCGGTCACCTTTGCTGGTCGGAACCGGGCAGCGGGATAGACCGCATGGATGCCTCCGGCCGGCAATTGCCACTCCCGCGCGGCATGAACGAGATGGCCCGACAGGATCAGGTCGGCGACCAGAAAATCCGGCAGAACCGAAATGCCAGCGCCGGCCAAAACCGCGGCGAGGACGGCCGGGGTCGTATCGATGGCGATCGCTGCTTGCATGCGCACCGCACGGCGCTCAAGATCTCCCCGCGAAAACTGCCACAGCAGTGGTTCTTTCAAAGCCATATTGGCGACAAAGGGCAGCGCCGCCACGTCCTCAGGATCACGAGCGGCCGCAATCTGGTCTGCGAACCCGGCGCACCCGACCAGGATCTGCCGAAACGATCCGATCTTCCGGGCTTGAAGCCCTGAATCCTCCAGCCAACCGACACGGATCGCCATATCAACCTCACCGGAGAGGAGATCCACGGTCTGGTCACGGAGCATCAATTCAACTTTGCAAGCCGGATAGCGGGCAGTGAAGGCCGTTACTGTCGGAACCACCTTCGTGATGCCGTAGTCATTCGGCGCCGTAATGCGCAGCGTCCCAGTGGGTTCGGCCGCTACTTGTGCCAGTTCGCCGAATGCATCCTCTGCCTCACGCAAAATCAGGATGCAGCGGGCGTGAAACATTCGGCCTGCCTCGGTGGGATGCACCCGCCGCGTAGTGCGGATCAGGAGGCTTGTGCCGATCTCACGCTCTAATTCAGCCACCTGCTGGCTGACGACGGCCTTGGTGATGCGAAGCCGCTCGGCCGCCCGGGTGAAGGAGCCAGTGTCGACCACCGCTGCGAAATAGGCCAGCCGGTTTAGATTCATGGCGGTCACTAGACGTCATCACACCTGAAATTGTCAATATTAGACATACAGTGTGTTAATTTTGTTGGCCTTCCACATACCGATCGGGCCTGCCACTTTACGGTCGGACAGGGAGCAAGACATGGCCGACCGGACACACCTCACCTACCTCTTTGATCCTCTCTGTGGCTGGTGCTACGGGGCTTCGCCGACGCTCGATCAGATCGCGTCCCGCAGCGACTTCAAGCTCAAGCTAGCCCCGATAGGCCTTTTTGCCGGTGAGGGTAGCCGCCCTATGGATCCAAGTTTTGCAGCTTTTGCCTGGTCCAACGACCAGCGCATCAAGCGCCTGACTGGGCAAGAGTTCAGCGAGGATTATCGAAGCCAAATCTTGGGCGACCATACCCGTCTGTTCGACTCCGGACCTGCAACCTTGGCGCTCACCGCCGTGGTATTGTCAGCCCCCTCCCGCGAACTGGAGGCTTTGAACGCCATTCAGCGCGCTCGCTACGTAGAAGGTCGCGACACCACCGATTTCAAGATCCTCTCCGATGTGCTGAACAGTTTGGGGCTGTCGGAGGTTGCTGCGCGCTTACATCTGCCCGACGAGAGCCTTCTCGACGCATATCGCGAGCGCATCAAGGCCGCTCGGAATACCTCGCGTCAGTTCGGCAGCAATGGCGTCCCCTCTCTTATTGTCGGTGAAGGTGGTCACGGACGCCTCGTAAAGACGAGCGCGCTGCTTGCCGGCATCAATGCACTGCTTTCCGAGCTGCGAGCCACCTGATTTCCACCCCCGCGCCGATCCATCTCGCGTCTGTGACGCTTGTATCCATATTTCGCCAAGGAGAAGAACCATGTTCAACCGGAGAGACCTCATGAAGACCACACTCGCCGCCGCCGGGATGGCCGCGATGGCCCCCGCCGGCCTCGGCAGCGCCGCCGCGGCGGACCTGACCTGGAAGCACTTCCCCGCCGGTCCGAACGGCTTCTTCCGCGCCCCGGTGCTGGTCAGCGGCCCCACCGAGGCCATCCTGATCGACGGCGGCTTCACCTTGTCCGATGGTCGCGCGGTGGCCGAGGCCATCAAGGCCAATGGCAAGAAACTGACCACCGTCTATGTCAGCCAGAGCGACCCGGACTATTATTTCGGCCTGCGTCCGATCCAAGAGGCCTTCCCCGATGCGCGCATCATCGCCGCCTCGGAGACGATTGCCGCCATCAACGCCAATGTGGAAAAGAAGCTGGCCACCTGGGGCCCGCAGCTCAAGGACAACGGCCCCCAGACCCTCGCCGACGTGGTGATCCCCAAGCCGTTCGACGGCAAGACGCTGACTGTGGATGGCCAGACCATCGAGATCATCGATGCGCAGGGCCTGCCCAACCGGCGCTATCTGTGGGTTCCCTCTCTTCAGGCGGTGTTCGGCGGCGTGCTGATCTTCTCGGGCGTGCATGTCTGGACCGCGGACACCCAGACCAAGGAACTGCGCGCAGCCTGGATTGCCACCCTGGACGCCATCGCCGCCCGCCAGCCCGCCGTGGTCGTGCCCGGCCACATGACGGTGGATGCCGCGACCAATGTCTCGGCCGTGCAGTTCACCAAGGCCTATCTCATCGCCTTCGAGGAAGAACTGGCCAAGGCGAAGGGCTCGGCGGCGCTGATCTCCACCATGCAGGCCCGCTTCCCCGGCCTCGGCATGGAAGTGGCCCTCAACATCGGTGCCAAGGTGGCCACCGGCGAAATGAAGTGGGGCTGATCATGGGCGCCAATCTCGATCTCGTGCGCTCCACCTACGAGGGCACGTCGGAAGACAATGGCCGCAACCTGCTGGCGGCCCTTGCACCCGACGCCGAGTGGACCGAAGCCGCCGGCTTTCCCTATGCCGGCACCTATGTGGGCCCGCAGGCCATCACCGCCGGCGTGTTCCATCGCCTGGGCACCGAATGGATCGGCTATCGCGCCGAGGTCCACACCTTCATGGAGGACGGCGATCGCGTCGCCGCCTTCGGTGTCTACTCCGGCACCTACAAGGCCACCGGCAAGTCCATGCGCGCCAGCTTCGCCCACCTGTTCGAGGTGAAGAACGGCAAGATCGTGCGCATGACCCAATATGTGGACAGCGCCATGGTGCGGGCGGCCCTCAAGGCGGATTAGAGCCACCGTCTGGGACCTTCCTGCGGTCGGCCGGATCAAAGCTTCGGCCATTCCTCAATGGGTGGCCGAAGCAAATGAGGGGGTCCTAGCACCGCCTGACGCAAGGACGCCATTAGTGGATGGCAAAAGCGAGTAAGGCTGTCTCTCCCAATTATATCAAATGGCGCTGCGTCTTAAGTCAAGCGGCCTGAGGTTGACCAAGTCGTATAACGCAATTAATGCAATTTTCGTGAAATAATAACAATCAAATTACTTGAAGGGAGAGGAGTCATCTCCTCAGAGACCTAATCACTCAAGGGCTTGCGAGACCGGATCATCTGATGGCCGCCGAACTTCCTCTCGCCGCCAGATAATCCAGCACGCGGTCCAGCGGCTCCACATCGCCGAATTTTGCGTCGATGTCGAACAGGTTCCAGGCGATGGCATCCGGTGATGCGGTCGCCCACCGCTTCGCGCACCACGATCGGCCGGAAGCCTTCCGCCATGGCATCTTCGGTGGAGTGGCGAACGCAGGCAGAGGCTGTGACGCCGGTGAGCACCACCGTATCCACGCCGATGGCCTTCAACAGGCTGGAGAGCGGGGTGCCGTGAAAGGCGCTGGCGCGCTTCTTCAGGATCACGAACTCCCCGTCGCGCGGGGCGAGGGCGGCGTCGATCTCCGCCTCCCAGCTCCCGGTCTTCATCGCCTCCAGCGGCACCTTGCGCGCCCACAGCCCCATGTCGCTCGCCGAGCCAGCGGTGACGTCATAGGCGGTGGTGGTGAAGACGATGGGCAGGCCCCTGGCGCGGAAGGCCGCGAGCAGGGCCTGATTGGCCGGGATCACCGTCTCCATGCCCGAGCAGGAAAACGGGCTGCCCGGCTGGGTCCAGCCATTGGCCATGTCGATGATGATGAGCGCCGGGCTGGTGCCGAAGCCCACCCGTCGCTCGAACCCCCGTTCGGCGTAGAAGGCGGAATTGGCGGCGAAAATCGACCCGAGGGTCTGGTTGAGCACATCGGTCATGGCTGGATCTCCGCTGGCGGTGGGGGCGTCAGGCGTCGGCGCGGTAGAGCGGGGTTTCCATGTCGATGACCGGCGCAAGGGCTTCGCCCAGTGCCAGCAGTCGTGCATCGCCATAGCGTGGCGCCACGATCTGGATGCCCACCGGCAGGCCCATGGGGCCGGTGGTGCAGGGAATGCCCAGGCAGGGCACATGCAGCAGCGTCCAGATGGCGTTGAAGATGTGATTGCCGGTGTTGTAGGTGCCTTCCGGCGCCTCGCCGGGGGAGGCGGGGGTGAGCACCACGTCGAAATCTGCATAGAGGGCTTCGAAGGCCCGCCGGCAGTCGGCGGCAAGGTTATAGGCCGCGATCAACTGCTCCGGGGTGATGCCCAGGGCATTGGTGACCCGCTCATGGAAATCGGCGTGCAGGCGATCGCCGAACTCCAGCGCCACGTCCAGGAAGGAGGCGCGGCCCTCCGCCATCATGATGGTGTTCTGTGCCTCGAAAAGACCGTCGAAGGCCGGCGGCAAGGTCAGCTCCACCAGGGTCGCCCCCGCCTTGGCCAGGCGCGCGCAGGCGGCCTCCAGGGCTTTTTCGCCGGCAGGCTCGATCTTGTGCCAGGACGGTGATTTGCACCAGGCGACCTTGAGCGAGGAGACCGCCGGCGCGCCGAGCGCCCCCGCATCGTCCAGGCGGAAGGCGGTGGCCACCAGGGTGAGGTCCGCCACCGAGCGGCCATACCAGCCTATTGTATCGAGCGAGTTGGCATATTGCTTGGCACCCTCGCGGCTCACCGCCCCCCAGGTGGGCTTCAGACCATAGATGCCGTTGAACGAGGCCGGGCGGATGTGCGAGCCGCCGGTCTGGGTGCCGAAGGCAAGTTGCACCTGCCGGTCGCCCACCGCTGCGCCCGAGCCGGAGGAGGAACCGCCCGGCGTATGGGCGAAGTTCTTGGGATTGCGGGTGGCGGCGCGCCGGCCAGCGGCGGCGAACTCCAGCGTGTCCGTCTTGCCTAGGATCACCGCACCGGAGCGCCGGGCGACCCCGACGCAGGCGGCATCGCGCGCCGGGCGATAATCCTGGAACACCGGCGAATTATAGGTGGTGGGCATGTCGGCGGTGTCGATCATGTCCTTGACCCCGAACGGAAGCCCATGCAGCGGGCCCATGGGCGCGCGCTTGTCCAGCTCGCGCGCGGCGGCGATGGCCTGGGCCTTGTTCACATAAAGCCAGGCCTTCACCCGTGGGTCGCGCGCCTCGATGCGCGCGAGGCAGGAGCGGATGAGGGCTTCGCTGGTGAGCTTGCCATCGCGGATGTGGGCGGCCGCCTCGGCGGCGGTCAGAAAACAGGGTTCCATGATGGGGCTTTCTCAGGCGGCGGCGAGGAGGCTGGCGCGGGTGGGGGCGAAATCGTCGAGCACGGGCTGGAGCGCCTGCGCCACCGCGAGGAGGCGGGTGTCGGACAGGCGGGGGCCCACAAGCTGGATACCCACCGGCAGCCCGAGATCCCCCAGCACCGTAGGGATGGCGACGCAGGGCGTGTGCAGCAGAGTCCACAGGCCGTTGAAGATCCAATCGCCTACCGTGTGCAGGCCCTTGGGCGCTTCCCCGGTGGCGGCGGGGGCCAGCACCGCATCGAAGCCAGAGGCGATGGCATCGAATTCGCGGCGGCAGATGTCGGCGAAATCGTAGGCCGCGACCAGCCGCTGGGGCGTCACGCCGCGTCCATTCTCCACCGTCAGCCGCAATTCGGGATGCATGCCGTCGCGGTCGCGCAGATATTCGTCATAGAGCGCCACCCGGCCGTCGCCGAACATAATCATGGTGTGCGCTTCCGACAGATCGGCGAAATGCGCCGGCAGCACGATCTCCTCGACGATGGCGCCCGCCCGCTGCAGGCGCTCCACCGCCGCCGCCATGGCCTGCTTCGCCCCGGCTTCGGCCTTTGCCCAATAGGGCGTTTCGCAATAGCCGATGCGCAGCCCGCGCGGATCGCGCGCCGCCAGATCCGTGATGCCCGGCAGCTGGAAGGCCTGCGCCCCCAGGATCAGGTCATCGACGCTGCGGCCATACCAGCCCACCGTATCGAGGATGGGCGAGATCATGTGCACGCCCTCGCGGCTCACCGTGCCCCAGGAGGGCTTGAGGGCGTAGATGCCGTTGAACGAGGCGGGGCGGATGTGGGAGCCAGCTGTCTGGGTGCCGAAGGCGCAGGGCACCTGATAGTCGCCCACCGCCGCGCCCGAGCCCGAGGACGAGCCGCCCGGCGTGTGCGCCAGATTGTAGGGATTGCGGCTGGCGGCCTTGCGGGAGTTGAACGCGAATTCCACAGTGTCGGTCTTGCCGAGGATAATCCCGCCGCTGTGGCGGACGATGGACACGCAGGCCGCATCCCGTGTCGGCCGATGCTGCTGCCAGGCGGGCGAATTGTAGGTGGTGGGCATATCGGCGGTGTCCATGATGTCCTTCACCCCGAAGGGCAGGCCATGGAGCGGGCCGGTCGCCGGACGCTTGTCCCGTTCGCGCGCCTGCTGGATGGCCAGATCCGGGTCCACATGGAGCCAGGCCTTCACCGCGGGATCGCGCGCTTCGATGCGGGCTAGGCAGGAGCAGATCAGCGCCTCGCTGGTGAGGCGGCCGGCCTTCATCTCCGCGGCCGCCTGGGCGGCGGTGAGGAAGCAGGGTTCAATCGTGCTCATTTGGGATCTCGCAGGGCGGTCACGGTGAAGAGATGGGCGGGTTCGTCCTCTTCCGAGGGCATGCGCGGCAGCGCGAGGCCGGCCGCGCGCACGGTCTGGGCCAGTTCGGAGAGGCGGGAGAACTGGTCTTCCGGCAGGCCCGTGAGCCCGTGGCGCGCGGCATAAAGCCGGATCTCGTCGGTGGTGGAGGTCTGGATGTCGGACATGATGGTCCTCCGGATCAGAGCGCGGGGCGGCGATCGCGCCAGGGCGTGGCGGATTCATAGGCTTGGGCGATCTGCAGCACGGTCGCCTCATCGAAGAAGCGGCCGACGATCTGTGCATTCAGCGGCAATCCGCCGGCGTCATAGCCGGTGCAGATGGAGAGCGCGGGATGGCCGGTGACGTTGAACACCGTGGTGGCGGTATCGGCGGTGAACGGTGTCACCGTTTCCGGTTCATCGAAGCGGGGGGCCACATGAAATGCGCCGGCGATTAGCAGCGCATCGCAGGACCGCACCAGCGCGTCGGTGGCGGCGACAAGGGTGCGGCGCAGACGGGTGGCGGCCAGATAGTCCGCCGCGCGCACGGTGAAGCCGCACATCATCTTTTCGCGCAGGGCCTGACCCATCAGAGCGCTGCGTTCGAGGAAGTCCTGCTCGTGGATGGAATAGGATTCCGACCAGTTGATCACCTTGGTCACGGAGCGGTAGTGCGCCAGCGGCGCGGGCAATCGCACGTCGCGGATGATGGCCCCTTGCCGCTCCAGGATACGGGCGGTCTCCTCCAGGGCGGCGGCATTGGCGGCGTCCTGCGCGGTACCTTCCGGGCCGAGGTCGCGGACGAAGCCGATTACCCGCCCGCGCACGCCGGTATGCAGGCCCTGGCGATAGTCCGGCACCGGCACATCGGCGCTGGAGGGGTCGTCCGGGTCGAAGCCGGAGATGGCCTGCATCACGATGGCGGTGTCCTCCACCGTCCAAGTGAGGGGCCCGGTGTGGTCCAGGGTCCAGCAGTTCGGCAGGCAGTGGGCGCGGCTGACCCGACCGAAGGTGGCCTTGAAGCCTTGCAGGCCGCAGGCCGCCGCCGGTAGGCGGATGGAGCCGCCGGTGTCGGAGCCAAGCGCGAACATGGCGGTTCCGGCGGCCACCGCCGCCCCCGCGCCGGAGGAGGAGCCGCCGGTGAAGCGGGCGAGATCCCAGGGATTGCGCGCCACCGGGAACGGCAGATCGTGATAGACGCCGCCATTGCCGGTGCCATATTCCCAGGTGTTCAGCTTGCCCAGCAGGATCGCGCCCGCCGCCTCCAGCCGCGCCACGGCGGTGGAGGTGGCGGTGGCCACATGATCCAGCATCAGCCGGGAGCCGCCCGTGGTGGGGAGCCCGGCCACATGGTAATTGTCCTTCACCGCGAACGGGATGCCGTGCAGCGGCCCCTTCCAGCGCCCGGACCTGATCTCCTGCTCAGCGATGCGAGCCGCCGCCAGCGCCCGCTCGGCCGTGACCTTGATATAGCTGTGCAGGCGGGCATCGACGGCATCGATCCGGGCCAGGAAGGCTTCGGTGAGAGTGACGGGAGACAGGCTGCCGCTGCCGATGAGGTGGGAGGCCTCGGCCACGCTGAGGAAATGCAGCGGTGTGGCGGTGTCGGAGAATGCCGAGGCTGAACCAGATGTGTTCATGACGACCTTTCATTCGGCGGGGGCACGGGCGGGGACAGGCCCCGGCGGCGCCGGCAGGACGCCCATGGCCCGCAGCAGGCGGAACAGATAGGGCGCGGACAGGATGACCAGGAAGATGCGGACCAGATGGAAGGCGACGATGATCGGCACATCGAGATGCAACACCTTGGCGGTGATGCACATTTCGGTAACGCCGCCGGGGGAGGTGGCCAGGATCATGTTGGCGGGCGAGATGCCGGTGGCATAAGCCACCAGCACGCCGACGGAGGCGCATCCCGCCATCAGCACCACCAGGTTCACCAGCGCGGCAGGAATGAAACGCCGCATGCTGTAGATGAGCGTGCGCTCGAATTGCGAGCCCACCTGGGCGCCGATCAACACCTGGCCCGCCGCCGAGAGCCAGGGCGGGATGGCGGACAGATTGGCTTCGGACAGACCCAGCACGCAGCCCACCGCCATGGGCCCCAGCAGCCAGGCATTGCGGAACCGAAACCGCGCCAGCACGGCGGAGAAGGCAAAGCCCGCCACCAATGTCACCACCAGCCCCACAGGGGCGAACGGCAGAACGCCATGGACGTTCGTGCTGTTGCCCCCGGCGCCGAACAGCGTCAGCGTGCTGGGGATGAGGATGGTGACCGAGACCACGCGCAGCAGCTGCGTCACAGCGATGGGCAAGGGCCTGCCGCCGAACCGTTCCCCGACCATGCTCATTTCGGCGATGCCGCCCGGCACGCTGCAGAAGAAGGCGGTGACGTGATCCACCCGCGCGGTCTTGGCCAGCAGGAAGGACGCGCCGGCACCTACCACCAGCGTGGTGCCGCTGGCCGCGATGATCACCGGCAAATAGGAGAGCACGGCCATGGCCGCCTCCGGGGTGAAATAGAGCCCCAGCGCGATCCCGAGAACCAGCATGCCGGCGATGCGGCCCTCGCTGGAGCCGGTCACCGGCAGGCCGAGGAAGGTGGCCAGCCCGCTGAAGACGATGGGTCCGATCATCCACGGCAAGGGCGTGCCGAGCCAGGCGAACAGGGCGCCGCCGGCCGCGCTGATGGCAAGGCCGAGCGCGACCCGGCGAAGATAACCGTGTGTGGGCATGGGAGGATCGTTCAACTCGCGATCAGTAGCGGCGCCTTCGAAAAGGCGAGGCCTTCGGCATATTGCAGGCAGCGGGCCTGCTGCCCGCCCCCGAGCGAGAGGAGATCCGGTTGCTGGCCGAGGCACGGCTCGCGCGCGGCGGCACAGCGCGGGGCGAAGGCGCAGCCGGGGGGCAAATCGGTGAGGTCCGGCGGCGCGCCGGGAATGGGATCGAGCGCCACGCCGCGCATGTCAGCATGGATGGTCGAGTTCATCAGGCCCTGGGTGTAGGGATGGCGGGGCTGGTCGATCACCTGCTCCACCGTTCCAGTCTCCACGAACTTGCCGGCGTACATCACCGCCACCTGGTCCGCGACCTCGCACGCCACCCCCAGATCGTGGGTCACGAAGATGGTGGCCATGCCCAATTCGCGCTGCAGCTCCCGCAGCAGCAGCAGGATCTGGATCTGCACGGTGGCGTCGAGCGCGGTAGTGGGCTCGTCGGCCAGCAGCAGCTTCGGCTTGCAGGCGAGCGCGAGGGCGATCATCGCCCGCTGGCGCAGGCCGCCGGACAATTCATGCGGATAGGCCTCCAGCCGTCGCTTGGCCGAGGGCACCTGCACCAGTTCCAGCAATTGCAGGGCCCGGGCGTTCGCAGCGCGGAAGGAGATGCCCTCGTGATAGACCAGGGTTTCTGCGATCTGCTGGCCGATGGTGAATACCGGGTCCAGCGCGGTCATCGGCTCCTGGAAGATCATGGAGATCAGCCCGCCACGGATGCGGCGCAACTGGTGCTCGGCGAGGGCCAGCACGTCGATGCCATCCACGCGGATCGCGCCATCCAGCCGCGCGGTGGGCGGAAACAGGCGCATCAGCGCCCGCATGGTCACGCTCTTGCCCGAGCCGGATTCCCCCAGGATGCAGAGCGAGGAGCCGCGATCCAGGGTGAAGGACACGCCGTTGACCACCGGCACATCAAGGTCGCGGCCGGTGAAGCGGACGGTGAGGTTATTGACCTCGACCAGAGGGGAATTGGTGTCGGGGGCGTTCAATGCAGGGCTCCATCCGATGGGGCGGCGCTGTGCCCGGAGCCGGGGCGATGGGCGTGGCATGCCACCGGATGGTTGCCGGCGCCCCGGATCACGCCAAGGGCGGGCTCGGTCTGCGCGCAGACCGCTTCGGCGATCGGGCAGCGGGTGCGGAAGCGGCAGCCGCTGGGCGGATTGATGGGGTTGGGCGGATCACCGGCCAGCGGCGGCTTGGACATCCGCTGGCGCGGGTCCATGGACGGACGGGAGGAGAGCAGCGCGCGGGTGTAGGGGTGCTTCGGGGCGCGATAGATCTCGTCCACCGGGCCGACTTCCACTGCCTTGCCCAGATACATCACCAGCACGCGGTCGCTGATATATTGCACCACATTGAGGTCGTGCGAGATGAAGATGTAGGTGAGCTCCAGCTTCTGCTTCAGCTCCTGTAGGAGGTTCAGCACCTGGGCCTCGACGGACTTGTCCAAGGCGGAAACCGCCTCGTCCAGGATCAGCAGGCGCGGCCCCATGGTGAGGGCGCGGGCGATATTGACCCGCTGGCGCTGTCCGCCGGACAATTCGTGCGGATAGCGCTGGGCGAACATGTCCGGCGTCAGGCCCACCATGCGCAGCATGGATGTGGTCCGGGTCTTGGCCTCCTTCACCGGCTTGCCCTGGGCGATGAGGCCGAAGGCGATGGAATCCTCGATGGTCATGCGCGGGTTGAGGGAGGAATAGGAATCCTGGAACACCATCTGCATCTGTCGGCGCAGATCCCGCACCGAGACACCGCGCAGCGCGCCCACTTCATCCCCGTCGAACACGATCTCGCCCGCATCCGGCGTCATCAGCTGCATGAGCAGGCGCGCGGTCGTGGACTTGCCGCAGCCGGACTCGCCGACGATGCCGAGGGTCTCGCCCTTGTGGACCACCAGATCGACCCCATCCACCGCCTGGACCCAGGCCTGCGGCCGCCCCAGCAGGCCGCCGCGGATGGGAAAGTGCTTCTTCAGCCCCTCGACGATAAGCAGCGGCTGCGCCGGCCCGCCGCGGTCGCGCGGGTCGATGTCATTGGCGATGGCGGTCATGGCGGCACCTCGCGGTTGAGCCGAGCGGAGGAGAGACATGCCGTCCTCCCTACTGCTTGACGTTCATGGCGTCGCGCAGGCCGTCGCTCATGAGGTTGAAGCACATGGAGGTGATGAAGATCATCACGCCGGGCAGGACGGCATTGAGCGGCGCCACATAGATGGACTGGCGCAGCGTATTGAGCATCAGGCCCCATTCCGGCTCCGGCGGCGTGACGCCGAGACCGAGGAAGGACAAGCCCGCCGCAAGCACGATGGAGACGCTGATTAGGCTGGAGGCATAGCTCAGGATCGGGCTCATCACATTGGGCACCACATGGGCGGTGACGATGCGCCAGTTGGCGGCGCCGGTGGCGCGGGCAGCCTCGATGAAATCCTGCGCGCGCATCTGCGTCGCCACGCTTTCTGCCACGCGGGCGATGGGCGGGATGAACACCAGGGTCAGGGAGAAAATGGTGTTGCCGACGCCGGCCCCGAGCACGCCGGATATGGCCACCGCCAGGAGCACGGACGGGAAGGCATAGAACACGTCAATGACGCGCATGATCACCATGTTCACGGCGCCGCCCACATAGCCCGCGATCACGCCCAGCGTGCCGCCGATGGTGGTGGCGAGGATGACCGGCGCAAACCCCATGAACAGTGACAGCCGGCCGCCATAGATCAGGCGCGAGAGCAGGTCGCGGCCCAGTTCGTCGGTGCCGAGCCAGTAGCGGGCATCGCCGGGGGCTATCAGCCGCCGCGCCATGCTGGTGCGATAGGGATCATGGGGGGCGATCCACGGCGCGAAGATGGCGGCCAGGAGGATGAGCATCAGCACGGCGAAGCACATCAGGCTGACCGGGTCGTGCATCAGGCGGCGCAACACATTGCGCCAGAAGCTGCGGGTGGCGGGGCGCTTGCCCTTGGTGGGTGCGCCGGAGCCGGTGAGGGCGATGGAGGGTTGCGACATGAAAAGGCTCCCGTCAGGCGCGCTTGATGCGGGGATCGACGGCGGTCTGCACCACATCGACGACGAGGTTGATCAGGACGAAGAACATGGCCAGCACCAGGATCGTGCCCTGGAGCACCGGCAGGTCGCGGGTGAAGATGGCGTTGTTCAAGAGAAAGCCGGTGCCGGGCCAGGAGAACACCGTCTCCACCAGAATTGAGCCGCCGAGCAATTGCGCCAGTTGCAGGCCCATCACCGCCAGTACCGCGGGCAGGGCATTCTTGACCACATGGACGAAAATACGCCGGCCCGGCAGCCCCTTGGCCTGGAGCGTCTGCATGAAGTCCTGCTGGCGCACCTCCGCCACGGTGCCGCGCACCGAGCGAGCGATGATGCCGGCCGGGATCACCGCCAGGGTCAGCGCCGGCAGGATGAGATATTGCAGGCTGTCCCAGCCGAAGCCGAAGGTGCCGGAGCCGCCTTCGCCCATGCCGGTGGCGGGCAGGAGGTTGAGGTTGACCGCGAAGATTACCATCAGGACCATGCCGAGCCAGTAATGGGGAATGGACACGCCGGCGATGGACGCGGCCGTGACGATGCGGTCCGCCGGCTTGCCCATGAGATAGCCGGAGACGACGCCGGAGACGCAGCCCAGCATGAAGCCGAACAGCACGGCGGCGGAAGCCAGGGTCAGCGTATTGACCAGAGCGGGCAGCACCTCGGACATGACCGGGCGCTGGGTCATGATGGACTCGCCGAAATCCCCCTGCGCCACATGGCCCAGCCATTTGAGATATTGCACCGGCAGCGGCCGGTCGAAGCCGTAGGCGGTGCGGATCTGGGCCACGCGCTCGGGCGAGGCCCCCTCGGGAATGATCGCATTCAGCGGATCGCCTGGCGCAATATGGATCAGCGCGAAGCACACCATCGAGACGCCCATGGCGATGGGGATGGTGTAGAGGATGCGGCGCAGCACGTAGATCAGCATGGGGCGTCCTTTCGAGCGTCTGGCAGCCCCCCGGGCGCGCGTGCCGTCCGGGATGGGCGCTAGGCCTGAGCCGGTCGGAGCGCGGCGCGCTCCGACCAGAGCCGGCGCTATTCGACGGTGACGGGCGTCAGGTCCTGGAACCAGCTCTGGGCCTGGACGAAGCCCTTCACGTTCGGCCGCATGGCGCGGGGATTGAGGTCGTGCACCACCCAGATCCACATGGCCTCATCGACGATGTGGCTGTGCAATTCGGCCAGGATCTTGTTCTGCTCGGCGGGGTCGAACGCTGCCTTGGCCTTGAGCGACAGCTCATCGGTCTTGGCGTCCTTGAAGTCGCCCCAGTTGAAGCCGCCCGGCACCTTGGCGAAGGAGGCGGCGGTGCCGATCAGGCCGATGTCCGGGTCCCAATAGGCCCAGCTGTTGTTGATGCCGTGCCGGCCCTTGTTCTCCGGCGCCCAGGCGCCGAGGCGGCGGCGGGCGCGCAGGGCCTCCCAGTCCAGCACCTCGAATTCCAGGTCGATGCCCACGTCCTTGAAGTTCTCCTTGATGAACTCGTTCATGGGCAGTGGCAGCATCTGCCCCGAGCCGGACGGGGAGATGATGAATTTGGCCTTCACCGGCTTGTCGGGGCCGTAGCCGGCTTCCTTCAGCAGCCTCTTGGCCTGTTCGGGGTCGTATTTGATGTCGAAGGTGGGCTTGCCGAACCAGGGATGCTTCTCATCCACCATGCCCTTGGCCGGGGCGGCGAGGCCGCCCAGCAGCTTCACCAGCCCCTCGCGATCGATGGCGAGGTTGGCCGCCTTGCGCACGCGCACGTCCTTGAACGGCGAATCCTCCAGGAAGGAGAGCTGGTAGGGCCAGACATGGGGATAGAGATTGGTGACGATCTGCATCTTCTGCGACTTGAGGCGCGGCACCGCGTCCGGCGGCGGCGCCTCGATCCAGTCCACCTGGCCCGACAGCAGCGCAGCAACGCGGGTGTTGGCGTCGGGAATGGGCAGCAGCACCAGCCGCTCCGACTTGGGGATGCGGGTCTTGTCCCAATGATTGGGATTGCGGACCATCTCCGCCCGCTCGCGCGGCTTGAAGGATTCGAGAATCCATGGCCCGGTGCCGGAGGGCTTTTCGGCGAACTTGCTCCAGTCCTTGCCCAGATCCTCCCAGCGCTTGGGGCTGGACATGAACAGGCCGGCGAGATTGTAGGGCAGGACCGCATCCACCCGCTTGGTGACGACCTCCACGGTATAGTCGTCGATCTTGCGCCAGGAGCCGATGTTCGCGTCATAGGAGGCGGCCTGGTTGGCCTGCGCCTGATCGAACTGCGGCGCATCCGTCTTCATCAGCTTGTCGAAGTTCCACACCACCGCATCGGCGTTGAACTCGGAGCCGTCATGGAATTTCACGCCCTGCCGCAGCTTGAAGGTCCAGATCTTCTGATCCTTGGGGTCGACGATCCAGCTCTCAGCAAGGTCCGGAATGACCTGCGCCGCCTTGTCCGCCTTGGACAGGTCCCAGCGGGTGAGGCCGTCATAGAGCGTGATGCCCAGGAAGCGGATGCCCTCCGCGCCCTGGCTCGGCTGGCCGGTGGTAAGGGGGATGTCGGCGGCGGTCATGGCCACCCGCAGAACGCCCGGCTTGCTTTGCGCCTGAGCCGGCTCCAGGCCCAGTCCCAGCCCGGTGGCCGTCAGCGACACCGCCGTCAGCGATACCCCCGAAAGCAGCTTCATAAACGAACGTCTGTTCATGGACGGAAACCTTCCCTGCTCATGTCCGGTTGCTCGTCGTGCGTTTCCCAGAACCTGGCGACCGTTGGCGGCCGCTCGTTGTCATTGCGCGGCAACGGCTTGTGCTGACACGTCGATCTCGGGCCGCCGGTGGCGGAATTGGGTGGCCCGCTCGAAGGCGTGCCCCAGGCGCAGGACGAGGGCATCCTCGCCGGGCCGGCCCGCAAGCTGCATGCCCAGCGGCAGACCGGCGGCGTCGAACCCGTTGCAGACGGCAAGGGCCGGTTGTCCGGTCAGGTTGAATTGCGCGGTCAGGGAGGGCGTCTTTGCCCCGAAGAAGGTGGGCGGCTCGTCGGGCAGCAGCTCCGGCGCCGGCTGGGCGCTGCCGGCGGTGAGCAGGATGTCCACATTCTTCATCACGGCGAAGGTGATGGCGGTGAGCTCGGCCCGCGCCCGCATGGCCTGCACATAGTCATCCGCCCGCAGCAGGGCGCCGGCGAGGATGCGGAAGCGCATGCTCCGGCCGAAAACGCGCGGCCGGGTGCGCAGATCGTGCTCATGCAGCGTGAAGATTTCCGCCGCGGTCAGCGGCATCTTGGAGTCGGTGAAGGTCCGCAGGCTCGGCAGGCGCACCTCCGAGACGGTGCAGCCCAGGCGCCGGAACGTCGCGATGCTGGCGTCCATGGCAGCGATGACCGCCGGGGCCGCCTCCAGCTCGTCCTCATACCAGTGCCGCACCACGCCGATGCGCAGTCCCGCCACCGGCGCGCTCAGGCCGGCGGCATAGTCCTCCGGCGGCAGATCCAGCGATCCCGGGTCGCGGGGATCGTAGCCGGCCATGACCGTGAGCATCAGGGCGCAATCCTCCACCGTCCAGGCCATCGGCCCGCAATGATCGAAGGAATAGGAATTCGGTTGCACCCCATACCGGCTGACCAAGCCATAGGTGGGCTTGAGGCCGGCAATGCCGCAGACGCTGGCCGGCATGCGGATGGAACCACCCGTGTCGCTTCCCGTGGCCGCCGGACACAGGCCGGCGGCAATGGCCGCGCCGGCACCGCTGGATGAGCCCATGGGCGAGCGCGAGAGGTCCCAGGGATTGCGGGCCGGCGGCCAGGGCAGGTCGAGCGAGGGGCCGCCCATGGCGAATTCCCAGGTGGCCTGCTTGCCCAACAGCACGCCGCCGCCCGCCCGCAGCCGGGCCTGCACGGCGCTGTCCTGCGTCGGCACATGGGTCTCCAACAGCTTGGAGTGCGCCGTCGTCAATAGGCCGGCGGTGTCATAGATGTCCTTCAGGCCATAGGGGATGCCCTGCATGGGGCCTGTGTCGATGCCCTGCGCGAACAGGCGCTCCGCCGCACGCGCCTCGTCCAGCGCCCGCTCCGGCGTCAGGGTGATGAAGCTGTTGAGCGTGCTGTCCAGCGCCGCGATGCGGGCGAGATAGGCCTGGGTGAGTTCCACCGGAGAGAGCGTGCGGGCACGGAACCGGCGTCCGGCCTCCGCGATCGTCAGCTCATGCAGGGGCGTGCCCATGGGCTCAATCTTCCCGCGGCATGAATTTGCGGGGATCGAACACCTGGGCGGGTTCGTCGGCGCGGTCACGCCCGCGCCGCAGCCGCATCAGCATGGGTTCCACATTGCCGTAGGCCTGAACCAGTTCCTCGAACAGGTCCGGTGGCAGATCGAGGCCGGCGTTGCGCGCCAGGATGGCGATCTCCTCGCGGGTGGCGGGCCGTGGGGGAACGGTGGTGGCCATGGTTCTGGGCTCCCTTCAGGCGAGGCGGGGCTTGGCGAGATGCCAGGAGGTGGCGCGCTGGTAGGCATCGCCGGCGCGCAGCACGGTGGCTTCGTCGAACGGGCGGCCCGCGATCTGCAGGGACAGCGGCAGCCCCGTGGAGGAGAAGCCGCAGGGCAAGGCGAGGGCTGGCATGCCGGTGAGGCTGAAGGGCATGGTCACCAACTGGCGTTTCTTGAAGAAATCGACGCCCTCCGGATCAGCGGGGTCGGCCGGCGCCAGCCAACCGGCGGTGACGAAGAGATCGAAGCGCGCGAACTGCGCCATCAGGCGGGTGCTCAGCTCTGCGCGCCAACGCATGGCCTGGACATAGTCCTCGGCGCGCACGAGGCCACCCACCATCACCCTGCTGCGCAGCAGCTTGCTGAAGTCGCGCGGCCGGGTGCGCAAATCCTGTTCGTGCACCGAGAACAGTTCGGAAATGGAGATGGTGGTCTTGGCGTCCACATAGTCGCGCAGCGGATCGAGGGTCACCGTCTCGACGATAGCCCCCAAATCGCTCAGGACCTCCACAGCGGCGTCGACGGCGGCGACCACCTCGTCGGTGGCGTCCTCTTCATACCAATGGCGCACGAGGCCGATGCGCAGGCCCTGGATCGATCCGGTGAGGCCGGCGGCATAATCCGCCGCCGGCGTATCGATGGAGCCGGGATCGCGGGGGTCATACCCGGCGCAGGCGCCGAGCATGAGCGCGCAATCCTGCGCAGAACGGGCCATGGGGCCGCAATGATCGATGGAAAAGGTATTGGGATGGACGCCGCGACGGCTGACGCGCCCGTAGGTCGGCTTGAGGCCGGTGATGCCGCACATGGCGGCGGGCCAGCGGATGGACCCGCCCGTATCGGTGCCGATCGCCGCCGGCACGAACCGCGCGCCCACCGCCGCGCCGGACCCGGACGAGGATCCTCCGGGCAGATAGTCTCGGTTCCAGGGATTGCGGGCCGGCGGCCAGGGCAGATCCCAGGACGGGCCGCCGATGGCGAATTCGAAGGTGGAGGTCTTGCCGATCAGGATGCCGCCGGCCGCTTCCAGCTTTTGCGCCACGGTGGCGCTGTGGTCAGGGATGCGGCCGGCGAAGATCCTGGAATGGGAGGAGGACAGGATGCCCGCAGTATCGACATTATCCTTCAAGGCGTAAGGGATGCCGTGAAAGGGCCCCCGGTCCTCGCCCCGCGCCAGCTCCGCCTCTGCCCGGCGGGCCTGGGTCAGGGCGGTTTCCGCGGTCACGGTGATGAAGCTGTTCAGGCTGCCGTCTAGTCGCGCGATCCGCTCCAGACAGGCGGTGACGACCTCGACCGGAGAGACGGTTCCGGCACGCATCAAGCGGCCGAGGTCCGCGATGCCCAGATCGCTCAAGCCAATGTCACCGGGGCCACGATCACCGAGGCCGCTGTCTTCCTGTGCTGCAGATTGGCAAGTCGGCATCTGTGCGTCCCGATCATCGTCGCCGGATTGGATACAATCACGCGAGCCCTGTCTCATCGCCCGCGAGCCATGCCTGCCCTTGCCTTCGCAATCCACATGCCAAGCCATGCCGTGGTACAGCGCGGTGGATCAAAATATGAGTAAGTAATTGAAATATATGAAATTAAATTTGGCGCGCCCGCATCAGCGTTTGGGCGCTTGTGCGGATGCCTGCGTAATTTGCATAGCTAAATCACCCACCACACCCAAGGTGCCCAATCCTGCCGCAAGGGTGTGCGGCGTGCGGAAAGCTGTGCCTAATCACACGTCAGGTTGGGACGATCATGGCGCTTAAGTAGCTGTTATATCGATATCCGTGGGTCTTTCTGGCTCTCGAATCGTGTTTGTGGCGCCTCTTGAAGTTGTGTACAAAACGGGCATGGGTATCGCCGCAGCGATGCCTGGGCGGATCGATCTGGGTTTCCCTGGTCGGGAGGGCGTTTCATGGTGACGCGGGCGGAAACCGTTACAAAGCAATTGCGCGCCGCCATATTGGACGGCGGCTACGCGCCAGGGGCCCGGCTCAACGAGATGGCGCTGGCGGAGGCAATGGCGGTCTCCCGCACGCCCATTCGGGCGGCGCTCAGCGTGCTCTTTGCTGAGGGCTTGCTCGATTACGAGCCGAACTGTGGCTATGTGGTTCGGCGGATCTCGCTGGATGATGCCGCGCATATCTATACGGTGCGGGCGTCCCTGGAAGGTTTGGCCGCCCGTCTGGCTGCGGAAATCGGTCTCGGAGACAGCGAGCGCGCCCGCTTTCAGGCCACCCTCGACGAGATGGAGCACCTCGTGTCGGGCCAGGCCTGGGAGGCAGAACAGCAGGAGCGGTGGGGCGCGTTGAACATCGCCTTTCACGGCATGATCTGCGCCGCGACCCAGAACAATTATCTTGCCGCCTCGATTCAGCGCACACGCACATTGCCGGTCCTGACCGAGCGAGGACTGAAGACCTTCGCGGCGGAGCGGGCCGTGGTCTGGTGGGATCGGGCGGCCTATCGCCGCTCACAGGATGACCACCTCGACATAGGCGACGCGATCCTGACACGCCAGGGCACCCGCGCCGAAGCGGTTATGCGCGAACACATCGAGCGATCCGGCAGGCTCATCAATCAGAAGCTTGCCATCCGTTCGGAGGCTCTGCTCGCCCTGCCTTAGCCCTTCGTTTAGGGGGAGAGCTTGGTTTACCCGGAGGCTTGGGGGCTTCACTTGTCGTTTGTGATGCCCTCGCGACCCCGAGGCATCCATCGTGAGCCTGACTATCGTCTCGCGTCGGCCTTGATGAGGTCGGCGGCCTTTTCGGCGACCATCATCACGGCTGCCTGGGTATTGGCCGAGACGATGGTTGGCATGATGGCGGCATCCACCACCCGCAACCCTTCAAGCCCATGTACTTTCAGGCGCGGGTCCACGACGGCGGAGGGGCCAGTCCCCATCGCGCAGGTGCCGACCGGATGATAGATGGTTTGACCCGTGGTGCGCGCGAAATCCAGCCATTGCATGTCGGATTGCACGTCCGGCCCCGGGTTCATCTCATAGGCCCGATAGGGGTCCATGGCGGTCTGCTCAACGATGGTCCGGGCGATCTTCATGCCGCCCACCAGGCTGTCGCAATCCTCCTGGACCGCCAGGAAATTCGGGCGGATGGAGGGTTGGGCGTAAGGATCCGCCGATTTCACATGGATCGAGCCGATGGACTGCGGGCGTAATTGGGTGACGCCGATGGTCATGCCGGGCAGATGGTCGAGCGCCCGGTCGGCGGCGTTGGCATAGCTCGCATGCATGAAAAAATATTGGATGTCGGGGGTTTCCAGCTCCGGCCGGGTCTTCACGAAGCCATGGGCCAGGCCGGTGCCGAGGGTGAGGATGCCGGTGCGGGTGAGAAAATACTGCGCCACCGCCTTGCCGAGTTTTAGGCCCCGGGTCTGCTCATTCAGGGTGATGGGCAGTTTTACCCGCCAATTCATACGCGTGGCGAAATGGTCGCGGTAATTATTGCCGACACCCTGCAGCGCATGAAACACCGGCAGGCCGGCGGCGGACAGCGTTTCGGGGTGTCCGATACCGGACAGTTCCAGCAATTGCGGCGATTGCACCGCGCCAGCGGTCAGGATGACCTCGCCGCGCGCCTGCGCCACCACATCCTTGCCGCCCAGACGATAGCGGATTCCGACGGCGCGTCGGCCCTTGAATTTCAGCTTCAGGACATGGGCGCGTGTGACAACCTTCAGGTTCGGCCGGCCGAGGGCGGGGCGCAGATAGGCATCCACCACCGTCCAGCGCCGGCCGTTCTTCTGGTTCACTTGGTAATAGCCGAAGCCATCCTGGTCGGGGCCATTATAGTCCGGGTTACGGGCATATCCGGCTTGCTCGGCGGCTGTGATGAAGGCTTCAGAGAGCACCGGGCGCTCCGCCACACGTACGATGTTGAGCGGGCCTGAGGTGCCGCGCGAAGGGTCGGCCCCCGGTTCGACGAAGGTCTCCATTTTCTTGAAATAGGGCAGCACGTCGTCGGCGCTCCATCCGGTCGCGCCGCGTTGTGCCCAGCCGTCGTAATCCTGGGGCTGGCCACGCACGAAGATCATGCCGTTGATGAGGGTAGAGCCGCCGAGCCCCTTGCCGCGCGGAACGACAATCTCGCGATTGCCGGTGCTTTCCTCCTTCTCGGTGGTGAAGCGCCAGTTAAAGGCGGCGCCGCTCAACAGCTTCGAGAAACCCGCGGGAATGGGAATCCAGAAGCCGTTGTCGGGGCCGCCCGCCTCTACCAGCAGCACCGTGTGCTTTTGATCTTCCGAGAGGCGCGCGGCGAGGATGCACCCGGCGGTGCCACCGCCGACAATGATATAGTCGAACGTTTCCATGCCATCCCCCTGCGGGGCCTCTTCTTGATGGGCGTACCTGCTCGCGCTCACGCGCGGACCGGCAGCACCTTTCCGGGATTGAGCCGCTGCTGCGGATCGAGGGCGGCCTTGAGGGTCTCGCACAAAGCGGTCTCCTCTGCCGAGCGGCGACGCAGAAGCTCGTCCACCCGGTATTGGCCGATGCCGTGCTCGGCCGATATGGAGCCGCCGAAGCTGGCCACCACGTCATGCACGAGGCGGTTGATGGCGACGCCGTCGTGGCTGGCATCCACCAAAACGTTGTAGTGCAGGTTGCCGTCACCCACATGGCCGAACACATTGGCGATGGCGCCCTGCGCTCCGGCCGCGAGTGCGGCGTTGGTCGCCTCGAGGAAGGCCGGAATGTCGGTGATGGGCACGGAGATGTCGTGTTTCAGGCTTTTGCCCTCGCGGGCTTCGCCCTCCGAGATGTGCTCACGCAAAGCCCAAAGCTGGGCCGCCTGAGCGCCCGATTCCGCCACCACGCCGTCGAGGGCGATGTCCTTTTCCAGCGCCGCCGCAAGCGCGGCCTCGGCGGCATCGCGCAGCCCGCTGAGGCTGGCGCCGGCCTCGATCAAAACGAACCAGTCGCCGGCGGCAATTGGCGGGGTCAGACCGGCATGGCGGCGGACCAGATCGAACGAGACACTGGAGATCAGCTCGAAGGCGGAAATGGAATCACCCAGTTCGTCCTGCGCCAGGGCCAGCAATTGCAGGGCGGCAGCCGGGGAGTGGACGCTCAGCAGTGCGGTGACTGTGTGCTTAGGGCGCGGCATCAGACGCAGAATGGCGGCGGTGACGATGCCGAGCGTGCCCTCGCTGCCGATGAATATCTGCTTCCAATCGTAGCCGGCATTGTCCTTACGCAGGCGCCGCATGCCATTGACGATGGTGCCATCGGCCAGGACGACTTCCAGGCCCAGCACCAGCGCGCGGGTCATGCCATAGCGGAGCACGCTCACGCCACCCGCATTGGTGGAGATGACGCCGCCGACGGTGGCCGAACCTTCCGCCGCGAGGCTGACCGGCAGCAGGCGGCCGGCGTCGGCGGCAGCGTCCTGCGCCACCTTCAGGATGCAGCCGGCGTCCGCTTCCAGCGTCATGCCGATGGGGTCGAGCGCGCGCACGGTGTTCATGCGGGTCAGCGAGAGCACCACCTGCGCCCCCGAGCCATCGGGCACCGCACCGGCGGCGAGGCCGGTATTTCCGCCCTGAGGCACTAGGGCTGCCCCCGCTTCGGCGCAGGCTCGCACCACCTGCGAGACCTCGGCCGTGGAGGCGGGCCGCACCACGCACAGCGCCTTGCCCGGAAACTGCCGGCGCCAGTCGATGGCATAGAGTTCCATGTCGGTCTCGTCGGTGATGAGCCCGGCAGGACCGACGATATCGGCGAGGTGCGTAAGGAGTGCGGCGTTGACGCCGCTGACACTGCTCATGACGCACCCTGCGCCAATAATGCGGGCGACAGCGGCGTGCCGCGCGCGGCCATGGCAACCGCCAGCCCATCCATCACTTCCGGCGTTCCGGCATAAGCGGCGCGCTCCAGGATCTTGGAGATGGTGGGCGAGGCTTCCTTGCCGGTGACGCGCTGGATCGGCTGGTCCAGCCAATCCATGTAGCGGCGCTGGATTTCGTCCGCGAGGAAGCTGCCGTAGGAGGTGCCGACCGAGCCCTGTTCAACGATCAGGACATTATTGGTCTTGCGGATGCTGTCACCGATGGTGTCCCAGTCCAGCGAGGCGCGGTCGAGGGTGCGCAGATCGATGATTTCGGCATCGACGCCGAGCTGCTCGACCGCCTCCTGGCTGCGGTGCACCATGGCGGAATAGGTCAGGATGGTGAGATCATTGCCCGGCCGCACGACGCGGGCCTGGCCAAGTGGGATGATGTAGTCGAGGTCGTCGGAAGGGATAGCGCCCATGGTCTGATAGAGATCCACATGCTCGATGACGAGCACCGGATCATTGCAGGCCAAAGCCGCATTCATCAGGCCCACATAATCGAACGGGCTCGAAGGGGCGATGATGCGCCAGCCGGGCGAGGTTGCGAACATCCCCGCCGGGTCGAGGGAATGCTGGGAGCCATAGCCGGTGCCCATGGCGATCTTGGTGCGTAGCACGAGCGGCACATCCACGTCGGCGCCGAACATGTGCCGCGCCTTGCCGATCTGGTTGAACACCTGATCGGCCGCGACCCACATAAAGTCGGGATACATGAACTCAATGATCGGGCGGTAACGTCCGTCCATGGCAAGCCCACCCGCGAGGCCGGCAAATGCGCCCTCGCTGATGGGGGTGCCGAATACACGGCCGGGAAAGGCGGCGGCAAGGCCGCGCGTGGCGCCATTGGTGCCGCCCTTCAGGCGGTGGATGTCCTCGCCCATGATGAGCAAGGTCTCATCGGTCTCGAAACGGCGATGCAGCACGTCGGCGATGGCGTCCACGAATTTGCGGTCGGTGGTTGCACCGGTGAAGGTCGAAGCCTCCTGCTTGCGCTTGCCCGCCAGCTCCGAGAGGTCACCACGAATACCGGCGTCGACGAAGCCGACATCGGGCCAGAGCGCCGGTCGCACCCGGCGGCGGTTGCCGTCTGGCTCCACCAGCCGGGCCGCGACATCCCCCATCAGAGCCTTACAGCGTTCGCGCAGGGATTCCAGATCCGACTGGGCGAGCGCGCCCATTTTGACCAAGGCGCGCCCGGTGCGATCGATGGGATCGCGGGCCCACCAGGAGGCTTCCTCTTCCTTGGTGCGATAGCCGAAGGCCGAGCCGGGCAAGGGGCCATTCTGGTGGAAATAGCGATAGACCTCGGCTTCGATCACCGCCGGTCCCTGGCCCGATCGCATCACGGCGAGCGCTTCCTGGGTCGCCAGATGCACCGCCAGCGGATCCATGCCGTCCACCCGCCAGGACGGAATTCCGAAGCCGGGGCCGCGGCCGGAGAGACGCGGATCGCGTGTCGCCTCGGCCACTGTGGTGGCGACCGCATAGCCGTTGTTCTCGATGAAGAACAGCAGCGGCAGATTCCATGCGGCAGCGAGATTCATGGTCTCCAGCACCGCGCCGATGTTCACCGCGCCATCGCCGAAATAGGTGATGGCGACATCGCCGGTGCCGGCGAGCTTGTGGGCCATGGCCGCGCCCGCCGCGAGCGGTACGCCGCCGCCCACGATGGCATTGGTGCCGATGGCGCCGCAGTCGCCCCAGCGCAGATGCATGGAGCCGCCACGCCCGTGGCCGAAGCCGGGCTCAAGCCCAAGGATCTCCGCCATCGATTGGTACATGAGCGGCTCGGTACCGTCCGGGAAGTCCGCCTTCGGGTCGATACCGGGAGCGATATAGGCCAAGGCTTTGGCAAGGAACTGATGGTGTCCGCGATGGGAGCCGTTCACCTGGTCTCCCGGCCGCAGCCCGACGATGGAGCCGGCCGCGCCGCCCTCCTGCCCGATCGATGAATGCGCCGGACCGTGCACCAGGCCTTCGCCGGCGAGTTCCAGCACCGTTTCCTCGAACGCGCGGATGAGATTCATCTGGGTTAGGAGTTCGCCCAGAAGCTTCGGATCGGCCTGCTGCCAGTCGGCTTCGGTGGTGCGCAGTTCGATCCAGGGTGCCGCGGCTTGCAGCGCGATGCGGTCGGCCATCATCATTCTCCTCAAGACCGGCCCGGGCCCGTCTCTTCGTTCTAAACTTCAGAGATATCCGTAGGCGGCCCAGCCGCCGTCGACGCCGAGCACTTGCCCGGTGATTGCGCTGGCATGGTCGCTGGCAAGGAAAACCGCCGCCTGGGCCACTTCGTCCGGTGTGATCAGCCGGCCCATGGGGGTGCGCTGTTCCAGCCGGTTGAGATCGAGGCGACCGCGCGCGGCAAGGTCGTCCAAAAAGGGCGTACGTACATAGCCGGGTGCGATGGCGTTCACGCGCACCCCGCGCGCCGCCCATTCCACGGCCAGCGCCTTAGCCATCATCACCACGCCCGCCTTAGAGACGCAGTAGCCGATGCGCTCCGGGGCTGCGACGACGCCATACATGGACGCCATCAGCAAGATCGAGCCGCGCCCGCGCTCTAGCATCCGCCGGCCCGCTTCCTGGGCGGTGAGGAAAACGCCGGTGAGGTTGATGTCCATCACCTTCCGCCAATCGGCGTCAGTGACCTCCAGGGTCGGCTGATTGGAGGAGATCCCGGCATTGGCTAGCACGATGTCGAGCCCGCCTAAATCGGCTGCGGCGTCGCAAGCCCGTACCACATCGGCGCGGCTTGTGACTGAACCGGTGATGGCGATGCTTTCGCCGAGATCATCGGCGACTGTGCCCGTCTTCGGATCAGGATCAAGCAGCACGAGGCGCGCGCCCTGGTCTCGCAAGGCCCGGCTCACGGCAAGGCCGATGCCCGAAGCACCGCCGGTGACGAGGGCGCAGCGGCCGTGCAGCAGGCCCGCGGCCGGGGCGGCGGAGGCGGTCAAAACGTTCACGGTTCCATCCCGACGAATTTGGCCATCAGTTCGAGTTGGCAATCGAGCATGGGTTGGCCGGGCTGAGTGCGGCAACCGCGTGCCTGTGCCGCTGCGAGAAGAGCCGTGGTGGCAGGTTGCATAATGATTTCCGCCACCGTCTGGTCAGCGGTGAGCCGGGACGCGTCGAGCGGCAACGGGTCGCCTTCTTTCAACCCGAGTGAGGTGGCGTTCACCACCAAGTCGTGACCGGAGGGATCGGGGCTGCCGATGTCCACGTGCAGGGTCGGGAACGCACCGGCAAGGCGGCTCGCGAGGTCTTCCGCCTTGGCGCGGGTCCGGTTGGCGATGGTGAGGCGCGACACGCCGGCTTGGGCGAGGGCGAAGGCGATTGCATTGGCCGCCCCGCCAGCGCCAGCCAGATAGGCGCTGCGGCCTGCGGGCTGGATGCCATTCTGGCGCAGGCCTGCGACGAAGCCGTGGCCGTCCAGCATCTCACCTACGAGCCGACCGTCCGCCGCGCGGCGAATGGTATTGACCGCGCCGATCAGGCGCGCGCTCTCGCTGACCTCATCGCACAAATCGACAACGGTGGTCTTATGCGGAACGGTGACGATGAACCCGCCAAGATTGCGCAGCAAACGCAGGCCTGCGACCACGCTGGCGAGATCGTCGGCGCTGGCATGGAGCGGCACCAGCACGCCGTCGTACCCTACGCGTTGCATCAGGGCGTTGAGCCCCTGCGGCGTTTTCACATGGTGGATAGGATCGGCCAATATGCCGAAGATCCGGGTGTGTCCGGTGATCTGGTGCGACGAAGTGCTCATGCTCAGCCTGCCAACGTGTAGGCGGTCTTCACCGCGGTGTAGAATTCGCGGGCATAGGCGCCCTGCTCGCGGGGGCCGTAGGATGAGCCCTTTCGGCCGCCGAAGGGGGCGTGATAGTCGACACCGGCAGTGGCGAGGTTCACCATGACCATGCCGGCCTGGGAGCGGCGGCGGAAATCGCTCGCGTGCTTCAGAGAAGTGGTGCAAATGCCGGAGGACAGGCCAAATTCGGTATCGTTGGCGACCGCGACGGCGTGTTCGTAATCATCCACGCAGATCACGCTGGCCACCGGGCCGAAGATCTCTTCCCGATTGATGCGCATGGCATTTTCGGTCTCGGTCATCAGGGCAGGGGCCATGTAATAGCCGGGGGTTGCGCGCTCCAGGCGCTCGCCGCCAATGACCGTGGCGCCCTCGGCTTTGCCGATGCCGACATAGTCAAGATCCTGGTCAAGCTGATCCTGGCTCACCACCGGGCCGATGTCGGTGCCGGCTTTGAGCGCATCGTCCACCTTGAGGGCGGTGAGCCGCTCAGCGAGCGCGCCGACGAAGCGGTTGTGGATGCCGCTCTGCACGATCAGCCGAGAAGAGGCGGTGCAACGCTGGCCGGTGGAATAGAACGCACCGTTGAGTGCACAGTCAACAGCGGTCTTCAGGTCCGCGTCGTCCAGCACCACGAGCGGGTTCTTGCCGCCCATTTCCAATTGAAATTTGGCGCCGCGCGCCACGAGATCGCCGGCAATGCGGCGGCCCACCGGCACCGAGCCGGTAAAGGAGATGGCACGCACCTTGGGAGAATTCACAAGCGCATTGCCGACCTGAGAGCCCGTGCCCATCACCAGATTGAACACGCCTTCCGGCAGGCCGGAGCGGGCGATGATTTCGGAAAGCGCCCAGGCGGAGCCGGGCACCAGTTCCGCCGGCTTGAACACCACGCAATTGCCGTAGGCGAGGGCTGGCGCGATTTTCCAAGCGGGAATCGCGATGGGGAAATTCCACGGCGTAATAAGCCCGACGACGCCTTCCGGCTCGCGGGTGACTTCCACCTCTACGCCCGGCCGCACGGATGCGAGCGTGTCGCCGGTGAGGCGCAGGGCCTCGCCGGAGAAAAACTTGAACACCCGTCCGGCGCGGGCGGCCTCGCCGATGCCTTCGGCCAGCGTTTTGCCTTCCTCGCGGGACAGTAAATGGCCAAGCTCCTCCTTGCGGGCGAGGATTTCCGTGCCGATGCGATCCAGCGCGTCGGCACGGAGTTCCGGGCTCGCGGCGGCCCAGGCCGGAAAGGCGGTGAAGGCGGCATCTATGGCGGCCTGCGCCTGCGCGGCATCAGCGAGGGCATATTCGCCGACCAGATCATTCAAGTTGGACGGGTTGATATTGCGGTTGATCCGCGTGCCTTCGACCCAGTCGCCGGCAATGAAGTTCTTGTGCAGCATGGCAACGGTTCCGAAGGTTCAAATCCCGAGATAGACGGTCTTGATGTGCGGGTCGGCGAGCAAACCGGGACCGGTGTTCTCGATGGCGATTCGGCCGTTCTCGATCACGTAGGCGCGGTCGGCGATCTTCAGGGCGTGGAAGGCCTTCTGCTCCACCAGCAGCACCGTTGTGCCCATCTTGCAGATGCGGTCGAGCACATCGAACATCTGTTGCACGATGATGGGGGCAAGGCCGAGCGAGGGCTCGTCCAGCATCAGGAGCTTGGGTGCCGCCATGAGGCCGCGCGCGATGGCTACCATCTGCTGCTCACCGCCGGAGAGAGAACCGGCCATTTGGCTGAGGCGCTCGCGGACGCGCGGGAAGATGTCGAGAACTTCCTCGTAGCGTTGGGCGGCGCCTTCGCGGGCATTGGGGTGGTAACACCCCATCAGCACATTGTCCTTCACCGTCATGACTGGGAAGAGCTGGCGCGCTTCAGGCACCATGACCAGCCCCCGCCCGACGATATCGGCCGGGTCCATGCGGTCGATACGCTGGCCATCGAAGGTGATTTCGCCGCGGCCCGGCTTCACCAGGCCGGTGATGGCGCGTAGCAAAGTGGTCTTGCCGGCGCCGTTGGCGCCGATGATGGTGACCACCTCGCCGCGACCGACGCGGATCGAGACATCTTCGAGGATGATGGTGCGGCCATAGCCGGCCGAAATCTCAGAGACCTTGAGCATCGGCGTAATCCTCTCCGAGATAGGCTTCGATCACGCGGCGGTCACGCACCACATCTTGCGGCGGGCCTTCCGCGATCAGCTTGCCGGAATCGATCACCGCGATGCGATCCGACAGGCTCATGATCGCCTGCATGTTGTGCTCGATGGCCACAACGGTGACGCCATGGTCGCGAATGGTGCGGATGAGCTGCACCATGCGCTGGGTGTCGGCCTGGCTCTGCCCGGCCATCACTTCGTCCAGTAGCAGGATGGTGGGTTCCGTGGCCAGCGTGCGAGCGACTTCCAGGCGCTTCAGGCCACCGATGGGCAGGGTGCCGGCCTCGACGTCCTTCACATCGTCAAGCCCGACAATCTGCGCCACCTTAAGGGCGGCGGCGCGGGCGTCCTCCACCTTGGGATGGCGCAGGAAGGCACCGATCATGATATTCTCCAGAACGGTGAGCTTGCCGAAGGGCTGCACGATCTGAAACGTGCGGCCGATGCCGCGCCGGGCGAAGCCGTCCGCACTCTTCGGCGTCACCGCCACACCATCCGCGCCGATGATCTCCACCGAGCCGGAATTGGGCCACAGAAAGCCCGATAGCTGGTTGAAGAACGTGGTCTTGCCCGCCCCGTTCGGACCGATGATCCCAAGGATCTCTCCGCGCCTGAGCGTGAGCGAGATATTGTCGGTGGCGATCAGTCCGCCGAATGTCTTCACCAGATTCTTGGCAACAAGGACAGGCTCTCCGGCGGTGCCGGTGATGGCGGTCAGCGCGGGCGCTTCGCGCACCGGAACAATACGCCCACCGCCCGGCAAAGCATCGATCCAGCGTCCGACCCGTTTGCCGAACGTGCCGACGAGGCCGCCGGGCAAGGTCAGGGTGATGATCACCAGAACCGTGCCGTAGACAAATCCGTGCAGGCCGTTGGCCGAGGCGCCGAGCCAGCCACGGGCGAGTTCCGCCAGCGGCACGACAAGCACCGTGCCCAGCAGAGGGCCCGCCACGGTGCCGAGGCCGCCGATGAGTGAGAACATGGCGATCTCGATGGACGTGGCCAGCGAGAACATCGTCGCCGGTTCCAGGAACGTCATGTACATGGCGTGGAAGGCGCCAACGAGGGCCGTCAGAGCCGCCGATATGGCGATTGCCTGCAACTTCACCGCATTGTTGTTAACGCCCGCCGCCAGAGCCGCCGGATCACGCTCGCGCACGGCGGTAAGATAAAATCCGAGGCGCGAGTTGCGGATCAGGTAAGACACTACGACGCACAGCAGCAGCAGGCCGAAGGCGATGTAGAGATAATTCATCTTGTCGCGGAAGATCATCCACGCCCAGCCGAGCTTCAGCGGCACGATCAGGCCCGCCGACCCCCCGGTGACTTCATGGAAATGGATGGCGAGCAGACGCACTACTTCCAAAAACGCGATGGTGGCGAGCGAGAAGAACGGACCACGCAGGCGGAAGCAGGGATAGCCGATGGCCAATCCGACGACGGCGGCGAGCACAGCGCCGACGCACATGCCGAACCACGGCGACAGGCCGAAATGGGAGATCAGCAGGGCGGTCGTGTAGCCGCCGATGCCATAGAACACCATGTGGCCGAGCGACAGCTGGCCGGCATAGCCGCCGACGATATTCCAGGCCGTGGACAGTGCGGCGAACACGCAGATGGTCACGAACACATGCACCACGAAGGGCGAGCCGGAGACCATCGGAATGATCAACAACAAGGCCAGCGCGATCAGGGAACAATAGACGCGCGGATTGGTGAGCGCGGTGAGAAGGCCGGGGCCTTTCGGCTGCACGGAAGGGGCGGAGGTGGCTTTCACGGTCATGGGCTCACTCCGTCCCGCGGCCGAGGCCGAACAGGCCGGTCGGCTTGAAGATCAAGATCAGGATGAAGATCACGAAATAGACGACCTCTTTGAGGTCGGGCGCGATGTAATATCCCGAAAGACTATCCACGACGCCGATGATCATGGCGCCGAAAAAGGCCCCATACATGGAGCGCATGCCGCCGAGCACCACAACCACGAAGGCGGTGAGGACGAAATAAGTGCCGATCGTGGGCGTGACGGGATAAAGCGGCATTACGAGCGCGCTCGCAAGCCCGACGCAGGCCGCACCCAGGCCGAAGGCGATGACATAGATGCGGTCCACGCGAACGCCCATGAGCAGTGCCGCGTTGCGGTTCTGTGCCGTGGCGCGGATGGCGCGCCCGAGCGGAGTGGACTGCATGAACAAGTGAAGACCGGCCACCAGCGCCAGGGCGCAGATGAACATCACAATCTGGCCGATCACCAAAGTGAAGCCGCCGATATTGATGGAATGCTGAACCACGGAAGGGGGGACCGAATAGAGGTCGGCGCCGAAGATCATCAGCGCGAGGTTCATCAGCGCGGTGGACAGACCGACGGTGGCGAAGATCTGGATATGTTCTTCGGCGGACAGCAGCGGCTGAATGATGAAACGCTGCACCAGGGCGCCGAAGGCGAACAGCAGCAGCACGATGGGGATCGCTGAGACATAAGGGTGCAAGCCGAATTTCGCTGCGAGCAGATAGGCACCATACATGCCGACCATCAGGAACTCGCCATGGGCGAAGTTTACCACTCGGACGATGCCAAATATGAGGGTCAGGCCAACGCTGATGATCGCGTACATGCTGCCGAGCAGGATGCCGTTGATCAGGAGCTGAATGAAAACGTCCATCGCGCGGACTCCAGGCGGACGGGGCGGGCGGAAAGCGCCGCGGGCTACGGCACGGCGAGCGTCAGCCGCCCCTGAGGAGAGGGCCGACGGCGTCTGTTGGGAAAGAACGGCCGCCGCGTAAGGCGGCGGCCGCAAGGTGCAAGCCGGCAGGCTCAGTTGGTGCCGACGCCGACCTTCATCTTGGCGACTGCGGCCTCTTCGGGGAACACGGTGACGAGTTCGCCGCCCTGCCACTGCATCAGGAAGGGAAGGGCGCGGGTGTTCTGGCCGTTCTCGGAGAACTTGGCGCCCCAGCCGGTCGCCGTGCTGCCGATGGGCAGGTCGACCTTCATCACCTGGGCGCGGACGTTCTCCGCCGTCAGGTCCTTGGCGGCGGCGATGGCGTCGAAGAACACCTTCGCGCCCATGTAGTTGGCGAGGCTGTGCCCGGAGCGGGGATTGGTATTGTATTTTGCCTTATACTTTGTCACGAACTGTTCGATACCCGGAGCCGCCTTCGGGTTGGTGTGATACTGTGTGAAATCTACGTCCAGCGCGCCTTCCATATTCTCGGGGCCGACCGCCACGACCGTGTCTCGCGTGGAATAGCCGCCGCCGGCACCGATCACCGCTTTGGGCTTAAAGCCCTGATCCTTCATCTGGCGGAAGAACAGCACGGTGTCGTTCTGGTAGGAGGTTTGCAGCACCACATCCACGCCGGCGCTCTTGAGGCGCAGGATGACAGGGGTGAGGTCAACGGACTTGGCAGAATAGGCCATTGCCTCGACGACATTCAGCTTCTTTTCAGCGGCGCGGGACTTCTGATAGCCGGACATGGTCTGGCCGTAGAGGGAGTCCTCATAAATGATGCCGATTTTCAGCTCTTCCGGCTTCTTGCCGAGGGCCGGGGCGATCGCATCGGAGATCGAATCGACCATGCGCACCGAGAAGTCCTTGGCGGTCGCATTGGTGCGGAAAACGTTCTTGAAGCCGCGCTCAGTAATCGGATCAGAGACCGCGCCGAGTTCGAAATAGGGCACGCCGGCCAATTCTGCCACTTGTGTCGCCGCAAGCGACAGGGATGAGGAGTAGGTGCCGAAGATGGCAGAGACATTATCGACCGAGGTCAGGCGACGGGCTTCGCCCACGGCCTGGTTGGGGTCCACCGCATCGCCCTTGATGAGGGTGATGGACTTGCCATTGATGCCGCCGGCGGCATTGCGCTCCTCGACGGCGATTTCCAGGCCCCGGAAGCTTTCGTCACCGAGCAGAGCGAGGCCGCCGGAGAACGGATAGAGCGCGCCAAATTTGATGACCTGCTGGGCGGCGGCGGGCGTGATCCCAACGAGCGGCGTCGCGCCCAGAAGCATAGCGGCAGCCAGCGCTGCCCGCGCAATTTTCCTCATCATTTCCTCCATGAACGCGCCGTAGACCGACGACATCAGCGGCCGCTCAAGAGCGACCTTTCCTCTAGCTTTGCAGATAACCAAGTTGCCTGACAAGTGGAAAATTGTTAGCGTCCGGCACCAATTGCGGCCAACCGATTAAGAGCCGCGCGGAGGAAATATGCCGATGTCAGATTTGCCCACATCCATGCGCCAGATCCGCTTCGAAGGGTCGGGCGGTCCAGACGTCATCCGTATCGAGACTGCGCCTGTCCCGGTGCCGGGTCCCGGCCAGGTGCTGGTGGAAGTAGTCGCCGCAGGGGTCAACCGTCCCGATTGTCTGCAGCGCGCTGGCGGCTATCCGCCGCCCCCCGGTGCCACCGATATTCCCGGCCTGGAAATCGGCGGACGGGTGGTCGCCACGGGCGAGGGCGTGACCACGCCGAAGCTCGGCGATGAGGTCTGCGCCCTGGTGATCAGCGGCGGCTATGCGGAATATTGCGTCGCTGAGGCACCGCTTTGCCTGCCGGTGCCGAAGCCGCTTTCCGTTCTCGAAGCCGCCGGATTGCCGGAAAATTATTACACCGTTTACGACAACATCTTTACCCGCGGCCGCTTGGTCGCCGGGGAGACCATCCTCGTCCATGGCGGATCGAGCGGCATCGGCTCCACGGCCATCCAGCTCGCCAAGCATGCGGGCGCGACGGTGTTCGCCACCGCCGGATCGCAGGACAAATGCGATTTCTGCACCAGCCTGGGTGCGGATGCGGCCATCAATTATCGCGCCGAGGATTTTGTCGCCGAGGTCAAGCGCCTCACCGACGGCAAGGGCGTGGATGTGATCCTCGATATGGTGGGTGGCCCCTATATCGCCCGCAACCTCGCCGCGCTTGCGCTGGAGGGTCGTCTGGTCCAGATCGCGTTCCTGCAGCCGAGCCGGGTGGATATCGATCTGATGCCCGTCATGTTGCGGCGGCTGACCATCACCGGCTCGACCCTGCGCGCGCGGTCCGTGGCGCTGAAGGCAGCCATCGCCGACCATCTGCGACGCGACGTGTGGCCGCTTCTGGATACGGGCACTGTACGCCCTGTGATTCATGCGACCTTCCCGCTTGAGCAAGCGCAAGCTGCCCACGCCTTGATGGAATCAAGTGCCCATTCCGGAAAGATCATGCTGGAGACGGGCAAATGAGCGGACCGCAAGGCACCCATCGCGGGCGTGTGATTCTCGTCACGGGCTCCGGCCGTGGCATCGGCCGTGCCATGGCCGATGCCCATGCCGATGCAGGCGCGGCCGTCGCCTATCTCGACCAAGATCCGGCCCTGGCGCAGGATGCCGCAGACTCCGCTAAGGCGCGCGGCGTCAATGCGGTGGGGGTGTCGGCGGATGTGGCGGATTACGATGCGGTTGCCGCCGCCATCGCAATCGCCGCGTCTGCCCTCGGCCCCATCGACGTGCTGGTGAACAATGCCGGCATTTCGCCCAAGAGCGGCGCCGACAAGCGCCGCGTGGACGCTTTCGCCATGGATCCCGCAGAATGGCGGCGGGTGATCGACGTCAATCTCACCGGCGCCTTCAATTGCAGCCGAGCGGTCCTGCCGGGCATGCGCGATCTTGGGCGTGGGCGCATCGTCAATGTATCCTCGGTCGCCGGCCGCACATATTGCGACATCGTCGCCGTGCATTATGCCGCCTCCAAAGCGGCGCTCATCGGCATCACCAAGCATCTGGCGGGCGAACTTGGGCCGCTGGGCATCACGGTGAATGCGCTCGCACCGGGCCGCATCGACACGCCGCTCATGCGCGGCACCCCACCCGAGGCCAATGAGGCCGCCCGCATGGCGACGCCTCTGCGCCGACTCGGGTCGCCCGAGGATGTTGCCGGCACGTGTCTGTTCCTCACCTCGGAGGCGGCGGGTTTCGTTACCGGGCAGGTGGTGGATGTGGCTGGCGGCTGGCTGATGACCTGATTCACCAGCGCTTCACAGACGGATCGTCTTCAGATGTTCGACTTCACCGGAAAAACACTGTTTCTGACCGGCGCCAATGGCGGGATCTCGCGGGCAGTGGCGCAGACATTTTTTGACCTCGGGGCCAATTGCGTGCTCACCGATCTCGATGCCGAAGGTGTCGAGGCGTTCGCCCGCAGCTTGGACCCGAGCGGCGCGCGTGTCGTGGCCACGCGCCAGGATGCCGCCGATCCCGACCATGCCGACCGCGCGCTTGCGGTTGTCAAAGATCGGTTCGGTGCGCTGGATTTCCTCGTCACATCCGCCGGACTCTATCGGGCGCGGCAGGTGGCGGAGATGGACGATGCGCATTGGCGCAAAGGCATCGCGGTCAATCTCGATGGCGTGTTCTACACCTGTCGGCGTGCGATCCCGCTGTTTGCAGACGGGGCGGCCATCGTCAACCTCGCCTCCATGGCCGGGCATCGCGGCAGCTTTGCCCATGCGGACTATTCCGCCGCCAAGGGGGCGGTGCTCGCTTTCTCGCGGTCGCTGGCCATCGAGCTTGCGCCGCGCGTGCGGGTCAATGCTGTCTCTCCGGGATTGATCGACACGCCCATGGTGCGTGGCCTGATGGATGCCAAAGGCGCGACGTTACTGGACCAGACACCCATGAAGCGCCTCGGGACCGTTGAGGAAATCGCCCGCGTGGTGGCTTTCCTGTGCTCCGATTGGGCCGGTTTCGTCACTGGCGAGACGATGCACGTCAATGGGGGCCTTTATATTGCAAGTTGAGAGGGAGGCGCTCTCCATCTTAAATGGATCGGGATCTGGGATCCGGTGCCTTCGTTCTGAGGCTGCCGGGAGGTCAATCCCGCTCCCTCCCTTGCAGGCGCGACGGACGTTCCGTTGTGATGGACGCGTGCAAGCGGTTCCGTTGCAATTGCCGCCGGCGCTCAGCGCACTGAGCGATCTGGAGTGAAGAGTATGACCAGGACCTACGACATCATCGGACGCGGTCCTTCGCTGGCGGACACCCTGGCGCAGCGTTTGCGCGAAGAAATCTCTTCGGGACGGTTGCGTCCCGGCGAGCGGCTCCCGACCGAGCAGCAGATTGCCGGAACTTATGGCGTTTCCCGCCCCATCGTGCGGGAGGCCGTGGGCCGCCTTAAGCACGACGGGCTCGTGCTGACACGGCAGGGGGCCGGGGCCTTCGTGGCGGAGCCGAGCGCCGCTTCGACCTTTCGCATCGACATCACCGATTTTCATAATGCCGACGAGATCCGTCACATCGTGGAACTGCTGATGGCCGTGGAATCCACCGCCACCGCCCATGCCGCGGTGCGCCGCTCGGTGCATGATCTTCAGCAAATCCAGGCCCAGCTTGATGCCATGCAGGCGGCCATCGACCGCGGCGACCCCGGTGTGGACGAGGACGTTGCCTTTCATCGCGCCATCGTCGAGGCCACCGGCAATCCGTTCTTCCGGGATCTGTCAGATTTTCTCGACCGGCGGGTGCGCACCTTCATCCGCGCCGCCCGGTCGAATACCGCGCGCATGCAGGGCTTGACCGAGGCCGTTCAGCGCGAGCATCAGGCGATTTTCGACGCCGTGGCCGCGGGTGACGCTGTATTGGCCCAGGCCGCCGCCATCACCCACCTGGAGAATGCCGCGGCCCGTTTGACGCTGTATCTCGCGCCCTGACGTCGTCGCGCTTTCAGTCGGTGCACCGTCCATTGCCAGCCCTGCTGGTCGCGGGCGCCATCGGCTTCGCGCTGGCCTGTCGTCGCCTCGCTCGTCGAGACCTGCAAGCTCAACGGCACCAAACCGCGGGTCTACCTCGCTGACGTCATTAATCGCATCTTCAACGGCCACCCCAGCAGCCGGATCGACGACCTCATTCCATGGGTCTACCCAGCACAGCCCGCCCTCAGCAAAGTGGCCTGACGACGACGCTTACGATGATGCGGGGGCGCAGCTCAACGCTGTAGCCGGAGACCAGCATTAGACACTCGGGCTTCAGTAGGTGAAAGCAGGGCCAACTTTCGCCGTTTGCTTGGATATAGACGCGCTCAAGACTGAGCGCGTTAGACACCGGTGGCGTGTATGCAGGCCGAGACGATGACGCCGGTGAGCACTATCAATGCCGATGGCCTTCAAGAGGCTGGAGAGCGGGGCGAACCGCCGCGACCGAGCCATCACCCCCGAGTTTGACCGGGGAACCTCGTCTGCCGAGAGAGTCAGACGCGGCTATCGCCCTTCGGCAAGGTTTGAACGGTCCGAGGTCCGTTCGAAATCGCGATCAGGGCCGACGGGTATGATGCCGCTTGGATTGAGCCATGCGTGGCTACCGTAATAGTGCGCCTTGATGTGAGGGAGATCGACCGTCGGTCGGATGGCCGGATGTTGATACAGGCCTCGCGTATAGGCCCAGAGGGCCGGATATTCGGTCAGCATCCGGCGGTTGCACTTGAAGTGTCCATGATAGACCACGTTAAATCGCACGAGGGTCGTGAACAGCCGAATGTCAGCCTCGGTCAATCGATCGCCGACAAGGCAGCGTTGGCGCGCCAGACGCAGTTCCAGCCAGTCGAGCGTCTGAAACACCTCTTCGACAGCCGCTTCATAGGCGCCCTGCGTCGTCGCGAAGCCGGAGCGATACACACCGTTGTTCAGGGTCGCGTACACACGCGTATTGATGGCGTCGATCTCATCGCGATGAGCAGCGGGGTAATGGTCGCCGGCAGCCGCGCCGCGGCCGTCAAAGGCGGTATTAAACATGCACAGGATGTCCGTGGACTCGTTCGAGACGATCCTTCGGGTCGCCTTGTCCCACAGCACCGGCACGGTCACACGTGACGTGCAGGTCGGATCCGACAGCGTGTAAATCTCGTGCAGGAACCTCGCCCCGTTGACCCCGTCGGGGATTACCCCGGCGCCTTCATCGAAGGTCCAGCCATCGTCGCCCATATGCCAATGAACGACGGAAACGCCCACCAGATCGCCGAGCCCTTTCAGGTTGCGCATGATGAGGGTGCGGTGCGCCTAGGGACAGGCGAGCGAGACGTAGAGGTGATAGCGGCCCGGAGCAGGCTTGAATGGCCCATCGCCATCGGCGAGTGACCCAATCGCGAAAGACCGAGGAAGGACGGCGCAATTCGCCATCGGTGAGCACGCTCTCGACGCCGCCGCGTCGCCAGGTGCCGTTAATCAGCGCACCCATTTTGAGGCACTTGGCCCAGCGCAGCTTTCACCGCAGGAGCAACCTCGGTGCCCAGCAACGTGATCGAGCGCTGCATGGCCTCAGTCTCCAACATGGCTGAACTCATTTGGAAGGTCAGGCGCGAGATCCCGCCGAGCGCGTCGTTGGCCGCGAGGATCTTGTCGCGCACGGTCTGCGGGTTTCCGATCAAAAAAGCGCCCTGCGGACCGCACATCGCATCAAACTGCGCCCGTGTCGCCGTCGACCAGCCGCGTTCACGCCCGATCTCGGTGAACATGTGGGCCCAGCCGGGAAAGAATGCGTCCGCGGCGCTGCGATCAGTGTCGCCGACGAACCCCATGGCATGAATGCCGACCTTCAGCGTCTCCGGCGCGTGCCCTGCTCGCCTGCCTGCCTCGCGATAGAGATCCACAAGCGGGCGGAAGCGAGCAAAGCTCCCGCCGATGATCGCCACCATCAATGGAAGGCCAAGCGTACCTGCGCGGACAAAGGATTGCGGCGTGCCGCCGACGCCAAGCCAGATCGGGATCCTGTCCTGATGCGGCCGGGGAAAGACGCTCTGACCGGTGAGCGCCGGCCGAAACCGACCGCGCCAGGAGATGGAAGTCGCCTCGCGCAGCTTGAGGAGAAGATCAAGCTTTTCGGCGAACAGGGCGTCGTAGTCTTCCTTCGCGAACCCGAACAGCGGATAGGCCTCGCCAAAGGAGCCACGCCCCACGACGATTTCCGCGCGGCCTTTGGCGATGAGATCAATGGTTGCGAAGTCCTGGAAGACCCGCACCGGATCTGCGGCGCTCAGCACGGTCACCGCGCTGGTCAGGCGGATGCGCTTGGTGCGGGCCGCTGCCGCTGCAAGGATGACGGCCGGTGCGGAATCGAGAAACTCCTTGCGGTGGTGTTCGCCGATACCGAACACGTCGAGGCCGACGCGGTCGGCGGTTTCCACCTCCGCCAGCAACGCCTCCATCCGATCCGCTGGGGGGAGGGTCTTGCCCGTCGCGGGGTTGGGAATGGTGGCCGCAAAGCTGTCGATGCCGATTTCCATGTTCATAACCCTCTGTTCGCCGCCGGGCTTTCAATCATCAGCGCGTGCGGAGACGCCGCCCGTCGAGGCTGAGGGCACCCGCGCCGAATGCCGCCACCTGCAGAAGGCCACCCGCGATCGCGACGTTCTTCAGGAAATGGATCATCTGATTTTGATCGGCGAAGTTGGTGTGGAAGATCACTGCGGTCGCCAAGGTGAAGGCAGCGAGCACAAGGCCTGTGATCCGGGCCTGATAACCGATCAAGATCACGATGCCTCCGGCCAGTTCAACAATGACGGCGATCAGGTAAGAGATCATCGGCAGCGGCAGGACCATCGCCGCGATGTAGCCTTGCGTCGCACCGGGCGCGGCAATCTTGCCGAGCCCGCTGGCGATGAAGATGAAGGCAATGAACAGACGGCCGACGGCCGCAAGAAGGTTGGTCTGGGACATGGTCGTCGGCCTTGACGTCTGGAAGCGGGATGTCGGATGCGTGCGGGATCAGGCCGCCAGAGCGGCGATCAGCGCCTTCGCGCCGGCCAGCGCCGCCGCCTTTGCTTCCTCGCCAAGGGCCAGGCCCTCGGCCCGGATGATCGTGACATCGGTCAGGCCGATGAAGCCCAGCGCGGTGGTCAGGTACGATTCCTGATGATCGAGAGCCGCCATCGGGCTTTCGCCGCTGTAGACACCACCACGCGCGGACGCCAGGTAGACCTTTTTGCCGGTCACCAGGCCCTCGGGACCATTCGCGCCATACTTGAAAGTACGGCCCGCCACAGCCACTCGGTCGATCCATCCCTTCAACTGCGTCGGGATCGAGAAATTGTACATCGGCGCACCGATGACGATGATATCGGCGGCGAAGAGATCGTCGATATACGCGCCGCCGGTGGCGAGATCCTGGCCGAGCAGAGGATCGGAAACCGCGCCACCTTGAAACACCGCCATATGCGCGCCCGACAGATGCATCACCGCGTCGACGACCAGATCCCGCCGGATAACCTGCGCACCCGGATGCAGCGCGAACTGCCTGGCCACGATATCGGCGGTGAGGGAACGGGTGGCCGAATAGCCGCCGAGGATGCTGGAGTCGATATGCAGGATGGTGGTCATGGATTGATCCTCCGGCCGCCCGATGACGGGGGTTAAAGCAGTGCGGGAAAACAGTTTCTTGATGGCGTCGAACATGGAGGGATGGGTGCCACCCTCCGACCTGGCGGGGAAGCCGGCATAAACCGATCCAACCCATCTATTTTACCGATGGTACAAGCTCGGCAGGACGGCTATCGTCCGGCCAGTAGATACGAGGAAGCCGACATGCTCGACGGCGTATCGCTTGACCAATTGCGGACCTTCCTTGCCGCCGCCGACGAAGGCAGCTTCTCCGCCGCCGCGCGTCGCCTTCGGCGGACGCAGTCGGCCGTCAGCGAATCCATCGCCAACCTCGAAGCCCAACTCGTCGTTGCGCTTTTCGACCGTAGCGCACGCTATCCGCGGCTCACGCGCGAGGGCTCGATCCTGCTCGCCGATGCGCGGGGCATTGTCGCGGGCGTAGATGGCATGAAGGCTCGCGCCAAGGGGATTTCCGGCGGGTTGGAGGCGGAACTCGCCGCGGTGATTGACGTCTTCTTCCCCATCAGCGTGATCGCCGAAGTTGCTCGCGCATTCCGCGACCAGTTTCCGGCCACGCCGTTGCGGCTTTATGTCGAGGCGCTCGGTGGCGTTGTGCAACCCGTAATCGATGGGCGCGCCAGTTTCGGCCTCGTCATTTCCCTACCGACGCTTCCCGCCGGGCTCGTGGCCGAGCGCGTCACCAGCATCGACTTCGTCATGGTCGCGAGCGTCGACCATCCGCTGGCGGCCCATGCCGGACTCATCCCGCGCGACGAGCTGGCGCGGCACGTCCAGCTCGTGCTGACGGACCGATCCGACCTCTCGGCGGGTCGGGAGTTCGGTGTCATGTCGCCATCAACTTGGCGGCTGGCCGACCTCTTTGCCAAGCACGCGTTTCTTCTCAGTGGCTTGGGCTGGGGCGGGATGCCGCTTCATGCCGTGGCACAGGACATCACCGATGGACGGCTGGTGGTGCTCTCGATCGAAGACGTGCCGCCTGGCGGATTGAAGCTGCCCATGTCCGCCGTCTACCGGAACGCGGCGCCGCCCGGCCCCGCAGGCCGGTGGATGATCGAGCGCCTGAAACAGTGCCCGAACGAAAGCCAGTCCGGCGGCTCGTTGACAGGACCATAAGTGTGTCGTAGTCATATCGACAAATAAGGGAAGCCCGTGATGCCGACCAGTACGCGCTTTGCCGTCGCCGTCCATGTCCTGACGGCACTCGCCGTCAGCGACGGCAAGCCGCTGCGTTCCGAGGATCTCGCCTATTCGGCAAATACCGGAGCGGTGGTCATCCGCGGATTGCTGTCCCGCCTGAATGATGCTGGGCTGACACGTTCGCAGCTCGGTGCCGGCGGCGGCGCGCTATTGGCGAAGCCAGCCGAGAAGATACGGTTGATCGATGTCTATGAAGCCGTCGAGAACACCGAGCTATTTTCAGTGCACAGGACACCCCCCTGCGAAAACTGCGCTGTGGGGGGCAACATACTTGAGGCCATACGCCCAACCTTGTCGCGGGCTCGAACGGCGCTCGAAGATGAACTCGGCAAAACTACAATAGCGGACATTGCTTCCGAGGTCGCCCGGCTCGGTAAGTTCTCTATTCCGCTCGTCTGGTAATCGTTTTGCCCTTAAATGTCATAGAAGTGGTGACACACAATCATTTAAGTTCCGCTGAGGCCTGAAAGCAACAGTGAGAAACCGTCCAGCCTTCCGGGGGCACTGACGGTTCCCATCCTCCCAAGTCCCCCACTCATCAGGAGACCATCATGAGTATCGGTATCATCGGCGCCGGCGCCCTCGGCTCTAACTTCGCCCGGGCCCTTGCCCGCAAAGGAATCTCGGCCACGATCTCGAACAGCCGCGGACCGGACTCTCTGGCCGCCCTGGTGCAGGAATTTGGCTCCTCCATCAAGGCAGGCACCGTTGAGGAGGCGGCCAGCGCCGACATTGTCCTGGCAGCGGTCCGTTGGGTCGATGCCGGCAAGGTGTTCGGCGCGTTGCCGGCCTGGAACGGACGGATCGTCATCGACGGCACCAACCCGGTGGAATTCATCGATCCGAATTCACCCGATGCGACAGACCCCAGTAATCCCCTCGCGGCCTATGGCATCAAGGCGGTCGATCTGGCTGGAAAGCACTCGAGCGAGATATTCCGCCAGTACGTTCCGGGCGCGAGGGTCGTCAAAGCGTTCAATCACCTCGACGTCAACGTCTTGAATGAGCCCGAGGCGTCGGGTGGCAAGCGCGTGCTGTTTTATTCGGGCGATGACGCTGCCGCAAAGACCGAGGTCCGCGCGATCATCGACGCCATCGGATTTTTCCCCGTTGATCTCGGCCCGCTCGATGTTGGTGGACCTCTGGCGTCGCTGCCCTTCGGCTCGCTGTCGGCCCACCAGTTCATAAAGATTTAGTCCGCTATCGAGGAGTTGTCCGCCGTCTTTTCTCACCGGCGGCGGACAATTTCCTCGTGAAATGAAGAACGAGAATAGCATTCCGGTGACGGGTTCAGGGTCAGTCTGCACGTCGGCTTGCCATGCCGGAGAAGTCGGGCGTCGCGCCGCGCTGTCTGACCCAAAGATCAACGTCGCGGCTCACGAGCTCGGCCCCTTGTCGCCCCGGATGGAGCTCGGGAAGCCGTGCTCGGCACCGATCCTTTCGAGCACATCGACCACGTCCGCGCCCTTGCAGGACAAGATCCATAATTGCGCGAGAGTTATGAGCCGCGCCAACAAGGGGCGCGGCTCGATCTCAAAGTACAGCGAGGCAGGGACCTGCTAGAGGGGCTGCTTGGCATGGGTCGAAGCCCAACCCGCGCTCTTAAGCACTTGCGGATTTTCCGGCTTTTGGGAGGACGTATACGCAGGCGCCTCGCCGCTCGGAAAATTCTCCTTCTGGACGTCGACGAACTCGTGACGTTCACGCTCCTCCTGAGAAACCGTGGACGGATAATAGTCAGCGAATGCAGGTGCCGCCGATAGCAGAGCCACCATGCCACCGAGCAGGATTTTGCCGAAAGTCATATCAAACTCCTTTTCAACGCATTGTTACGATGACCGGAAGTTGGAACAAACGACGTCGATACGATGTGAGAAATCACACACACAAATTCACAAAAATTTGAATTCGGGAATGAGTTGATCGTATGAAATATTTTATTATCAAGATAATTACGCGTAAACACCGTTTATCGCTGACGATTATATATTTAACTCGATATTCGAATAAATATGCATGCTCCCTAAGGAATCCTCTTGCATAGCGATATGCTACTCTGGCAGATATCTATCGATCTAGGTCGCCCTCGGAAGGAGGGGGCACATGCTTGATCTCAATCAGAAGGAGAAATCCGAACAAGTAGCGGCCTTTGGGCCGATTAATATCGCCGTCACGTTTATGTGCGGTTGTCCTATCAGACGAGCGACATACGGTCGCCTTTATTAGCGGCCAGAATAATTTCTCTGATTTGTTTGGCTATTTTATATCATGGGTAGCCTTGATGATGCCGTTTCGAGTGCATCGATGCCTTGTTTTGTTGCTTTCCGCCATCTTCGTGATGTCTGCGGTGATGGTTCATGGTGCCTTGAATTGGGGTCATGAAGCCGGCGTTTTCGCGAGCGTCGCACAGGAGTTCTCCGCCGATCAGAAGCAGTCATGCCCAGATGACGACGGAGCATGCGGCACCGCGATGAACCACGGTCCGACACCTTCCGAGTGTTCCGCGATGAGCTGTGCTGTCCTGTGGCCCACTCGGGATCCGGTATCGACTGAGCGGAACGTTCGTCGGCTCGCTTTTCGTTTTGGAAGCCATTCCACTCATGGTTCCTGGCATAATCGGCTGGATCGGCCGCCTCGGCTGACCTGATCCTGGCACTGAGGGACGTTGGCGTGGCGGGTGCATCCCCAGCATCGACGTGTCTATCGGTGTAGCGGATGCGGTCCGTGCGGCAAGCACCTGCCGGTCCAAATCTCCTCTCTATTGAACTCCCCGTGTGAATGCGTCCGCGCCTGCTGGCATCTGCCTGTATGGAGCGCAACGTTTCGACGCGCGCCCACAAGGCCATTGTCATGAAGAATATCTCTGTAGTAGCCCCCGCTCGCTCAGAAGCCTCCGATCACGCCAGCCTCCTAGTCTTTTTACAAGACGCAAGTCTTCAGCTCGGTGCGCACAGGCGAACCATAATGAAGGCACAACGCTTCGAGATCTCGGTCGATGCTGCGTCAGCGGTATACGTCGTCGCAGACGGACGCTTGCGGGTTTCCACGCCAACGCTGCATGGTATCGACGTCTTCATAACCGACGTTGAGCGTGGCGAACTGATCGGGGAATCTGCCGCTTTTGGGAACAACAATGTGCCCCTTGTTGTCGAGGCGTCCGAGACCTCCGACACGTTTGTCATTGATCGAGCGAATTTTCTTCGAGCGATCGAGGACCACGGAGGCTTTTCAACCGCGGTTATGCGCGCCATGTGCCGGCGACTTTGCCGTGTGAACCAACACCTCGCCGATACTGTCACGCTGCCGATGCACGCCCGTTTGAAGGCCGAGCTGATGCGGTTGGCGCGATTGGGAGCCGACGGCACGCTGATAATAGACCGCCTGCCCACTCATGAAGAGCTCGCGTTGCGTATTTCGTCGCAGCGCGAGGCAGTCACTAAAGAACTCACAAAGTTCATACGTGCCGGACTAGTTGCTCGAAGTGGTCGCGGCCTCTTAATTATAGAAGACCTTAATACATATGTTTGATTGATAACATTTGAGCCGCGCCCCGAGAAGGGCGCGGCTCAACGCTTTTCAAAGAGAACGTTGCGTTTCGCATTTAGGGGGTGGTTGGGGCAGGTGAACCCAACTGTGCGTTCTGCGTCGCCGGCACGACGTGGTGTTGGACAGTTGCTGCCCGCTGTGGCAGGGGACCCCTCGGATAAGCCTCACGCTGGACGTCTCGGAACTCGTGGCGCGCGCGTTCCCTCCCTGACAACGTCGGTGAATACGTGTCCGCCATGGCAGCTGGTGCGACTATTGTAGCGATAACGGCAAAGGCGAAGAGTTTGCAGATTTTCATGATGATATCCTTGTAGATGTTCACCCAGAAAATTGACAGTTAGCAAAATGTCACTGCCTCCGATGTGAGGAATGTCACGCCGGACTTTTGCGCTCTACCCATGAACCTCCTCCTATTGCAGCATTGTATTTTGGATCGTCGCAGGTGGCGCCCATGATCATCTCGACGTTATGGACAGGCGGCCTATCTCGACATCATGCTGAAGATCATCCGTCGCCGGGATGGGGTGAACGGCTTTAAGGTCCTCCCGCGTCGCTGGGTTGTTGAGCGCACGTTCGGATGGATGATCCGCTGGCGTCCCCAAGCGTAGTCGCTATGCAGAAAGCGGTTAATGATCCGGTTGGATGAAGGACTCCGTCATGTGGCGCGCGCAAGGGCACACAGCGTTGGCATTTGGCGCGGCCAGTATCTCGCGTGCGAGCAAGAGCATGCGTCTCTGCGGTCCATGTTCATCGGGGAACCTCTGGTGGACGGGGGGGCGCTTCAGCGCTCCCCCGGGGGATAGCGAGATGCTACATCGCCTTGTCGAGCTTCGTGACCGTCAGTCGGCCGTTCACCCGGTCGGCCTCGAACTTCACTTTGTCGCCCACCTTGACTGCCTTCAGCATGGTGGGGTCGGCGGCGACGAACACCATCGTCATACCGTCCATGTCGAGGTTCTTGATCGGCCCGTGCTTGAGCGTGACCTTGCCCTGGGCCTCGTCGATCTTGATGATCTGCCCTTCTACCGGTACGGCTTGCGCTAAGGCGACGGTCGACAGCATGGAGAGCGCTGCCGAAATCATTAGTTTTCGCATGTATATTCTCCTTTATTCAGCCCAATTACTTGACGATGATGGTGCCTGACATTCCTGCTTCCCGGTGACCTGGGATCAGGCAGGAGAAGTCGAACTCACCGGCATTTGTGAATTTCCAGACGATGTCGCCGGTCTGCTTCGGAGCCAGGCGCTTGGCGTTGGGATCGTCATGTTCCATGTCAGGGTTTTTCATCATCTCGGCCATGTGCTTGAGGTTTTCGTCGAGCGTGCCGATGACGATCTCGTGGTCGAGTTCACCATTGTTGCGGATAACGAACTTGACCTGCTCGCCCTTGCGAACGTCGATCCGGTTGGGGATGAACACCATCTTTCCATCCGAGTCGCGCATGGTGATCTGGACGATGCGTGCTGGTTTCTTGGGATCGCCGGGCTCGCCATAGGCGAGGTTGGCCCCGTGGGAATGGCCCGCGTCGGCCAACGCTGCGGTCGACAGAGTGAGGGCCGCAAACGCGGCGATCAGGTATCGTGATTGCATATCGAAATCCTTCTCAATGATTGCCGTGGAGAGATGAATTGCCGGGCTTCACGACGGTGAACTCGGCGGTTTTCCTCCTGTCGAACGCGGCGGGAGGCTCGCGTTCGGCTTTTTTCGGTTCGCCCTTCCATTCGAAAGCGACCGTACCTTCCGGGTGCTTGAACCATCCCGGATCCTTGTAGTCGCCGGATGCGAGCCCCTCGCGCACCTTGACGACCGAGAACATGCCGCCCATCTCGACCGCCCCGAACTGGGCGAAGCCTGTCATCATCGGCAGGGTGTTGTCGGGCAGCGGCATCTCCATCTCGCCCATATCCGCCATGCCCGCCGTGCCCATCGGCATGTAGTCGGGGACGAGCTTGCGCACTTTCTTGGCGAACTCTTTCTTGTCGACGCCGATGAAGTTGCCCACGTCGTGGCCCATGGCGTTCATGGTGTGATGTGACTTGTGGCAGTGGATCGCCCAATCGCCGGGCGCGTCGGCGACGAAATCGAAGGCGCGCATCTGCCCGACGGCACAATCGATGGTGACCTCCGGCCAGGCAGCGCCCTCCGGCACCCAGCCGCCGTCGGTGCACGACACCTTGAAGTCGTAGCCGTGCATGTGGATCGGGTGGTTCGTCATGGTGAGATTGCCGAACCGGATGCGGACCTTCTCGCCTTTGCCGGCAACGATGTGGTCGATGCCGGGGAAGACACGGCTGTTCCAGGTCCACATATTGAAGTTGGTCATCTCGGCGACCTTTGGCACATAGGTGCCTGGATCGATGTCGTAGGCCGCCATCAGGAACACGAAGTCCCGGTCGACGCGGCGGAAGGCCGGATCCTTCGGATGCACCACGAAGAAGCCCATCATGCCCATGGCCATCTGGACCATTTCGTCGGCATGGGGGTGGTACATGAAGGTCCCGCTCTTCTGGAGCTGGAATTCGTAGACGAAGGTCTTGCCCGGCTTTATGTGCGGTTGGGTTAGCCCTCCGACCCCGTCCATCCCGCAGGGCAGCAGTTGCCCGTGCCAATGGACAGTGGTGTGTTCCGGTAGCTTGTTGGTGACGAAGATACGGACCTTGTCACCCTCGACCGCCTCAATGGTCGGTCCGGGTGATTGGCCGTTGTAGCCCCACAGATGGCCGACCATGCCGGGCGAGAACTCGCGAACGACCGGTTCGGCGACGAGATGGAACTCCTTCCAGTCGCCGTTCATGCGCCAGGGCAGCGTCCAGCCATTGAGCGTGACGACGGGCTGGTAGTCCGGCCCGCTCGTCGGAACGAGCGGCGGCTGCATGACCGCTTCTTTCATGGTGGCAGCTTCGGGGATGGCGGCCGCCTGGGCACGGCCTGACACCGCGCTTGCGCTGATCAGCGCCATGCCACCGGAGGTACCGAGGAAATTTCGACGTGAGATTGTCATGGGTGTTCTCCCAGTTCCGGTCAGTCCCCGCCGCCTTGGGCGGCCACAGCCTTGGCAGGGCCCTCGCCGGACGAACCGGCTGCGCTGCCTCCGCCGATGATCGCGGTCTCAAAGTCCACGGTGGCGATGAAGAAGTTCCGCTTGGCGACGATCGCGGCGATGTTGGTGGCAATGCTTTCACGCGCCGTTGTCAGAAGCTCGAAGACGTCGATCAGCATGCCGTTGTATTCGAGCAGGGCTTGCTCGTTGATCGTCTGGCGCAGCGGCAGAATGCTGTTCTGATACTGGCGGGCAATGTCGTAGCTGCCGCGATAGGTGAGATAGGCCGCGCGCGCTTCTGAACGCACGTTCACTGCTTTCTCCATCAGGCGGTTGACCGCCTGCATATAAATCTCCCGCGATCGGCGCATGTTGACTTCGCCGCCGTCGAAAATCGGGATCTGAATTTCGAGCTCGAAGCCGCGCGGAGCCGAGCTCTCCTGCACGCCGTCTGCAGTTGATCGCTCGTAGTTTCCACGCCAGCCACCATTGAGCATGGATATGAACCGTGTCGCCTCGGTCAGCCCGAGGGTCTTCGCCGTCACGTCGAGCTCCAGGCGCGCCGTGATTAGATCGACGCGCTTTCGAATTGCATCGACTTCGACCTGCTGTGCCGTCTGGATTCGGGGCATTCCGGGGAGTTGTCCGGGCAGCTTGTAGTCGAGGTTCTCGCCCCACAGGCCCAGCATGCGGGTCAGTGCCTCGCGATCCGTACCGACATTCAATCGAGCCTGGGCAAGCTCGTTCGACACCTCGGCGTAGAAAGCACTTGCGCGCGCTTGATCGAGCTTCTTTGCGGCGCCGGTTTCCCCAAGCTTGCGCGTGAGGTCGGCGGCGGCATCCGCTGAAACCCGCGCCTGCTCCAGGAACGACGCCGTCTGACGTGACGCAACGGCACGGTAATAAGCTCGGCGCGTCTCCGCAGCGGTGCGGAAGGTTGCCTCGATCGCCCTCTGTCGGGCCGCCTCAAACTGCGTCCTGGCGATCTCGCTGCGCGCCGGCAGCGTCAGGAGCGCCAGGATGTTGGCGATGACCCGACGTTCGATCTCGAGCGAACCGCTGGCGGAGAGCCGTTCGACCCCAATGACCGGGTTCGGTGGCAAGCTAGCCTCGACGAAGGCAGCCTCGGAAATGCCGAGCGCATTGTACTCGGCCTGAAGGCCCCGATTATTGATGAGGGCGAGTTGGACGGCACCATCTGCGGTCAAGGGCTTGGTCAAGAGCGCCTTCACACGGCTTTGGACTGCGGAAGCCTCGGCCGATGATGCGATCTTCAAGGTGTCCTTGCCGATCGCGGCAGAGACCTCAGCCGACACCGGTTTCATGCCACCATCCGGCGTGAATGTTGCGCAGCCGCTTAGCAACGCGGCGACGGCGCCGCTCGCGATGAGCCGTCTCCAAGGCAGGGCAGGAAGAGGCCTCGACTGGCTATCGATTGTGAGCCACATCATTCGCCCCCTGCTTTGGGAGCGACACGTTCATTGCGCTCGATCCAGGGCTTCGGATCGACTGGACGGTAGTCGACCGTTCCCGCGGTGACGGGCGCGTAGCGCAACGGCTTCACGCTCGAACTCGCATCGGACGGGCTGGGACCTGCTTCGATTGCGGGTGGTCCGGAGCATGCGGATAGGATGACGGCGAAGGCCGTCAGCAAGACAGGTTTCATGGAGATCCTCGGAATCGGCCCAGTCGGTCCGAGCGGCATGGCCGCACGGTATCGAACAGCGATCTTCAGCGGCTGCGGAGACGCAGCAGCGAAAGTCGTCGGCAGAAACCCAAGGACGGAAACGGAGACGGATGGAGTCCGTCAGCGAAAAGAGGTCGTGAGGGGAGGCGGCCGACGATCAAACGTCGGCGGATCTCGGCGGCCGCTCGAGGCGCGTCGCGGATGATCCCTTTACACCCGACTCGAACGACGGATGATCTATGGCCCGCTCGGAGGCGATAACGACCATATCGTATGCACTCGCCGGGATTGCCGTGTGGCACGCCATAGCGCAGCAGGAACTCGATGTGTCGCTGTGGTTATGCTTATCAGCGCAGGCTTGGCCGTTCGCATTCAAACAAGCCAAATTCTGGCCCAGGTCGCTGTCGCCGTGCTCATGCGATTCGCTAGAATAACTGGCGGCGATCGGCGCGTTGTGCCCTTTCCCGCCGCTAGACACCATCAATCCGCTCGCAATGCCCCAACCCGTGCTTGTCACCGAAAAGGCGAGCACGGTCAGAAGAATCACGAATGAGCGGAGCGGATGCATCATATCACGTTGCAAGATACCAGTGACTCCGCCAATGGCAAGGACCAATCTGGCGCCACATGAAAACCTCCGGAGTTGGTGTCGGCAGTCATACCAATTCCCCGCGAGGCTTCCGTTATGGAACGCCTGCTTGCGAATGCGAAGGCGTTATATGGCTCAGGATGGCGAGCAACGCTCCACGTAACTTCAACGTGAAATTTTTTCCTTGCTGTCGCTTTTGCTGAAAAGATGTAAGCGGCGACATCCATCGATCAATACATTGTGAAAAATATTATATGATGATTCAGTCTTGAAGATTGAAGCATTTCCACCCTCCCGTCGCCTCACTGCAAGGTGCCGATGTAGTAACGTGGTGTGACAGCGGAAACCGGCGTGTCTGATCGTCCTCCACCACGTCTGGAGCGAAGCCGGCACGAAGATCACGGCAACGGGCCGTAGCTTGACGCTCGCCGATCTCCACCACGCGATCATTGAAGATGCCATCGAACGCGTGCAACCCATTATGATGCCGGTGGTCGCCATCACCATCGCGGGCCTGATTTCGATCCTGGAGCAAAGACGCTCGCTACGAGATCATGCCGCTTATCGCCGCGCGGATGACCGATGGCATGGTTTTTTCGCCCTGATGACGCTCGTTGCCATTTCGGCGATCCAAGCCCCGTCAAGAGATGGGGGCCGGTGCCCAATACTGCAGCGGTACGATCGGGGCCTGTTGCCAGCAGCTCGTGGCCGAATGAGACGTGCGCTAGAGAAGGCACGGCCGCCCCAGCCCAAAGACCTGGCGAAGGGCGAATTTCTCATGACGACAGAACGCCTCAGCGAGGCCATTGTGCGTAAAGGTGGAGTTGTGCGCGGAGTGCCGTCTCGAGGAGGCGGGGATCAGACATGAGCCTCAGGTTGCGGCCGAAGGTAAGGCTCCGCTCGACGTAACGCATCTCTAGGTACCTCACCGTGCCGATAAGAGTGAGAGGCCGGTTGGGATTTCCGTGACGGGTTGAGGGCCGGGAGAGAGGCTTCCGGCGCCCGTCATGGAGGGTGATCCCCATGAACATGCAGGTTCTGGATGTCGGTCGCGACGTCAGTGGCGGCTACAAGGTGGATGTCACGCGCGGCGAGCGGGTCGGCCGCGTGTCGTCGGAGTGGTTTTCCCGGCCGGATGACGAACGGTTCCTGTCACTCGGCGAGCTGGCCGCGATGGTGCGGGGCCGGGCCGATCACAGCCGGTCGCGCCTGGTGGAGACGGCCCGCATCCATGTGGAGGCGAGCCGCTCCAATGCCGAACGGCTGGCGCTGGTGCTGCCCGGGGCGGATGCGCCCGTCGAGCCGAACCATTGGTCCTTCGGCCAGCTCGCGGCCCAAATCGGGGCGCCGGCCGCGTATCTACGTCAGTTGCCTGCTGCACTTGCCGGCATCAATCTGCAATATGGCCTGACCGCGCACCGCGCCGAGCAGATCAAGACGTTCGAATCTGCCAATGGCCGCGTCGAGTTGCGCGCTGTCACCGGCCCGGACTATGGCCGCATCTATGATCACGAACTGGTCGAGGCGGTGCAGCGCATTGCTGGCAACGGCACCGGCGACACGCGCTGGAAGGTGCCGGGCGTGCTTGACTGGTCGACGGGCGTCTACAATCCGCGTGTCGACATCACCAAGGATACGACGACGCTCTACGCCTCCGACCGCGACGTGTTCCTGTTCCTGGTCGACGATCTGAACCCGATTGAGGCCGGGCGGCTGTCCGACGGCTCGCCGGACCTCTATTTCCGGGGCTTCTACTGCTGGAATTCGGAGGTGGGGGCCAAGACGCTCGGCATCGCGAGTTTCTATCTTCGTGCCGTGTGCCAGAACCGTAATCTCTGGGGCGTCGAGGACTTCCAGGAGATCACCATCCGCCACTCAAAATACGCCGCCTCCCGATTCGCGCACGAGGCAGCGCCGGCACTCACCCGCTTCGCCAATTCCTCGCCGATGCCCTTCGTCAACGGCATCAAGGCGGCACGCGAGAAGATCGTCGCGCGTACCGACGAGGACCGCAGCGACTTCCTGCGCAACCGGGGCTTCTCCAAGGCGGAGACGGCTAAGATCATCGACACGGTGCTGGCCGAGGAAGGGCGCAAGCCCGAGAGCATCTTCGACTTCGTGCAGGGCATCACCGCCGTCGCGCGCGACAAGCCCCACCAGGATGCGCGGCTCGACCTCGAGGGCCGGGCCAAGAAGCTGCTCGATCGGGCCGCCTGACTTCCGGAAAGCCGGAGATGCGGACATTCGTGTCTCCGGCTTTGCGCTTTTGCAGATCTGCGGTTCTGCGGCGTCGCCCTCCAGAGTGAAAGGGCGGCGCTGCGCTTCGTGACGGGTTGGAGGCCGAGAGAGAGGCTCCCGGCCGCCCGTCGCGGAGGTGCCTTCCATGGCGACCAATGTTCAGAAGATCACGCTTTCGCCCTCGCGTGACATCCCCTTCAACAAGCTCCTGCTCAGCCAGTCGAACGTCCGGCGCATCAAGGCCGGGGTCTCAATCGAGGAATTGGCGGAGGACATCGCCCGCCGTGGCCTGCTGCAAGGCCTCAGCGTCCGGCCTGTCGTCGACGACGCCGGTATCGAGACCGGCATGTTCGAGATCCCGGCCGGCGGGCGGCGCTATCGGGCGCTGGAATTGCTGGTGAAGCAGAAGCGCCTCGCCAGGACCGCGCCGGTGCCCTGCGTCATCCGGGAGGGTGGTATTGCCGAGGAGGATTCGCTCGCCGAGAACGTCCAGCGCGCGCCGCTGCATCCGCTCGACCAGTTCCGCGCTTTTCTGGCGCTCCGTGAGAAGGGTCAGTCCGAGGAGGAGATCGCCGCCGCCTTCTTCGTCTCCGTTGGCGTCGTCAAGCAGCGCCTGAAGCTTGCGTCGGTCTCGCCGGTGCTGCTGGAGGTCTATGCCGAGGACGGCATGACGCTCGACCAGCTCATGGCCTTCACCGTCTCCGGCGACCATGCGCGCCAGGAACAGATCTTCGAGCGGCTGAAGACCTCCTATGACAAGCAGCCCTATGCCATCCGCCGCATGCTGACCGAGGGTGCTGTCCGCGCCTGTGACAAGCGGGCTCAATTCATCGGCCTCGAGGCCTATGTCGAAGCCGGCGGCATCATCCTGCGCGACCTGTTTCAGAGTGATGATGGCGGCTGGCTGCAGGATGTCGCGGTCGTCGACCGGCTGGTGGCCGAGAAGCTCAAGGCCGAGGCGGACGCTGCCGCCGCCGAGGGCTGGAAATGGGTCGAGACGGCGCCCGACTTCGCCTATGGCCACACCTACGGCCTGCGCCAGTTGCGCGGCGAGATCATCCCGCTCACCGCCGAAGAGGAAGCCGGCCGCGACGCCCTCCAGGCGGAATATGACCGACTGTCAACGGAATACGCCGATGCGGATGAACTGCCGGATGAGGTGGACGCCCGGCTCGGCGAGATCGAGACGGCGATCGAGGCCTTCGAGGCGCGTCCGATCACCTTCGATCCGCAGGAGGTGGCGCGCGCGGGCGCCTTCGTCAGCATCGCCCATGATGGTGCGGTGCGCATTGAGCGCGGCTATGTGCGGCCGGAGGACGAACTACCGGTCGAGCTTGAAGTCGTCACGGAAGACGCCGGCCCGCACGTCGGCGCGGTTGCGGCCATGCGTACCGGCGAGGCCGTCATGGCAGATGCGCCGATGCCCGAGCCCGAGGAGGATGAAGGGCTGTCTGCGCTCTCGGACCGGCTGATGACCGAGCTGACCTCGCACCGCACGCTCGGACTGCGCCAGGCGTTGGGCGAGCGGCCCGATGTCGCCTTCCTCGCGGCCCTGCATGCTCTGACGCTGAAGAGCTTCTATCGCTACGGCTCGGATAGCTGCCTCGAACTCGACCTGAAGAGCGTGGCGTTCAGCGCGCAGGCGCCGGGGCTGAACGACAGCGCCTCGGCCGCAGCGATCCACGCCCGGCATGAGGGATGGGCCAAGGTCCTGCCAAAAGAATCGTCTGATCTCTGGGACACTCTGGGAGAATGGGACAGCGACAGCCGCTCCGGCCTGTTCGCCCATGTGGTGAGCCTGTCGGTGAACGCCGTTCACGAGGCCTGGAACCGACGCCCGCGCGCGCTCAAACATGCCGATCAGCTCGCTCGTGCCGTCGACCTCGACATGGCAGCCGTCGGGTGGAGACCGACCGTGGACAATTTCCTCGGCCGGGTCACCAAGGCCCGCATTCTGCTGGCGGTGAGCGAGGCGAAGGGGCCGCGCGCGGCAGAGCGCATCGCGCATTTGAAGAAGGGCGACATGGCCCGCGAGGCGGAAGCACTGCTGGCCGATACCGGCTGGCTGCCCGAAACGCTGCGCGGAGCCGAACCGGCGGCAGGCGAAGAAACGGCGGCGCAGGACGGCACAACGGCCATGGGCGAAGACGAAAGCCCTGAGGATACTGAGGACGCCACGGACATCCCCCCTGCTGTGGCGGCGGAGTAACCCTCAACACGATCCTGAACCTCGGCCCGCCGGCTCTGTCGGCGGGCCTTTGTTTTTGAAAAGCTCGCCATGTCCGGGATTGCTCACGATCTGTCGCACAGGCTCGCTGATCGGGCCGAAGCCGTCTGCCGTCACTATCTCTCCAATGGGCGCCGGGAGGG
>NZ_CALRWL010000024.1:0-81314 GCF_943371865.1 Azorhizobium sp. AG788 | reverse complement strand
GCTGTTCGCCGATTAAAGTGGTACGTGAGCTGGGTTCAGAACGTCGTGAGACAGTTCGGTCCCTATCTGCCGTGGGTGTAGGAATATTGAGAGGATTTGTCCCTAGTACGAGAGGACCGGGATGAACGTACCTCTGGTGGAGCTGTTGTGGCGCCAGCCGCAGTGCAGCGTAGCTATGTACGGTCGGGATAACCGCTGAAAGCATCTAAGCGGGAAACCCACCTCAAAACGAGTATTCCCTTGAGAGCCGTGGAAGACCACCACGTTGATAGGCTGGGTGTGTAAGCGTGGCGACACGTTGAGCTTACCAGTACTAATCGCTCGATTGTCTTGATTGTTCTCATCCTCCATGTCCATCTTTGGACACTAAAACCAGCTTCATCCCTTCACATGTGCTTCGCCGGCCTGGTGGCTATTGCGAGGAGCCTGAACCCGATCCCATCCCGAACTCGGCCGTTAAACTCCTCTGCGCCAATGGTACTTCATCTCAAGATGCGGGAGAGTAGGTCGCTGCCAGGCCTGCAAAGCACATGCGAAGATCAGCCCAGATCACAAAACCACAAAACGCCCCCATCGGTGAAAACCATGGGGGCATTTTGCTGTTCGAAGCCCAAAGCGAAAAACGGGAGCGTCGGCAGGGCCGTGCTTGAGGCGCCGCCCTGCCGCCCGTCTCAGGGCCGGATGACGCCTTCATCTTCGCCATCCCAATAGCGGATGGTCTCCGCCCGGACATGGATCAGCACCATGTTCGGCGTGTCGATGCCGTCCGGGAAATACCGGTCCAGGTCTTTGCTCCAGTGCGCGGCATATTGGGACGTGTCCGCGATGAGGGCGGCGGCGCCGGCCACGTCGATGAAGAGCGGCGATCCCCCCAAGAGGCCGATGGCGCCGCTGTACGACAGGCTCACCTGGGCATTGACACGGATCTCCGCCACCTTGCGGGACTCGGAATAGGCGAAGAAATAGCTGTCGCCCTGATAGTCCACATCGCCGTTGTTGCTCATGGGCCGCCCGCTCAGGGCGCCGTCGCTGGAGATCGTGTTCAGCATGGCGAAATCGAGTTTCGCCATCTTCTTCGCCAGATCGGCAAGGGTGAGGTCGGACATGAGCGCTCCGTGGGTATCGCCCGCCGGAGCCGGCGGACCCCCTCCCAACCGGCCAGCCTGTCCACGGTTCCCATAAAAAAAGCCCCCCGCGCGTGACGGAGGGCTTCGTACATTCTGCACCGCCCCGACTGTCCGGCCCCAGCGCGTGCCGCGCAGCGGATCGCGCGTGGGGGACCTGAGGGGCTGGCGCATGCGGTGCGTCGGTCGACTTGATCCTTCGCGGCGCGCGCGGCGCGCCGCGAAGGGCGAGGGTCAGCTGGCGGAGAGCTGGCCGAGGGTGGTGAAGCGCTTGACGGTGGCGTTGGTCTCCAGCCGGCCCAGCAGCTTCAGCGCCACATAGGTGAAGATGGGCTCGCACAGCACCAGCGGCACATAGGAGGCGGCGAAGATCGCCCAGTCATAGACCGGGGTGGCCTCGTTGCCGAGCAGCAGCCAGAAGGCGACCATGGTGACGACGCCGGAATAATAGGCCGCGTCGAACTTCAGGATGCCGGCCCAGGTGACGGGGGTGCGCTCGGCGCCGCGGGCGAAGAAGCGCTTGCCCAGGGTCTCATGCACCGCGATCAGCGGCACCATCAGCGACAGCGCGTTCACGCCCAGATGCACCAGATCCTGCGGCTCGAACAGCGCGCCCTGCAGGAGCAGGCCGAGGGCGAAGCCGAACAGCGTCGGCACGAAGCCGAAGATGAAATAGACCGCCGAGGCACCGACGAAATGCAGTTCCGAGGCGCCCACGGGGAGATGGTAGAGCTCCATGAACACCGAGAAGAAGGCGGCGGCGAGCACGGTCTTCACGATTTCCGTGGGCGCGCGCACCAGCTTGGGAGCATAGACGCCGAGGGTGGCGAGGGCGGCGGCGTTGGCGGCGACGACCTTGGCCGCGGAAAGAATGCCGGGTTCAATATGCATGGCAGGATGCCTTTGGACTTGGGGGATGGGATGAGAAGGGGATGGGATGAGACTCGGCGCCGCGCCGCCGGAGCGCGCGTCGATCAGGAACCGTCGATAAACATCAGCCACCCCCATCCGTCCCGCCGACGGCTTTGAGACACCTTGCTTGGTGGCAGGTCTCCTGGCTCGCGACCGTGTCGGCGATCGCCTTCCCGGCATTTGCCAGTGGCTGAATGATCGCGTCCGGATCGCTTACAGTTGCGGGGGCAGCTTCGGCCTTGGCGCGCGGAGTCAAACGCGCCGCACCGAATTCCCTTTTCACGGCCGGAAAGATCCGACCGCACCACCAAGGTGCCAGATTATGCGCTGCCCTCACCCATTGCCAGGGTTTTGTGCGGTGCCGGAAAAGCACCGCAACCATGGTTACGACACCAGTTCGAACCACTCGTCTTCGGTGATGGTGTGCACGCCCAGCGTGCGGGCCTTCTCCAGCTTCGAGCCGGCGCCGGGGCCGGCGACCAATATGTCGGTCTTGGCGGAGACCGAGCCGGCCACCTTGGCCCCCAGCCGCTCGGCCATGGCCTTGGCCTCGTCGCGGGTCATCTTCTCCAGCGCGCCGGTGAACACCACGGTCTTGCCGGACACCGGCGAGGTGGCGGCCACCGCCTCCAGCGCCTGCGGCGTCACCTCGCGCAGAAGATCATCCACCACGGCGCGGTTGTGGGGCTCGCGGAAGAAGTCCACCACCGCTTCCGCCACCACGGCGCCGATGCCGTCGATGTCGGTCATCTCCAGCCACACCTCATTGCCCTGGGGCTTCTTGCGCCGGGTGGGGGCCGGGATGAGGGCAGGGGCGGCCTCGTCCGCCGCCGCCTCCATCTCCGAGGGCATCTCGGCCGCGAGCGCCGCGTCGCGCAAAGCGGTCATGCTGCCGTAATGGCGGGCCAGGCGCCGGGCATTGGTCTCGCCCACATGGCGGATGCCGAGGGCGAAGATGAAGCGGTCGAGCGCGATGGTGCGCCGGCTGTCGATGGCGGCGAACAGATTCTGGGTGGAGGTCTTGCCCCAGCCCTCGCGATTTTCCAGCCGGGTCAGCGAGGCCTCGTTGCGGGCCTGGAGCTTGAAGATGTCCGCGGGCGCGGCGATCAGGCCCCACTCATAGAGCGCGTGGGCCTGCTTCTCGCCCAGGCCTTCGATGTCGAAGGCGTTGCGGGAGACGAAGTGGCGCAGCCGCTCCACCGCCTGGGCCGGGCAGATCAGGCCGCCGGTGCAGCGGCGCACCGCGTCCTGCTTGCCGGTCTTGGGGTCCACCTCGCGCACGGCCAAGCTGTCGCAGACCGGGCACCGATGGGTGAACACGTAGGGCTGGGTGCCGGCTGGGCGCTTCTCCAGCACCACGCTGACCACCTGCGGGATGACGTCGCCGGCCCGCTGCACCACCACTGTGTCGCCGACGCGGACGTCCTTTTCCGCGATCTGATCTTCATTGTGCAAGGTGGCGTTGGTCACCACCACGCCGCCAACCGTCACGGGCGCAAGCTTGGCCACCGGGGTGAGCGCGCCGGTGCGGCCCACCTGGATGTCGATGGCCTCCACCAGGGTGGTGGCCTGCTCGGCGGGGAATTTGTGCGCCAGCGCCCAGCGCGGCGAACGCGAGACGAAGCCCAGACGCTTCTGCAGCTCCAGGTCGTCCACCTTGTAGACCACGCCGTCGATGTCATAGCCCAGCGTGGCGCGCTGGGCCTCGATGGCGCGAAAATGCGCCAGCAGGCCGGCGGCATCGTCCACGCGCACGGTCAGGGGATTGGTGGGCAGGCCGAAGCGGGCGAAGGCCGCCACCACCTCGAACTGGGTGCCGCCGGGTGGGCCGGGGATGGCTGCGCCCCAGGCATAAGCGAAGAAGCGCAACGGCCGAGAGCGGGTGATCTCCGCATCCAATTGGCGCAGCGAGCCGGCGGCGGCATTGCGCGGATTGGCGAACAGCGGCTTGTCCGCTGCGGCCTGGCGTTCATTGAGCGCGCGGAAATCCGCGCCGCTCATATAGACCTCGCCGCGAATGTCGATCAGCTCGGGGATGTGGTCGCCGCTCAGGCGCTCGGGAATCTCGGTGATGGTGCGCACATTGGCGGTCACGTCCTCGCCCTGGCTGCCATCGCCGCGGGTGGCGGCGGTCTCCAGCCGCCCGTTCACATAGCGCAGCGAGCAGGACAGGCCGTCGATCTTCGGCTCGGCGGTGAAGGCCACCGGGTCCGAATCGCTCAGGTTCAGGAAGCGCCGCACCCGCGCCACGAACTCCTCCACCTCTTCATCGGAAAAGGCGTTGGAGAGGGACAGCATGGGCACCTGATGGGTGACCTTGGCGAACTTGGCCGCCGGCGCCGCGCCGACCGTCTGCGACAGGCCGGCGGCATCCGTCAGGGCCGGAAAGCGCGCTTCGATCTCGTCATAGCGCCGCCGCAGCCGGTCGTACTCCGCGTCCGAGACGGTGGGGGCGTCGTCCTGATGGTAGCGGATGTCATGGCCGGCGATCTCCGCGGCCAATGCGGCATGGTCCAGGGCCGCATCGTCCGGCGTCAGCGCGGCGACGGGGGTTTCGCGGGCGGAGGAATGGGAGCGGGGCGACGTCATGGAGGCTGTTTTCTCCGAAGGCGTGCCTTTCGGCAACCGGGCGTTTCGCACAGCGTGCGTTTCGACAACCGTCGGTTTCCAGATGCCGCCTTGTCTCTATTCTGTAAGATGTCCAAGCTAGCTAAGGGGCGGGTACAAGGGGAGCGCACATGTCGCGGGTACGAAATGCAGCATTGGCGGCGGTTTTCTCCGTCGCGGGCCTGCTGGCGGGCGGGCTTGGCGCCAGTGCGCAGCAAGCGGACGACGCCGCTCTGGTGGCGCGGGGCGAATATCTGGCGCGCGCGGGCGACTGCATGCCGTGCCATTCCGGCGACCCGAAGAAGCCCTATGCGGGCGGCCTGTCCTTCGCGACCCCGTTCGGGGTGATGTATTCGGTCAACATCACCTCCGACAAGCAATATGGCATCGGCACCTGGACCTATGAGGATTTCAAGGGCGCGGTGCATGACGGCATCCGCAAGGACGGCGCCTATCTCTATCCGGCCATGCCGTTCGACGCTTATACCGGCATCGTCGAGGATGACCTCAAAGCGCTGTGGGCGTTCGTGCGGCGCATCCCGGCGATCCCGCAGCCCAATCGCGACAATGCCCTGAGCTTCCCGTTCAATGTCCGCCTCGGCCTGCTGGCGTGGCGCGAACTGTTCTTCGAGGCGCAGACCTTCCAGCCCACCGTCGGCAAAAGCGACGACTGGAACCGCGGCGCCTATCTGGTGGAAACCCTCGGCCACTGCTCCGATTGCCATTCGCCGCGCAATTTCATGGGCGCGGTGAAGCAGAAGCACCTGTTCCAGGGCTCGGACATCGACGGCTATTTCGCCCCGGACATTTCCTCCGCCAGCCTGGCGAAGACCTGGAACAAGGACAATCTGTCGCAATTCCTGCGCACCGGCTCGGCGCCGGGCAAGACCTCGGTGTTCGGCCCCATGGCCGAAGTGGTGCATGAGAGCCTGGCCTATCTGACCGTGGCCGACATCAACGCCATGGTCACCTATCTGCTGGACAGCCCTCCGCCCAAGGACAAGCCGGCGCCGGAATTGGCGTCGCCCTTGTCGGCGGAAGCCTACAAGCGCGCCTCCACCGCCTACATCGACAATTGCGGCCCCTGCCATCAGGCCAAGGGCACCGGCCAGGGCGTGGCCATTCCCCCGCTGGTGGGCAATCCGGCGGTGGTGGCCAGCGAGCCGTACAATGTCATCATGGCGGTGCTCGGCGGCCTGCCCGCCGGCGGCACCTATGGCGCCATGCCGTCGTTTGCCGGTCGCCTGTCGGACCAGCAGGTGTCGGATCTGGCGAATTACGTCCGCACCTCCTGGGGCAACAAGGCTTCCCCCAATGCCACGCCGGCCATGGTCGCCGCGTGGCGGGCCACCGCCAATGTGCCGGACTACGGCACCCAGTCCGCCTCCGCCTTCAGCTGTCCCAAGGTGGGCGGCGCGCCCGGCAATACCGGGCCGGACGCTTCCGTGGTCGCCTCGCTGACACAGATGATGCAGGGCGGCTCCCGCGCCATCGACAAGCTGGCGGATGCCTACAAGGCCACCGCCAGCGACACCTCCCCCGGCGCGGTGGTGGATGCCCTGACCGCCGCTTATTGCCCGGTGGTGGCCGCGACCCAGTTGCCGGACTGGCAGAAGTACAGCGAACTGCGCCGCTGGACCCTGCAGGTGGCCGCTGCGCTCTCGCCCGCGGTGGCGGCGGTGCCCATGCCGGACGTGCCGGTGATCTGGGCGGTGCCCGCCGGCACCGGCCTGGTGGGCCGCGAGCCGCGCAACCTGTCCACCAAGCTGGCCTGCCCCGCCAATGACGGCAAGCAGGTGCCCAAGCCTCTGGCGGATGCGGCGGTCTCGCTGCTCGGCACGGTGAAGCCGCCGATCGCCGGCGACGCGGTGAAGACCTTTGCGGTGACGCTGGCGCAGCAGAACCCCAAGGCCCGCCGCGCCGACGTGGCCAATGCCCTGATCCTGGCCTATTGCCCGGCGGTGGCCGCGCTGCCCGGCAATTCCATCGCCGAGCAGAACAATCTGATGAACAGCTACGGCCAGCAGGTCATCAACACCCTGCAGCTGCTGCCCACCCCCTCGGTGGCGGCGAAGTAGCCTCCGTGCCCTGCGCCCACTCCCGGTGGGGAGGGCGCAGGGACGCGCAACGCCCGGCGGCTGTTGCGGTCAGTTGCTTCAAGTCTGGGTGAGCTGCCGGCGCGCGAACCTCTCCGCCCATGCCCCGCGCTCCCTCCCGCCTTGCGGGGGAGGGGTGGGGAGGGGGGAAACGCGCACCGGTGAAGAGCGCGTTCCCTCATCGGCCCCGCGGCAAGTGGATGGAGCGGGCGCCGATCCGTCTCGTGATGTCGGGTCTGCATGTGGCTCCAGTCACTCGCAAGAGCCGTCTCCGGTCGATCTCGTGCACCTGGCGTGCCTTTTGGCGGAGAACGGGCACCGGTAGGCTGCCGTTTCACCCCCCTCCCTGCCCTCCCCCGCAAGGGGGGAGGAGCCCGCGCTCATGGCGGAAAGGTCGCGCCCGTTACTGCCCAGCCCGCGCCGCTGGCGTGACGGTGGCGGGAGCGGCGCTCAGCTTGGGCGCCCAGCCCAGCCCAGCCCATTCTGGCCCGCCGCGCGCCCGGCCATGTGCCGCCGCCCGCCCCCTCCATGTGGAGAGGGCGCGCGCAGCGTCGCGAATGTGATGAATACCAGCCGGCCTATAAGCCGGGTTCTGTACGGCGGGATTGCTCCCGCGTGGCGGCCATTCCTCTAGGACGCCGGTTGCCCGGCGCCTCTGGCAGTCAACCCGGACGACGATCCGAAGACCGGATTGGGCAAGCTTGCGCCGACCCGTGCCGTCCCTATTCGACCTTGCTCCCGGTGGGGTTTACCGTGCCGCTTCCGTTGCCGGTCGCGCGGTGGGCTCTTACCCCACCGTTTCACCCTTACCTGCGCACGCGCAGGCGGTTTCATTTCTGTGGCACTTTCCCTAGGGTCACCCCCGCCGGACGTTATCCGGCACCGTGTCTCCGTGGAGCCCGGACTTTCCTCGGCACCCGAAGGTGACGCGGCCGCCCGGCCGGCTGGTGGCCCTGCAATGGGGGTAGAAGCGCCGGGCGTCAAGCCTGCGGCGGCGGCTCGTCCCCCACCGTGTGGTCGTGATCATGGTCATGAGGGTGATGGTGGTCATGGTCATGCCCCGCGCCGGGGGCATCGCCGTCCTGCGGCCGGGCGCCGATCAGATTGCGCAAGGTCAGGATGGTGGAGCCGTCCGCCACCCCGTCCACCTGCGAGCGGCGGAAGTGGCGCTGGAAGGCGGTGACCACCGCGAAGGTCGCGGCGTCATACTGACCGGTGACCTCGATGCCGTAGCCATAGAGCGCCAGCATGGCCTGGAGCGCCGCCACCGGCTGGCCGGCATCGCCCAGCATGAAGAAGCGGCCGCCGCCCTTGGGCGCCTCATGCACGAAATGGCCGACGCCCGCATGGTGCAGGAACTCCCAGGGGAATTTCTCGCCCGGATCGTCCTTGCGCAGGGGGGCGACGTCGGAATGGGCCAGCACCCGGTCGGCGCGGATGGAATGGCGGGCGATGATATCGGCGCAGAGCGCGGCCACGGCGGTGACCTGCACCTGCGGAAAATCCGGATAGCCCAGCCCGTGGCCGCGGTTCACCACCTCGATGCCGATGGAGCGGGAATTGGTGTCGTCCCGGCCTTCCCAGTGCGAGGCGCCCGCATGCCAGGCGCGGCGGGCTTCGGGCACCATCTGCACCACGGCGCCGTCCTCCCGCACCACATAATGGCAGGAGACCTCCGCCGTGGGGCTGCGCAGCAGGTCGATGGCCGCTTCGGCGCTCTCCATGCCGGTATAGTGCAGCACCAGCATGTCGATGCCGGTTCGGCGCTCCCCATGGTTGGGGGAGGGGGCGAGGATGCTGACGAGGCCACTGTCGGGGGCGAAGGGAAGCGAGGGATCGGGCACAGGGACTCTCAAGGCATGGGCGCGCATGGGACGATGTGGACGTGACATCGCGCCCGCCGCCCCGCATCGGTGCGGATCACTCTAGAGGAGCTTCCGGCGCCAGGGAATCCCATCGCCGCGGGCGCGCCGGACCGTTCAGCCGGCGGTCCGCAGGGCCTGGATCCGCGCATAAGCGGCATTGACCGCCGCCACCCGGTCGTTGGCCAGCTTGATGGCCACCGGCGGCAGGCCGCGGGAGAGCAGGCGGTCGGGATGATGCTCGCCCACCAGGATGCGCCAGCGGGCCTTGATCTGGGCGTCGGTGGCGTCGGGCGGCAGATCGAGCACCGCATAGGGATCACCGGGGCGGCGCACATGGCGGGCCTCGATGCGGTCATAGGCGGTGCCCTCGAACCCCAGCAGCGCCCCGACCTTCTGCAGGAAGATCAGTTCGTCCGGGTGCAGCGCGTGGTCGGCCTTGGCCACGTGAAACAGGGCATCCAGCAAATCCTCACGCGTTTCCGGCTCGTCGGCGAACAAGGCGCCGATCTGCTTGGCGTAGGATTCGAATCCAGCGGTGTCTTGCCGTGCGAGATCAAACACGCGGGCCACTCCTGCGAGATCCTCAGGGGGAATATCGAAAACCTGGCGAAACGCAGCCACTTCAACGGGCACCACCACCCCATCCGCCTTGGCCATCTTGGCGCATAAGGCGATGAGGGCGATGGAGAAGGCGGCGGGTCGTGGCGCGGGAGCCAGCAGGCGATCGATCGCGTATCCGGCCAGTCCGCCCACCAGCGCGCCCAAGGGGCCGCCCAAGGCGAGCCCCACGCCCGCACCGCCGATCAGACCGGTGACTTGCTTCACGTCTTGCGCTCCACGCCACTTGCCCCCGCCCGCCTGGAACACCGCCACATGAGCCTGTTCGCTCAACAATATCAACGGATCATTAAGGTTGATGAAGGGTTAACGTCGGTTGCAGTCCCAGCCTGAATCCATTGACGCCCATATCATCCCATGTTAACCCAAATGCACCCATCCGGAGGGGTCAGCGCGTATGGCGGCGCCTCCGGTCGCGTCTCAAGGACGGCGGCTGTAGCCGCCGGTGGGGAGCGTTCTTCACCAGCTCTGGGGGTTTCGCGGGCGTCATGGATCGCTTCGTGTCCACCTACACGATGCGCCTTGACTCCAAGGGCCGGGTGTCCATTCCCGCGCCCTACCGGACCGTGCTGGCCAAGGACGGGACCGACCTTTTGTATTGCCACCCCAGCCTCGCCGAGCCGGCGCTGGATGCGGGCGGTTCGCGCCTGATGGCGGAGATCGAAGCGTTGATCGATCGCTATCCGCCCTATTCGGAGGCGCGCGAGGAGCTGGCAGCGGCGCTGTACGGCACCACCGAGACGTTGAAGATCGACTCGGAGGGCCGGGTGGTCCTCACCGACAGCTTGAAGCACCACGCGGCCATCACCGACCAGGTGACCTTCGTGGGGCTGGGACACAAATTCCGGATCTGGGAACCGGAGCGATTTCGCACCCACCTCGCGGAGGCCCGGGAGAAGGTGCGTCAGCTTCGGCACGCGCTCGGTTCCAGAGCAGAGAACGAGGGGAGCAGCATAGGATGACGACGGGTCGCGGGGTCGGACCCACCGACGCCGCTGGCGGACCGGCCCGTCATCTTCCGGTGATGCTCACCGAGGTTCTCGCGCACCTCGCGCCGAAGGACGCCGCCACTTACGTGGACGGTACCTTCGGCGCGGGAGGTTATACCCGGGCGATCCTCGGCGCGGCGGACTGCCGCGTGCTGGCCATCGACCGCGACCAGACCGCCATCGCCGCCGGCGCCGATCTGGTGCTGGCGGCCAACGGCCGGCTGACCCTGGCGGAAGACCGCTTCTCCCATCTCGATATCCTGGCCGCCAATCTCGGCTTTGCGCCGCTGGACGGCGTGGTGCTGGATATCGGCGTGTCCTCCATGCAGCTGGACCAGGCCGAGCGCGGCTTCTCGTTCCGCCGCGACGGCCCATTGGACATGCGCATGGGCGGCGACGTGCCCTCCGCCGCCGATCTGGTGGCGGACCTGGAAGAGGCGGAACTGGCGCATATCATCTGGTCCCTGGGCGAGGAGCGCTTCTCGCGCCAGATCGCCAAGGCGATCGTGACCGCCCGGGCCGAATCGCCCATCACCCGCACCACCCAATTGGCCGAGATCGTGTCCAAGGTGGTGTGGGCCAAGCCCGGCGAAATGCACCCTGCCACCCGCACCTTCCAGGCGCTGCGCATCGCGGTGAATGAGGAATTGCATGAGCTTGTGCGGGCTCTGGCCGCCGCCGAGCGGGCGCTGAAGCCCGGCGGGCGGCTGGTGGTGGTGACCTTCCATTCCCTGGAAGACAGGATCGTTAAGACTTTTCTGTCACATCGGAGCAAGGCACCTTCCGCGTCGCGCCACATGCCGCAAGCGGAGGGGCCGGCTCCCTCGTTCCGGCTCATCGCCAAGGGAATGGTGGAGCCCGGCTCCGAAGAAGTGGCAGGCAATCCGCGTGCCCGGTCCGCGAAACTTCGCGCGGCCGAGCGCACGGAAACCCCGGCGCATCCGGATGGTGACCTGGCGGGGCTTTTGCCCGCCGATCTGTCACAACGCCGAGGGCGGAGACGCAGCTGATGTTCCGCATCGCCAACCTGTTGATGGTTCTGGCGCTGCTCGTGACCGCCGCAGTGGTTTATCAGGTGAAGTACGCTTCGACGGCCGAGGCGGAACGCCTGGCCCATCTGCGTGCCGCGATCCGGGCGGAGCGTGATTCGATTGCCATCATGCGCGCGGAATGGGCCCGCCGCACCGCGCCGCTCTATGTGCAGGGCTTGGTGCAGCGCCATCTGGATCTCCAGCCGCTCTCCTCCGACAACATCTCCACCCTCGACGATCTGCCTGAGAAGCCCTCCGCCAATGGCGATGGCATCGGCGGCATGATCGAGGCGCTGGTGGACGCCCCACTCACCACCTCCACCGTGACCAAGCCCGGCCCCGCCGAGCGCAGTCCCGCCGCTGCGACCGGGTCCGGCGCCTCCGGTCCGCCTGCCGCCTCGGCCTTGCGCAATCCCAATGCGCCGGTGGCCAAGCCCGCCGCCAAGGAGCGCACCGGTACCCCCGTGGCCCGCAATGCCGCGCCCGCCGCCGCCCCCTCCGGTGCTGTGCCCCAGGCGGCCCCGCCGCCCGCCGCGCCGCCGGCCCCGTTCAATCCCTTCGCCGCCTTGGGCGCCCTCCTGCCGCCGGGAATTCTGCCCGGCAGCACGCACTGACGAGGCCCGCCAGATGACCCTTCCCCAACCCCTCGTGCGGGCCGGCCAGATCCTCGGCCGCGCGGCCACCGTCGTCGGTCGATTCATCCTGATGGTGCTGTGGCGGATCGTGGCGGCCATCGGCCGGCTGATCTATGGCATCGCCCGCTGGATCGTGCTGCGCATCTACCGCATCTGCCGCTGGTTCGTGATGAAGCTGGTGGGGCTGGTGATCTTCAGCTATCGCGCCTCCATCTTCATTTTCCGCGGCCTGTTCGGCCTGGACCGCGTGGACCAGGAGACGGTGGCGCGGGCGCGCCTGAAATTCCTGATTCTTGGCTTCTCGCTGGTGTTCGTGGCCATCGGCGGGCGCCTGGTGATCCTGGCTTTGACCTCCGACCCCAACGGCGTGCGCGGCGGCGGCTCCGAGGCGGTGGCCTCCGCCCGGCCGGACATCGTCGACCGCAATGGCGACGTGCTAGCCATCGACGTGAAGTCGCCGTCCTTGTTCGCCGAGCCCAAGCGCCTGATCGATCCCGACGAGACCCTGGAAGGCCTGCTCAAGGTCATGCCGGACCTGGACGTGGCCGAAGTGCGGGCGCGGCTGAATTCCAAGAAGGGCTTTGCCTGGCTGAAGCGCGAGATCACCCCGGCGCAGCAGAAGGCGGTCTATCGCCTGGGCTTTCCCGGCATCGGCTTCGTGCGGGAAAACCGCCGCATCTATCCCGACGGCCCCACCTTCTCCCACGTCATCGGCAATGTGAACGTGGACAACCAGGGCATCGCGGGCCTCGAGAAATATATCGACGGGCGGGGCCTGGCCGAACTGCACATGGCCGGTTTCGCCACCGATCGCCAGCAGGAGCCGGTGGCCCTGTCCATGGACGCGCGGGTGCAGCACGCGGTGCGCGACGAATTGCTGAAGGCGAAGGACAAGTTCAAGGCCAAGGCGGCCATGGGCCTGGTGACCAATGTGCGCACCGGCGAGATCGTCTCCATGGTGTCGCTGCCCGACTTCGATCCCAACCAGTCCAACGATCCGCGCGACAATGCCCATTTGAACCGCCTCACCACCGGCGTGTTCGAGATGGGCTCCACCTTCAAGTCGCTGTCCTTCGCCATGGCGCTGGATTCCGGCAAGATCGGGCTGACCTCATCCTTCGACGCCCGCGGATCGCTGTCGTTCGGGCGCTTCGCCATCCATGATTTCCATGCGGAGAACCGGGTGCTCCAGGTGCCGGAGATCTTCATCGTCTCGTCCAACATCGGCACCGCGAAGATGGTGCTGAGCCTGGGCGTGGAGGCGCACAAGGCGTTCCTGAAGAAGATGGGACAAATGGACCGGCTGCGCACCGAACTGCCGGAAAGCGCCGAGCCCATCGTGCCCAAGCGCTGGGGCGAATTGAACTCGGCCACCATCGCCTTCGGCCACGGCATCGCGGTGGCCCCGCTGCAGGCGGTGATGGCGGTGAATTCCATGGTCAACGGCGGTTTCCTCATTCCGCCCACCTTCATGAAGCGCTCGGAGGAGGACGCCATGAAGGTGGCCACCCGCGTGCTGAAGCCGGAAACCTCCGACAAGATGCGCTATCTGCTGCGCCTCAATGTGGAAAAGGGCTCCGGCAAGAGCGCCAACGTGCCCGGCTATCTGGTGGGCGCCAAGACCGGCACCGCCGAGAAGGTGGTGGACGGGCGCTATTCCAAGACCAAGCTGCTGACCTCGTTCACCGCCATCTTCCCCATGGATAAGCCGCAATATCTGGTTCTGGTGATGCTGGACGAGCCGCAGGCGGTTCCCGGCACCTATGGCTATGCCACCTCGGGCTGGAATGCGGCGCCCACCGCCGGCAAGATCGTCGAGCGCATCGCCCCCATGCTGAACGTGGCGCCGCGCGAGAATTTGCCCGGTGCCGACCAGATGCTGCGGGCAATCCAGCAGAAGGTGGCCGAGCGGCAATAGGGCGCCCGGCGCCATTTCATCCGGCCGGGGTCCGGCCGGTGACCTGAGGTTTTGCGCGCGGCGCCAGGGAGTGCCCGCGCCATTTGATTTTAAGAAGGCGCCCATGGCGGATCTGCTCCATCTGCTCGCCGGCCATGCCCGCCTTGTGCAGGGCGCGGCCGAAGGCGTCCGCGTGTCCGGCATCACCGCCGACAGCCGCAAGGTTCAGCCCGGCATGCTGTTCATCGCCGTGCCCGGCACCCGCGCGGACGGGGCGCGGTTCGTGGCCGATGCGCTGGCCAAGGGCGCCGGCGCGGTGCTGATGGAGCCCACCGGCGCGCCCCCGGCCATGGCGGTGCCGCTGGCCTTCTCGCTGGATGTGCGCCGCTCGCTTGCCCTGGCGGCGGCCCGGCTGCATCCGCGCCAGCCGCAGACGGTGGTGGCCATCACCGGCACCGCCGGCAAGACCTCGGTGGCGGAATTCCTGCGGCAGATCTGGAGCCATCTGGGGCTGAAGGCGGCGTATCTCGGCACGCTCGGCCTGATCGCGCCGGGGGAGGCGGCCTATGGCGGCCTGACCTCGCCGGACCCGGTGGACCTGCATGCGACGCTCGACCGGCTGGCGGGCGCCGGCATCACCCATATGGCGCTGGAAGCCTCGTCCCACGGGCTCGACCAGCGGCGCCTGGATGGGGTGCGGCTGGCGGCGGGCGGCTTCACCAATCTGGGCCGCGACCATCTGGACTACCACCCCACGGTGGAGGCCTATTATCACGCCAAATTGCGGCTGTTCACCGAACTGCTGCCCATGACCGCGCAGGCGGTGGCGGCCAGCGACGCGCCGTTCGGCGCCACCACCTTGGCCTATGCCCGCACCCGCGGCCTGCGCAGCTTCGCCATCGGCCCCGATGGCGATCTGAATGTGACCGAGATCACCCCCGAAGGCCCCGCCCAGCGCATCCGCTTCGCCGACCGGCCGGACATCCTGCTGCCCCTGGTGGGCCGGTTCCAGGCCGACAATGCGCTGCTGGCCGCAAGCCTGGCGGCGGCGGGCGGCGTGCCGCTGGTGGAAGCCCTGGCGGCGCTGCCGTTTCTCACCGGCGTGCCGGGGCGGCTGGAGCGCATCGGCGCCGATCCCGTCCGCCCGGTGTTCGTGGACTATGCCCACAAGCCCGAGGCCCTCGCCACCGTGCTGGACACCTTGCGCGCCGCCACCACCGGCCGGCTGATCGCGGTGTTCGGCTGCGGCGGCGACCGCGATCGCGGCAAGCGCCGGATCATGGGGGCGATCGCGGCGGAGAAAGCCGACGTGGTGATCGTCACCGACGACAATCCGCGCAGCGAGGACCCCGCCGCCATCCGGGCGGAAATCCTGGCCGCCGCCCCCGGCGCCCGCGAAATCGCGGCGCGGGACGAGGCGATCCGGGCGGCTGTCATGATGCTTCAGCCTGGGGATGTTCTGGTGGTGGCGGGCAAAGGCCACGAAACCGGCCAAATCATAGGCGACCGGACGTATCCGTTCTCGGACACTGCGGCCGTTCTCGCCGCCCTGGGGGAGGTGGGAGCATGAGCGCGCGCATTTTATTCACCCCGGACGAACTGACGGCCGCCACCGGCGGGCAGGTCCGCGGGCACGTGCGGGACACCACCGGCATCTCTATCGACACCCGCACCCTGGCGCCCGGCGATGCCTTCTTCGCCATCACCGGCGAGAATAGCGACGGCCATGCCTATGTGGACCGCGCCGTGGCGGGCGGGGCCGCCGTGGCGGTGGTGGCCGCCGACAAGGCCGACCTGATGGCCGATGGCCCGCTGCTGGTGGTGCCGGACGTGCTGGCCGCCTTGACCGACCTCGGCCGTGCCGCGCGCGCCCGCTCGACGGCAGGCATCGTCGCCGTCACCGGCTCGGTGGGCAAGACCACCACCAAGGAGGCGTTGCGCCTGGCGCTGTCGCCCGAGGGCGAGACCCACGCCTCGGCAGCCTCCTACAACAATCATTGGGGCGTGCCGCTGTCCTTGGCCCGGATGCCGCGCGAGGCGCGGTTCGGGGTGTTCGAGATCGGCATGAACCATCCCGGCGAGATCACGCCGCTGGTGCAGATGGTGCGCCCGCAGGTGGCGGTGATCACCACGGTGGAGGCGGTCCATATCGCCCAGTTCGCCGGCATCGAGGAGATTGCCGACGCCAAGGCGGAGATTTTCGACGGGCTGGAGCCGGGCGGCACCGCGGTGCTCAATCGCGACAATGCCCAGTTCGAGCGGCTGGCCGCGAGCGCCCGGCGCAAGGGCGTGGAGCGGATCGTCAGCTTCGGCGCCGATCCGGCCAGCGACGTGCGCTTGCTCGATGTGGCGCTGGACCCGCGCTGCTCGGTCCTGGTGGCGGATGTGATGGGCACCAAGGTCACGCTCAAGGTCGGCATGCCCGGCCGCCATATCGTGCAGAATGCGCTGGCGGTGCTGGCGGCGGTGCACTTGCTGGGGGCGGACCTGGCGCTGGCGGCGGTGTCGCTGGCCCGTCTGCGGCCTCCGCCCGGCCGCGGCGTTGCGCTGGACCTGGCCCTGGCCGGCGGTACGGCGACGCTTCTGGACGAGAGCTACAACGCCAATCCGGCCTCCATGCGTGCCGCCATCGACGTTCTGTCCCGCACCCCGGTGGGGTCGCGCGGGCGGCGTATCGCCGTGCTCGGCGACATGCTGGAACTGGGCACCGAGGGCGAGACCCATCATCGCGAACTGGCACAGGCGCTGGCCGCCGCCAAGATCGACACGGTGTTCTGCGCCGGGCCCTTGATGCATGCGCTGTGGCAGGAATTGCCCTCGGCGCGGCGCGGCGGCTATGCGGTGCACGCCTCCCACCTTGAACCCATGATCTCCGCTGCCATCCGGGCCGGCGATACCCTGATGGTGAAGGGCTCCAACGGCAGCCGCATGGCGCCGCTGGTCAAAGCCCTCTCCGACCGCTTCAGGGTCTCCGGGGACGCGCTGCTCGAAGGATAGACTTATGCTCCAGTGGCTCGCGCAGCTTCACGACACCTTTCCCGCCTTCAACGTCTTTCGCTACATCACCTTCCGCACCGGCGGCGCCATCGTCACCGCGGTGCTGTTCGTGTTCCTGTTCGGGCCGGGCATCATCTCCACCTTGCGCCTGAAGCAGGGCAAGGGGCAGCCGATCCGCGCCGATGGCCCCCAGTCGCATCTGCTGACCAAGAAGGGCACGCCCACCATGGGCGGGCTGATGATCTTCTCTGGGCTGATGGTGGCCACCCTGCTGTGGGCCAATCTGTCCAACATCTATGTCTGGGTGGTGCTGTTCGTGACCACGGGCTTCGGCCTGATCGGCTTTTATGACGACTATCTGAAAGTGACCCGCCAAAGCCATGCGGGCTTCTCCGGCAAGGCGCGCCTGGCCATCGAGGCGGTGATTGCCGGCGTCGCCGTGGTGGTGATCCTCAATGCGGGCCGGACGGGGCTGTCCAGCTCGGTGTCCTTCCCGTTCTTCAAGGATCTGCTGCTGGATCTGGGCTGGTTCTTCGTGGTGTTCGGCGCCTTCGTCATCGTGGCGGCGGGCAATGCGGTGAACCTCACCGACGGGCTCGACGGCCTCGCCATCGTGCCGGTGATGATCGCCGCCGGCTCGTTCGGGGTGATCTCCTATCTCTCCGGCAACGTGGTGTTCGCGGACTATCTGCAGATCCATTATGTGGCCGGCGTGGGCGAACTGGCGGTGATCTGCGGCGCCATCATCGGCGCGGGGCTGGGCTTCCTGTGGTTCAACGCCCCCCCGGCGCAGATCTTCATGGGCGACACCGGCTCGCTGGCCCTGGGCGGCCTCTTGGGCACCATTGCGGTCGCCACCAAGCATGAGATCGTGCTGGCGGTGATCGGCGGCCTGTTCGTGCTGGAGGCGGTGTCGGTGATCGTGCAGGTGGTCTCGTTCCGCCTCACCGGCAAACGGGTGTTCCGCATGGCGCCCATCCACCACCATTTCGAGCAATTGGGCTGGACCGAGAGCCAGGTGGTGATCCGGTTCTGGATCGTCGCCGTGGTGCTGGCCCTGCTGGGCCTGGCCACCCTCAAGCTGCGCTGAGCGCGCATTCGGCGCCTCGCCGGCGGGGGCCGGTCGCCCGGCCCCGGCCGTTTCATCCCCCGGCCGGCCCGCCACTGCTGCCCGGCCCCCTGACCGGTCAGCCATGGCCGCCGCCCGGGAGCCGCCGCAGCGCTGCGGTCCTGACGTCACGCTCGCAGGTCGCGCACGAAGGTCTCGACGACGCTGCGCAGATCGGTGGCCTGGCTCGACAGCCCTTCCGACAGGGATAGCAGCTGGGTGGACGCCGAGCCCGTCATCTCGGCGGCGCGACCGACGCCGCCGATGTTCGAGGTGACCTGCTGCGTTCCGGTGGCCGCCTGCTGGCAGTTCTGGGCAATCTCGCCGGTGGCCGTACCTTGCTCCTCCACCGCACCGGCGATGGCGGCGGAGATCTGCTTGATGTCGGAGATGACCCGAACGATTTCGGCCATGGAGGCCACGGTTCCGTTGGTGGCCAGTTGGATCTCGCTGATCCGGGCGGAGATGTCGGCGGTTGCGGTCGCGGTCTGGGCCGCGAGTTGCTTCACTTCTGACGCCACCACGGCAAAGCCCTTGCCGGCTTCGCCGGCACGGGCCGCCTCGATGGTGGCATTGAGGGCGAGGAGGTTGGTCTGGCTGGCAATCCCCTCGATCAGATTGAGCACATCGCCGATGGCCGTGGCGGCGACCAACAGGTCGCCGATCCGCGCATTGGAGGCCTCCGCCTCTTTGAAGGCGATATCGGCCACTTCGGCCGAATGGCTGACCTGGCTGGAGATCTCGCGCACCGATGCCGCCAGTTCTTCCGACGAGGCCGCCACGGTCTGCACATTGGTCGCGGCTTCCTCGGCGGCCGCGGCCACCGCCTGCGCCTGACGGGAGGTCTCGTCCGCCGTGGAGGAGAGATTGCGGGCTGACACCGCGACTTCGCCCGAAGACTTGGCGAAACTGGCGGCCAGGTCCTGCATTTGGGCCACGAACCGTTGCGCCAGTTCTTCCCGCCTGGCCAGAACCTGTCGCTCGGCCTCTTCGCGTGCGGCCTGTTCATGGCGCGCCTGATCGGCCGCGATCAGTTGATCGCGCAGGACGTCCAATGTCCTCGACATGGCGCCGATCTCGTCGGCGCGCGTGGTTCCGTCCACGGGGCGATCGAGATCGCCTTTCCCCATGGCCGCCATGACCCCCATCATGCCCTTGATCGGCGTCACGATCCCACGTCGCACCAGCAGCACCGCCAGTGCGATCACCGCGAGCGTGGCGGCGGAGATGCCGCCGAGCAGGAGGCGGTTGGTATTATTGGTCGCCACCGTGCCTGCCGCGTTTCTCCGGGCAACCTCTTCGATGATGAGCCGGGTCACGGCCATGGAGGAGGCCAGCACCTGGGCCATCTCGGGCTCGCACTGCTCGACCATCAGTTTGCCCGCGCGTGCATTGCCCGCGTTTTCGGTTCCGCCATTGGCGGTCTTGATGACGCCTGAGCACACATTGTCCACCACATGATGGAACTTCTGCGCGACCGCTCCGATTTTATCGGCAAATTCTGGCGCCGATTTCTTGGCTTGATCGATATTTTGATCAAACAGCTTCACGGCGCCGATGCGGGCCGCATCGGCGGCTTTGTTCTCGGCCTCGCTGGTCGCAATGATATTGCGATAAAGAGCATTGGAGGCCGCGAGCTGGGCGCGATTGGTGCGCGCGAGACTTAATATGGCAACCTCAGGCCCATCAATGATGTCTGTATACATCTGATCAACGGACGACATATTGAATGTCGCATAATAAGCGCCGCCGATACTGACAAGGCCAAGCGCGAGCAGCAAGCTCACCACTTTCCAGCTCATGGTAAGGTTCGCATACGACATGGGGCAATCTCGATGTGAATAAGACTTAATTATGTCTGCCTGATCACTTGTCAGGGGGCTCGCTTGTGCCGGGCTTGCCCTGAGCTTGCCAAGGCGACGTCGCCGTGCCGCTCCCCGGGCGGCCCCGTCCGAGCCGACGGCGCCGAGGCCTCTGCAGATGCGGCGTCTCGCAGGGGCGCCGCTGAAATCTTAGGCGGAATTGTATGCGATCGGCTCGCGGCGGTGCATGCTGTAGCGGCAGCGTTGGTGTTCGCATCGGCGGAAACCGTTGGCGTTGCCCGCTTCTTGAGAAATCGTATACGATTATTGCGTATAATCGCATTCAATATGGCGCCATTTTTGGCGCCTTCTGCCCGAAGGTTGAGCGATCAACCCCCCAGGCCTGCCGCGCTCCGCGCCGGGCGAGGGGGAACCGCCCGGCCCGCATGGCTTGGCACGGCGCTTGCGAAGCCCGAGGCAGATTTCCGGAGGGGACCCCATGCCGATCAGCCGTTCCGCGCCTCGCCTGCCGCGTCTCGCCCGCCAGATCGGCGGCGCCGTGGCCGCCCTCAGCCTCGCCATGGTCCTCACCGCGCCCGCCCGCGCACAGGAGACCATCAAGGTGGGGCTGGTGGCCGCCCTCTCCGGCCAGTCGGCCAAGTCCGGCGAGGCCATCACCCGCGGCCTGCAGGTGGCCATCGACCAGATCAACGCCACCGGCGGCGTGCTGGGCAAGAAGTTCGAGCTGGTGCGCCGCGACGACGAGAGCAACCCGGCCAAGGGCGTGCTGGCGGCCCGCGAACTGGTGCAGAAGGAAAAGGTGGTGGCCTTCTTCGGCGGCATCGATACGCCGGTGTCCCTGGCCATCGTGCCGTTCGCCAATTCCTCGAAAGTGCCGTTCCTGGCGGTGTGGGCGGCGGGCACCGCCATCACCCGCAACGGCGCCGAGGAGAATTATGTGTTCCGCGTCTCGGCGGTGGACGAATTGGTCGACGAGGCGATGATCGATTTCGCCGTGAAGACCCACGCCACCAAGAAGCCGGGGCTGATGCTCATCAACAACCCCTGGGGCGAATCCAATGAGGCCGGCCTCAAGAAGGCGGCCGGCGCCAAGGGCCTGCCGGTGGCCGGCGCGGAAAAGTTCGACAATGCCGACGTGGACATGGTGCCCCAGCTGACCCGCCTGAAGGAGGCGGGCGCCGACACCATCTTCCTGGTGGCCAATGTCCAGCCGGCGGCGCAGGTGGTCAAATCCCTCGACCGCATGGGCTGGAATGTGCCGGTGGTCTCCCACTGGGGCCCGGCCGGCGGGCGCTTCACCGAACTGGGCGGGCCGAGCGCGGAGAAGGTGGACATGGTCCAGACCTATTCCTTCTCCGGCAAGCTCTCCCCCAAGGGCGAGACCGTTCTGGCGGCGCTGAAGGCCAGATATCCCGAGATCAAGACCCTGGCGGACGTGACCCCGGCCGTGGGCATCGCCAATGCCTATGACGCCATGAACCTCTTGGCGCTGGCCATCGCCAAGGCCGGCACCACCGACGGCCCGGCCCTGCGCAAGGCCTTCTACGAGATCGGGCCCTATGTCGGGCTGATCAAGACCTATGACAAGCCGTTCACCCTCGGCAACAACGATGCGCTGGGCAAGGGCGACTATATCTTCACCCACTTCAAGGGCGCCGAGATCGTGCCGGTGGGCAACTGAGGCGCGGGGTGTGAGGCCGAGGGGGATGCCGTGCTGATCCTGTCCGCCATCGTCTCGGGGCTGAGCCTGGGCAGTATGTATGGACTGATCGCGCTCGGCTATCACGTCACATACACGGTGTCCCATTCGGTGAACTTCGCGCAAGGTTCGTCCGTCATGCTCGGTGCCGTGCTCGGCTACACCCTCTGGGTGACCCTCGGTCTGCCCCTGCCGGTGGCGGTTCTGCTCGCCCTCATTCTGTGCGGCCTGTCCGGCCTGGTGGTGGAGCGGGCGCTGGTCCGGCCTTTTGTTTCCAAGGGTTCCAGCGCCTGGCTGATGGCCACCGTTGCCGGCGGCATCGTGCTGGACAATGCGGTGATGTTCACCTTCGGCAAGGAGCCCCGCTCCTTGCCCTCCGTGCTGGCGCAGAAGCCGGTGGATCTGTTCGGCGCCGGGGTCTATCCGCTGCAATTGGTGATCCCGGTAGTGGGCATCGCGATCGCCCTCGGGCTCCATCTGCTTCTGCGCAAAACCAGCGCTGGCAAGGCTTTGCTGGCGGTGGTGCAGAACCCCACCGCCGCTTCGCTGATGGGCATCGACGTGCAGCGGGCGGTGGCTCTGGCCTTCGCCGCCTCCTCGGTGCTGGCGGGCATCGCCGGCCTGCTGATCGCGCCCCTGCTGTCGGTGTCCTCGGACATGGGATTGATGTTTGGCATCAAGGCCTTCGCGGTCGCCATCCTGGGCGGCATGGGCTCGGCCTCGGGCATCATGCTGGCGGGCTTCGCCTATGGGCTCGTTGAAGCCCTGATCACCAGCGCCCTGGGCTCCTCTTACACCCAGATCCTGGTGTTCCTGGCGGTGATCGCCGCTTTGGCTTTGGTGCCGGACGGCCTGTTCGGCCGCGCCGCCGTGAAGAAGGTCTAAAGCCTTGCGCCCGCTCATTCTGGCGCTTGCCATCCTGCTGGGCGCCGCCGCCGCCATGGCCCTGGCCTGGTGGGGCGAGAGCTATACCTCGTTTGTGATCGCCTTGGTGGCGCTGACCGCTTTGGTGGGCATCGGCCTCAACATCCTGCTGGGCCTCACCGGGCAGGTCTCGCTCGGCCATGTGGGCTTCTATGCCATCGGCGCTTATGTGAGCGGCATCGCCATTTTGAAGGGCGCGGGCTTCGCCCTGGCGCTGCCGGCGGCGGCCCTGGTGGCAGGCGCCGTGGGGCTGCTGCTGGCACTGCCCGCCTTGAGGGTGAAGGGGCCATATCTGGCCATGGTCACCATCGCCTTTGCCTTCATCGTCGAGCATGGGCTGATCGAATGGCGCGCGGTGACCGGCGGCGCCAACGGCCTCATGGGCATCCTGCCGCCGCCGGTGGCGGGGGTGATGTTCGCCGAACGCGAGATGGCGGTGCTGTGCGTGGCCCTGGCGACGGTGGCGCTGCTGGGGTTTCTGGCCCTGTCCATGAGTGGGCTGGGCCGCGCCATGCGGGCGGTGCGCGACAGCGAGGTGGCGGCGCAATCCGTGGGCCTCAACCCCGTGGTGCTGAAGACCTTGGCCTTCGTGCTCTCGGCGGCCCTGGCTGGGCTGGCGGGGGCGCTGTTCGCGCCGCTGATGATGTTCATCTCGCCCGGCTCGTTCCCGTTCTCGCAGTCCATCCTGTTCCTGTTCGCCGTGGTGGTGGGCGGGGCGGGCACCGTGCTGGGGCCGGTGGTGGGGGCGCTGGTGGTGGTGGGCCTGCCGGAAATGCTCTCGGACTTCGCCGAATATCGCCTGCTGCTGTTCGGTGGCTTACTGCTGGCGGTGCTGTGGCTGGCGCCGCGCGGCATCGTCGGCGAGGTGCTGCGGCTGGTGGCGCGCCGCCGGGTGCGTCTGGTCGCCTCCACCACGCCCGCCGTTCTGACGCCGCAGGGGGCGCCGCTGCCGCTGGTGGTGCGCGATCTCGCCATCACCTTCGGCGGCGTGAAGGCGGCGCAGGGCGTCAGCTTCACCGCCCAGCCGGGGGCGGTGACCAGCCTGATCGGCCCCAATGGCGCCGGCAAGACCACGGTCCTGAACATGATCGGCGGCTTCTACCGCCCCGATGCCGGCTCGATCCGGCTGGAGGGCGAACTGGCCGGGGCGCCCGCCTATCAGGTGGCCCGCGCCGGCATCGCCCGCACCTACCAGACCACCCAATTGTTCGGCTCCCTCAGCGTGCTGGACAACGTGCGCCTGGCCCTGAAGGGCGAGGCGTCCCAGGCCGAAGCGCTGCTGGCCTTCGTCGGCTATGGCGGTGATCTCGACGCCCCCGCCGACGATCTGCCCCATGTGGATCGCCGCCTGGTGGAGATCGCCCGGGCCCTCGCCATGCGCCCGCGCGTGCTGCTGCTGGACGAGCCCGCCGCCGGCCTGATGCGCGCCGACAAGGACGCGCTCGCTTTGCTGCTGCGGCGCATTGCCGATGCCGGTCTCGCCGTGCTGCTGGTGGAGCATGACATGACCCTGGTCATGGGCATTTCCGACCATGTGGTGGTGCTGGATGCCGGCCGCCCCATTGCCGAGGGCACGCCGGCCCAGGTGCGCACCAACCCGGCGGTGATCGCGGCCTATCTGGGCGGCGATGTCGGCCGGGCGCGGGGCCGCGCCGCACCTTGGGACGGCAGCCGCGATGCGGTGTTGACCGCGCTCGGTCTCACCGCCGGTTATGGTGCCGCGCCGGTACTGGACGGGGTCAATCTGGAGGTGCGGCCCGGCGAATGCGTGGCGCTGCTGGGGGCCAATGGCGCCGGCAAGTCTACGGCCATGAAGGCCATCGCTGGATTGTTGCGGCCCATCACCGGCGATGTGGTGCTTGCGGATACGCCGGTGGCGGCGCTGGCCGCGCACCAGATCGCCCGCAAGGGCCTGGCGCTGGTGCCGGAGGGGCGGCAGGTGTTTCCCGAACTGTCGGTGCGGGACAATCTGCTGCTGGGCGCCCATGCCCGCGGCGCGGCCGATCCTGCGGAGGTGGCGGCGGATTTCGAGGCCCTGCTGGTGCGCTTCCCGCGCCTGCGCGAGCGCCTCGGCCAGCGGGCCGGGCTGCTCTCCGGCGGCGAGCAGCAGATGCTGGCGGTGGCGCGCGGCCTGATGGCCCGGCCCAAGATCCTGCTGCTGGACGAGCCCTCGCTCGGGCTGGCCCCGGCCATCATCGGCGAACTGTTCGACATCCTCGCCGACCTGCGGGAGGAGGGCGTGACCCTGCTGCTGGTGGACCAGATGGCGGCGCTCGCCCTCACGGTCGCCGACCGCGCCTATGTGCTGGAGCAGGGCCGCATCGTGAAGGCGGGCAGCGCCGCGCTGCTGGCCGGCGATGCGGATCTGGAAGCGGCCTATCTCGGGGCCAAGGCCGGCGCGGCGTGAGGCCGGCCTCGCCCTTTTCGGCGCGTGATCCCATCTTTTCGGAGCGTAGGCTATGAGTCTCGACCACATCTTCCGCAATGCCCGCATCGCCGGCAACGAGGGACACTTGGTGGATATCGGCATCCGCGCCGGCCGCTTCGCCGCCATCGGCGTCGGTCTGGAGGCGGACGCGCCGTCCGAGGATCTGGGCGGGCGGCTGGTGGTGCCCGGCTTTGTGGAGACCCACATCCATCTGGACAAATCCTGCCTGCTGGGCCGCTGCGTCTGCGAGAAGGGCACGCTGGAGGAAGCCATCGGCGCCGTGGCCGCCGCCAAGAAGGCTTTCACGGTGGAGGACGTCTATGCCCGCGGCAAGCGCACGCTGGAGAAGGCCATCCTCCAGGGCACCCAGCGCATGCGCACCCATGTGGAGGTGGACCCGCGCATCGGCCTCACCTCCATCCATGCGCTGAAGCAGCTCAAGAAAGACTATGCCTGGGCCATCGACCTGAAGCTGTGCGTGTTCCCGCAGGAGGGCCTGCTGGATGATCCCGGCTGCGAGGACGTCATGGTGGCGGCGCTGGAGGCGGGCGCCGATGTGGTGGGCGGCGCGCCCTATATGGACAAGGACAGCCACGGCCAGATCGCCCATGTGTTCGCGCTGGCCCAGCGCTTCGGCGTGGACATCGACTTCCACCTGGATTTCGGCCTCGATCCTTCGCACCTCGATCTGCTGGAGGTCTGCCGGCTGGCGGAAGAGACCGGCTGGAGCGGGCGGGTGGCCATCGGCCATGTGACCAAGCTCTCCGCCGTGCCGCACGACCGCCTGGTGGAGCTGGCCAAGCGCCTCGCCGGGGCCGGTGTCGCGGTGACGGCGCTGCCGGCCACCGATCTGTTCCTCATCGGCCGCGAGTATGACCACAATGTTCCGCGCGGGGTGGCGCTGGCCCATGTGCTGATGGCGCATGGCGTCACCTGCTCGCTCTCCACCAACAATGTGCTCAACCCCTTCACCCCGTTCGGGGATTGCTCGCTGGTGCGGATCTCCAATCTCTATGCCAATGTGGCCCAGGTGGGCACGCCGGCGGGCATGGCCACCTGTCTCGACATGGTGACATCCTCTTCTGCGCGGTTGCTCAATCTGGCCGACTACGGCATTCGGGAGGGCGTCCCGGCCGACATGGTGGTGCTGGATTGCACGACCCGCGCCGAGGCGGTGTCGGAACTGGCGCCGCCGCTGTTCGGCCTCAAGGCCGGCCGGCGCACCTTCACCCGTCCTGCCGCCCACCTGCATGTTCCCGCTTTGGAGAGCGTTGCCTGATGACCTTGCATGATCCGCTCAACGCCTTCGTCGCCCACGGGCAGGTGGACATCCAGCGCCGCACCGACGGCCCCCTGGCCGGGCGCACCTTCGCGCTGAAGGACTTTTTCGATCTGGCCGGCGTGCCCACCGCCGCCGGCAGTCCGCATTGGCTGGCGAGCCATCCGGTGCCCACCGAGAGCGCGCCGGTGGTGGATCTGCTGCTGGATGCGGGCGCCCATCTGGTGGGCAAGACCCACACCGACGAGATGGCCTGGAGCCTCAATGGCGAGAACCATCATTACGGCACGCCCATCAATCCGGCGGCGCCGGGGCGCATTCCCGGCGGCTCCTCGTCCGGTTCGGCGGCGGCGGTGGCGGGCGGGCTGGTCGAGTTCGCCATCGGCTCTGACACTGGCGGCTCGGTGCGGCTGCCGGCGAGCTATTGCGGCGTGCTGGGCATCCGCCCCACCCATGGCCGCATCGCCATTTCCGGCGCCGTGCCGCTGGCGCCGAGCTATGACAGCGTCGGCTGGTTCGCCCGCGATCCGGCCCTGTTCGCCGCCGTGGGCGCGGTCTTGCTCGGCCCGGCCCCGGAGGCCCCGGCCCCCGCGCGGGTGCTGATCGCCGACGACATGTTCGCCGCCGCCGGCCCCGCCGTGGGCGCGGCTTTGGCGGATGGGCTGGCGCGGGTGCGCGCCCTCTATGGCGAGGCGCAGCATGTCACCGTGGCGCCCGGCGGACTGGGGCCGTGGCGCAATGCGTTCCGGCTGATCCAGTCGGCGGAAGCCTGGGCCGCCCATGGCGCCTGGGTGGAGGCGGTGAAGCCGGAGTTCGGCCCCGGCGTGCGCGAGCGCTTCGCCGCCGCCTCCCGCCTCGATCCGGAGGAAGTGAAGGCGGCGCTGGCTCTGCGCGCGGAGATCCGCGCCCGCATGGATGATCTGCTGGGGGACGACGGCCTGCTGGTGCTGCCCACCGGCCCCGGCATCGCGCCGCTGCGGGCGACCCCTGAGGCGGAACTGGATGCCTTCCGCGCCCGCGCGCTGGAACTGCTGTGCCCCGCCGGCCATGCGGGCCTGCCGCAGGTTTCCATGCCCTTGGGTACACTGGATGGTTGCCCGGTGGGCCTGTCGATGATCGCCCCGCGCGGGCGGGACGAAGCTCTGCTGGCGCTGGCGCAGAAGGTGTGAGGTCGTCCGGCTCCGTCCGCTTGGGCGGGCGGCGCCAGGGACTTAGCGGGAGCCCCCTTCCGGGAACCGCTCCAGCCAGTGGCGGGCGATGGCGGCGCGCGGGGCGATCCAGGCGACGCCGGAGCCGGTCATGTGGGTGAGGATCCGCTCCAGCGCCGCCATGCGGCCGGGGCGGCCGATCATGCGCAGGTGCAGGCCCACCGACATCATCTTCGGCGCCCGCTCGCCTTCGCGCACCAGCCAGTCGAACGCATCCAGCACATAATCGGCGAAATCCGAGCCGCTGAAGCGCTGGGTGTGCTGGAAGTGCATGTCGTTGGTATCAAAGGCATAAGGCAGGATCAGATGCCGCCGCCCGGCTATGGGGAGGAAGTAGGGCAGGTCGTCATTATAGGCGTCGCTGTCATAGAGAAAGCCGCCTTCCTCCACCAAGAGGCGGCGGGTGTTGGGCGAGGAGGCTGAGCGGGTGTGCCAGCCCACCGGCCGCTGGCCGGTGGCGCGGGTGATGGCCTCCACGGTGCGGGCGATGCGGGCCCGCTCGGTGGCTTCGTCCAGGCCCGCATGGCTTTCCCAGCGCCAGCCATGGGCGGCGATTTCATGGCCGCGGGCAATGGCATCGCGGGCCAGATCCGGCGAGCGCTCCACGGCGCGGCCGCAGGCGCTGACGGTGACCTTTACACCGTGTGCATCCAACAAATCCATCACCCGCCACCAGGCGGCTCTGGTGCCGTAGTCGAAATGGCTTTCGATACAAGGGTCTGGCCCGTCCAGGCGATGGTCGACTTCGTAGATTCCCTCGTTTGTCGCATCGCCTTCCGACACGGAAAATTCGGCACCTTCCTCGAAATTCACCACAAGCGACACCGCGATTTTCGCGCCCCCCGGCCACTTTGGGTCGGGCGGAGCGCCGGCGTAGCCCACGAGATCGCGGCCGGAGGCGGGGAGGGTGGGCTTGAGCAGAACGGGGGTCATTGGCCGGTCCCCGCCATGCGGTGCAGGCCGACCATGCGGTCGCTGGCCACCAGGAGGATGACGGTCGCCCCCAGGATCAAAGTGGAGAGGGCGGCGAGCGTCGGGTCGGGAGCTTCTTCGATATATTGCAGCATCTTGATCGGCAGGGTCTTGGTCCGCACGTCGGTCAGGAAGATCGACACTGGATAGTTGTCGAAGGAGGCGAGGAAGGAGAACAACCCCGCGGTGAGGAATGAGGGGGCCAGCGCCGGCACCATCGCCTTGAGGATGGCGCCGGGATAGGTGCAGCCCAAGGTTCGTGCGGCTTCCACCAAGGTGAAGTCGAAGCGCGACAGGCCGGCGATCATGGTGCGGGCCACATAGGGCAGGGTCACCACCAAATGCGCCAGCAGCAGCCCGCTCCAGGCGGCCGAGAAGCCGATGGCGCGGTAGTATTGCAGGAGAGCGATGCCGAGCACGAGGCCGGGCATCATCAAGGGCGAGACCAGCACCGTGCCGATGGCCTCGGACCCCGGCAGCCGCCCTTGCGTGATGGCGATGGCGGCCAGCGTGCCCAGCACCAGAGCGATGGCGGTGGAGAGGGCGGCGATCTGCAACGACAGTCCCAGCGCCGGCCAGAAGCCGTCCATCTGGCCGATGCGGCCGTACCAGCGCAGCGAGGCCCCGCCCACCGGCAGATCGAACACCGGCGTCGGCGAGAACGAGGCGGCGGCGATGACGATCAGCGGCGCCAGCAGGAACAGGGCCGCGCCCAGGGCCATGGTCCAGGCGAACAGGATGGCGAGGCCGCGGGTCATTTGCCACCTCCCGCCCGGCCGAGCCGGGTGCTGAGCGCGACCACGGCCACGGCGATGGCCAGCAGCACCACGCCGGCGGCGGCGCCGAAGGCGGGCTGGCGGGCCAGCAGATAGGCCTTGGCGATGGTGGTGGAGAGGGTGGGATAGCGCTCGCCGATCAGCAGCGTCGGCACCACATAGGCCGAGACCGAGAGCGAGAACACCAAAGCCACCCCGGCGATGATGCCGGGCAAAGTGAGCGGCACCACCACCCGCAGGAAGGCTTCCGCGGGCGAGGCGCCGAGCGTTGCGGCGGCGTCCGCCAGGCGCGGGTCCAACTGCGCCACCACGGTGTAGATGGGCAGGATCATGAAGGGCAGGAAGATGTTCACCGAGCCGACGATCAGCGCGGTCTCGGTGAAGATCATGCGGATGGGGGTGTCGATGATCCCCAGCATCAGCAGGGTCTCGTTCACCAGCCCGTCGCTGCGCAAGAGGATGGTCCAGGCGAAGGCCTTGACGATGACGCTGGCGGCCAAAGGCAGGAACAGGCAGGCCAAAAGGGTGCTGCGCACTGCGCCGCGCGCCCGCGCCAGAGCGAAGGCGGCGGGATAGCCGATCACCAGAGCGATGATCGTGGTGAGCAAGGCGAGGCGCAGGGAGTTCCAGATGACCTGAAGATAATAGGCCGTGCCCAGCAGCTTGGCATATTCATCGAGGGTGAAGCCGGCCGCATTGGAGAGGCTGGCCGCCAGCAATTTGGCCAGCGGCAAAGCGAACAGGAACAGCAGGATCAGCAGGGCCGGCGCGGCCAGGGCCAGCGCCAGCCAGCGCTCGCGGTTCGGCGCGGCGGGGACGGGCGCCGCCGGTACGGCGGCGGGGAGGGCAGCCTCGCTCATGCCGCCTCCGCCATGGCCGGTGTGGGCACGGGAAAGGCGAAGGTCTCGGCGATCGGCCAGGACAGGCGGATCTCGGCGCCGGGGGAGAGATCGACCGCGTCCTGTCCCGGCAGTTCCGCCAGCAGGGTCTCGGCGCCGGCGGCCACCTCCACCAGGGTGCGCGAGCCCTGGAACACCACCGAGCGCACATGCCCGCTGACGGCATTGCCCTCGGTGTCCATGGCGGGGCGCAGATGTTCGGGCCGCACCGCCACGATCACCGCCGAGCCGGTCAGGAAGTTGCCGGTGGCGGCGAGGCGGCCGACGCTGGTTTCCACCAGCACGCGGCCGTCCGCGCTGGCGACCACGGTGCCGGCGATGCGGGTGGACAGGCCGACGAAATTCAGCGTGAACAGGCTGGCCGGGCGGGCATAGATGGCGCGGGGCTCAGCCAGTTGCTCGATGCGCCCGCCATTCATCACCGCCACCCGGTCGGACATGGTGAGCGCCTCGTCCTGGTCATGGGTGACGAAGATGGCGGTGGCGCCGATGTCCCGCAGCATGCGGCGCATCTCGCCTTGCATTTCCTCGCGCAGTTTGCGGTCGAGGGCGGAGAGGGCTTCGTCGAACAAAAGCACGTCCGGCTCCACCGCCAGCGCCCGGGCCAGCGCCACCCGCTGCTGCTGGCCGCCGGACAGAGCGGAGATGGGCCGCGCCGCCAGATGGTCGAGATGCACCAGCGACAGCGCCTTGTGCACTGCCGCCTGGATGTCGGCGCGGGCGCGGCGGCGCACCGTGAGCCCGAAGGCCACGTTGCCCGCCACGGTGAGGTGCGGGAACAACGCGTAGTTCTGGAACACCACGCCCACATTGCGCTTGTGCGGCGGGACGCGGGTCACGTCCCGGCCGGCGATTTCCACCGCCCCCGCGTCGGGCAGGGCGAGCCCCGCCACCAGACGGAGCAAGGTGGTCTTGCCGCAGCCGGACGGGCCGAGCAGGGTCACCAGTTCGCCGCGCCCGATGGCCAGGTCCACCCGGTCGAGCACCGTGGTGGCGCCATAGCGCTTGGAGGCCTGGCGGACGACGAGATGGGGCGCCGGGCTCATGCCATCTCCTTGATCCAGCGGTCCACCCAGCCGGCCCGCTCCTTGGCGATGAAGGCCCAGTCGGGCGCGAACAGGCTGTCGCTGGCGGGATAGCCGGCCGGCGTCGGCACGGTGGCATTGGTGGGGGCGACGAAGGCCTTGGTGGCCAGCAGCGTCTGCACTTCGGGGGAGAGGAAGGCGTTGATCACCGCTTCCGCCGTATCGCCGCCGGGGGCGCCGGTCACCTTGGCGATGCCGGAGGGCATGGAGAAGCCGCCATCCTTCGGGATCGCCAGATCCACCGGCGAGCCGTCCGCCTTGCGGATCAAGGTGTAAGCGGAGAACTGGCCGCCGATCATCCAGGCCTCGCCCTGCTCCAGAATGTTCATGGCCTGGGGGGCGTTGGTATAGACGTTGAGCAGGTTCGGCTTGAGGCTTTTGAGCTTCTTGAAGGCGGCGTCGATATCGTATTGCGCTTCCTTGTAGGGCTTGCCGGTCTCCAGATGGGCGGCGGCCAGCAGCACCCAGAAGCCCTCGGTATTCTGCAGCGAGGGCACGATGATCTTCTGGGCGTATTTCGGCTCCCACAGTGCGGACCAGTCGGTGGGGGCGGCGGGCATGCGCTTGGTGGAATAGGCGATGCCGACCCAGGGCTTCTGGTAATTGGCCCACATGCCGTCGCGATGGATGGCGTCCGGCACCAATTTGCCGAGATTGGGCACGTTGGCGGCCTTCATGGGGGTGATGAGGCCTTCGGCGGCGGCGGGCAGCATCACCGGATCGTCCATGATCACCACGGACATTTTCGGGGCACCCTTGTCCGCCTGCATCTTCTGCAGATTGGTGAGCGAATTGGTGCCCTCATAGAGGATGCTGACGTCCAGCATCTTCTTGATCAGCGGAAACACGTCCGCATTGAAATATTTGGCGGCGCCCGCCGGGCCGCCGAGGACGATCTCCTTCGGCGCGGCGCGCAGAATGGCGGGACAGGCAATGCCGCCCGCCAGCGCCCCGGCGCTGAGCTTCAGGGCGGTCCGGCGGGAGATGGGAGAAAAGGTCATGGCGTCCTCGCTGCGTCACGGTCGCGACATTTATACCTCTGCAAACACGGTGCCAATTGTGCACATTCTCGAAAAACAGTGACGTTTGAGGCGCTTGTGGTATGAGGGATGGGAAAGCAGAAACCCCCGTCGAACTAATGTGCACATTTTTTGATGCAAATGTGCACAATTTTGCAGCGTAGGATCGAGGCGCCGGTGAGCGAACGCAGGCAACGCACCGCCAAGGCAGACCCTGCCGCGGACGAGGCGATCTATCAGGCCATTTCCACCGCCATCCTGGAAGGCCGGTTGCGGGCCGGCACCAAGCTGGTGGAGCAGACGCTGGCGGCCGCCTTCGGCGTGTCGCGGGAGCGCATCCGCAAGGTGCTGCAACGGCTTGGCGCCGAACGCCGGATCGAGATGGTGCCCAATCGCGGCGCCCGGGTCGCCCAGCCCTCACCCGGTGAGATCAAGGCGGTCTATGAGGCCCATCGGGTGCTGGAGGCGGGGGTGCTGGTGCAACTGGCCCGCATCCTCACCGACGATATTCTCGCCCGGCTCGATGCCCATCTGGTGGAAGAGCGGGCCGCCGCCGCCCGGGGCGACCGCGCCGCTTCGGTGCGGCTGTCGGGGGCGTTCCATCTGCATCTGGTGGACGCGCTGGAGAATGAGGAATTGTCACGCTTCCTGCGCGATCTGCTCAGCCGCTCGTCGGTGATGGTGTCGGTCTACGAGCCGGCGACCCAGTCGCTGTGCGCCGTGGATGAGCATGGCGCCATCGTCGAGGCGCTGCGCGCCCGCGACGTGGCGGGCGCCATCGACCTCTCGCGCCATCATTTCCTGCACGTGGAGCAGCGCCTGAAGCTGGAATTGCCGCCTGCGACGGCGCCGGATCTCGCCGCCATCTTCGGTCCCGCGCCGCTGAAACCCTGAGCGCCGAGGACTACCCCAGCACGGAGTCGATCAGGCTGGCCAAAGCGGCGGCGGAGTAGGGCTTGACGATCTGCCGCACCGGGCCGGCGCCGTCCAGATCCTGGACCTCGCTGCGGCCGGTGGCGAAGATCACCGGCAGATCCGGCCGCGCCGCCCGTGCCCGTTCCGCCAGCTCCACCCCGGACATGTCCGGCAGGCCGATGTCGGTCATCAGCACATCCACCGGCTGGGCCGCCAATAGGGCCAGTGCCGCCGCGCCGTCCGCGGCGGGCAAAACCGTGTGGCCGAGAGACTCGATCATCTCGCCGGTGCTCATGCGGATCAGCCAGTCGTCCTCGCATAGCAGGAAGGTCTTCGCCGTCCCGTTGCCGTGGGTGTCCGTCATCGATTTGTCCTGCGCCTGGCGGGTGGGGGCGGGCGTTGCGGCGGTGGGGTTGGGCACGGGTCTCAGCGGCGGGTCGACGCCCGGTCGGCCCAGCACCTGGCGCAGTTTCCGGGCCAGGGCCTCGCGGGTATAGGGCTTGCTGAGCAGCTCCACACCATCATCCAGCCGTCCGCCGTGGACGATGGCATTCTCCGTGTAGCCGGAGGTGAACAGGACCGCCAGATCCGGCAGCCGCTCGCGGGCCTTGCGGGCCAGTTCCGTGCTCTTCAGCCGGCCCGGCATCACCACATCGGTGAACAACAGGTCGATGGGCATGCCGCTCTCGATGATGGTCAGCGCGCTCTGCGCATCCTTGGCCTTCAGCACCCGATAGCCCAGGTCCGAGAGCAGGCCCACCACGGTCTCGCGCACCGCCTCGTCATCCTCGGCCACCAGGATGGTCTCGCGTCCGCCCATGACCGGGCCGGCCTCCACGTCGACCAGCACATCCTCGGACTGCATGGCGCGCGGCAGATAGAGCTTGATGGTGGTGCCGTGGCCGGGCTCGCTATAGATCTTGATGTGCCCGCCGGACTGCTTGACGAAGCCATAGACCATGGACAGACCAAGCCCGGTGCCCTTGCCCTCGGGCTTGGTGGTGAAGAAGGGTTCGAACACCTTCTCCACGATCTCCGGCGCCATGCCGGTGCCGGTGTCGGTCACCGCCAGCAGCACATATTGGCCGGGGGTCACCTCCGGGTGGCCATCGGCATAAGCGGTGTCCAGGAAAGCGTTGCCGGCCTCGATGGTCAGCCGGCCGCGCCCGTCCATGGCGTCGCGGGCGTTGATGGCGAGGTTCAGCAGCGCATTTTCCACATTGCCGGGATCGATCAGCGTGTTCCACAAGCCGCCGGCGATGATGGTTTCCAGTTCCACCGCCTCCCCCAGGGCCCGGCGCAGCATGTCGTCCATGCCGCTGAGAAAGCGCCCGAGATTGACCACCTTCGGCACCAGCGGCTGGCGCCGCCCGAAGGCCAGCAATTGCGAGGCGAGCCGCGAGCCGCGGGTCACGCCGGTCATGGCGTTGTGGATGCGCTGCTCGGCCTTGGCATTGCCGGCCACATCGTCGGCCAGCAGTTGCAGATTGCCGCTGATCACCTGGAGCAAATTGTTGAAATCATGCGCCACCCCGCCGGTGAGGTTGCCCATGGCTTCCATCTTCTGGCTTTGGCGCAGGGCGTCCTGGGTCCGCACCAGTTCCGCGGTGCGTGCTTCCACCCGGTGTTCCAGGGTGACGGCGAGGTCCGCCAGGGTGGCTTCCGCGACTTTCTGGTCCTCGATGTCCGCATTGGCCCCGACCCAGCGGGTGATGCCATCGGCCTCGCGCACCGGCAGGGCGCGGGCGAGGTGCCAGCGGAACACCCCGTCATGGCGCTGCATGCGCTGTTCGATCTGGTAGGGGGCGCCGGTGGCCACCGCCTCGGTCCATGCGGCCATGACGGCAGGCAGGTCATCGGGATGCAGCAGGTCGGCCCAGCTCATGCGCTCGAGCGCGCCGGGGGGCACGCCGCGATAGGCATAGGCGCGGTCGTTGAACCATTCCAGCTGGCCGTCGGCGGTAGCGGTCCACACATGCTTGGGCAGGGATTGGGCCAGCAGGCGGAAGTGGGATTCGCTGTGGCGGATGGCTTCCTCGGCGGCCTTGCGCACGGTGATGTCGAGGAACAGCACCGCAAACCGGTCCTCGCCCGCCGGACGCGCCCGCAGCTCGAACCAGCGGTCGCCCGCGTCCGCGTCCTGGAACTCGAACTGCGTCGGCGCCCCGGTGCGCAGGACGTCGGCATAGCGCTGGATCAGGGTCTCCGGCACCGTGCCGGCCACCGCGCGGGCGGTGCGGCCCATGGCGGTGGAGGTGGGGATGCCGGTCTGGGTCTCGAACGCCGGGTTCAGCTCCAGGAAGGTGAAGTCCACCATCCGCCCGTCCGCATCCCGCACCGCCTCGGCGATGAAGAAGCCTTCCTGCATCTGCTCGAACAGATTGCGCCAGCGGGCCTCGCTCTCGCGCAGTTCCTCCTCGGCGCGCTTGCGGTCGGTGATGTCCATGGCGATGCCGACGAAGCGGCGGTGGCCGACCTCGGGGGTGGACACCACCTCGCCGCGGCGGGCGATCCAGCGCACCTGTCCGGTGCGCGGGTCGATGCGCCGATACTCGGCATATTCCAGCGGGTTCGCCTGCTCGCGCTTCGCCGGGCCGGTTTGCCGGAGGTCCTCGGGGTGCAGCAGGCTCAGCAGCAGCGTGTCGGTGACCTCGGTGTCCGAATCCAGTCCCCAGATCCGCCGATATTCATTGGAGACATCCAGGCGCCCGGATTCGGGAAACCATTCGAAAATGCCGACGCCACCCGCCTCCTGGGCGATGCGCAGGCGCTGCTCGCCGCGCACCCGCTCGGTGGTCTCCACCACCACCGCCAGAACGCCGGCCGGCTCTCCCTCTTCATTCAGCACCGGGCTGTAGTCGAGGTTCATCCACACGTCTTCGGGCACGCCGTTGCGATGCAGGATCAGATGCTGGTCGCGATAGACCAGGGTGCCGCCTTTCAGGCCCACATCCATCACATGGGCGTTGAAGGCGGCCACTTCCGGCCAGCCCTCCAGCACCTTGCTGCCCAGCAGGCGGGGATGACGCCCGCCGGCGAAGACGGAATAGGCGTCATTGTAGATCATCACCCCGTCGGGGTTCCACAACATCACCATGGGCAGATTGCAGCGCAGCAGCAGGGCGGTCGCGGTCTTCAGGCTTTGCGGCCATGCGGACAGCGGCCCCAGGGATGTGGCCGACCAGTCGAATCGCGAGATGAGGGCGCCCATCTCGCCGCCGCCCTTGAGGAATGCTGGCTGATCGTCAGGGATGGCTGCGGACATGGGATCCATCATGGCGCGGGCGAAATGGCCCTGGCAAAAAGCGCGAGAGTTCAGGCTATATCACGCATCGCAGGGAAATCGAGACCCCCCGTTCAACGCTGGCGAGCCCTTGATCCGGCACCAAAACTTGAGCTTTGCTATGCCGCGTCCGTGCGGGCGAAATGGCAGGCGGCGGTGCGCCCCGGACCGACCACGCGTAGCGCCGGGCGTTCGGTGCGGCAGCGGTCCTGCACCAGCGGGCAGCGGCCGTGGAAATGGCAGCCGGACGGCGGGGCGAGCGGGGAGGGCAGTTCGCCGGCGATGGGCCGGAACCGCGCCTGCTCGCCATCGGCCAGCACCAGCTTGGGCACGCTGTCCAACAGGCCCTGGGTATAAGGATGGCGCGGGTCGCCATAGACCTCGCCCGTGGGGCCTTCCTCGACGATGCGGCCCAGATACATGATCGCCACCCGGTCGCACAGATGGCGCACCACGCTGAGATCATGGGAGATGAACAGCAAGGTGAGGTTCAGCTCCCGCCGCAGCTTCAGGAACAGATTGATGATCTGCGCCTGGATCGACACGTCCAGCGACGCCACCGGCTCGTCGCAGACCAGCACGTCCGGCTGCATGGCCAGCGCGCGGGCGATGGCCACCCGCTGGCGCTGGCCGCCGGAGAATTGGTGCGGATAGCGGCTGGCATAGTCGGGATCGAGCCCCACCTGCACCAGCCAGTCGCGCACATTGTCGAGGGCGTCGGCCCGGCGGACGAGCCCGTGATGCACCGGCCCTTCCATCAGCGTATCGCCGATGCGCATGCGCGGATCCAGCGAGGCGAACGGATCCTGGAACACCATCTGCACCCGCGTGGTGCTTTTGCGCGGATGGGCGCCGCTGGACATGACCGAGGTGCCGGCGATGGCGAGGCTGCCGGCGCTGGGCGGCAGGATGCCGGCGATCATGCGCCCGAGCGTGGTCTTGCCGCAGCCGGATTCCCCCACCAGCCCCAGCGCTTCGCCCTTGGCGAGGGTGAGGGTGATGTCGTCCACCGCATGCACGGTGCGGGGGCGGCTCGCGCCGCCGAGCGCGGCGACGATGCGCTCAGTGAGGGGCACGCTCGGGGCGAAGGTGCGGCTGACGCCGGTGGCGGTGACGAAGGGCGGGCTCATGCGGCCGCTCCCAGCGGGAAATGGCAGCGATAGCCGCGCGCGCCCGCGATCACTTCCGGCGGGTCCTCGACGCAGCGCGGCTGGGCGGCGAAGCAGCGCGGGGCGAACGGGCAGCCGGGCGGCAGGTGGTCCAGCGCCGGCGTGGTGCCGGGAATGGCCGCCAGCTCGGTGCCTGCGGGGGCCATGGCCGGCAGCGAATCCAGCAGGCCGCGGGTGTAGGGGTGGCGTGGATCGCGTAGCACCGCGGCGGTGGGGCCGCTTTCCACGATGCGGCCCGCATACATCACCGCGATGCGGTCGGCGATGGAGGAGATGGTCGCCAGATCATGGCTGATCCAGATCAGCGCCGTTCCGCGCTCGCGCGCCAGCGCCTTCATCTCGGTGAGGATCTGCGCCTGGATCGACACGTCCAGCGCGGTGGTCGGCTCATCGGCGATCACCAGATCGGGGTGATGCAGCAAGGCAATGGCGATGGCGATGCGCTGGCGCATGCCGCCGGAGAATTGGTGCGGATAGGCCTCCAGCCGCCGCGCCGGATCGGGAATGCGCACCCGCTCCAGCGCCGCTATGGCGCGCGCCTGCGCCTCGCGGCGGGAGAGGCGGGCATGGGCCTCTAGCGCAAGGCGCATCTGCACGCCCACGGTGAGCACCGGATTGAGCGTCGTGCTCGGATCCTGGAACACCATGGAGATGCGCCGGCCGCGAATGGCGCGCAGCTCCTGCGGCGCCAGGCCCACCAGCTCGCGGCCTTCCAGCTTCACCGAGCCGGCGGCGATGCGGCCGGGGGGATCGATGAGGCCGATCAGCGAGAAGCCGGTGACGCTTTTGCCCGAGCCGGATTCCCCTACCAGCCCCAGAATTTCGCCGCGCCGCACGGCAAATGACACGCCGTTCACCGCCTTCAGGACGCCGTTGCGGGTGGCGAACTGGGTTTCAAGGCCGGACACCTCCAGCAGCGGCGCGGTCATCGCTTCAGCCTCGGGTTCATCTGGTCGCGGATCTGGTCGCCCACCAGATTGACCGAGAAGATGAGCAGGATCAGCGCGATGCCGGGATAGATGGAAATCCAGTAACGGCCCGAGAGCATGTAGGGAAAGCCGTTGGCGATCAGCATGCCCAGGGACGGCTCCGTGGGCGGCAGCCCCACCCCGAGGAATGAGAGCGTCGCCTCCAGCGAGATGGCGCTGGCGATCTGCACGGTGGCCACCACGATCAGCGGCGGCAGTGCATTGGGCAGGATGTGCCGCAGCACCACCCGCCACGCCGGCAGAGGGGTGGAGAAGGCGGCCTCCACATAGTCCTTGTGGCGCTCGGCGGCGGCGGCGCCATGGGCGGTGCGGGCGAAATAGGCGTATTGCGCCGTCACCAGCGCCGCCACCAATTGCATCTTGCCCTGGCCCAGCAGGGCGGCCAGCACAAAGGCCAGCAGGATGGCGGGGAAGGACAATTGCAGGTCGATGAGGCGCATCACCACCGCCTCGGTGCGCCCACCCACATAGGCGGCCATGGTGCCCACCGAGGCGCCGAGCACGAGGCCGATGGTGCCCGCCAGCACCCCCATCTCGATGGAGATGCGCAGGCCGTAGAGGATGGCGGAGAACAGGTCGCGGCCCTGGGCGTCGGTGCCGAGCCAATGCATGTAGCCCGCCGTGCCCACATAACCGGGCGGGCGGCGGGCATCGCGCAAGGTGAGGCTGGCCAGATCATAGGGATCCTGCGGCGTGATGAGCGGCGCGATCAGCGCCAGCACCAGCAAGGTGACGATCAGCGCCAGACCGATCACCGCCGAGCGGTTCTCGCGAAACTCGGAGAAGAAGCGGGCCAGGGGGGAGGCGCGATCCATCAGGCGCGGCCCTTGCGCAGGCGCGGATCCAGCGCCGCATAGGACAGGTCCACCACCAGATTGATGCCGATGAAGAACAAAGCCACCAGCATCAGATAAGCCACCATCACCGGGCGATCCAGCGAGGTAATTGAGTCGATGATCAGTTTGCCCAGGCCCGGCCAGGAGAAGATGGTTTCGGTCACGACGGCGAACGCGAGGGTGGAGCCGAATTCCAGGCCGAACACCGTCACCAGCGGAATGGCGATCAGCCGCAGCACATGGCGCAGCAGGATGGTGCGCTCGGACAAGCCGGCGGCGCGGGCGAACTTCACCGTGTCGGTGAGCATCACCTCCCGCGTGCCGGAGCGGGCAAGGCGGATCATCAGCGCGAACTTGAATAAGGCCAGGTTGATCGCCGGCAGTATGAGATGCTGGAGGCCGTCCAGGGTGAGGAAGCTCCACTCCACCCCGAACACGCTCACCGTCTCGCCGCGCCCGCCCGCCGGTAGCCAGCCCAGTTGCACGGCGAAAGCGAAGATCAGCACCAGCCCCACCCAGAAGGTGGGCACGGAAAAGCCGAGGATGGAGAGGGCCATCACCGTCTTGGCGAGCGCGCCATGGGGCCGGTAGCCCGCATACATGCCCAGCGGCACGCCCAGCAAGGTGGCGCCGAACACGGCCAGCAAGGTCAGTTCCAGGGTGGCGGGCAGGCGCGAGAGAATGAGCTGGCCCACCGGCATATTGTAGACGAAGGACTGGCCGAAATCCCCATGCAGGGCCCGGCCGAGAAAGCGCAGATATTGCTGCCACAGCGGCAGGTCGAAGCCATATTTGGCGATGGTGGCGGCGCGAATGTCCTGGGTGGCTTCGGGCGAGAGCAAAAGGTCGATGGGATTGCCGATGGCGAACACGCCGGCGAACACCAGCGCCGACATGACCAGCACCACCAATGCCGCCTGCACCAGCCTTTGGATGGCGAAGCCCAGCATGGCTGGCTCAGAGCCAGGCGTCGGTGAGGAGTGCGCGGGTTTCTTCCACCGCCACCGCCCAGAGCGCGTGCATGTCTTCGTCCGGGCGCTGGTAGAGGCCGTGGAAATTGCCGTCGCCCAGCAGCGCGCGCTTGTCGGCGGCGCTGCCCTGGGCCAGCAGGTCGAAATCGATGCGCGGCTTCGGATCGTCCGGCATGCTCACGCCGGGCAGGCGGGTCCAGGGGAAGTTCTCCATCCAGGAGGCGTGGGAGGCGGCGGGGTCGATCTCCATCACCTTGGCCCAGGTGCGCGGCGCCCGCCACCAGTCGTGGAACTTCACCCGCGTGCCGGGATGGGCATCCAGCCATTCGGAAATCAAGGCGGTGACCGGCGTGTTGCCGCCATGGCCGTTGACGATGACGATGCGCCGGAAGCCGCCGCGATGCAGGCTGTCGAGAATGTCCTCGATCAGCGCCAGATAGGTGGAGAGGCGGACCGACACCGTGCCGGGATAATCGCGGAAGCTGGAGGCCAGGCCATAGGGCACCACAGGGAATACCGGAATGCCCAGTGGCTCGGCCGCCTCGGTCGCCACCCGCTCGGCCAGGATCTTGTCCACGCACAGGCTGAGGTAGGCGTGCTGCTCGACGCTGCCGATGGGCAGGACGCAGCGATCATCCGCGCGCACCTGCGCCTCGACCTGCATCCAGTTCATGTCGGCGATGCGCATGGAGCCTCCGAATGCACGCAGATGCGGCTGCAAAAACACAGCGTGTCGTTGCAGAATTAGTTTCGTTTGGAACTTGTTATGTAGATTGACAGCGGTAAAAACCTTCTGTCAAGTTTCACGATGAACCAAGTCGGGAAAACGTCGGCAGCGGGCCGACGCGGGCAGGGGAGGCGGGCGCTGGACATGCAGCCGATGGAGACGCCGCCGATGGATGCCGCCGTTGCCAATCTGGCCGAGGCCGAGCTGCCGGGCGATGTTGATCCGCTGATCGCCATCAAGCTGTGGCGGAACCCGTGCTGGTTCTCGTTCCGCATCAACTATCTGTCCATGCACTTCAACGTGCCGGTCTATGACTGGACCGAGAAGACCTTCGGCCTGCCGCGCCCTGAATTCGTGGTGCTGTATGCCTTGGGCCTGCGCGATGGCGTGGCGGCCAAGGACATCTGCGCCTCCAGCGGCTTTCCCAAGCCCACCATCAGCCGCGCCATCCAGAAGCTGCTCAAGCGCAAGCTGATCCGCCGCAACGAAGATGCCAAGGATCACCGCAGCTATCTGCTGCACATCACCGAGGACGGCAGGCGCATCTTCGACGCCAGCATGCCGGTGATGCTGGAGCGCGAGCGGGTGATGCTGGCGCGGCTGTCGCCCGGCGAGCGCACCCTGTTGTTCGAGATCCTGGCCAAGATGGTGGTGGATTCCCCCGCGTGGCCCCCGACACTCCAAACCGAGGATTCCCAGCCATGAGCTTCACCCGAACGCTGCGCACCTTGTCCCTGGCCGCCCTGCTGGTCTCGTCCGCCTCGTCCGCGCTGATGGCGCAGACGCTGACCATCGGCGTGCGCGCCGGCCCTGCCTCCATCGATCCGCACTTCACCTCCACTGGCGTGCAGGCGGAAGCGGCCAAGCATGTATTCGATACGCTGGTGAAGTCCGGCGACAATCTCCAGCTGGAGCCCGGTCTGGCGGAAAGCTGGAAGGCGATCGACGACACCACCTGGGAATTCAAGCTGCGCAAGGGGGTGAAGTTTCACGACGGCTCGGACTTCACCGCCGAGGACGTGAAATTTTCCATCGAGCGCATTCCCAACGTCACCGGCCCCAACCCCACCACGGTCTATGTGCGACGGGTGAAGGCGGTGGAGATCGTCGATCCCCTCACCATCCGCATCAAGACCGACGGAGCGGCGCCCACGCTGCCGAACGATTTCGTGCGCCTGTTCGTGGTCTCCCACACCGCCGCCAAGGACTTCTCCACCAAGGACACCGCCGGCGACGGCTTCAATTCCGGCAAGGCGGCCATCGGCACCGGGCCTTACAAGTTCGTCTCCTGGACGCCGAAGGAGGAATTGGTCCTCGCCCGCTTCGATGGCTATTGGGGCGGCAAGGAGCCGTGGGAGAGGGTGGTCCGCAAGGAGATCGCCAATGACGCCAGCCGCGTCGCCCAGCTGAAAGCCGGCCAGCTCGATCTGATCGCCCGCGTGCCCCCCGCCGATGTGCCGACCCTGGAAAAGGATGCCAAGCTGCGCATCGCCAAGGCCGACAGCGTCTATCTGTTCATCACCGAGTTCGATTTCCGCGACAAGGCGGCCATGGTCACCGCCAAGGACGGCTCGCCGCTGCCGAAGAACCCGTTCCTCGATCCCAAGGTGCGCGAGGCGTTTGATCTGGCCATCGACCGCGAGACCATCGCCGAAATCTCCATGGAGGGCCTGGGCAAGCCGGCCTCGCAGATCGTCACCGACACCATCTTCGGCTTCAACAAGGCCCTGAAGGTGACCAAGGCCGACCCGAAGAAGGCCAAGCAACTGCTGGCCGAGGCCGGCTATCCCAACGGCTTCAAGGTGGCGCTGTCCTTCACCACCGATCGCCTGCAGAGCGATGGCGCGGTGGGCACCTCCATCGTGCAGATGCTGGCCGCCGCCGGCATCGATGCCCAGGCCAATGGCGTGTCCAGCACGGTGTTCTTCCCCGCCCGCCAGCGCGGCGATTATGGCCTGGCCATGTGGGGCTGGGGCACGCTCACCGGCGAGGCCAATTACACCCTCGCCGGCCTGATGCACACCGACACCCCGGCCACCAAGCTCGGCGGCTTCAATGTGCGCGGCTATTCCAACCCGGCCCTCGACAAGCTGATCGAGGATGCGGCGGTGGAGATGGACATTCCCAAGCGCCGCGCCTTGCTGGAGCAGGCGGAAGCCCTGGTGGCGCAGGATCGCCCCAGCCTGCCCATCGCCTCCATCGTCAGCGCCTGGGCCATGCAGAAGGCCAAGGTGACCTTCACCCCGCGGGTGGACGAGGACACCTTGGCCATGAACATCAAGCCGGCGAAATAGCGCCACCGGCCATCGCGGTTTGGCACGATGAGGGGAATGGCGCGCGGCGTGCCATTCCCCTTTTTCGTGGCGGCGCCCGAACCGCCCCCGCGAGCCTCGCTGAAAACGTGCATCGCTCGTTCCGACGGTTGTATGTGATTTCATTCCGCGAAAGCGGATAAAGGCGAACGCATTTTCCGCCGTTCCCGGCAAAGCGCACAGTCTTTGCAAACTCATTCGTGGCCGGACGCCCTAGGCTCAACCCATCACAAAGCGTGAGTGGGTTGAAGATGAACGCGCCGTTTGAACACCGCCCAGCCGACATGCTCGGCGCCCTGGTCGCCGCCAGCACCGGCACGGAGCAGGACTATCTGGCCGCCGCCCGCGCCGCTTTGGCCCGGTTCGTCGCCCAGCCCTGCCTGCTGGATAAGGTGCCGCTGACCCGCACCCCCGGCACCTATTCGCGCAATTTCGTGTTCGGCGACGGTGATGTGAGCGTGTGGGCCATGGTGTGGGCGCCGGGTTCGCGCACATCGATCCACGACCACCATTGCTCCTGCTGCTTCGCGGTGCTCCAGGGCGCTTTGACCGAGACCTATTTCGACGTTGAGAGCCCGTTGTTGGCCCGCCCCACCCGCCAGGCGGTGCGCACCCCCGGCTTCATCGCCTGCATGATGCCGTCCGGCCCGAACCTGCACCAGATGGAGAATTTCGGCACCGACTACGCCATCTCCTTGCACATCTACGGCTACGACCACCGTCAGCACGCCTCGTCGGTGGCGAACGAGTATCAGGTGGCGCAGGGGGGCTGAGAGGCAAGTCCGGCGTCGAACTGCGGTCGCGCACACCAAGGCATTCGTCAGTCGCGCCCGAGCGGATAGAACCGCGTCGCGATGGCGCTGACATTGGTTTCAACCATGACGTCATGAACGAACTTGCGCTTCGAGATGAGGCGGATACAGCGCAGGCCCGACTCATCATAGATCTCGAGTCGCACGAGATGATCTTCGCCGAAGTCGATATAGACTGGGCAGGCAGCGTCCAGCCAAGTGCGACGCGGTCGCACCCAATCGTACTGGTGGTGGCCACGATAGGCCAGTTCCACCTCGGCCTCGATCTCATGGATGCCGTGGATGAAGCCACCCCGCATCGTAGCCTTAGTAAAGATCTTTCCCGGAAATGCCGTCCGGTTCTCCGAGAGACGAAAGAACAGGCCACTGGCTGCGCCCCGCATGGGGCGGCTTGCCTTACTCCACACCAGATCCTGCGCAATCTCGGAATCGGGGGAAGGGAGCAAATGGTAGATGTCGAAGTTGTCGCGGAAGCCGCGTCCATCGATCACCCAAACCAGATTGCCATAGAAGTCTTCGCGCGAGCGCCGTTCGGCGTCAGTCATTGCTGAATGCTGGACCTCGATGACAATCCCGGTCGGCGTCTTGATATCTGCGCGGTGGACCTCTCCATCGGGTGCGACGTGCGAAATCTCCCGGCAGGACTCTGGGAAGAGGTTTTTCCACGACCGATGCCACTCGGTTTCATTCTCCCACCACGGATCGCAGTTACGGCGACCGGTATGAGCCCAGTGGTGAAGGATACGCGGCCCGCACTTGGCGACCATCGCCGCGCCGCAGGTCGGACAAAGACCACGACCGCCTGCAAATGCCTCGCGCCGGTCGCCGTTTACGAGAGAATATTGCATGGCGCTGCTTCTGCGCTCATCCCCCCTTGCGGCGCATGGCTTCCGCCAAGGCGGCGGCCAGCGGACCATCGGCGGGGGGCGCGGGGCGGCGATTGTCGCCACCGGCGGCGGGCTTGGGGCCGGTGCTGAACTTGCCGCCGGGCAGCGGGCGCCCCTGGGGTGGGCCGCCTTGGGGGCGGGCACCGGAGGCGCCGGCTTCGCCGCCGTCCTTGCGCATGGAGAGGGCGATGCGCTTGCGCTGCACATCCACCTCCACCACCCGCACCTTCACCACGTCGCCGGCTTTGACCACTTCATGCGGGTCCTTCACGAACCGGTCGGCGAGAGCTGAGACATGCACCAGCCCGTCCTGATGGACGCCGATGTCCACGAAGGCACCGAAGGCGGCCACGTTGGTCACCGTGCCTTCCAGCAGCATGCCGGGCTTGAGGTCGCCCATGGTGTTGACCCCCTCGGCGAAGGTGGCGGTCTTGAACTCCGGGCGGGGATCGCGGGCGGGCTTTTCCAGCTCGCTCAGAATGTCCCGCACCGTGGGCAGGCCGAAGCGCTCATCCACGAAGGCGGCGGGGTCGAGGCTTTTCAGGGTGGCGCTGTCGCCCATGAGCGAGCGCACGTCGCGGCCGCAGGCGGCGATGATCTTCTTGGCGAGGCCATAGGCTTCCGGATGCACGCTGGAGCCATCCAGCGGCTCCTTGCCGCCGGAAATGCGCAAAAACCCGGCGCACAGTTCGAACGTGCGCGGCCCGAGGCGGGCGACCTTCAGCAATTCCTTGCGGTTGGAGAACGCCCCCACCGCGTCGCGATGGGCGACGATGGCGTCCGCCAACGCCGGTCCCAGGCCCGAGATGCGGGCGAGCAGCGGGGCGGAAGCGGTGTTCAGATCGACGCCGACCGCATTCACCGCATCTTCCACCACCGCGTCGAGGCCCTTGGCGAGGCGGCTCTGGTCCACGTCGTGCTGGTATTGGCCCACCCCGATGGCCTTGGGCTCGATCTTCACCAGTTCCGCCAGCGGGTCCTGCAGCCGGCGGGCGATGGACACCGCGCCGCGCAGCGACACGTCCAGATCCGGCATTTCCGCTGCCGCCAGCGCCGAGGCGGAATAGACCGAGGCGCCGGCTTCGCTCACCACCACGGTGCGGGGCTTTGGCGCAGGCATTTTTGCGATGACGTCGGCGGCCAGTTTCTCGGTTTCGCGGCTGGCGGTGCCGTTGCCGATGGCGATCAGCTCCACCTTGTGCTTGGCAATCAGGTGGGCGATCTGCGCGGTGGCGCCCATCAGATCGTTCCTGGGCTGGAACGGATAGATGGTGCTGGTCTCGAGCACTTTGCCGGTGCCGTCCACCACCGCCACCTTCACCCCGGTGCGGATGCCGGGGTCGAGGCCCATGGTGTTCCGCGAACCGGCCGGGGCCGCCAGCAGCAGATCCTTGAGATTGCGGGCGAAGACCCGGATCGCTTCTTCCTCGGCCCGCTCGGTCATGGCGGTCATGAGGTCGATGGACAGGTGCAGCGAGAGCTTCACCCGCCACGCCCAGCGCGCCACATCGCGCAGGAAGGCATCGCCCGGGCCGTTGCCGACGTTATAAGCAGCGCCGATCATGCGCTCCACCGGCTTGATGGGGGAGGGGTCGTCCCAATCCACTTCCAGATCGAGGGCGAGAAACTCCTCATTGCGCCCGCGCAGCATGGCCAGCGCCCGGTGGCTGGGCACCTGCGACCAGCGCTCCGCATGATCGAAATAATCGCGGAACTTGGCGCCGGCCTCCTCCTTGCCGGGGATGACCTTGGATACCAGCCGGGCATTGGTGCGCATGTGGGTGCGCAGGCGGCCCACCAGATCCGCATTCTCCGCGAACATCTCCACCAGGATGTCGCGGGCGCCATCCAGCGCCGCCTTGGTGTCGGGCACCTCCTCGGTGAGGAAGCGGGCGGCGAGCGTGGCCGGCTCGACGCTGCGCTCAGTGAGGATCGCCTCCACCAAAGGCCCCAGGCCGCGCTCGCGGGCGATCTCGGCCTTGGTGCGGCGCTTGGTCTTGTAGGGCAGATACAGGTCTTCCAGCTCCGCCTTGGTGGCGGCGGCGGCGATCTTGGCGGCGAGTTCGTCGGTGAGCTTGCCCTGGCTGTCGATGGACTGGCGCACGCTGGCCCGGCGGGCTTCCAGCTCGCGCAGATAGGACAGGCGCTCCTCCAGGGTGCGCAATTGGGTGTCGTCCAGCCCGTCGGTGGCTTCCTTGCGGTAGCGGGCGATGAACGGAACCGTGGCGCCCTCGTCCAGCAGAGCGACCGCCGCCGCCACCTGGGCGGGCTTCGCGGCGATCTCGCCGGCGATGATGCGGGCGATGTCAGCGGACAGGACAGCCATGATGTTTCCTTCTGGCAAACACGACAAATTCGGAACGAAACGCGAACGTAGACCGCGCGGCGCCGGGCTTCAATGGCGCGATTCTGCCATGCCTGCCAAATGCGACCGGGCGATGGTGGCCCCTCCGGCATCCTCCCACCTCGACGGCGGCGCGCAAGACGGTATTCTCCCGGCCGCTGGAGCAGGCTGCCGGTTCGGCGCGACGCTCTTTCAGATTTTCACCGCCCGCGCCTGGTGCCGGGGCGATTGCGCAGCGGATGCAGGGTGTCATGATTCCCGTTACCTCGTTCAAGGATCAAACCGTGGCCGTGTTCGGGCTCGGCGGCTCGGGCCTCGCCACGGCGCAGGCGCTGGTGGCCGGCGGCGCCCAGGTGGTGGCCTATGATGACGGCGCCAAGGGGCGCGAGAGCGCGGCGGCTGCCGGCCTTACCGTCACCGATCTGCGCACCATCGACTGGAGCGGCATTGCCGCGTTGGTGCTGGCGCCCGGCGTGCCGCTCACCCATCCCGCGCCCCATTGGTCGGTGGAGCTGGCCCGCGCCGCTGGCGTCGAGGTGATCGGCGACATCGAACTGTTCTGCCGGACCCGCAAGACGCTCAACCGCACCTCGGCCTTCGTGGCCATCACCGGCACCAATGGCAAATCCACCACCACGGCGCTGATCTCGCATCTGCTGCGGGTGGGCGGGCGCGATGTACAGATGGGCGGCAATATCGGCACCGCCATCCTCTCCCTGGAGCCGCCGAAGTCCGGCCGGGTGCATGTGATCGAGTGCTCGTCCTACCAGATTGATCTCGCCCCCAGCCTCGATCCGTCCGTGGGCGTGCATCTCAACCTCACCCCCGATCATCTGGATCGGCACGGCGACATCAGCCAGTACGCCGCCATCAAGGAGCGGCTGATTGCCGGGGTGCAGCCGGGCGGCACCGCGGTGGTGGGGGTGGATGATGACTTTTCCGCCGCCATCGCCGATCGGGCCGAAGCGGCCGGCGCGCATGTGGTGCGCATTTCGGTCAAGCAGCCCTTGGCGGACGGCATCTGGCTCGACGGCGAGACGTTGGTGGTGAGCGAGGGCGGCGTGGAGCGCTTCCGCCTGCCGCTCACCGGCATCGGCTCCCTGCGCGGCACCCACAATGCGCAGAATGCGGCGGCGGCGTTCGCGGCCGCCCATGCCATCGGCCTCGCCTATGAAGTGATCGCGGTGGGCATGAAGCGCTTTCCGGGCCTCGCCCACCGCATGGAGCAGGTGGGCACGCGCGGTCCCGTTCTGTTCGTCAATGACAGCAAGGCCACCAATGCGGATGCGGCGGAGCGGGCGCTGGCCAGCTTCGAAAACGTGTTCTGGATTGCCGGCGGCAAGCCCAAGGCGGGCGGCATTGCCCCGCTGGCGCCGTTCTTTCCCCGGGTGCGCAAGGCCTATCTGATCGGCGAGGCGGCGGCGGATTTCGCCGCGACGCTCGGCGCCGATGTCCCCCATGAGGTGGTGGGCACGCTGGACAAAGCGGTGATCGCCGCCGCCCATGATGCGGCCGCCTCCGGCGTGCCGCATCCGGTGGTGCTGCTGTCGCCGGCCTGCGCCAGTTTCGACCAGTATCCCAATTTCGAAGTGCGGGGCGATGCCTTCCGCGATCTGGTGCGGGCGCTGCCGCAGGAGGCAATCCCGGCGTGAGCGGGCGCCTTGCGCCGGTCCTCCGGCGCAAGGCTGATCCGGCTTAGCGCGGGATGATCTTCTGATAGGTGTTCTTCAGATCGTCCTGCAGCACCGTGGCTTTGCCGTCCGCTTTGAGCAGAAGCTCCTGCGCCGGCGTCTGCATGGCGTAGCTCCAGCCGGCCGGCAGCTTCAGCTTGGCGCCGAGGCCGGGAAGATCCGCATAGGTGAGCTTGGGATCGACGATCTGAGCATAGGACTGCATCACATAGACCGACCCATCGGGCGATGTGAGCTGAAAGGTCGGCTTGCCCGCATCGAAGCGATAGAGCGTGCTGCGGTCGATCACCGTGTCCTGATAGGGCTTCTCGCGCAGTTCGGACAAGGAGAGCTGGACTTCGGCGCGCTTCTCCAGGGCGATGCCGTTCACCGTCACCACCTCGCCCTTGAGGGTGGCGCCGGAGGCGACGATCTGGTCCATGATGAAGAAGCGCGGCCCGTTGCGCACGGTGTACAGGGAGCTGAACGCCTTGCGCAGTTCGCTGTCGGTGAGGCTCTCCCAATTGGCCTGCGGGCAGTCGCTGTGGCCCAGGGTGTTGAACACCTGGGCGCTCACGCCGTCGAGGCCGACGGAGATGGGCAGCAACTCGCAATAGCGCACATCCCGCAGGGGCTTGGAGCCGGGGCCTTGGGCGGGCGCCGCGGGGGCCGGCTGGGCCTGGAGGGGCGCGCCGGCGAGCATCAGGGCGGCGAGGCCCGCGCACGCGACCGCGGCGAACCGGGCCGCGGGCCGCGGCGCCTGCAGGTGTGTCAGGGCCGGTCGGCGAAATCTCATCATGATACCTCTCCCGTCGCAGGTTCGCCGGGATGCTATCGGCGGCTCCGGAGATGAAAAGGTCCGACGGAGATCGGGCCAGAAAAGAAGCGCTCCGCCCGCCCGAGGGGCTGGGGTGCGCCGGGCGGGCAGCGGGTGTGCGCCGCTGGGCCTTGTGGCGACGCCCGTGCCGTGGCACCTCGGGGCCGAAAAGTCGCCCGATCCAGGAGATGTCCCCATGGCCGACGCCCCGTCGCCGCACGCTGTCGTTGCCCTGCCGTTCGTGGCGCCCTTGCTGCCCGGCCTGTCGCAGATCATCGACGATTACGATGTGATCCTGTGCGACGTCTGGGGCGTGATCCATAATGGCGTCGCCGCCTTCCCCGCCGCCTGCGCCGCGCTCGAGCATGCGCGCGGCCATGGGGTCAGCGTGTTCCTGGTTTCCAACGCGCCGCGCCCCAATGCCTTCGTCGCCAGCATGCTGGACGGCATGGGCGTGTCGCGCGACGCCTATGACGGCATCGTCACCTCCGGCGATGTCACCCGCGCGGTGCTGGCCGGGCGGGCGGGGGCGCGGGTGTTCCACCTCGGCCCGGACCGGGATCTGGGCACCTATGACGGCCTCGGCGTCACGGTGTCGGACCTGGACGGCGCCGACCTGGTGGTGTGCACCGGCCTGTTCAATGACGATGTGGAGACGCCGGAAGACTATCGCGCCATGCTCACCGCCATGCAGGCGCGCGGCCTGACCCTGGTGTGCGCCAATCCCGATCTGGTGGTGGAGCGCGGCGACCGGCTGATCTATTGCGCCGGGGCGCTGGCCCAGCTCTATGAGGAATTGGGCGGCGATGCGGTCTATTGCGGCAAGCCGCACCCGCCGGTCTATGTGGAAGCCATGCGCCGGGTGCTGGGGCTGCGCAACGAAGTGCCACCGGGCGCGCGGGTGCTGGCCATCGGCGATGCCCTGCGCACCGACATCATCGGCGCCACCCAGGCCGGGTTCCACAGCCTGTTCATCTCCAGCGGCATCCATGCGGTGGAGCTGAAGTCCGAGCATGGCGCCGCCCCGGACATGGCGGCGGTGGCGCAATTGTTCGCCGGCCCCGCCCGCCCCCGCGCCGTGATGCCGCGTCTGTCCTGGTAGGAGGCGCGCCGGCCCCGCCCGCGCTTGACGGGGCGGCGGGGCTGGGCCAAGGGTGGGACCCCTCCCACACTCCCGGCCGCCCCTTCTGCCGATGCCCTCGCCCGCCCCAGACTTTCCCATCGTCCATGCCATCGCGCCGCTGCCGGAGGCATTGGCGCGCCCGGTGCTGGCCATCGGGAATTTCGACGGCGTGCATCGCGGCCATCAGGCGGTGATCGGGGCGGCGCTGGCCATGGGCCGGGCGCTGGGGCGCCCCACGGTGGCGCTGACCTTCGAGCCGCATCCGCGCGCGGTGTTCCAGCCGGACGTGGCGCTGTTCCGCCTGACCCCGGAGCCGCAGAAGCTGGCCGCGCTCGCCGCCTGCGGCCTCGCCGGAGCCATCGTGCTGCCGTTCAACCGCGATCTGGCGGCGATCACCGCCGAGGCGTTCGTGGCCGATATCCTGGTGGGCACCTTCCAGGTCTCCGGCGCCGTGGTGGGGTTCGACTTTCATTTCGGCAAGGCGCGGGCCGGCTCGCCCGCCTTCCTTGAGGCCCAGGGCGTGCAGCACGGCTTTCCGGTGCAGGTGGTGGAGGCGATGTTGGACGAAGGGGATTCCATTTCCTCCACCGCCATCCGCCGCGCCCTGGAGGCGGGGCAGGTGGGCCATGCGGCGCATATGCTCGGGCGGCCCTGGAGCATCCGGGCCACCGTCATCCATGGCGACAAGCGCGGCCGGGATCTGGGCTATCCCACCGCCAATCTGGCGCTGTCGCCGGACATCACGCTCGCCTTCGGCATCTATGCGGTGCGCCTGACCACCGCCACCGGCACCCATGACGCGGTGGCCAGCTATGGCCGGCGGCCCACCTTCGACAATGGCCGGGCGCTGCTGGAAGTGCATGTGTTCGACTTTTCCGGCGATCTCTACGGCCAGGAGGTGGAGGTCGCCTTCCATGGCTATCTGCGCCCGGAACTGAAATTCGACGGCATCGAGGCCCTGATCCGGCAGATGGATGCCGATAGCGCCGCCGCCCGCGCCATTTTGGCGGCCGTGCCCCGCGCCTGACGGCAGCGGCGGCGTCCGGACCCTTGTTCCTTAAACACGGCCGCGCAGGGTTAGGCGCCTCTTAACCTTGTCTGCGCCATTCTCCGGTTTGATCCGATGCATCGCGAGCCCATGTCCAATCCTGCGTCCTCCCCCCGCTCCGGCGACGATACCCGTTCCCCCTTCGTCCGCCTGGCCGATCTGCTGGCCGGGACGACGCCGGCGCGCGCGCCTTTGACCGCCGCCGTGGGCGAGCCGCAGCATGCCATGCCGGCCTTCGTCGGCCCGGCGCTGGCCGGCGCGCTGGCGGGCTTCGGCAAATATCCCCGTACCGAGGGCACGCCGGAATTCCGCGCCGCCGTCGCCGGCTGGCTGGGCCGGCGCTATGCGCTGGCCCGTCCCATGGATGCGGACCGGGAAATCCTGGTGCTGAACGGCTCCCGCGAAGGGCTGGTGAACGCCACCTTCATCGCGCGGCGCCGGGTGGCGCAGCGGGCTGGGGCGCCCATCGTGCTGGTCCCCAACCCGCTTTATGCCGCCTATCGCGCCGGGGCCGACATCGCCGGCTGCGAGGTGGTGGCCATGGCCACCACCCGCGAGAGCGGCTGGCTGCCGGATCTCGATGCGCTCGATCCGGCGCTGCTGGCCCGCGCCGTGGTGGTGTTCTTGGCCTCCCCCGCCAATCCGCAGGGGGCGGTGGCCTCGCGCGCCTATCTGGAGCGCCTGCTGGAGATGACCCGCGCCCATGGCGCCTATCTGTTCGCGGACGAATGCTATTCGGAAATCTATCTGGGCGCCGAGAAGCCGCCGGGCATATTGGAAGTGGCGCGGGGCGACTATTCCGGCCTGCTGACCTTCAATTCCCTGTCCAAGCGCTCGTCGCTGCCGGGCATGCGGGTGGGCTTCGTGGCCGGCGACGCGGATTTCCTCAAAGAATTCCTGGCCTTCCGCGGCATCGCCGCGCCGCAGGTGCCCGAGCCGTTGCAGGCGGTGGCGGTGGCCGCGTTCAATGACGAGGCCCATGTGGAGGCCTCCCGCGGGCTCTATGTGGCCAAGTTCGATATTGCCGACCGCATGCTCGGCAACCGCTTCGGCTATCGCCGTCCGGCTGGCGGCTTCTTCCTGTGGCTCGACGTCACCGAGGCCGGCGGCGGCGCGGAAGCGGCGCTCAAGCTGTGGCGGGAACAGGGCCTGCGCACGGTTCCCGGCGGCTATCTGTCGTCCCGCGATGCCAGCGGCGCCAATCCCGGAGATCCCTATCTGCGGGTCGCCATGGTCCATGATCTCGCCACCAGCGAAGAGGTGCTGAACCGCCTCGTCGCCGGCCTGTCCTGAGGAGCGCACGCCGATGTCCGTTCGCCGTCGATCCGCATCAGCAGCGGCCTTGCGCGGGCACGGCTTCGGCATGGACTTCGTTCCCGAGAGCGTGCGCGCGGCCATCCGCCGCCGCTCGTCGGAGATCGTCGGCGTCGCCATCCTGGGGGCGGTGACGTTCGCGCTGGTGGCGCTGATGACCTGGTCGGCGGGCGATCCCAGCCTGTCCAACGCCACCAATGCCAAGGTGAACAATCTGCTCGGCCGTCCCGGCGCGGTGGTGGCCGACCTGCTGATGCAGCTTCTGGGGCTCGCCTCGCTGGCGCTGCTGCTGCCGCTGGCGGTGTGGGGCTGGCGACTGCTCACCCATCGCCCGCTCAGGGGCGAACGCCTGCGCCTGGTGGCCCTGACCTTCGGCGCTTTGGGCGCCAGTGCGTTCCTCGGCGCTTTGCCCACTTTCGGCACCTGGCCCATGCCCACGGGCCTGGGCGGGGTGATGGGCGATCTGGTGCCGCGGCTGGTGATGGTGATCACCGGCAATTGGAGTTCGAGCTTTGCCGCCATCCTGGTGGGCGCGGTGGGGCTGGGAATCGGGGCCGGCGGCTTGTTCGTCGCCTGCCGCCCCACGGCGCCGGCTGAAGACGGCGGTCCTGAGGACGAGCCCTATGATGCGGAGGAGGAAGAGGTGGAGCGCGGGGCGATGGTGTCGCTGGGCGCGCTGACCCATACCTTCCTGTCGCTGAAGGCCCGCCTGACCACTCGCCGCGCGCCCCGCGTCATCAAGGGCGTGGCGCTGGCCCGCCCGCTGGAGCGGCGCGCCGATCCCAACGGCCGGGTCGAGCCGCGCCTGACGCCCCGTCCCGAAGCCCCGCCCGTGGGCGGCGCCCGCCGCGATGCCGCCCCCATGGACGACGAGGCCGACGGGGAAGACACGTTCGAGGCGCCGCCGCCGCGCTCGCGCCCCGGTGCCGCCAAGCGCGACCGCAATGGCGCGGGCGCGAACCCGCGCGGCAACCGGCGCGGCCTCTATCAGCATCCCGAACTGACCCTGCTGGGCGCGGCGCCCCCGGCCAAGGGGCCGACCATGAGCCCCGAGGCGCTGAAAGACACCGCCAAATTGCTGGAAGGCACGCTGGATGATTTCGGCGTGCGCGGCGAAATCGTCCAGGTGCGCCCCGGCCCGGTGGTGACCTTGTATGAATTGGAGCCGGCACCGGGCATCAAGTCGTCCCGCGTCATCGGCCTCGCCGACGACATCGCCCGCTCCATGAGCGCCATTTCCGCCCGCGTGGCGGTGGTGCCGGGGCGCAATGCCATCGGCATCGAATTGCCCAATCCGCGCCGCGACAAGGTGCTGCTGCGCGAGCTTTTGGCCACCAAGGACTTTTCCGACAGCGGCCAGAAGCTGGCCATCGCGCTCGGCAAGACCATCGGCGGCGAGCCGGTGATCGTCGATCTCGCCCGCATGCCGCATCTCCTGGTGGCCGGCACCACCGGCTCGGGCAAGTCGGTGGCCATCAACACCATGATCCTGTCGCTGCTCTACCGCATGACGCCGGAGCAGTGCCGCCTGATCATGGTGGACCCCAAGATGCTGGAGCTGTCGGTCTATGACGGCATTCCCCATCTCCTCGCCCCGGTGGTCACCGATCCCAAGAAGGCGGTGGTGGCCCTGAAATGGGCGGTGCGGGAGATGGAGGACCGCTACAAGAAGATGTCCAAGCTCGGCGTGCGCAACATCGACGGCTTCAACGCCCGCGTCGCCGACGCCATGAAGAAGGGCGAGAGCATCGCCCGTACCGTGCAGACCGGCTTCGACCACGAGACCGGCGAAGCGGTCTATGAGCGCGAGGAAATGGAGCTGGGGCCGCTGCCCTATATCGTCGTCATCGTCGACGAGATGGCGGACCTGATGCTCACCGCCGGCAAGGACATCGAGGGCGCCATCCAGCGCCTGGCCCAGATGGCGCGGGCCGCCGGCATCCATCTGGTGATGGCGACGCAACGCCCGTCCGTGGACGTGATCACCGGCACCATCAAGGCCAATTTCCCCACCCGGATCTCGTTCCAGGTGACCTCCAAGATCGACAGCCGCACCATTCTCGGCGAGATGGGCGCCGAACAGCTGCTGGGCCAGGGCGACATGCTCTACATGGCGGGCGGCGGGCGCATCAGCCGCGTGCATGGCCCGTTCGTCTCCGACGAGGAGGTGGAGCGGGTGGTGCGGCACCTCAAAGCCCAGGGCGTGCCCGATTATGTGGAGGCGGTCACCGCCGATGCGGACGGGGATGACGAGGACGACGGCGCGGTGATGGATAAGGGATCGTTCGGCGAACCGGGCCAGGATCTCTATTCGCAGGCGGTGGCGGTGGTGCTGCGGGACAAGAAGTGCTCCACCTCCTATATCCAGCGCCGGCTGCAGATCGGCTATAACCGCGCCGCCTCGCTGGTGGAGCGCATGGAGAAGGAAGGCGTGGTCGGCGCCCCCAATCACGCCGGCAAGCGCGAGATTCTGCTCTCCGACGAGGCGGCGGAGTAAGGCGCCCTGGCGACCGCTGCCCCCTGTCACAGCCCCGTGGGCGCCCGCCGCGAGCCACAGGATCGCCATAGGCCGTGGCTAGGGAACAAAGCGAAGAAACCGAAGTATAAAGCGGCGACATGCGCGATCCTGCGTGATTCGCGCTTCTGCCGGATGTTGATGATGCCCCGCCGCCTTGCCGTTTCCTTCGCGATCCTGATTGGCTTGGCGGCCGCACCGCACGCCATGGCGCAGGGCATTTTGCTCCCTCCGGGCGAAGTGCCGGGGGCCAGCGTGCCCGGCGGGTCGCAGGCGATCGGCTCGCAATTGTTCTCGCCCCAGCCCATGGTGCCGCAGACCGGTGCGCCGCGCGCGCCCCAGGCGGCGCCCGCGCCCAGTGCCGCGCCGCAGGCCGGCGCGCCGCAATCCATCGCGCCCGCGGCCCAGACTCCTGCCGCCCAGGCGGCGGTGCCGTTGCCGGCGCAGCGCCCGGCGTCTGCCAACCAGCCGCGTCCGCCGGCTGCCTCCACGGCGCCGGCGGCGGTGGCCGCCGCGCCCCGCAATCCGCTGCAGAACCCGGCCCCCGCGCCGGCCCAGGGTAATCTCGACCGCGCCGCCATGACCACGGTGAACAAGCTCACCACCTATTGGAATTCGGTGCAGACCCTGGTGGGCACCTTTGTGCAGATCGATTCCGACGGCAGCCGCAAGACCGGCGACTTCTACATGCAGAAGCCCGGCAAGGTGCGGTTCGAATACAATGCCCCGGCCACCATCGAACTGGTGTCCAACGGCCAGTCGGTGGTGGTGCGCGACCGCCGCCTGAACACCCAGGACGTGACGCCTTTGGCGCAGACGCCCTTGCGCTTCCTGCTCGCCGACAAGATCGAGCTGGTACTGAACCCCAATGTGACCGGGGTCTATGAGGACAATGTCTATGTCTCGGTGGTGATGCAGGAACAGGTGCCGATGATGGGCACCTATCGCCTGCTGCTGCTATTCGACGCCAAGGACTATCAGCTGCGGCAGTGGATCGTGACCGATCCGCAGGGCTACGACACGTCGGTGGCGATCTCGAACCTCAACTACACCACCCGCCCCGACCCCAAGCTGTTCAACATCAATTTCGAGCGCATGCTGCAATAGGGGCGCGCTGGTATCAAAGCGTCGGATAGGGCCGGGGGCGGAAGAAGCCGCGGATGCACTCCGGCTTGCGCACGGCGATCTGGACGTGGGTGCGCTCGTGAAGGCCGCCGCCAGGATATAGCCGGCCGCCCTCCGTGAACATGCCACGCACGGTGTCGTAGGGGGCGATGCCGGTGCCCCCTTGCAGATCCATCATGCTGTGCAAGTGGCGGATCACCGCGCAGTCCAGATACCGCAGAAGGTGGTCCTGCTCAGGCTGCCCTCGCGGGCTCCTGTTCTCAGGCACCGGAAGACCAGCCTTTTCCTGTGCCAGGACAAAGGAGTGATAGCTGGTGCGGACCAGTTCCAGATCCTCGCGCGTTGTGAGGTCGAGGCAGTTGCGCAGATCGATAATCGCACCGATGACGCTCGGAGCCTCATAAGTACCCCGGCTCGCCTTCCACTGCGCCCATTCCAGGGCGCGTCGGGGATCGGCCTCACAGAAGTAGGCGCCGGGTCCGAGCCAGTCATGATCTTCATCGCTGAAGATGATTTCGGATGTCCCGGCCAGAACCTCTCCCGCCACCGCTGCGTCGCAGCCATGGTATCCAAGAACGAATGAGGTCGCGAGACGGCTCAAGCCGCCGACTTGGGCTTTTTGACGGGGCCGCCATATTCCGGGGCCAGATCACCGTTCTCGGTGTAGATGCCCTCGGCGATTAAGGCGTCGCGCGCGGCCTCTTTGCTCACGGTGATTTTCGCCGTGTAGTCCTTGATGAGCTTCTTTATGGCGGCGCGGCGCTGCTCGTCGGTCATCAAGTGACCCTCCTGGACTTGAAGATAGCGCGTTGGGCGGTTTTTTTGAAGGCGGCTCCAATTCAAGGCTCGCGAAAAAAGCGGCCTGAATGCGCGGCGCTGAATTGAGGCAGCCGGTTCTTGCTGCCCGTCCCGTTCGCGCATGCGCGATCGGAGCGCGCCTACCGGGCGCATGGGGGCAACGCCCGGCCTTGCCCTCCGGCGCCGGGACCGGCTAGGTCAGGCTTCCTTCCTCCCGCTCCGGACGTTCCCCTTGTCCCTTACCGTCTGCACCTGGAACATCAATTCCGTCCGCATCCGCCTCGATCTGGTCAAGGCCGCGGTGGAGGAACTCAAGCCGGACGTCCTGTGTCTCCAGGAGACCAAGTGCCAGGACGACCAATTCCCCCTCGCCGCCATCCGCGAGCTGGGCTTTCCCCATATCGCGCTGAATGGCCAGAAGGGGTGGCATGGGGTGGCCACCTTTTCCAAGCGGCCGTTCGAGTCCATCGAGAAACAGGAATTCTGTGCCAAGGGCGATGCCCGGCATATTGCGGTGACCCTGGGCGCGGGCGGGGGCCTCAGTGCGCCGGTGACCATCCATAATTTCTACGTGCCGGCGGGCGGCGACGAGCCGGACCCGGAGATCAACCCCAAGTTCGCCCACAAGCTCGCCTTCCTGGAGGAGGCCATCGCCTGGGAGCGCCTCACCGAGGCCGGTCGCCCGGCGGGGGGCCACGCCATTCTGGTGGGCGATCTCAACATCGCGCCGCTGGAAGCCGACGTGTGGAACCACAAGCAATTGCTGTCCGTGGTCAGCCATACGCCGGTGGAGGTGGAACTGATGCAGCGCTTCCAGGCGGCCGGCCCCTGGGTGGACGTGATGCGCAATTTCGTGCCGCCCACGGACAAGCTGTTCACCTGGTGGAGCTATCGCTCGCCCAATTACACCGTGAATGATCGCGGCCGGCGGCTGGACCATGTGTGGACCAGCCAGGGCCTTGCCCCCAAGGCCAGCGCCATGACCGTGCTGAAGCACGCCCGCTCGTGGGACAAGCCCTCCGACCATGTGCCGGTGGCGGTGACGTTCGACATCTGACGGCGGCGCCCGTCAGGCGGCTTCGGGCACGCGCCAGAACGCGCGAGCGCCCTCCGGCAGGGTCTCCAGCACCTGGTCCAGAGCGGCCGCATCCATGTTTCGGCGCAGGGCCTGGGCGACATCGGCAATGCAGGTGTCCGGCGCGAAATTGTGGTGGGTGCGCAGGCCCTGGGCGTCCTTGGTCATGACGGTACGATCCGCGAACGCCAGCGGCGCGGTGTCCGTGTCCCAGTCGGCGACGAAGATCGCCCGCAGCACCGGCGGCAGCACATTGGCGAAGCGGATCGCGTCCCGCACATTGAGGCGGGCGCGGAAGGCGCGCAGCACGCCGTCCACCATGGTGTAGGTCTGGTTGCGGGTGGTCAGGCCCGAGGTGTCGCGGGCATCGGCCAGGAAGCGCTCGAAGTCCTCGGTGGCGTGCTGGATGGCCATGGGGATGGGCATGACGGAGGGCCTGCGGGTCTGATGGCCGGGTGCCGCCTGCGATAGCGCATCCCATGTGTGCCTGCCAAGATCGGGTGCAGGGCAGGGGCGGTCGTCTCAGGCGCAAGGGGACCGTGCAATGTCCGCACAGTGCCGGATCGGCGAAGCCCGCCGACGTCCCGTGTGCCCTGGTTAGTCCCGATCCGGCGCCCCGAGGGGGAAGTAGCTGCGGAACGGACGGCCGCCATCCACGGCCCGGGCAACGGACGGGCGGGCCAGCAGCCGGGCGCGGTAGGCGCGCAAAAGCGGGTAGCCACCGGGGATCTGGTAGGTCCAATCGGCATAGAACAGGGACGGCGCGGCGGCGCAGTCCGCAAGGGTGAAGTGCTCGCCCGCCGCCCAACTCCGGCCGGCAAGATGGGTTTCGAGCCAGCCATAGGCGCGCTCAAGACGCGCGGTGGCGATGGCCAGGCCCTCGTCGCTCTTGATCGGCAGTTTCCCCAGCTTGGCTTCCACCGCGACCTGCATGGCCTCCATCACATGCAAGTCGAAGAAGCGATCGAGGAAGCGCACCTCCAACGCCGCCATCGGGTCGGTGGGCAGCAGAAGACGGGGGCCGGGGTAAACGATCTGCAGGTATTCGATGATGATGCTGGTCTCCGCCACGTCCCGTTCGCCGTCGACCAGCAGGGGAAACTTGCGCAGCGGCCAGCGACGCAGCCATTCCGCGACGTTCGCCGCAGACTCCGGGTCGATGCTGCGGAACGCGAAGGGTGTCTCGTTCTCATAGAGGGCGATCAGAGCCTTCTGCGTATAGGACGAGAAGGGGTGGCCGTAGAGTGCCAGCGACATGGATGCGTCCGTCCCTAAACTACTTGCAGAGTGCAAGTGGTTTCACCATATGCAAACAGCTTGCATGTCGCAAGCGGACTCCATGAGGATCCTCAGTGGCGCAGACACAACGATCCGGCTGCCCCATCAATCTCACGCTCGAACAGCTGGGAGATCCGTGGAGCCTGATCGTCATCCGCGACCTCATGTTCGGCAACCGGCGCAGCTATGGCGCACTTTTGTCCCAAAGCGAGGAGGGCATCGCGTCCAACATCCTCTCCAGCCGGCTCAAGCGGTTGGTCCAGTCGGGACTGCTGACGCGCAGCGATGATCCGAGCCATCGCCAGAAAGGAATCTACGCCCTCACCGAAGCGTCCATCCAATTGGTGCCGCTGCTGGCCCACATGGGGGCGTGGGGGCGCCGGCACACTGCCGCGAGCGAAACGCTCTCGGTTCGGGCCGAACTGCTGGAGGCCGGCGGTCCAGACCTGTGGCGCGCCTTCATGGACGAACTCCGCCACCTGCATCTGGGCGCGCCACGCCCGGCGCGCTCCGTCTTCGCCGAGCTTCAAGCCGCGTACGAGGCGGCGATCTCGAAAGGTGCAGCGGACGGAGCCCAAGGGGACTGAGGTCCAGCAACACGGAAGCGCCGCCACCGGCAGCGGATCGGTACCCTACCGCCGCCGCACCGGCCGGATCGGGGTTTCCAGGCGATCGCGCACCGTGTCGAGGGAGCGGAGCAGGCCGTTGACCCGCTCGGCGAAGGCCGCCCGCAGGTCCACCGCCGCTTCGGGGAAGCCTTCCAGCACCCGCAGGAAGGTGCTGCGGGGAATGCGCATGACGGTGGCGGGCTCCAGCGCCACCGCGGTGGCGGGGCGGGGGCGGTCCAGGATCAGCGCCATCTCGCCGATCAGGGCGCCGGGCAGGGCCTCGCAGGCATTGCGGCGCTTGCCGGCGCGCTCGGAAAACACCTCCACCCGCCCGGTCATCACCACATAGCCGCAGTCGGCGGCGTCCCCCATGCGGAACAGCACCTCGCCTGATGCCACGGCGCGCTGCTCGGCGCTGATGGCCAGAATGCGCAGCGCCTCCGGGGAGAGCACACGGAAGGTGGGCACACCCTGGAGCAGCACGACATCCTGGTCGAGACTCACGCGCGGCTCCTGGGGATGGCGGGTGGGGTCACGGGACGAGCTTGTAGCCCCCGGACTGGGTGGCCAGCAGGGTGGGGTTGGAGGGATCGGGCTCGATCTTCTGCCGCAGGCGGTAGATGTGGGTTTCGAGCGTGTGGGTGGTCACGCCGGAATTGTAGCCCCACACTTCCTGCAGCAGGGTCTCGCGCGCCACCGGGCTTTTGCCGGCGCGGTAGAGATAGCGCAGGATCGCCGTTTCCTTCTCGGTGAGGCGGATCTTGGAGCCGCGATCGGTCAGCAGCATCTTGGCGCCGGGCCGGAAGCTGTACGGGCCGATGGCGAACACCGCGTCCTCGCTGGCCTCGTGGCTGCGCATCTGGGCGCGCAGGCGGGCGAGGAGCACCGCGAAGCGGAACGGCTTGACGATATAGTCATTGGCGCCCGCTTCCAGGCCCATGATGGTGTCCGAGTCGGTATCGTGCCCGGTCAGCATGATGATGGGGGCCTTGAAGCCGTTCTTGCGCATCTGCCGCACGGCATCGCGCCCGTCCATGTCGGGCAGGCCCACGTCCATGATCACCAGATCCACGGCGCCGTTCTTGGCGGCATCCATGGCCGCCTGGGCGCAGTCCGCCGGAATGGCCTCGAACTCGTCCTGGAGCGCGAGCTGCTCAATCAGCGCTTCGCGCAGTTCGGGGTCGTCCTCGACCACCAGAATCTTCCACGCATTCGCCATGCAAACCTCCGTTACCCTGTTCGCCCTTGCGGGGCTTGCGGGCACGCGAATCGCGCAAGTACATCACGCTCGGGGATTCGCGCAAATTTGCCCAGTGAAACTGAGCGCTAGGGGTATTATATTACGTGATGACGACGCAACTTCCTGTGGGGATCGCGAAACTGGTGGTCCGCCGCCTGCCGGGCAGCCGCCATCGCGGGGTTCTGACGGCGGGGGGGCTGGCCATTCCCGTGGCGCTGGGGCGCTCCGGCGTCGCCTTCGACAAGCGCGAAGGCGACGGGCGCACCCCGGCGGGGGTCTGGCGCATCCTGCGGGTGCTGTATCGGGGGGACCTGAGGCCCCGCCCGGCCACCCGGCTGCCCGCCGCCCCCATCGGCGTCGATGACGGCTGGTGCGACGACCCGGACGACCGGCGCTACAATTGCCCGGTGACGGTGCCCCCGGACAGCTTGCCCTTTGCGCCCTCCCACGAGCGGCTGAGGCGGGATGATTGGCTGTATGACCTCCTGCTGGTGCTTGACCACAACACCCGCCCCCGGGTGCGGCGACGGGGCTCGGCGATCTTCATCCATCAGGCGCGGCCCGGTTACCTGGCCACGGAAGGATGCGTCGCGCTGGCGCCCGCCGACATGCGTCGCCTGCTTACCCGGCTGAGGCCGGGGGCGCGCATCATCATTTCGTGAGTCCGCTGGGGAAGGCGGCATGAAGGGGGCGTGCTTTTCTTTGGAGAAAGTCCAATGATATAAATGCCTCCTCACGCGCAGAGGCGGTGCGCCGGCCGCCGGGCGCCCGCTGGTGCGGCATGGGAGACCGTTTTCGGCGGCCCTGGGAGGGGGCGCCTGTACACAACCGGCTGGGGCTTCGACCGGGAGACGTTGCCCCGTCCGGCCTGACGCCGCCGTTCAAGAGTGCCGCAAGAGTCCGTCCAGGATCCCGCCCTCGCTTTGGATGAAACCCCGCCGATGCCCATGAGAGACCAGCGCCCCGTTTCCGTCGGGCTCTTCGTCACCTGCCTGGTGGATACCATGCGCCCCAGCGTCGGCTTTGCCGCCGCGCGCCTGCTGGAGCAGGCCGGGTGCGAGGTGAACGTGCCGCGCCAGACCTGCTGCGGCCAGCCGGCCTTCAATTCCGGCGACCGGGTCACCACCCGAGCCCTGGCCGAGCAGACCATCGCCGCCTTCGAGACCTTCGATTATGTGGTGGTGCCGTCCGGCTCCTGCGCCGGCATGATCAAGAGCCACTATCCCGAACTGTTCGTGGGCGAGCCGGACTGGGCCGGGCGGGTGGACCGCTTCTGCGCCAAGGTGTTCGAGCTGGTGTCCTTTCTCACCGACGTGCGCCGCGTGACCCATGTGACCGCCGCCTTCGACGGCACCGTGACCTATCACGACAGCTGCTCGGGCCTGCGGGAGCTGGGCATCCAGGCGCAGCCGCGCAAGCTGCTGGCCTCGGTGGAGGGGCTGACGCTGACGGAAATGCCCGACAGCGACGTGTGCTGCGGCTTCGGCGGCACCTTCTGCGTGAAATATCCCGACATCTCCAACGCCATCGTCGAGAAGAAGACCGCCAACATCCTGGCCAGCGGCGCCGACACGTTGCTCGCCGGCGATCTCGGCTGCCTGATGAACATGGCCGGCAAGCTGCAACGGGACGGCCGGGCGGTGAACGTGCGCCATGTGGCGGAAGTGCTGGCGGGGGTGGGCGAGACGCCCGCCATCGGCCAGCCGCCACGCAACGGAGAGGGGAGCCGGTCATGAGCGTCCACATCACCTCGCCGGACTTCAAGGAAAATGCCCGCAAGGCCATGGCCGATGCGCCTTTGCAGGAGGCGCTGGCCAAGGTGGGGCCGGGCTTCATCGGCAAGCGCGCCGCCGCCGCGGCCAAAATGCCGGAGTTCGAGGCCCTGCGCGACAGCGCGCGGGACATCAAGAACCATACGCTGGCCCATCTCGATCTCTATCTGGAGCGGTTCGAGACCAAGGCGCGGGAAGCCGGCGGCCATGTGCATTTCGCCGTGGATGCGGCGGAGGCGCGCGACATCGTGCTGCGCATCTGCCGGGACCTGGGCGCCAAGACCGTCACCAAGGGCAAGAGCATGATCTCGGAAGAGATCGCGCTCAACGACCATCTGGAAGCCAACGGCATCGAGCCGGTGGAGACGGATCTGGGCGAATATCTGATCCAGATCCGCGGCGAGGGGCCGTCCCACATCATCGCCCCGGCCATCCATCTCAACAAATCCCAGGTGGAGGCGGATTTCCGCCGGGTCCACACGCATCTGGCGCCCGAGCGCAACCTCTCAGAGCCCACCGCGCTGCTCGCCGAGGCGCGCGGAGAGCTGCGCCAGAAATTCCTGGTGGCGGACGTGGGCATCACCGGCGCCAATTTCCTGGTGGCGGAGACCGGCACCTCGATCATCGTCACCAATGAGGGCAATGGCGACCTCACCCAGACCTTGCCCAAGGCGCACATCGTGCTGGCCTCCATCGAGAAATTGGTGCCGACCCTGGAGGATGTGAGCCAGTTGCTGCGGGTGCTGGCGCGCTCGGCCACCGGGCAGGAGATGAGCGTCTACACCACCTTCTCCACCGGCCCCCGCCGCGCCGACGACGTGGACGGGCCGGGCGACTATCATGTGGTGATCCTGGACAATGGCCGCTCCGCCATGCTGGCCGGGCAGTTGCGCGAGATGCTCCGCTGCATCCGCTGCGGCGCCTGCATGAACCATTGCCCAGTCTATCATGCGGTGGGCGGGCATGCGTATGGCTGGGTCTATCCCGGCCCCATGGGCGCGGTGCTCACCCCCTCGCTGATCGGCATCGACAAGGGCCGCAACCTGCCCAATGCCTCCACCTTCTGCGGCCGGTGCGAAGAGGTGTGCCCGGTGCGCATTCCGCTGCCCAAGCTGATGCGGCACTGGCGGGAGAAGGAATTCGAGCGGCATCTGACCCCGGCGACCCAGCGCTATGGCCTGGGGCTGTGGGCATTCGTGGCCACGCGCGGCTGGCTGTATCGGCCGGCCACCCGCCTTGCCATGGCGGCGATGAAGCTGGCCGGACGCAGCAAGGGGCGGTTTTCGTCCTTGCCGCTGGCTGGCGGCTGGACCAAGCATCGGGACTTTCCAGTACCGGAAGGTGACACCTTCCAGGCCCAATGGGCCGCCCGCAAGGCGGGCAAGTGAACGCGGCCGAGTGAGTGTGGCCAATTGAGCGCGGCCCTCAGGGCGGCGCACGCGTGCGGGTCGATGGCCCGTCTTCTTCTGCGTGTCGGAGTTGAGTGCCCGTGACTGCTTCCCGTGATGTCGTCTTCGGTTCCATCCGCCGGGCCCTGGGGTCCACCGGCAAGGAAGCCCCCCGCGTGCAGGACGTGGCCGACCGCATCGCCGGCCATCCGCGCGGCGTGATTCCGGCGCGGGCGCAACTGGCCCCCGCCGCGCGGCTCGACCTGTTCAAGGCCATGGTGGAGGCGGCCGCCGCCACCCTCGACCATCTGCCCGACGCCGCCGCGGTGCCCGATGCGGTGGCTGCCTATCTGCGCGACCGCAATTTGCCCATGACCATCCTGCGCGGTGGTGATGCGCGCCTGGCCAATCTGCCCTGGCACACCCAGCCGACCCTCGACGTGTGGATCGGCGCCTCCGACGGGCGGCAACTGGCCGGCCTGTCCCATGCCTTCGCCGGCATTGCGGAATCCGGCACAGTGGTGATGCTGTCGGGGCCGGACAATCCCTCGACGCTGAACCTCCTGCCCGATCACCATCTGGTGGTGGTGAATGCCGCCGATGTCACCGGCACCTATGAGGATGTGTGGACCTCCATCCGCGCGGTCTACGGTCCCGGCACCTTGCCGCGCACGGTGAACTGGATCACCGGCCCGTCCCGCTCCGCCGACATCGAGCAGACCTTGCTGCTGGGCGCCCACGGGCCGCGCAGCCTGCACATCCTGCTGGTGGGCGATGCGCCTGCGGTGGATCTGACATGAGCGGCGCCATCGGCCCGCTGCGCAACCGCGTCGATCCGTTCGGCGACATTGCCGCCCATCCCGCCCGTGGCCTGCTGATGGGCAATCGCGGCGGACGCATCCATGATCCGCACACCCGCACCCTCACCGGGCGGGCGTGGGTGTCGCGGCAATGGATCTGCTGCGCGCTCACCTTCCGCGATCGCCGCCGCGCGGTGATGGGGGAGGGCTATACGGAGCTGTTCTTCCTCGACGAGGTGGTGGCGTTCGCCGCCGGCCACCGGCCGTGCTTCCAGTGCCGGCGCGTGGCGGCGGACGCCTTTTCCGCCGCCTGGGCCAAGGCCGAGGGCACGCTGCCGCCGGGCGCGGGCGAGATGGATCGCCGCCTGCACGCGGAGCGCCTCCAGGGCACCCGTCGCCGCCGCCATCCCAAGCTGCTGAAGGATCTGCCGAGCGGCGCGGTGTTCGCGGGCGATGACGGTCCGGTGGCGGTGAAGGACGGGCATCTGCTGCGCTGGAGCTTCTCCGGCTGGCACGCTATGTCCGGCGGCCCGGCGCCCACCGACACGGTGCCGGCGCTGACCCCGCCGGTGGTGCTGAATGCGCTGGCGGCGGGCTATGCGCCGCTGTGGCATCCCAGCGCGGCGCTGATTTCCGCCCGCGAGTGATGCCCCCGCGCCACGCACCTCTGGAAAAGTGCCGGCTTGGCAGGAGCGGAATGCGACAGAACCGTGTCCGGGGCGTTGCTCATAGCTGCAAATGTGGTCAGAAACGCTGAGCAATAGACGGTGACTCCATGACGTTCCGGCCCCGCTTGGTATTTTCGCGTTTGGTCCCTTTTCTTTTGGCGGTGCTGCTGCTGCCGGTGGTGCTCCAGGGCAGCGCCCAGGCGCAGACCGGCCCGCGGGTCTATCTGATGCGCGGCCTCGCCAATGTCTTCTCCACCGGGCTGGATGCGCTGTCGGATAAGATGCGGGCCAAGGGCATCGCCTCCAACGTCTATGAATATGGCGCTTGGCCGCAACTGGCGCAGGATGCGGTGGCGTGGTCCAAGGCCCATGGCAAGGCGCCGGTGGTGATCGTGGGTCATTCGCTGGGCGCGGATGCGGCGGTGGAGATGGCCGAGCGCATGACCGCGCTGGGCGTGCCGCCCCGCCTGGTGGTGACCTTCGATCCGGTGGGGGTGACGCAGGTGGGCCGCTCCGGCGGGCGCTTCGTCAATTACTACCAGTCCAACAACGGCTTCGGTAAACGCCTCACCACCGGGCCGGGCTTCTCCGGCGTGCTGGTGAACCGCAATGAGGATGCCGCCGCCGCCCAGGGGCTCGACCATTTCAACATCGAGAAGTCCGACGCGCTGCATCGGGACGTGATCGCCATGGTGCAGGCGCTGGGCCGCGCCAAGCCGCGCCCCAAGCCGGCACCGGTTGTCACCGATCCCGCCGCGCCGTCCGCGTCCACCGGCGCGCCGGTGGTCAGCGGAAGCGCCCCGGCCCGTCCCGCCGCCGAGACCGTGAGCGCCACGCTGCCCCGTCCCGCCGGCTCCAACTGACCCCCGGCGGACGCGGCGGGCTCAGAGCGTGAAGACGCGCAGCCCCGCCGCCACCGCCACCGCCGCCAGAACCGCGAGAAAATCGCTGCGGGTGAGCTTGGTCACCACGAAGGCGGTGACCAGCCCCGCCGCCATGGCCTTGTCGCCATGCACGGCGGTGGGCGCGACGATGGCCACCAGCACCGCGCCGGGCAAGGCATCGAGCACCTTGCGCACCCGCGGGGTCAACGGCACCAGCCGCATCAGGAAGAAGCCGGCGGTGCGGTTGAACAGCGTTGTGACCGCCATCACGCCGATGGCCAGCAGGGTCTGAGGATCCACCAGGCTAGTCATCGGCAAATCCCCCCGCCAGGGCGCCGGTCACCGCGCCGATGACGATGAACCACCAGCCGGGCACCAGATAGGACGCGGTCACCGACACCGCCGCCGCCACGCCCCAGCCCACCGCCTCGCGCCGGCCCTTCCAGTTGGGCACCAGCATGGCGACGAAGAAGGCCGGCACCACCAGGTCGATGGCGAAGCGCTTGGGATCGGGAATGCCGCCGCCGATCACCTGCCCCGCCACGCTGGACAGCACCCAGAACACCCAGGTGATGAGGCCGGAGCCGATATAGAAGCCCGCATCGCTGCCGCCCTTGGCGCGATAGCGCATGGCGGCGGCCCAATTGTTGTCCGCCAGCAGGAACAGGGACGGATAGGCCTGCCAGCCGGGCAATTCGCCGAGCCAGGGCCGCATGGAGGCAGCCATCAGGAAATGGCGCATGTTGATGGTGAAGGTGAGCAGCGCCAGCGCCAGCAGGCCGGCGGGGGTCCAGGTCTGCGACCACCCCTCCAGCGCCACCATCTGCGCCAGGCCCGCGAACACCAGCCCGCTGGACAGCGCCGTTTCCAGAGCGGTGAAGCCCTTCTGGGCGGCGGCGGCGCCAAACGCCATGCCGAATACCGCTAACCCCGGCATCAGCGGGATCATGACGCGGGCACCATGGAGGATGCCGGCGCGGGAAATATGGACGGGCGAAGGGGAGGGGTCGGTCATGACAGCCATGCGGGGAAGGTGCCCCGCTTATGCCGGACGAGATCCCAGGCGCCAACCCGATTTCACCTCCGCCACCTGTTATCCGGGCGACTGCGGCTCGAACAGGTGTTCCAGTCCGGCATCCCAGGGCGGCACCGAGCCATAGAGGGCGGCGAGATGGTCGATGAACACCCGCACCTTCTGCGGCAGGAATCGCCGCGAGGGATAGACCGCGAACACCCCCACCCGGTGCGAGGCGCGATAGGCCGGCAGCACCACTTGCAGCGCGCCGCTGCTCAGCTCCGGCCCCACGTCCCAGGTGGAACGCAAGGCGATGCCTACCCCGGCCAGCACCGCCTCGCGCACCACTTCGTTGGAATTGGTGCGCAGCGGGGAATGCACGCGCTGCGTCACCGGCCCGTCGGGGCCTTGCAGCCGCCAGGGGTCCTGGCCGTGGGTGGCCAGCAGCACATGGTCGGCGAGATCCGTGAAGGCGCGGGGAATGCCCGCCTGCGCCAGATAGGCCGGGGTCGCGCACAGCACCCGGTGCACCGGGGCGAGGCGCCGGGCCACCAGGCTGGAATCGGTGAGGTCGGCAATGCGCACGGCGATGTCGAAGCCGTCGCCGACGATATCCACGAAGGCGTCGGAGAGTTCCAGATCCACCATCAGCTCGGGATTGGCATTGAGCAGCGGGCCGAGATGGGGGGCGATGTGCAGCCGCCCGAACGAGGTCGGCGCGGACACCCGCAGCAGCCCGCGCGCCTCCGACGAGCGCCGGGCCAATTGCATCTCGGCCTCTTCCACCGAGGCGAGGATGGCCACCACCCGGTCGTAAAAGCCTTGCCCGGCCTCGGTCAGCGTCACCTTGCGGGTGGTGCGCTGGAACAGCCGGGTGCCGAGCCGCTCCTCCAGCCGCTGCACCCGCTTGGACACCACGGGCGGGGAGAGGCCCAGTTCGCGCCCGGCGGCGGAGAGGCCGCCGGTGGTGACGATGCGGGCGAAGATTTCCAGATCGCCCAGATTGCCGATCATCGGCCGCACCTCGGGCGAGGAGCGGCGGGCGGGAGCGGTTGGATCGCGTCGGATTGTTTCCATGGCGAATTTGATTTTAGCCGCTACGGCAACAATCAGCGACAGCTTTTCGCATCGAAACGATTATAGTTCGCGCAACGAGAAACATTCTAGGGACGAACCGCCATGACGGGCCTCAGGCTGCCGGAAGCGGATGCGGGGGTGCTGGCCCGCCGGGACGAGATCATCGCCGCGCTGCGCGCCATCGTGCCCGGCGAAGGGGTGATCGCCCAGGAACATGAGATGCGTCCCTACGAATCGGACGCGCTCACCGCCTATAAGCAACTGCCTTTGGTGGTGGTGCTGCCCTCCGACACCGCCCAGGTGGCCAAGGTGCTGCGCTATTGCCATGACAACGGCATTCGCGTGGTGCCGCGCGGCGCCGGCACGTCGCTGTCCGGGGGCGCGCTGCCGCTCTCCGACGCCGTGCTGCTGGGCATGGGCAAGTTCAACCGCGTGCTGGATATCGATCTGCCCAACCGCTGCGCCGTGGTGCAGCCGGGCGTGACCAATCTCGGCATCACCAAGGCGGTGGAGCAGGAGAATTTCTATTATGCCCCCGACCCCTCCTCGCAGATCGCCTGCACCATCGGCGGCAATGTGGGCGAGAATTCCGGCGGCGTGCACTGCCTGAAATACGGCCTCACCACCAACAATGTGCTGGGGGTGGAACTGGTGCTGATCTCGGGGGAGATCATCCGCCTCGGCGGCAAGCATCTGGACCCCGGCGCGCTGGACCTGCTCAGCGTCATCGTCGGCTCGGAGGGGCTGCTGGGGGTGGTCACCGAAGTCACCGTGCGGCTGCTCAAGAAGCCGGACACCGCCCGCGCCGTGCTGGTGGGCTTTCCCACCTCCGAGGATGCGGGCGAATGCGTGGCCCGCACCATCGCCGCCGGCATCATCCCCGCCGCCATCGAGATGATGGACCGCGACGCCATCGCCGCCGCCGAGGCATTCGTGAACGTGGGCTATCCGCTGGATGTGGAAGCCCTGCTGATCATCGAGCTGGACGGCCCCGAGGCGGAATGCGTGCATCTGCTGGAGGAAGTCACCGCCATCGCGCAGGCCTGCAACGCCGCCACCTTGCGGGTCTCCACCAGCGAGGAGGAGCGGCTCGGCTTCTGGGCCGGGCGCAAGGCCGCCTTCCCGGCGGTGGGCCGCATCTCGCCGGACTATCTGTGCATGGACGGCACCATCCCGCGCAAGCAATTGCCCAAGGTGCTGGCGCGCATGCGCGAACTCTCCGAACACTATGGCCTGAAGTGCGCCAACGTCTTCCATGCGGGCGACGGCAATCTGCACCCGCTCATTTTGTATGACGCCAACAAGGGTGAGATGGACGCGGCCGAATCGTTCGGCGCCGACATCCTGCGCCTGTGCGTGGAGGTGGGCGGCGTGCTCACCGGCGAGCACGGGGTCGGCGTGGAAAAACGCGACCTGATGCCGGTGATGTTCAATGAGGTGGACCTAGCCCATCAGCAGCGGCTGAAATGCGCCTTTGACGACCAGGGCCTGCTCAATCCCGGCAAGGTGTTTCCCACCCTGCACCGCTGCGCCGAAATGGGCCGCATGCATGTGAGCGGCGGCCAGGTGCCGTTTCCCGATCTTCCCCGCTTCTGAGCGCCGGCTTCCTCATGTCCGACATCATCACCATTGCCGACGAAGCCACGCTTGCCGAGGCAGTGACCGCCGCGCTCAGGGAGAACACCACCCTGGACATCGTCGGCCGCGGCTCCAAGCGCGGCCTCGGCCGGCCCAGCCAGACCGACCGTACCCTGGATGTGTCCGGCCTCTCCGGCGTCATGCTCTATGAGCCGGAGGAACTGATCCTCTCCGCCAAGGCCGGCACGCCCATGGCGGAGATCGAAACGCTGCTGGCCGAGCGCGGCCAGATGCTGGCGTTCGAGCCCATGGATTACGGCCCGCTGCTGGGCGGTGCGCCGGGGGCCGGCAGCATCGGCGGGGTGTTCGCCTGCAATCTGTCCGGCCCGCGCCGCATCAGCCACGGCGCCGCCCGCGACCATGCGCTGGGCGCCCGCGCGGTGTCGGGGCGGGGCGAGGTGTTCAAGTCCGGCGGCCGGGTGGTGAAGAATGTCACCGGCTACGACCTGCCGCGGCTGCTGGCCGGCTCCTACGGCACCTTGGGGGTGCTGAGCGAAGTCACCCTGAAGGTGCTGCCGCGCCCCGCCACCCAGGAAACCGTGATCCTGCCCGGCGTGACGCCGGAGACCGCCGGCCGGGCCATGAGCGCGGCCATGGGCTCCTCCTGCGAGATTTCCGGCGCCGCCTTTTTGCCCGCCGGCATCGGCGCGCGCATTCCCGCGCTCGACGTGGACGGCCCGGTGGTGGTGCTGCGCCTGGAGGGGGTGGCCCCCTCGGTGCGGGCGCGCCGCGCCATGCTGATCTCCGTGCTGATGCCGTTCGGCGCGGTGGAGGCGATCGACGACGAGCCGTCACTGGCCCTGTGGGCGGCGATCCGCGATGTGCAGCCCTTCGCCGGCACCGGCGATCGCGCGGTGTGGCGCCTGTCCACCGCCCCCGCCGGCGGCCCACTGCTGGCGGCCAAACTCGCCGCCGATCTCGGCGCGGAAGCCTTCTGCGACTGGGCCGGCGGGCTGATCTGGCTGCTGCTGCCCGGCGAAGCAGCCATGGGCGATCAGGTGCGCGCCACCCTGGCTCCCTTCGGCGGCCACGCCACCTTGGTGCGCGGCACTCTGGCCGAGCGCATCGGCACCCCGGTGTTCCAGCCTTTGGAGAGCGCCCTCGGGGCTCTGACCGCGCGGGTGAAGCATAGCTTCGACCCCAACGGCCTGCTCAACCCCGGCCGCATGTATGCGGGGGTGTAAGATGGGCCGTGAACCGAGATTTTTCATGACCGCTCCGGAGCCGCACGCGGCGGAGGTTCGCTAGCATCATGCAGACCACATTCTCCCTGGCCCAGCTGGCCGATCCGCATGTGGCGGAATCCGAGAAGATCCTGCGCGCCTGCGTGCATTGCGGCTTCTGTACCGCCACCTGCCCCACCTATGTGCTGCTGGGCGACGAGCTGGATAGTCCGCGTGGGCGGATCTATCTGATCAAGGACATGCTGGAGAATGACCGCCCCGCCACGCAAGAGGTGGTCAAGCATGTGGATCGCTGCCTGTCCTGCCTGTCCTGCATGACCACCTGCCCCTCCGGCGTGCATTACATGCACCTGGTGGACCATGCCCGCGCCCATATCCACCAGACCTACCAGCGGCCATTCTTCGACCGCCTGAACCGCGCCCTGCTCGCCGCCATCCTGCCCTATCGCGACCGCTTCCGCTTTGCGCTCGCCGGGGCCGCGCTGGCCAAGCCGCTGGCGCCGGTGCTGGATCTGATCAAGCCGCTGCGGCCCATGGCGGCCATGCTGCGCCTCGCGCCCGGCTTTCCCAAGGGACGCGCCCCCAGCGAGATGCCCGGCACCCATGCGGCCACCGGCCCCCGGCGTGCCCGCGTGGCGCTGCTGGGCGGCTGCGCCCAGCCGGTGCTGCGGCCGGAGATCGACGAAGCCGCCATCCGCCTGCTCAACCGCTTCCAGGTGGAGGTGGTGCGGGTGGAGAAGGAAGGCTGCTGCGGCTCCCTGGTCCACCATATGGGCCGCGAGGAGCAGGCGCTGGCCCAGGCCCGCGCCAATGTGGATGCCTGGACCGCCGAGATCGAGGGCCAGGGGCTGGATGCCATCCTGGTCACCGTGTCCGGCTGCGGCACCACCATCAAGGACTACGGCTATATGCTGCGCCTCGACCCCGCCTATGCGGAGAAGGCGCGGCGGGTCTCGGCCTTGGCCAAGGACATTTCCGAATATGCGGCCACCCTCGGCCTGCCCGTGGCGGAGCGGCCCATGGGCCACAAGGTGGCCTACCATGCCGCCTGCTCGCTGCAGCACGGGCAGAAGGTCAAGGGCCCGCCGGCACAGTTGCTGCGCACGGTGGGGTTCGAGGTGGCGGAACCCTCCGAGAGCCACATCTGCTGCGGCTCGGCCGGCACCTACAACATGCTCCAGAGCGAGCTGGCGGTGCAGTTGCGCGACCGCAAGGTGGCGAACATCGAGAAGCTGGCCCCCAGCATCATCGCCGCCGGCAATATCGGCTGCATGACCCAGATCGGCTCCGGCACGGACCTGCCCATCGTCCATACGGTGGAATTGCTGGACTGGGCCACTGGCGGCCCGGTGCCCGGCCCGGTGGCGGCGGCGGGGCTCCACGCGGCGGCGTGAAATAATCGGTCCGGCATTGTTGCCGGGCCGGCAAAAGTCAATTGGCCGGCGCGGGCGTTCCCTTGGGCGCCGGCCCCGTCTATCTGCGCCATGCCATCATGGCCCCGCGCCTTCAAGGCCAGGATCACACATGCCCCACCCGTTCGATCTTTCCGTCTATCTGGTCACCGATCCCCGCCTCACCGAGGCGCGCGGCCTGATCGAGACCGTGGAACAGGCGGTGGCCGGGGGCGCCACCCTGGTGCAGCTGCGCGATCCCGACGCCAAGGGCCGGGCGCTGGCGGAACAGGCCCGCGCCCTGCTGGATGTGCTGGCCCCCAAGGGCATTCCCCTCATCATCAATGACCGGGTGGATGTGGCCGCCGCGGTGGGCGCCCAGGGGGTGCATCTGGGCCAGGACGACCTCGATCCCGCCGCCGCCCGCGCGCTTCTCGGCCCGCAGGCCATCATCGGCCTGTCCATCGGCACGCTGGACGAACTGACCGCCTCCAACCTCGCCCCGGTGGACTATGTGGGCTGCGGCCCGATCAAGGCCACCGGCACCAAAAGCGATGCGGGCTCAGCCATCGGGCTGGAGGGCTTCGCCTTCCTGCGCGCCCACATTCACCTGCCCATGGTGGGCATCGGCGGCCTCGCGCTGGAGGATGCCGCCGACGTGATCCGGGCCGGGGCCGATGGCGTGGCCGTCGTCTCCGCCCTTTGCGCCGCCCCCGACGTCATGTCGGCCGCCGCGCACCTGCGGGCCGCGGTCAAGGCCGCCCGCGCCGAAGGCCGCTCGGCCTGACGCTTTTGCCGCTTTCGCCTCTCTCGTTTTGTCCTCCAGAGGAGACCGACATCATGTCGACCCCCGCGCTCACCCTTCCTACCGGCGTTGCCATCACCGGCGCGCTCGCCCCGCGCTATGAGGAGGTGCTCACCTCCGAGGCGCTGGCCTTCGTGGCCGAACTGCACCGCACCTTCGACGCCACCCGCCTGGACCTGCTGGCCAAGCGCACCGCGCGTCAGGCCCGCTTCGATGCCGGCGAACTGCCGGACTTCTTAGCTGAGACGAAGGCCATCCGCGACGCGGAGTGGACCATCGCCCCGCTGCCGGCGGATCTGCAGGATCGCCGGGTGGAGATCACCGGCCCGGTGGACCGCAAGATGATCGTCAATGCGCTGAACTCCGGCGCCAAGGTGTTCATGGCCGATTTCGAGGATGCCTCCTCGCCGCTGTGGTCGAACATGATCGAGGGCCAGCTGAACCTGAAGGATCGCTGGGCCGGCCAGATCGACTTCCACGATGCCTCCAACGGCAAGGACTACAAGCTCGGCGCCAATGCCGCCGTGCTCATCATCCGCCCGCGCGGCTGGCATCTGCCGGAAGCCCACATGACCGTGGACGGCGCCGTCGTCTCGGGCGCGCTGTTCGATTTCGGCCTCTATGCCTTCCACAATGCCAAGGCGGCGCAGGCGCAGGGCTCGGGCTGCTATTTCTACATTCCCAAGACCGAGAGCCATCTGGAAGCCCGGCTGTGGAACGACGTGTTCACCCTGGCGGAAACCCGCCTCGGCCTGCCGGCCAAGTCGATCAAGGCCACCGTGCTGATCGAGACCTTGCCGGCGGTGTTCGAGATGGACGAGATCCTCTACGAACTGCGCGACCACATGGCCGGCCTCAATATCGGCCGCTGGGACTACATCTTTTCCTTCATCAAGCGCCTGGGCAAGAATGCCCGCTTCCTCACCCCCGACCGCGGCCGGATGGTGATGAGCGAGGCATTCCTGAAGTCCTATGGCGCGCTGCTGGTGAAGACCTGCCATCGCCGCCAGGCCTTCGCCATGGGCGGCATGGCCGCGCAGATCCCGGTGAAGAACGACCCCGCCGCCAATGACGCCGCCTTCGCCAAGGTGCGCGCCGACAAGGAGCGCGAGGCCGCTTCGGGCTGCGACGGCACCTGGGTCGCCCATCCGGATCTGGTGCCGGTGGCCATGGAGGTGTTCAATCGCCTGATGCCCGCCGCCAACCAGCTGGGCACGCTGCGCGCGGACGTCCACGTGACCCGCGACGACCTGCTGCTGATGCACGAGGGCGCCCGCACCGAAGCGGGCCTGCGCGAGAACATCCGCGTCGGCGTGCAATATATCGAGGCGTGGCTGCGCGGCCGCGGCGCGGTGCCGCTGTACAACCTCATGGAGGATGCGGCCACCGCCGAGATCAGCCGCGCGCAGATCTGGCAGTGGATCCATCTGCAAGCCAAGCTGGACGACGGCCGCACCGTCACCGGCGCGCTGTTCACCAGCTTGCTGGAGGACGAAATGGCCAAGCTGCGCGAGGTCCTCACCCCGGCCGTCTATGACAAGGGCCGTTTCCCCGAAGCCATCAAGCTGTTCTCGGACATGACGCTGGCCAGCAGCTTCGAGGAATTCCTCACCAATCCGGCCTACAAGCTGGTGGCCTGATCCCGGCTCCCCCGGACGGCGGTGGCGCCGTCCGGGGGTACCTGTTACGAAAAATTCATGCGGCGCGCCCTTATCGTGCCGCCTCGTCATGCGCATATGCCGGCCGTACCGTGGTGCAACCTTCCCTAACGGAGGGTGCCCCTGACCCTGGACCGGAGACGCAAGATGACTCCCGAGGAACGTGCCCTCATTGATGGCCTGTTCGACCGCATGCGCGGCGTGGAAGGCCAGCCGCGCGACGCGGAAGCCGAGGCACTGATCGCACGCCGGCTCAGCGATGCCCCGCACGCGGTCTACACCTTGTCCCAGACCGTCCTGGTGCAGGAGCATGCGCTCCAGCAGGCGGCCGCCCGCATCGAGGAACTGGAAGCGCAGGCCAAGGCCGCTGCGGCGGCGCCCGCCCCGAGCGCCGGCAGCTTCCTGGGCAATCTGCTCGGCGGCGGACGCTCCACCTCGGTGCCCACCGCCGGCGCGCGCCCGGCCGGCGGCCCCATGGGCCTGCCGCAGGGCTATAATCAGCAGGCCTCCGGCTATGGCCAGCAGCAGCCCAACAACCCCTGGGGCCAGCAGAACTCCGGTCCGCAGGGCTATGGCCAGCAGCCGATGCCCCAGCGCGGCGGCATGTTCGGCGGTGGCGGCGGTGGCGGCGGCTTCCTGAGCGGCGCCTTGACCACGGCGGCCGGTGTGGCAGGCGGCGCGCTGCTGTTCGAAGGCATCAAGGGCCTGATGGCCGGCGGCACCGGCGCCATCGCCCAGCAGGCGGCGACCGCTTTGGAAGCCCCGGCGGCCGCGGTGGGTGATCTTGCCGGCCAGGCCCAGGATGCGCTGGGCGGGGCCACCCAGAGCGTAGCCGACGCGGCTGCGCCTTGGACAGCGGCCGACCCTAGCGTGACCGACACCGGCGGCTCCGACGCCAATTACGACACCGCCAGCCTGGATGACGGCGGCGACTGGGGCGGCGACGGCGGCGACGATTCCAGCTGGACCTGATCGGGTCTGAGCGGGCGGTGAGACGGCCTTCGGGCGCCCCCCGCATGGGCGGTTGCCCACTGGAACGGCCGTCTCTCCAGCCGGTGCTGACCTCTCCCCCCCTTGCGGGGGAGGGGGATGGTTGCCCGGGGCTTTGTTTGGAGCAGATCCTAGCCCCCAACCGACGTTCCTGGCCAACCGGCGCCATTGAGGCGCGGGGAACCCTCCCCCCTTGCGGCAGGGGAATCGCATTTGGCAGTTGTCGATTTTGGCGAAACGGATTCGATTGGTGGGCGGCGTAGAGGAGGCGCCGCCGATGTCCTGTTTGATCTCGATCTTCGACGACATCCCCGATCCGCGTGCCGGTAATGCGCGTCATCGTCTGGCGGATATCCTGGTTCTGGCGGTGGCATCGGCGCTGTGCGGCGGCGAAACCTGCGTCGACTTCGCCCAGTTCGCCCGATCCAAGCACACGGTGATGGTGCAACTCCTCGGCGCCTATGATCCGCCGAGCCACGACACCTTCAGCCGCGTCCTGCGGCTGCTCGATCCGACCGCGTTCCAGACCGTGTTCGCGCGCTTCGCGGCGGCGTTCGCGGCCGATCTCGAGGGTGTGGTGGCGATCGACGGCAAGGCGTTGCGGCGCGCCTATGAGGCCGGGCTGGCGACCAGCCCGCCACTGATGGTGACGGCCTGGGCCAGCGGGGCACGGCTGGCGCTGGCGGCGGCAATGCCCGGTGCAGGCGAGAACGAAGTGGAGGCCGCGCTCGCCGTCGTCGCCTGCCTGGATCTGTCCGGCCATGTGGTGAGCGCCGACGCGCTCCACTGCCACAAGCGCATGGCTGCGGCGGTGCTGGAGCGCGGCGGCGACTATGCCCTTTGCCTGAAGGGCAACCAGTCCAAGCTGCTGCGCCAGGCCCGCGCCCATCTGGCCGCAGACGAACAGGCGCCATGGGCCGAGACGACCGAGGCCGCGCACGGCCGGCCGGAACGACGCCGGGCGCGGGTGGTGCCGGCGACGGGGTTGGGCCGCGATGTCGGCTTTCCCGGCGTGGCCGCCGTCGCCGAGATCACCGGCCAGCGCGGCGCGGCCGCACCCAAGCGCCGGCTCTACCTCCTGTCCACGCTCATGAGCCCCGAGCGCGCACTGACCGTCGTGCGCGCCCATTGGTCGATCGAGAACAACCTGCACTGGATGCTCGACGTGATCATGGGCGAGGACACGCTGAGATCCCGCCGCGACCATGCTCCGGCCAATCTCGCCATCGTCAATCGCTGGGCCCTCAACATCGCCAACCGGATCGACGACCCAAAGACCCCCATCCGAAGGCGCTTCAAGCGCTGCGCATGGGAAGACGACTACCTCATCCGAGCCCTCGCCCATATGCGATAGCCCTGCTTGCGGGGGAGGGCAGGGAGGGGGGTGAAACGGCCGGCGCCCGGTGGCCGCTCAGGCACCGTTCCCCCACCCACACGGGCGCATTCACGCCACCGCGAACAAGGGCCGCTCGCGGCGCAGTTCCTCGGCGATCACCTGTTCCACCTCGGCCAGCGCCGGAGGGCGGGTTTCGCTGCGGCCGTAGAGCGCGAATTCGAAATGCGGCAAGGGCGGGGTGCCCAGGTCGCTCACCATCATCAGGTCCGAGCGCAGCGCGCGGGCGGAGCGCACGGTGATGCCGAGGCCGGCGCCCACCGCCGCCATCACGCCCGGCAGGCTGGGGCTGGTGAGGGCGATGCGGAAGGCGCGCCCCGCCGCGGTGAGCGCGGAAATGGCGGCGCTGCGGAAGATGCAGGGGCTCTCGAACAGCAGCAGCGGCACCGGCTCGTCCGGGTCCAGGCGCAGATGCCGGGCGCCGATCCAGCACATCTGCTCGCGCAGGATGACGCGGGCGGGCAGGTCGCTCTCCACCCGATAGCCGGCGGCCAGATCCAGTTCGCCGCCGCGCAATTTCTCGATCATGGTGGCGGTGGTGCACACCCGCACGGTGATGGGCGCGCCGGGAAAGGCGCTGGCCAGGCGGGCCAGGATGCGCTGCAAGGTCAGCTCGCCCACATCCTGCACGAAGCCCAGGCGCAAGGGCTGTGAGAAGGCGCCATGCACATGCTGGCCCAGCACCCGGTCGTTGAGATCCAAGAGGCGGCGGGCATCGTCCAGGAAGCCGGCGCCGCGGGCGGTCACCACCACCCCGCGCCCCTTGCGCTCGATCACCGCGAAGCCGAGCTGTTCGGACAGGCGATCCATCTGCAGGCTGATGGCCGATTGGGTGCGGCCCACCCTTTGGGCGGCGGCCGACACCGTGCCCAGCTCCGCCACGGCGGCGAAGCTGCGCAACAGATCCAGGTCGAGATTGCGAAGGCTCATTGTATGAGGTTCGCAAAATCGTCGATCAATATCAATCAATTTTTCTCATGAAATGAGGAGGCATAGGGTCTCGCCATCGAAACCGGAGGCCGCCATGCCCATTCTCAATGTGAAGCTGTCCCAGTCGCCCGCCCTGACCCCCGCCGTCATCGGCAAGGTGGCGGCCACCCTCTCCCGCCTCACCCACGCCATCCTCGGCAAGGATCCGGCCCTGACCGCAGTGGCCATCGACCTGGTGCCGGCGAGCCAATGGTTCGTGGGCGGGACGAGCCTTGCCGATGCGCAGCAGTCCAGCTTCTGGCTGGATATCGTCGTCACCGAGAGCACCAACACCAAGGATGAGAAGGCGGCCTATGTGCGGGCGGTGTTCGCGGCCATGGGCGACCTGCTGGGGCCGGTCGCTGCGGAAAGCTACGTGCTGGTGCGGGAAGTGAAAGCCGATGCCTATGGCTACGGCGGCCGCACGCAAGAGGCGCGTTACGTGGAAGCAAAGATGAAAGTTGCGTAAATAAAGATGAACGCAACGTAAACGAATAAAATTCTCAAATCGCCATTTCGCTAACGCCCCTTTTACCTGCGCTGTCTATGGTGATGGTCATAGTAAGCGTTGCGTATAGGTTGCGTCTCATGAGTGTGGTGCGTAAGGGGGCGCCCCGACGGGCGCCCCGCCTTTCTGGCGAGACCTTCGGGGCCGAGGCTATCCGCGAGGTGGTCCGTGACCAGATCCTGGTGGGGGACTGCATCGCCGAACTGGCGAAGCTTCCGCCCCGCTCGGTGGATATTGTGTTCGCCGATCCCCCCTACAATCTTCAGCTTCAGGGCGAACTGAAGCGCCCGGACGAAAGCCGCGTGGATGCGGTGGACGATGCCTGGGACCAGTTCGCCAGCTTCGAGGCCTATGACACCTTCACCCGCGCCTGGCTGCTGGCGGTGAAACGGGTGATGAAGCCGGACGCCACCATCTGGGTGATCGGCTCCTATCACAACATCTTCCGGGTCGGCGCCATCATGCAGGATCTGGGGTTCTGGATCCTCAACGACGTGGTGTGGCGCAAGGCCAACCCCATGCCCAATTTCCGCGGCCGGCGCTTCACAAATGCCCATGAGACCCTGATCTGGGCGGCGCGCGATCCCGGCGCCAAGGGCTATGTGTTCAATTACGAAGCGCTCAAGGGCGGCAATGAGGATGTGCAGGTGCGCTCCGACTGGCTGCTGCCCATCTGCACCGGCGGCGAGCGCCTGAAGGATGCCAATGGCCGCAAGGTCCATCCCACCCAGAAGCCGGAATCGCTGCTGGCGCGGGTGCTGATGTCCGCCTCCAAACCGGGCGATCTGGTGCTGGACCCGTTCCTGGGCTCGGGCACCAGCGCGGCGGTGGCCAAGCGCCTGCGCCGCCATTATGTGGGCATCGAGCGCGACGAGGGCTATGCGGAAGCCGCCCGTGCCCGCATCGACGCCATCGAGCCGTTGCCGGAAGCCGCCCTTGCCGCCCCGCCGAGCGCGCGGGAAGCCCCGCGCGTGGCGTTCTCGGCTCTGGTGGATAGCGGCCTGGTGACGCCGGGCGTCGAACTCACCGACGCCAAGGGCAATGTCCGGGCCGTGGTGCGGGCAGACGGCACCATCGCCTTGGTCAATGAGGCCACCACCTCGGTGGGCTCGATCCACCGCATGGGGGCGCTGGCGCAGGGCGCTGCGGCCTGCAACGGCTGGACCTTCTGGCATGTGGAGCAGGAAGGCCGCCGCCATCCCATCGACACGCTGCGCGCCCGCCTGCGCGCCGAAATGGGTATTCGCTCGGAAGAGTGAGCGGGGTTTTCCCAGTCTGAAATACAGGTCTGAAACACAGACGGGCGGCGCGCGGACCTCCAAGTCCG
>NZ_CALRWL010000023.1:0-81832 GCF_943371865.1 Azorhizobium sp. AG788 | reverse complement strand
CGGCGGCCGTTTCACCCCCCTCCCTGCCCTCCCCCGCAAGGGGGGAGGGTGAAATCCGCAAGGGCGGTGAGGTCCCGCGCGTACCGGCGGCGAGGTCCCACCCCAAATCCGGTTTCCCCTTTTCCCGCTCTTGCTCTAAGACGCGGCTTCCTGATGCAATGACCAAGACGGGCAGTGATGGCCACCGATAACAAGCCGAAAGCGCGCCTGCCGCGCGGCCTCGCCGACCGCGGTGGGGCGGAACTGGTCGCCACCCGCGCCATGCTGGAGAAGATCCGTTCGGTGTACGAACTGTACGGCTTCGAGGGCCTGGAGACCCCGGCGATCGAATATACCGACGCGCTGGGCAAGTTCCTGCCCGACCAGGACCGGCCCAACGAAGGCGTGTTCTCGTTCCAGGATGATGACGAGCAGTGGCTGTCGCTGCGCTACGATCTCACCGCGCCGCTGGCCCGCCATGTGGCCGAGCATTTCGACAAATTGCCCAAGCCCTATCGCTCCTATCGCGCGGGCTATGTGTTCCGCAATGAGAAGCCCGGCCCCGGCCGCTTCCGCCAGTTCATGCAGTTCGATGCCGACACCGTGGGCGCGCCCACGGTGGCCGCCGATGCCGAGATCTGCATGATGGCCGCCGATACGCTGGAAGCGGTGGGCATCGCCCGCGGCGATTACGTCATCAAGGTCAACAATCGCAAGGTGCTGGACGGCGTGCTGGAGGCCATCGGCCTCGGCGGCGACGCCAATGCCAGCCGCCGCCTCACCGTGCTGCGGGCCATCGACAAGCTGGACAAGATCGGCGTCGATGGCGTGCGCGACCTTCTGGGCGCCGGCCGCTGGGAGAACCCCGAGGCCAAGAGCGGCGATTTCACCAAGGGCGCCGGGCTTGAGGCCGAGGCCGTCGACAAGGTGCTCGCCTTCGTCAGCGCCGGCACCGGCATGGCGGGACTGTCGAACCTCGCAGGTGTCGTGGGATCTAGCGAAACCGGCATGGCTGGGCTCGATGAACTTCATCAGATTGCCGCTCTGGTCGCCGCCGGCGGCTATGACGACGGGCGCATCGTCATCGACCCCTCGGTGGTGCGCGGTCTCGAATATTATACCGGCCCGGTCTATGAGGCCGAACTCACCTTCGAAGTGAAAGACGAAAAAGGCCGCCCGGTGCGGTTCGGCTCCGTGGCCGGCGGCGGGCGCTATGATGGCCTGGTGGCGCGCTTCCGTGGCGAACCGGTGCCGGCCACCGGCTTCTCTATCGGCGTGTCGCGCCTGCAGGCAGCGCTGGGCCACTTGGGCAAGGGTGATAAAGAGGCAAATACATTGCCTTTGGTCGTCGTGCTTGTGATGGATAAGGATCGCATTGCCGACTACATGGCCCTGACCAAACGCCTACGTGATGCCGGGCGTGATTCTGAAACCGGAAACCTTCTATTCCGCGCCGAGATGTATCTCGGCGGCGCCGGCATGAAGGCGCAGATGAAATATGCCGACAGGCGCGGCGCCGCCGCGGTCGTCATCCAGGGCTCGAACGAGAAGGAAGCCGGCGAGGTCCAGATCAAGGATCTGGTGGAAGGCGCCAAGATCGCTGCCGGCATCTCCGACCATGCGGAATATCGCGCCGCCCGCCCGGCGCAGTTCTCGGTCAAGGAAGCCGACCTGCTGGACGCCATTCGCGGCGTGCTGGAACGCCGCGCCGAGCCGACCCTGGGCCTGGACGACTGAGCCCTCGCACCCCGCCGGGGAGTGGATCGGGAGCGTCTCCCGGCCCGCCACCGGCTGGCCTTTCGCGTGGTTTCGCGCACAGGCGATAAAATACACAGAGGCGGTCTCCGGGTGGAAAACCCGGAGGCAATCGTCAGGCGGCCTGAGCGATCTCGGAGTCGGCAAAACTCAATTTGGCCGGCGCGAAGCCCATCAGGCGCTTCCATTCGTGCAGGCCGTCGCCGCCATGCTCCAGCGCCCCATACATCAGCCAGCGCAGGCCCTGAACCTCCGGCGCCTGCCGCGCCAGCAGCCAGCGCACCTGCTCCAGGAACAGCAGCTTCATGGCCCCGGTCTTGAGATAGTTCCCGTCCGCCATGACGTCGAAGGTCCGGCAGAGATCGCCGACCCGCACCAGGGTGAGATAAGCGATGAGGCGCGGCGCCCCCGCCTCCTCGATGAACGCCCCCCAGGACAGCGCCCAATGCTCGGGGCAATGCGGCGGCGCTGGCGAATGGCCGCTATCCACCAGCCCCGCCCGCGGCTTCAGCCAGGCCGCCAGCACCGGCCCGCCGGAGCGCATGCGCTTGGAGGCGGTGATCCGGGCGATGCTGGCCGCATAGCTGGACGGCGCGATGGGCGCGCAGGTGATGCCCTGGCGGATCGCCTTCTTCTCCGCCCGCGGAATATTGCCGTGGGAACGCTTGGACACCGTCTGGGTGAAGGCGGCGGCGGTTGCGAACCGCTCCAGGTCCAGCAGCATGGCCGTCGGCCGCAGGCGATTGGCGGGGCCGCGGCGGAGCCGATAGCGGTCATGGAACGCCCGCGTATCCGCCACGCCCCAGGCGCAAACCGGATCGGTGCAGTCGCACGCCAGGCGCAGCCGCACAGGGGCCACCGGCGCGGCGGCGCCCAGGTCGAAATCCCGCAGCCGCCCCTGGCGCAGGGCGCATTGGCAGGGCTCCAGCACATGATGGAGCCGGGTGGTCAGAAAACGGGCGATGGTCACGCGAAAACGCCGGCCAGATAATAGATGGCCCGCTATACGCCACCACGGCCAAGCTTCCGCAGGCCATGATGCCGCTATACCTCCGGTAGCACCTTCTGGAAGACACACGCAAACAGCGGAGCTGCTTAGGCTGCCGGCGACGCCGCCGTCGCAACCTTGGCCTTGCGGCCCAGCGCCACCACCGCCACCACGGCGACCGCGAACAGCGCCGTCTCCACATCCAGCGGCTCGCCATTCACCGGCCAGGCCAAAGCCACGGTGACGAAGGTCTGCAACAGCTGCACCTGCGCCACCCGGGCCACCCCGCCCATGGCGAGGCCCGCATTCCAGAAAAAGAACCCCACGAACTGGCTCATCACCGCCACATAGAGGAAGCCGGCCCAGGCCGGTCCCGGCACCGCGGCCAATTCCTGCGGCAGCACCAGCAGCGCGGCGGGCAGGGAAACCGGCAAGGCAAACACCAGCGCCCAGGCGATCACCTCCCAGCCCTCCATGAACCGCGACAGCCGGGCGCTGAGCGGGTAGCCGATGCCGCAGGCCACCACCGCGCCCAGCAGCAAAAGGTCGCCCGCACCGAAGCGGTCGCCCCCGCCATTGCGGGCCGCGAACACCGCCACCAGCAGGGCGCCGAGCCCGCTCACCACCAGGAACAGCCGGCTCGGGCGCTCGCCGGCGAACACCATCGCCCCCAAGGTGGTGGCCAAAGGCAGCAGGCCCAGCACCACCCCCGCATGGCTGGCGGGCACGCTGACGCTGCCCAGCGCCATCAGCAGGGAAAAGGCGAACACCAGGGACGCCGCCACCGCCACCAGATCGCGTACCGCGCCCGGATGGCCCCGCCAGGACACCCGGCCCCGCACCAGGAGGCAGCCTGCCGCCAGCACACCGGCCAGCGCTGCGCGCCCCAGCGTCACGAACCAGGGGTCGAGGCCGGTCAAGGCGAGGCGGGTGGCCGGCAAGGTGGCGCCGAAGATCACCACGCCAATGAAGCCGAGGATGAAGCCGAGGGTGACGCGGGAGAGCATGGGGCCGGAGGGCATGGGCGAGACTCGCAGGAGGCGCGCCCGCCGGGAGACCGGCGGCCCTCGCCACCACGGTGCCGGGGGGGAGCGCAGGCGTCCGGCTCTACACCCGGTGGGATCGGGCAGAAAGCCACAAGTGCTGATCGCTGCCATCGGTTCCGGTGAAGGCAGCGGCCGCCGGCCGCGCGCAAGCCGCGCCAAAACCGCTTGGACCGGCCTGCCGCCGTCGATATGGTGCGCGCATCTTTCCGGTGTCACGCAAAACTGGCGCATGACACGGTGGTGCAAACGGGGAAGTCCACGGCGAACCCCCGATACGACGAACAAAGGACAGAGCCATGAGCCAAACCCAGCGCCCCGGCCATGAGGTCGATCCCAAGCTGCTGGAAATCCTGGTCTGCCCCCTGACCAAGGGGCCGCTGGACTATGACCGCGAGCGCCAGGAACTGATCTCCCGCGCCGCCCGCCTCGCCTTCCCGATCCGCGACGGCATCCCGATCATGCTGTCCGACGAAGCCCGCCGCCTGGACGAGAGCGAGCTGAAGCGCTGAGCGGGGGACGGCACCCGTCCCCCTTTCGGATCAATGACTTGCGGGCGCCTAGAGCGCCTGCCCGCGCAGCAGCTTGGGCACCGCGCCGGTGAGGCCGGCGGCATCGCGGATGAACAGGCCCTTGAGCCGCGGCAGCCGGTCGACGATACCCAGTCCCACGTCCCGCGCCAGCCGCAACACGTCGGAATGATTGGAGAAAAGCTTGTTGAGGCTGTCGGTGGCCACCCCCATGGCGAGGGTATCGAACCGCCGCCAGCGCTGATACCGCTCCAGCACCTGCGGCGAGGCAAAATCCAGCCCCACCCGGGCCGCATCGGTCATGGCCTCGGCCAAGGCCGCCACATCCCGCAACCCCATGTTCAGGCCCTGCCCGGCGATGGGGTGGATGAGGTGGGCGGCGTCTCCCACCAGAGCGAACCGCTCGCCGATGAAGCTGCGGGCCATAGCAAAACCAAGGGGATAGACCTGCGGCTTGCTCTCCACCTTGACCCAGCCCAGCGCCAGGCCGAAGCGCTGCTCCAGCTCCTCCTGGAAGCGATAGTCCGGCAGCTCCACCATGCGCTGGGCATCGGGCGTGCGCTCGGTCCAGACGATGGAGGCGCGGTTGCCCGGCAGCGGCAAGGTGGCGAACGGGCCGGCGGGCAGGAAGTGCTCCACCGCCGCGCCCTCATGGGGGCGCTCGTGCTCCACCGTGAAGGTGATGGCCGACTGGTCATAGCCCCAGGCCACCGTGGTGATGCCCGCCAGGCTCCGCAGCCGCGACTTGGCGCCATCGCAGGCCACCAGCAGGCCCGCCCGCACCGTGGCGCCATCGCCGCCCGTAACCGTTACCCCTGAACGATCCGTGGTGAAGCCCGACACCGGGGCGGCGCGCATGTCGATGCCGGCGGCCTGGGCGGCGCGGGTCAGCGCCCCCTGGAGCACGGCGTTGGGCACCATGTAGGCGAAGGGCTCGCCCGGCTCCACATCGCCATCGAAGGTCAGGAACACCGGGCGGGCCACGTCGCGGGTGCGGCTGTCGGTGACCACCATGGAGCGCATGGGCTCCGCCGCCGCCCCCAGTTCCTCCCAGACCCCGAGCACGGTCAGCAGCCGCCGCGCCCCGGCGGCGATGGCCGAGCAGCGCTTGTCGCCGGTCAGCGGGCGGCCGAAGCCGGGATCATAGACCGTGATCGCCGCGTCGCGGCCGAGCCCGTCCTTCAGCGCCAAGGCGAGGCTGAGCCCCGCCAGACCCCCGCCCGCAATCACCACATCGGCTGCCACCGGCTGCGACCGGCCTTCGGACTGGGCCGCACCGGCCCTGGCATCTTCACCCATGACATTCTCCTCGCCGGCGCTGCGGCCGGCTTCCGGGCCCGCCTGCGGCCCGCCTCTTTCCGGCGACTGCCGGCTGTTGGTCTTGACGGGTGCTGCGCCCCATGGCTGGTTCGCGGCACGCGCCCCTGCGTCCCCGCCGCGAGTTGACCATCCATGACCGACGTCGAAGCCCTTCTCGCCATCCTTGATCTGGAGCGGCTGGAGATCAATCTGTTCCGGGGTCGCAGCGGCACGCCGGGGGGTGGACGGGTGTTCGGCGGCCAGGTGGTGGCGCAGGCTTTGGTGGCAGCGCAGCGCACGGTGGAGAGCGAACGGCTCGCCCATTCCCTGCACGGCTATTTCCTGCTGGGCGGCGATCCCAACGCGCCGATCATCTTCGAGGTGGACCGGATCCGCGACGGCGGCAGCTTCACCACCCGGCGGGTGGTGGCGATCCAGCACGGCAAGGCGATCTTCTCCATGTCGGTGTCGTTCCAGCAGCACGAGGAGGGCCTGATGCATCAGGCCACCATGCCGCAGGTGCCCGCGCCCGAGGACCTGCCCTCGGACGCCGCCTGGCGCGAGAAGCTGCTGGCTCGCTTCCCCCAGGCCGCGGCGCGGGACTGGATGGCGCTGCGGCCGCTGGAGGTGAAGCCCATCGGCATCGATCCCTCGTTCCTGGCGGGCAAGGCCTCACTGGAGCGGCCGGGAATCTGGGTGCGGACCCGCGATGCCCTGCCCGATGACATCGCCATCCACCAGGCGGTGCTGGCCTATGCCTCCGACCTGTCCTTGCTCCAGGCGGCGCTGATCCCCCACGGGCGCAGCGTGTTCGACCGCGACATGCAGGTGGCCAGCCTCGACCATGCACTGTGGTTCCATCGGCCGTTCCGCGCCGACGAATGGCTGCTCTATGTCCAGGACAGCCCCTCGGCCCAGGGCGCCCGCGGTTTCTGTCGCGGCGAATTGTACAGCCGCGACGGCGTGCTGGTGGCCTCGGCGGCGCAAGAGGGCCTGATGCGGATCGTCGAGCCTCGTCCGCTTAAAATATAGACATAAAGATCAATAATTAGGCATAAAAAGCGGCCGGTTCGCGGCGCGGCTGTGGCTACCGACGCCGTGGCGAGAAAATAAGCACGCCCCCAAAGGCCTCACGGCAATTGGCACGGTCCTTGATTCCCTTTCTCCCGAGGCTTGCTGCCGTGGCGCGGATTTCCCCGTCCCGCTGGGCGAAGCCTGAGAGAAACGCCAGCCGGATCCACAGGATCGTGGGGGCATTACGGGGACAGGGACCGATCCATGAAGATCGTCATGGCCATCATCAAGCCGTTCAAGCTGGAGGAGGTGCGCGATGCCCTCACCGGTATCGGAGTGCACGGGCTGACCGTCACTGAAGTGAAAGGCTACGGCCGGCAGAAGGGCCACACCGAGATTTATCGCGGTGCCGAATATGCCGTGAGCTTCCTGCCGAAGCTGAAGATCGAGGTGGCGGTGCCATCCGACCAGGTTGCCAAGGTGGTCGAAGCCATCACGGCCTCCGCCAAGACCGGCCAGATCGGCGACGGGAAGATCTTTGTCTTCCAGATCGATCACGCGGTGCGCATCCGCACCGGCGAAACCGACGCCGACGCGCTTTGATCTTTCCTCATTTCACGGAGCCTTCTTCCATGACGTTCAAGACGTGGTCCCGCGTGGGCATTCCCACGCTTCTTGCCGCGGCGGCGCTGGCCCTGCCCGCTTTGGCGCAGACCGCCACACCGGCAGCGGACGCGGCAGCGGCCGTCGCCGCAGCTCCGGTCATCAACAAGGGCGATACCGCCTGGATGCTCACGTCCGCAGCCTTGGTGCTGATGATGTCCATCCCGGGCTTGGGCCTGTTCTACGGCGGCCTCGTGCGCGGCAAGAACATGCTCTCCATCCTGATGCAGGTGTTCTACACCGTCGCCGTCGTCGGCGTGATCTGGGTGCTCTACGGCTATTCCCTCGCCTTCACCGGCGGCTCGGATTTCATCGGCGGCTTCTCCAAGGCGTTCCTCAAGGGCATTACGCCCGAGTCGGCCACCGGCACCTTCTCGGTGGGCGTCAACATCCCGGAACTCGTGTTCATCGCGTTCCAGATGACCTTCGCCATGATCACCCCGGCGCTGATCTTCGGTGCGTTTGCTGAGCGCGTGAAGTTCTCGGCCATCGTCCTGTTCGTGCCGCTGTGGGTCACCTTCATCTACTTCCCCATTGCCCACATGGTTTGGTACTGGGCCGGCCCGGACGCGGTTGACGCCGCCGTCAAGGCCCTTGCCGCGGCGGATGCCGGTGGCAAGGCTGCGGCCCAGAGCGCGCTCGACGCCGTGATGGCCGACGCCGGTTACATCTACAAGCTCGGCGCCATCGACTTCGCCGGCGGCACCGTGGTGCACATCAATGCGGGTATCGCCGCGCTGGTGGGCTGCCTCATCGTCGGCAAGCGCACGGGCTTCGGCAAGGAAGCCTTCTCGCCGCACTCGCTCACCCTCACTCTGGTCGGCGCCGGCCTGCTGTGGGTCGGCTGGTTCGGCTTCAACGCCGGCTCCAACCTGGAAGCCAACGGCCTCACCGCTCTGGCCATGATGAACACCTTCATCGCCACCTGCGCTGCGGCCCTGTCGTGGATGATCGTGGAATGGCTCTCCCGCGGGAAGCCCTCCATGCTCGGCGTCGTGTCCGGCGCCATTGCCGGCCTCGTGGCCGTCACCCCCATGGCGGGCTTTGCCGGCATCACGGGCGCCCTGATCTCGGGCCTCATCGTCGGCGTGCTGTGCTTCTTCTTCTGCACCACGGTGAAGAACGCCTTCGGCTATGACGACAGCCTGGACGTCTTCGGCGTCCATTGCGTTGGCGGCATCTTCGGCGCCATCGCCACCGGCATCGTGGTCAGCCCGGCCCTCGGCGGCACCGGCATCTTCGACTACACCACCGGCAAGGTGGCGGACTACGACATGACCGTTCAGCTGATCGCACAGGTGAAAGCCGTGCTCGTCACCCTGGTGTGGTCGGGCGTGGGTTCCGCCATCCTCTACTACATCGTGCATGCGGTCGTCGGACTGCGCGCCACGGTGGAGAAGGAGCGCGAGGGCTTGGACATCACCGAGCACGGCGAGCGCGCCTACCACAGCTGAGCGAACGGGCGGCGCGTGCGGCGCCGCCCCACCGCCCGGCGGCCCGCCTTCCGGCGGACCACGTGGGATTTGCTTTGGTGCCTCTGGCTTCGCGGACCGGCCTCGGCCGATCCGCATCGACATAAAAAGAGGGGAAGACGAGGCCCTGGCTCCCGAGCCGGGGCCTCGATCGTTTCAGGCTCCTGACCGGTCACGAACGCATGACCCAGCGCCCGACGCGATTTGCGCGCGGCCCCCATGCCGCCGCCGTTCTCCAGGCACATGAGCGCTTCATGGCTCCCCGCCCGGAGCAGGCGCGGGCGAATCCACCCTTTTCCCGCGACGGCCTGCCTGCTAGAAGCCGGTCATGGCCTTTTGGACGCCCTTCGGGACCGCCTCTCACGTCGCGACGTCTCACGTTGCGTCATCGCGAATTATCCGCCCGGCACCCCGCCGCCGCGCCTGAGCGCGCGCGGGGTCAGCCGGGCCGTGACGCACCCGACGCATCGATCCCTATTCCGAGCCTGAACCCATGACCGACAAGACGCCGTCCGACTCCGTGGACTATGCCGCCACCCTGTTCCTGCCGCAGACCGCCTTCCCCATGCGCGGCGGGCTGCCGCAGAAGGAGCCGGAACTGCTGGAGCGCTGGGCGCGCCTCGGCCTCTACCAGCGCCTGCGCGAGGAAGGCCAGGGCCGTCCGCGCTTCGTGCTGCATGACGGCCCGCCTTATGCCAATGGCAATATCCACATCGGCCACGCGCTGAATAAGATCCTGAAAGACGTGGTGACGCGCTCGCAGCAGATGCTGGGGTTCGATTCCAACTATGTGCCGGGTTGGGATTGCCACGGCCTGCCCATCGAATGGAAGATCGAGGAAGGCTATCGCGCCAAGGGCAAGAACAAGGACGAGGTGCCGGTCATCGAATTCCGCCAGGAATGCCGCGCCTTTGCGCAGCATTGGCTGGACATCCAGCGCGCCGAGTTCAAGCGCCTCGGCGTGGAAGGCGACTGGGACCACCCCTACACCACCATGAGCTTCCTCGGCGAGGCGCAGATCGCCCGCGAGATCATGAAGTTCGCGGAGAACGGCCTGCTCTATCGCGGGTCCAAGCCGGTGATGTGGTCGGTGGTGGAAAAGACCGCTCTGGCCGAGGCCGAGGTGGAATATCACGACCACACGAGCGATACGGTGTGGGTGAAGTTTCCGGTTCAAGGTGAAGACCTGGACGGGGCCAGCGTGGTCATCTGGACCACCACGCCGTGGACCATGCCCGGCAACCGGGCCATCTCCTTCTCCGGCAAGATCGCCTATGGCCTCTACGAGATCACCGAGGCCCCCGGCGACAATTGGGCCAAGGCCGGCGACAAGCTGATTCTGGCCGATAAGCTGGCGGAAGACGTGTTCAAGTCGGCCCGCGTCACCTCTTATGCCCGGATCGGCGATGTGCCCGCCGAAGTTCTCTCCGGCCTCGTCACCGCCCATCCGCTGGCCGGTCGCGGCTATGACTTCCAGGTGCCGCTGCTGGAAGGCGACCACGTCACCGACGACACCGGTACCGGCTTCGTCCACACCGCCCCCGGCCACGGCCGCGAGGATTTCGAGATCTGGACCCAGCATCGGCGCTGGCTGGAGGAGCGCGGCATCAATCCGGCGATCCCCTACACGGTGGATGCGGACAGCTTCTACACCGCCCAGGCGCCCGGCTTCGAGGGCAAGCGCGTCATCACCGAGAAGGGCGAGAAGGGCGATGCCAACCAGGCGGTCATCGACGCTCTGGTGGCGGCGGGCAACCTTTTGGCCCGCGGCCGGCTGAAGCATCAGTATCCGCACTCCTGGCGCTCCAAGAAGCCGGTGATCTTCCGCAATACGCCGCAATGGTTCATCGCCATGGATCAGGTGATCCACCAGCCGGCGGGGGCCCCCTCCGTGACCCCGCGCGGCATCGGCGACAATACCGGCGATACCCTGCGCGCCCGCGCTTTGGCCGGCATCAAGACCGTGGAATGGGTGCCCGCCGCCGGCGAAAACCGCATCAATGGCATGATCGCCAGCCGCCCGGACTGGGTGGTCTCGCGCCAGCGCGCCTGGGGCGTGCCCATCACCGTGTTCGTGCGCGAACTGGGCGACGGCTCGGTGGAGATCCTGCAGGACAGCCATGTGAACGACCGCATCGCCGCCGCCTTCGAGGTGGAAGGGGCGGATGCCTGGTACCAGCCCGGCGCCCGCGAGCGCTTCCTGCGCGAGCGCGGCACCGAGGGCTGGGTGAAGGTGGACGACATCCTGGACGTGTGGTTCGATTCCGGCTCCACCCACGCCTTCGTGCTGGACGTGCGCCCGGACCTGAAGACCGACCGGGTGCCCGACGGCCCCGACCGGGTGATGTATCTGGAAGGCTCCGACCAGCATCGCGGCTGGTTCCATTCCTCCTTGCTGGAAAGCTGCGGCACCCGCGGCCGCCCGCCCTATGACGCGGTGCTGACCCACGGCTTCGTGCTGGACGAGGACGGGCGCAAGATGTCCAAGTCGCTGGGCAACGTGGTGGCCCCGCAGGAGGTCATCAAGTCCTCCGGCGCCGACATCCTGCGCCTGTGGGTGTGTGCCTCGGATTATGCGGACGATCTGCGCATCGGCCCGGAAATCATCAAGAGCACCGCCGACACCTATCGCAAGCTGCGCAACACCATCCGCTGGCTGCTGGGCTCGCTGCACCATTACCACCCCGCCGAGCAGGTGGCGTTTGCCGACATGCCGGCGCTGGAGCGGCTGGTGCTGCATCGCCTTGCCGAGTTGGACGGTCAGGTGCGCGAGGCCTATGGGGCGTTCGACTATAAGAAGGTCCATGCCCTGCTGACGGTGTTCATGACCACCGATCTGTCGGCCTTCTATTTCGACGTGCGCAAGGACGCGCTCTATTGCGATCCGATCTCCTCGGTGACGCGCCGGGCGTCTCTCACCGTGCTGAATGTCGTGTTCGAGCGCCTGGTCACCTGGCTGGCGCCCATCCTGCCCTTCACCTGCGAAGAGGCATTCATCGCCCGCACCGGGTCGCAGGACGGCTCGGTGCATCTGCTGACCTTCCCCGCCACCCCTGAGGATTGGCGGAACGAGGCTCTGGCGGACCAGTGGCGCAAGGTGCGGCAGGTGCGCCGCGTGGTGCTCGGCGCCCTGGAGCCCGAGCGCGCCGCCAAACGCATCGGCTCCTCCCTCGAGGCCGGCCCCGTGGTCTATATCGCCGACCCGGCCCTAGCGGAGGCGCTGGAGGGCCTCGATCTGGCGGAAATCTGCATCACCAGTTCCGCCACCCTGGAACCGGGCGACGGCCCGGCGGACGCTTTCCGCCTGGATGACGTGCCCGGCGTGGCGGTGGTTCCCGCTCTCGCGGTGGGCCGCAAGTGCGCCCGTTCCTGGAAGGTCTCGCTCGATGTGGGCGCCGACCCGGACTATCCCGACGTGACCCCGCGCGATGCCCAGGCGCTGCGCGAATTCAACGCCCGCGCGGCAGCGGAGTAGCTGATGTCCATCCGGCTTGGTGTCCTTGTGGCCTTGGCGGTTCTGGTACTCGACCAGGGCACCAAGACCGCTGTCCTGGCCTGGTCGGACAATTGGGCCGGGCCGATGCACGTCATCACCCCGTTCCTGGACTTCGTGGTGCTGTGGAATGCCGGCATCAGCTATGGCCTTTTCCCCCAAGGCGAGGCCGGGCGCTGGGTGCTGGTGGCGATCAAGGTGGTGGCCGCCGTGGGGTTCGCGGTCTGGCTGGCCCGCACCGCCCGCAAGGTGGAGGCCTTCGCGCTGGGGCTGCTGATCGGCGGCGCCATCGGCAATGCGGTGGACCGGGTGGTCTATGGCGCGGTGTTCGACTTCGTGTCGCTCCACGCCCTGGGATACCGTTGGTACGTGTTCAACGTGGCCGATGTGGCGGTCGTTGTGGGCGTGATCATCCTTCTTTATGATGCATTCTTCGTCCGCGCCTCAAAAACGCCGCCCTCAGGCTCCAGCCCTAAGGCGGCTTCCGATCCGGCGGGGCACCCTCCGGCGTGAGCCGGGCACATTGGCCATCGCTGCAAGCTGTGCATCCGAAAGACCGGTGGCAGCGGTGGACGGCCCGAGAAAGTGGGAAAGGATCCATGCGTAAGATCATGAGACGGTCGCTGACGACCTCCGGGCTGCGTGCGTTCCTGCTCGGCGCATCGGCCATGGCCACATTGCCTGCCGCACTGGTCGGCAGCAGCCTGCCTGCTGCCGCTCAGGCGGTGGAATCCGATTTCATGCGGAGCACCATGAGCGCGCTCGGCCTCATCGACGAGCAGAAGCCCGAGATCCAGTATCGCGAGCGCGCGCCCCTGGTGGTGCCTCCCGCGGTGGGTTCCACCCTGCCGCCGCCAAAGCAGGCGCCGTCCGCGGCGTTGCCCAACTGGCCGAAGGACCCGGACGTCCTGCGCGCCCAGCAGGCCAATGCGGTGGACAACAAGCCCGTGGGCGCGGGCAGCACCCGCGACGTGCTGCTGCCCAGCGAGCTGAACAAGGGCGGCTACCTTAAGAAGAACCGCAACGCACCGGTGGACAATTCCCCGGTGGGTGCGGAAAGCAAGCGCGACGTGGTCCTGCCGAGCGAACTGGGCTTCAAGTCCTGGTTCGGCGTGACGCCGTCGGATGAAAAGCCCATCGCCTTCAAGGGCGAGCCGGAGCGCGAGAGCATCACCCAGCCGCCGCCGGGCTATCAGACCCCGGCCCCCAACGCGCCCTATGGCGTGGTGGAAAAGAAGAACGAGCCGTTCAAGTTCCCGACGCTGTTCGACCGCCAGTGACGCGGCGGGCAGCCGGGCAGATCCGGCACCGCGGTGCCGGGGCCTGTTGCCGGAGGCCTGAAGCCCGGACCGTCCTTGCCGCGCCGGTGCCCGGACGGCATCCCGGCGGGCCACCCGTCGGAACAGGCGCGAACTCGGTGCGGACCCGCGGCCAAGCTGTCGGGTTCGCCGTGATCCGGACAGACGCCAATTCCCGCCTTTGTGCGGCTCGACGCCGCGATGCCGCCGCCCGCCGCTCCGGCGCGCGTGCCGCAGGCACGCCCATCTTGGCTGTTGCGCTATTGCTCCCTATCTCTCTTGGATGCGCGGTCGCCCAGCCGCGCCGTGGAACCGCCCCGTGAACGTGAGACGCTTCGCCATGGTCGCCATTTTCGCCGCAGGAGCCGCTGCCGCGGCTTCCCATGCCTCCGCCGCCGGTCCCGAGGTGGCGCAGTATGAACTCGCCAACGGGTTCAAGGTGATGGTGATCCCCGACCGCCGCACCCCGGTGGTCACTCACATGGTGTGGTACAAGGTCGGCTCCGCCGATGAACAGCCGGGCAAGTCCGGCATCGCCCATTTCCTGGAACATCTGATGTTCAAGGGCACGGAGAAGAATGCGCCCGGCGTATTCTCCGCCGAAGTGGCGCGGCTCGGCGGGCAGGAGAATGCCTTCACCTCCACCGACTACACCTCCTATTTCCAGCGCGTGGCCAAGGATCACCTGAAAAGCGTGATGGCCTTCGAGGCCGACCGCATGACCGGCCTCAAGCTCACCGACGAGGTGGTGCTGCCCGAGCGCGACGTGGTGCTGGAAGAGCGCCGCATGCGCACCGACAACGATCCCGGCGCGCGCCTGGGCGAGGCGCTCCAGGCCACCACTTATGTGAATCACCCCTACCAGCACCCGATCATCGGCTGGGAACACGAGATCAAGCAGCTCAACCGCGAGGATGCGCTGGCCTTCTATCGCCGCTTCTATGCCCCCAACAACGCCGTGCTGGTGGTGGCGGGCGATGTGGAGCCCGAGGCGGTGCGCGCCTTGGCCGAACAGACCTATGGCCAGATCCCCCGTGCCGACACCCCGCCGCGCAATCGCCCGCAGGAGCCCGAGCCCCAGGCCCATCGCCGCGTGTCCCTGAGCGATGCCCGCGTGGCCCAGCCCAGCCTGCAGCGGTCCTATCTCGTCCCGTCCTACCGCACGGCCAAGGATCATGAGAGCGAGGCGCTGGACGTGCTCGCCCAGATCCTCGGCGGCGGCCAGACCGGCCGGCTTTATCGCTCGCTGGTGGTGGAGCAGGGCCTCGCCGCCGGCGCCGGCGCCTGGTACCAGGGCACAGCCTATGACGAGACCCGCTTCGGCTTCTCCGCTTCGCCCCGGCCCGGCGTCACCCTGGAGACGCTGGAAGTTGCCCTGGACGATCTGATCGCCAAGTTCGCCGAGACCGGACCCGACGAGGTGGAACTGGCCCGTGCCAAGACCCGCCTCACCGCCGACGCCATCTATGCCCGCGACAACCAGGCCACCCTGGCCCGCATCTATGGCGCCTCCTGGGCCACCGGCGTCAGCGTCGCCGAGGTCAATGCCTGGCCGGATCGGGTGAAAACCGTCACCGCCGCGCAGGTGAAGGAAGCTGCTGCCCGCTATCTGGTGCTGCGCCGCGCGGTCACCGGCTATCTCACCCCCGCCAAGGCGCCGACGGCCGCAACCCCGGCTGCGGCCCCCGCCGCCGCACCGGCGTCCCAGGCGACCCCGGAGAAGCGTTCATGAGGGGCGTTTTCGCCCGCTCCCGGCCGGCGTCGCCCGCTTTCGGGGCTGCCGCGGCCGGCGGGCGCCTGCGCGTCCTGCCGGACCTGTTCCGGCGCAAAGGTCTGTCCTGCGGCTCCGCCGCCGTCTTTCTTCTTTCGATGGTCATCATGTCGCTCTCCCTCGTCACGCCCGCGCCGGCCCAGTCGCAGACCACGCGCATCATCAAGGTCACTAGCCCGCACGGCATCGAAGCCTGGCTGGTGCAGGACACCACGCTGCCTCTGGTGGCGATGGAGTTCGCCTTCCTCGGCGGCGCCAGCCAGGATCCGGCCGGCACCCCCGGCGTTGCCAGCCTCACGGCCTCGCTGTTGGACGAAGGCGCCGGCGATCTCGATGCGGAAGCCTTCCATCGCACCCTGGCGGACAAGGCGATCGAACTGCATTTCGATGCCAATCGCGATGAAGTGCGCGGCTCGGTGCGCACCCTGTCGGAAAATCGCGAAGCCGCGTTCGATATGCTGCGCCTCGCGGTGACCCATCCGCGCTTCGACACCGAGGCGGTGGAGCGCATCCGCACCGCCCAACTGGCGGCTCTGCGCCGCCGCTCCACCGAGCCCAACAACATCGCCAGCGAGCGCTGGTTTGCCCTGGCCTTCCCGAACCATCCCTATGGCCGGCCGGTGGACGGCACGCTCGCCAGCGTGCCCACCATCACCAGCGAAAATCTGGCCACCTTCGCCGCCAACACTTTGGCGCGCTCCAATTTGCGCGTCGCGGTGGTGGGTGACATCACCCCCGAGCAATTGGGCCTGGAGCTGGACCGGGTGTTCGGCGCCCTACCAGAGACGGCCAAGCTGACCCCGGTGGCCGACGTCACCCCCAAGGGCCTCGGCACCGTGGACGTGATCCCGCTGGACGTGTCCCAGTCGGTGGTGATGATCGGCACCGACGGGCTGGAGCGGCGCGACCCCGATTTCATGTCCGCTTATGTGCTGAACCACATTCTCGGCGGCAGCGCCTTTTCCTCGCGCCTGTTCAAGGAAGTGCGGGAAGCCCGGGGCCTCGCCTATTCGGTCTATTCCTATCAGGTGGCGCTGGAGCATGCGGGCCTGTGGTTCGCCGGCACGGCCACCAAGAACGAGCGCACGGCGGAATCCATCAAGATCATCGCCGACGAATTCCGCCAGATCCTCGACAAGGGCCCGACCCAGGCCGAGCTGGATGAGGCCAAGGCCTATCTCAAGGGCAGCTATGCCCTGCGCTTCGACACCTCGTCGAAGGTGGCTGGACAGTTGCTCCAGATCCAGATCGACCGTCTCGGCATCGATTATATCGACCGCCGCAACGACCTGATCGAGGCGGTGACCCTGGCGGATCTCAACCGGGTGGCGCAACGCCTCGCCGGGGCCAAGAGCACCCTGACCGTGGTGGTCGGCAAGCCTACGGGTCTGTCCGGCGGCTGAAACGCGCCCTTGCTCCACGGGCGGGGCGGGGTCGCAGCGGTAACCATAAAACCACTGATCCGGCTTGAGCGGGCCTCAAGCGGCCCTGGCCCCTCCCCCAAGCCATTTACTTTTTGTTATATACCTTACCCGTTTAGGGCCGGAATACCTCTCGGAACCCATATCCCTGAGCGGTCTCCCGGCTTTGAATTTGAGAGAGGCACAGGATCTCGCCTGCCGGCATGCCGGCGCGGGGACAGGCCTCTGGGGTTTTGGAGGAGGTGACATGCGTCTGGCGCTCAACGCCGCCCTGCCCACCCGCATTCTGGCCGGCGGCGCGTTGGCCTTCGCGCTTGCGGGCTGCGCGGGCTTCAATTCGCAGGGTACGTTCGGCGCCCCCGGCACCACGGTGGATACCGCGAGTCCGGTCTCGGCCTCGGGCGCCACGGTGGCCGGCGGAGACGGCCTTGATGCCAATCAGGTCACCTGCCCCCCCGCCACCGTGCGCTCCGGCGCCTCCGCCTGGCAGGTGCCGGCGGCCGGCGGCGGACTGCGCGCCCAAGGCACGCTCGGCAACATCGCCCGCGAGTGCACCGTCGTGAACGGCAATATGAACATCAAGGTGGGCATCGAAGGCCGCGTGCTGCTGGGCGAGAAGGGTTCGCCGGGCGCGTTCTCGGTGCCGATCCGCGTCGCTTTGGTGGCGGAAGGGCCGAACCCGAAGACCATCCAGACCAAGTTCTTCACGGTCCCGGTGCAGGTGCCGGCCAATGAGACCCAGGCCGGCTTTGCGGTGGTGGAGGACGGCATCGTCCTGCCCATGCCGCCCAAGGAGAGGCTGGACGAGCTGGACCGCTACATCATCTACGTCGGTTTTGATTCCAAGGGCGAGCCGGCGGCGCGCTCGCGCCCCTCCACACCGCGTGCCACCACGCCCCGTCCCGCCACCGCGGAGCCCGCCGCAACGCCCGCCACTCCGGCGGCGACCCGACCCGCCGCCAGCGACAGCGGCGCGCCGAAGGGCGACACGTTCGGACCCGCGCCCACCTTCGCCCCGCCGCCGCCCAGCGGCACGGTCGGGCCGACGCCCAACACCTTCGGGCCGGTCCCCACGCAATAAGCGTTCATATCCGCCGCGCCTCAATTGACGGCGCCGGCAGATGGATTATGGTGCAACGCGATGATGGCGGGCCAGCAATGGCGCGCCATTGTCATTCGGATGATCCCTGCGGGAGAGACCGGAGAGCCGCAGTTGCGGGGATCCGGCGCCGAAGGCGCAACCGCCCCGGAACCGCTCAGGCAACAAGGGCCGCAGGGTGACGAGCCTCTGGAAAGCAGTCGCGGACGCGGCGCTGTCCGGGCATGTGCGGCTGCGCCGTGCGCCTGGATCTGCGACGTCCAGTGACTCACCGACGGAGTAAACCCGCGTGCCCGGCTCTAAGCCATCGGCGCAGAGGTGAATCTCTCAGGTTCCTGCGACAGAGGGGGCGCCGCACGGATCATTTTGATCCGTACTTTTTGGCGCCTGATCGCGGAACATCTGCATGTCGCACGACGACAGCCTGCCCCTTTTGAAGACACCTCTGCACGCGGCCCATGCCGCGCTCGGCGCCCGACTGGTGCCGTTCGCCGGCTATGAGATGCCGGTGCAATATCCCACCGGCATCCTCACCGAGCACAATTGGACCCGCGAGAGCGCCGGCCTGTTCGATGTCTCGCACATGGGCCAGGGCGCCCTGATCGGCCCCGACCACGCCACCACCGCCCGCGCTTTGGAAGCGCTGGTGCCGGCAGACATGCTCAATCTCAAGCCCGGCCAACAGCGCTATTCGCAATTGCTGGCGGAGGACGGCGGCATCCTGGACGACCTCATGGTCGCCCGCCCGCTGGATCCGGCGCTGGACGGCACCTTGCTGCTGGTGGTCAACGCCGCCTGCAAGGGCGCCGATTATGCCCATATCGCCGCCCACCTCCCCACCGATGTGCGCCTCGTCACCTATGACGACCGCGCGCTGCTGGCCCTGCAGGGCCCCAAGGCGGTGGAGGTGATGGCCCGCCACGCCCCCGGCACTGCCGACATGGCCTTCATGGCGGTGATCTCCACCACCTTCGACGGCATCCCCATCGGCATCTCCCGCTCCGGCTATACCGGCGAGGACGGCTATGAAATCTCGGTGGCCGACGCCGATGCCGTCACCCTTTGGAACGCGCTACTCGCCGAGCCGGAAGTGAAGCCCATCGGCCTCGGCGCCCGCGACAGCCTGCGCCTGGAAGCCGGCCTGTGCCTCTATGGCCATGACATCGACACCACCACCTCGCCGGTGGAAGGCGCGCTGGTGTGGTCGATCCAGAAGCGCCGCCGCGAGGAAGGCGGCTTCCCCGGCGCCGCGCGCATCCAGCGCGAACTGAAGGACGGCCCCGCCCGCGTGCGCGTCGGCCTCACCTTCGACGGCCGCGCGCCGGCCCGCGAGGGTGCCGAGATCGCCAAGGACGGCCAGGTGGTGGGCATCATCACCTCCGGGGGCTTTGCCCCGACCCTCAATGCGCCCATCGCGCTCGGCTATGTGCCGCCGGCTTTGGCCGTGCCCGGCACTCGTCTGGACGTGCTCGTCCGCGGCAAGGCGCTTCCCGTCACCATCGTCACACCGCCGTTCGTGCCGCAGCGCTACGTTCGGAAGCAGACCGCAGCCAAAGGGGCTTGAGCCATGACCACCCGTTATTCCAAGGATCATGAATACGTCCGTCTCGAAGGCGACGTGGCGGTGATCGGCATCTCCACCTACGCCCAGGAACAGCTGGGCGACGTGGTGTTCGTGGAACTGCCCGAAGTGGGCAAGACCGTCGCCCAGGGCAAGGAAGCCGCCGTGGTCGAGAGCGTGAAGGCCGCCAGCGAAGTCTATGCGCCGGTCTCCGGCGAGGTGGTGGAAGTCAACTCCGAGCTGGAAGCCGCCCCCGCCACGGTGAACGAGGACGCGGAAGGCAAGGGCTGGTTCCTGAAGCTCAAGCTCTCCAACCCGGCCGAGTTCGACGCGCTCATGAGCGCCGAGGACTACAAGGCCTTCGTCGCAACCCAGGGCTGAGCCATGGGGCACCTTTACACCGCCACCATCCGCTGGGAGCGGGGCGAGGCCGTCTTCACCGACGGGCGCTATCCCCGCGCCCATCGTCTGGTGTTCGACGGGCTGGAAGTGCCCGGCTCGTCGGCGCCCGCCTCGGTGCGGGTGCCGCTGTCGCGGGAAGATGCCCTCGACCCGGAAGAGGCGATCGTGGGTGCCCTCTCCAGTTGCCACATGCTGTTCTTCCTGGATTTCGCCCGCCGCGGCGGCTTCCGGGTGGACAGCTATACCGATCCCGCCGTGGGCGAGATGGGTCCGAACGCGGCCGGTAAATTGTTCCTCGCCCGCATCACGCTGAACCCCGCCGTGGTGTTCAGCGGCGAGACCGTGCCCAGCGCCGAGGACTATGCGGCCCTGCACCACCACGCCCATGAGGAATGCTACGTGGCCCATACGCTGCGCAGCGACGTCATCCTCAATCCGACATTTTCCGCGATCTAGCGCCCCGCGCGCTGCCAGAACCCGAGACGCATCATGCGCTATCTGCCTTTGACCCCCGAGGACCGCACGGAGATGCTGGCGCGCATCGGCGTGCCCTCCGTGGATGCTTTGTTCGCCGATATTCCCGCCGCCAAGCTCAATCCCGGCCTGCCGGACCTGCCGGCCCGCAAGGGCGAGCTGGAGGTGGAGCGCACGCTCGGCCGCCTCGCCGCCAAGAATGTGGCCGCCGGATCGGTGCCATTCTTCGTCGGTGCCGGCGCCTATCGCCACCATGTGCCGGCCACCGTCGACCATCTGATCCAGCGTTCGGAGTTCCTGACCTCCTACACGCCCTATCAGCCGGAAATCGCCCAGGGCACGCTGCAATATCTGTTTGAGTTCCAGACCCAGGTGGCCCTGCTCACCGGCATGGAGGTGGCCAACGCCTCCATGTATGACGGCTCCACCGCCGCCGGCGAGGCGGTGCTGATGGCCCACCGCGTCACCAAGCGCCGCAAGGCGGTGATCGCGGGCAATGTGCACCCGCACTATCGCGAGACCATCGCCACGCTGTCCCGCTATGCGGACGATGCGCTGGTCGCCCTGCCCCCGGCCCCCGACGGCGCCGACTTCGATCTGGACGCCATCGACGGCGAGACCTCCTGCGTGGTGGTCCAGAGCCCGGACGTGTTCGGCCACATCCATGATCTGCGGCCCATCGCCGAAAAGGCCCATGCGGCCGGCGCGCTGCTGATCGCGGTGTTCACCGAAGTGGTGTCGCTGGGTGCCATCGAGCCCCCCGGCGCCCAGGGCGCCGACATCGTTGTGGGCGAGGGCCAGTCCATCGGCAATCCGCTCACCTTCGGCGGGCCTTATGTGGGCCTGTTCTGCACCCGGCAGAAGTTCGTGCGCCAGATGCCCGGCCGCCTCGCCGGCGAGACTGTGGACGCGGACGGCAAGCGCGGCTTCGTGCTGACGCTCTCCACCCGCGAGCAGCATATCCGCCGCGAGAAGGCCACCTCCAACATCTGCACCAACTCCGGTCTGTGCGCTTTGGCCTTCACCATCCATCTGTCGCTGCTGGGCGAAACCGGCCTCACGCGCCTTGCCCGCATCAACCACGCCAATGCCTGTGCCCTCGCCGATCTCCTGGCCAAGGTGCCGGGGGTGAGCGTGCTGAATGACAGCTTCTTCAACGAATTCACCATCCGCGTGCCGGGCAAGGCCGCCGACGTGGTGGAGAAGCTGGCAAACAAGGGCGTGCTGGGCGGCGTGCCTTATGCGCGCCTCGCCCCCAAGGCCGGCCATGACGATCTGATCCTGGTGGCCTCCACCGAAGTGAATAGCGATGAAGACCGCGCCGCGTTCGCCGCCGCGCTGACCGAGGTGCTGGCATGAACCGCGAAGGACGCGGGGCCACGAGCCCCACCACGACCCATTCCGAAACCACTGGCCCGCGCACCTTCACCGGCAACCGCGCGCTGGAGCTGGAAGAGGGCCTGCTGTTCGAAGTCGGCCGCCGCGAAGTCACCGGCGTCGATCTGGACGAACCCGCCGCCTTCACGCCGCGCCTCGGCGGGCAGGCGCGCACCACGCCCCTCGATTTGCCGGGCCTCGCCGAGCCGGAAGCCATGCGCCATTACGTGCGCCTGTCGCGGATGAATTACGGCATCGACAGCGGCCTGTTCCCGCTGGGGTCGTGCACCATGAAGCACAATCCCCGCCTCAACGAGAAGATGGCCCGCCTGCCCGGCTTCGCCGATGTGCACCCGCTGCAGCCGGTCTCCACCGTGCAGGGCGCTTTGGACCTGATCGCCGAACTGTCGCGCTGGCTGATGTCGCTCACCGGCATGCAGGCAGTGGCCTTCACCCCCAAGGCCGGCGCCCATGGCGAATTGTGCGGCATGATGGCCATCAAGGCCGCCCATGCCGCCAGCGGCCAGAAGCGCCATCTGGTGCTGGTGCCCGAGAGCGCCCACGGCACCAACCCCGCCACCGCCGCTTTGATCGGCTATGAGGTCAAATCCATTCCCGCCCGCGCCGATGGCACGGTGGATGTGGAAGCGGTGAAAGCGGAACTGTCGTCCGAAGTGGCGGCGCTGATGCTGACCAATCCCAACACCTGCGGTCTGTTCGAGCGTGACGTGGTGGAGATCGCCGCCGCCGTGCACGCGGCGGGCGCCTATTTCTATGCGGACGGGGCGAATTTCAACGCCATCCTCGGCAAGGTGAAGGTGGGTGAGCTGGGCGTCGACGCCATGCACATCAACCTGCACAAGACCTTCTCCACCCCCCACGGCGGCGGCGGGCCGGGCGCCGGCCCGGTGGTGCTGTCCAAGGCTCTGGCGCCGTTCGCGCCGGTTCCGGCTTTGGTGGTGGACGGCGACCAGCTCAAGCTGGTGGAAGACGAAGGCAGCACCGGCGCCACCCAGGCGCTGGGCCGCATGAGCGCCTTCCACGGCCAGATGGGCATGTTCGTGCGTGCTCTCTCGTGGATGCTGTCGCACGGGTCCGATGGCATGCAGCAGGCGTCCGAGGATGCGGTGCTCTCCGCCAACTACATCCGCGCCTGCCTGATGGACGTGATGAGCGCACCCTTCGCCGAGCGACCGGCCATGCATGAAGCGCTGTTCGACGATGCCTGGCTGGAGGGCACCGGCCTGTCCACGCTGGACGTGGCCAAGGCGCTGATCGACGAGGGCTACCACCCGATGACGGTGTATTTCCCGCTCGTGGTCCACGGCGCCATGCTGATCGAGCCCACCGAGAGCGAATCCAAGGCCTCGCTGGACCTGTTCATCGGCGCTTTGCGCGATCTCGCCTTCGCCGCCAAGGCCGGGGACAAGGAGCGCTTCCTCGGCGCCCCGCATTACGCCCCGCGCGGGCGCCTGGACGAAACCCGCGCCGCCCGCAGCCCGGTGCTGCGCTGGGTGAAGCCGGCGCCGCTGGCGCAAGCGGCGGAGTGAACCGGCGCTGGTCGCAGCGTTCCTGACAACGGCCCGGCGGGGATCCTGCCGGGCCTTTTTTATGGGGTGACCGTGCTCACGCCCGGCGCAGGCCCCGCAGCCACTTGCCCAGCGGCAGCACCACCACCAGCAACCCGCAGACGATCAGCGCCATGCCGCCGAACCGCAGTGGCGGAAACCGCTCGCCCAGCACCAGGGCTGCCGAGAGCGTGCCGAACAAGGGCACCAGCAGCGAGAACGGCGCCACCGTGCCGGCGGGATAGCGCTTGAGCAGATGCCCCCAGATGCCGAAACCCAGCAGCGTGGTCGGCACCGCCAGATAGATCACCGCCCCATAGGACAAAAGGGTCGCATGGGCGAAGGACGCGGCAATGGCCGGCCAGCCCTCGAACGCCAGCGACAAGGCGAAGGCCGGCACGGGCGGCACCAGGCTCAGCCACACCACCATGGACAGCATGTCCACCGGCCCGGCCTGGCGCATCAGCACATTGCCGCACGCCCAGCTGGCGGCCGCGCACAGGGTCAAGGCCAGACCGATCAGGGTCATGTCGCCGCCGACACTCATTCCGATCAGCCCCAGCCCGCAGAACGCCACCAGCACGCCGGCGATCTGGCGCGGGGCGGGGCGCTCGCCCAGCGCCACGGCGGCGATCAGGATGGTGAAGAAGGATTGCGCCTGCAGGGTCAGAGAGGCGAGGCCCGGCGGCATGCCGTTGGACATGGCCAGGAACACGAACACGAACTGACCCAGGAACCAGGTGAGCCCGATCAGCACCATGCGCCCCACCGGCAGCGCCGGCGGGCGCACGACCAGAGCGGGGAGCGCCGCCACCACAAAGCGCAGCGCGGTCAACAGCAGCGGCGGGAAGGTATCGAGGCCGACGCGGATGACGACGAAATTGAAACCCCAGATGGCCGCGACCAGCACGGCGAGGGCAATGTGGCGGACGGCCATGGGAGATCCGGTTCGGGAACGCTTCCGCCTTGTGCCGCCGGCCGGCACCCCCGCACAAGTCCCGTTTGCGCACAGCAGCCATCCGCCTCCGCGGGCAGAGATGACGTTACGGAAGCATTTCCATAGTTATCAATGTTTCTACCGTCAGATGCGGAGACAAGTCGCTGAGCAGATGGACGCGAATACTGCAACGCACAACGGTCTACACAGATGAGAGCTCCGTCGATCTAAGGTTTCATTGACAGAGGCACAAGCCGCGGCGCCGAATAGGAGGTGGCCGGCGATAACGGACGCAGGGTCCGGGGGGCGCCCGCTGACAAAAACTCCGAGGAGACGTCCATGTGGAGCCAGGTCTATGACCCGTTCGGCAGCGCCCTGCTGTCGACGTTCGTGGCGGCAATTCCCGTCGTCACGCTGCTCGTTCTCATCGCCACCAACAAGGTCAAGGCCCATTGGGCCGCCGTGATCGCTCTCATCGTTGCGCTATTGGTTGCCATTATCGGTTTCACCATGCCCGCGGGCCTGGCCTTGCGCGCCACATGGCTCGGCATCATCACCGGCTTCTTTCCCATCGGCTGGATCATTCTCAACGTCATCTTCCTCTACCGGCTCACCGTGGAGAAAGGCTGGTTCGAGACCCTGCAGCAATCCATCGGCGGCATCAGTTCCGACCGGCGCATCCAATTGCTGCTGATCGCCTTTGCCTTCGGCGCGTTTTTCGAGGGCGCGTCCGGCTTCGGTACGCCGGTGGCAGTGACCGGCGCTTTGCTCATCGGTCTCGGCTTTTCGCCGCTGGCCGCGTCCGGCCTGTCGCTGATCGCCAACACGGCGCCGGTGGCCTATGGCGCGCTGGGCACCCCCATCCAGGGGCTGGCCAGCGTCACCGGGCTCGATCCCTATCTGCTGGGGGCCATGGTCGGGCGGCAACTGCCGTTCTTCTCGCTGATCGTGCCGTTCTGGCTGATCTGGGTGTTCGCCGGCTGGCGCGGCATGATGCAGATCTGGCCGGCGATCCTGGTCACCGGCGTGTCCTTCGCCGTGCCGCAGTTCCTGATCTCGAACTATATCAATCCCTGGATCGTCGACATCGGCGCCTCCATCGTCTCCATGGCCTGCCTGGTGGCCTTCCTGCAGGTCTGGCAGCCCAAGGAACTGTGGCTGTCGGCCAAATTGCGCACCAAGGATGACAGCGCGCTCACCATGCCGCCACGCCCGGCCATCACCCGCACCGCCTCCCGCAGCGAGGTGATCTGGTCGTGGGTGCCGTGGGTCATCCTGTCCCTGGTGGTGGGGATCTGGGGCACGGGCTGGTTCAAGGCCTGGGTGAACCCGATCTTCACGGTCAACTTCCCCATCGAGGGCCTGCACAACCAGATCCAGAAAGTGCCGCCGGTGGTGGCGGCACCGGCGCGCGAGGGGGCGGTGTTCGCCTTCACCTACCTCTCCTATACCGGCACCGGCATCCTGATCGCGGCGATCCTGGCGGCGGCGGTGATGAAGTTCTCGCCGCTGCGGCTGATCAAGGCCTATGGCGAGACCTTATGGGTGGTGCGCTATTCGCTGCTGACCATCGCCGCCATGCTGGCCATCGGCACCCTCACCCGCTACTCGGGCGTGGATGCCACCTTGGGGCTGGCCTTTGCCCATGCGGGCTTCTTCTATCCCTTCTTCGGCACTCTGCTGGGCTGGCTCGGCGTGGCGCTGACCGGATCGGATACCGCCTCCAACGTGCTGTTCGGCGGCTTGCAGAAGATCACCGCCGAGCAATTGGGCCTCAGCCCGATCCTGATGGGCGCGGCCAATTCCTCCGGCGGCGTCATGGGCAAGATGATCGATGCCCAATCCATCGTGGTGGCCTCCACCGCCACCAACTGGTTCGGCCACGAAGGCACCATCCTGCGCTTCGTATTCTGGCATTCCATTGCGCTGGCCTGCCTGGTGGGCGTGCTGGTGATGCTCCAGGCCTATGTCTGGCCGTTCACCGCCATGGTCATTCACTGATCGCCTCTGGCCCGGTCGGCATCCCGCCGGCCGGGCCAGATCGCATCAATCCTCGCCGGGGATCGCCCGCGGCAGAGGAATGGGGGAGGCCTGCGGAATAGGAATGGAATAATAGCGCCGCACCGCGATGCCGGCTTCCGTGAACGGCCCCTTGGCGGTGGTCGGCCCGGGGGCGGCATAGGACATGGGACCGGGCGGGCGCGGCTGCGACGGCAGCGACCCCGGCGGCAGCAGCACCGGCTGATGGGCATCGCCCGGCTGGGCCGGCTGGGGCTGGCCCAGGGGCGGCACGCCCCGCACCGGCTGCGCCTGGACCTTCCACCCCGGCGGATAGCCCTGCTGCGGATAGGCCGAGGGCGGCGCCGCCTGCACCGGCTCGCCCCGCTGATTATAGCCCTGCTGGGGATAGCGCTGTTGCTGCGACTGCGGCGCGGACACCTCCGCCGGCAATCCCTGGACGCCATAACCGGGCCGCGGCTGGATCGGCTGGGGTGCGCCGGGTTGCGGCTGCTCGGCCTGAGGCGCCATCTCCGGCGCCTCCTGCGCCTCCTGCTCCGGTTCCTCAGCCTGGGCGGGAGGCTCGGCCTGCATCTGCGGCAGGGGCGCCTGCATGACCGGCCCGCGCGGCTCGATGCCGCCCTGCGGGAAGCCCGGCGCGGGGGCGGACGTCATCAGCGGCGGCGGCTGCATCAGTTGCGGCTTGGGCTTGCAGATCAGGCGCGGATTGTTCCGGCGCATCAGATCCACGTGGATATGGTCGTAGTGAAAGATGTTGGAGCCCGGCGCCAGCACCGTGGTGAAGGCCTCGCAGGCCCCCGCCTGCACCTGGAGCAGGAAGCCGCGCGCCTCTGCCGGGCCGCGCCAGCCGTTCTTCACCGAAATGTCCATGCCGTTGGCGAAGCGGAAGCCGGCTACGTCCAACGCATTGCCGAACGCATGCTCGGAGATCTTGGCCCCGGCCTGACCATTCATGCCGCGGCAGGAATAAGAAGAGATCTGCTTGATCGCCACCACCGGCGCGCCATACCAGGCCATGGCGGCGGGCTGCACCACTTCGGCAAGCCACACATCCAGTTCCCGGATCATCGGGCAGGCCAGCGTCGCCTTGGGCTCGATGCCGATGGTGCCGTCATTGAGGGCGGCCACCTTGAACGGGTGCTCCATGCCGCAGGCGCCATTGCCGTCGATGCCGCGCATGGGCTCGATATAGACCGAAGGCACCACGCCTTTTTCCGCCAGGCACTTCTCTTCCGCCTGGGCGCGCCAGGGCTCGCGCCGGTCGAACATGTCGAACCGGCAGCCGGTGAGCAGCCCGATGCAGAGCAGCGGGGCGAGAAGAGACCAGATGACACCGCGCGACATGCGGCAAATCTGGCCGGTCTGTCATTGAGACCGCGTTAAGACCCGGCCGGGCGCAGCGACTTTTTCCGCCCGGACCGCAGAAAAAAACCGTTCCGGCCAAAAGCCGAAACGGTTTGGATACCAATGGCCGGCGCCAGATACCGCCGACTCAGGCGTGCGCTGGCTCGGCGTCAGAGCTTTCGATGTCCCGCACCCGGTCCACCACCGCCTTCTGCACCTTTTCGAACGCCCGCACCTCGATCTGACGCACCCGCTCGCGGGAAACACCGAACTCGGTGGCCAGTTCTTCCAGCGTGATGGGGTCTTCCGACAAACGCCGCGCCTCGAAGATGCGGCGCTCGCGCGGGTTCAGAACACTCAGCGCGCCCGACAGAGCGGTGCGCCGGTTGTCCAGTTCCTCGCTCTCCACCAGGATGGCTTCCTGGTCCTGGCGGTCATCGGCCAGCCAATCCTGCCATTCGCCGCTGTCGCCATCATCGCGCAAGGGCGCGTTCAGCGAGGCGTCGCCGGACAGGCGGCGGTTCATGTCCACCACATCCTGCTCGGTGACGCCGAGCTTGGTGGCGATGATCTTCACCTGGTCGGGGCGCAGATCGCCCTCTTCCAGCGCCGAAATCTGGCTCTTGGCCTTGCGCAGGTTGAAGAACAATTTCTTCTGCGCCGCGGTGGTGCCCATTTTCACCAGGCTCCACGAGCGCAGGATATATTCCTGGATCGAGGCGCGGATCCACCACATGGCATAGGTGGCGAGGCGGAAGCCCTTCTCGGGCTCGAACCGTTTCACCGCCTGCATGAGGCCGACATTGCCTTCCGAGATCACCTCGGATATGGGCAGTCCGTAGCCGCGATAGCCCATGGCGATCTTGGCCACGAGCCGCAGATGGCTGGTGACGAGCTTATGGGCCGCATCGCGGTCCCCATGCTCCCGCCAGCTCTTGGCGAGCATGTATTCCTGCTGGGGCTCCAGCATCGGAAAGCGCCGGATCTCCTCGAGATACCGGGAAAGGCCGCCCTCAGCTGAGGGAATCGGCGCGTGTCTGGAAACGGCCATGGCGGCCTCCTTCTCTCGTGGCCCTCCGCCCGAGCGGCCACCTGCACGGCCGCTAAAAGCCGACCGCAACCGCGGAATATAGAGAGAAGAACGCCGCCGGGATAGGGAGGATCCCCTCACGCCCCCGCGAGCGCAGCCTTCAACCGTTCCAATTCGACAGGAAGCGGGCTTTCGAACGACAGCGTCTCTCCCGTCACCGGATGGGAAAAGCCCAGGCGCGCCGCGTGCAGCGCCTGCCGGTTGAGGTCCAGCAGCATGGAACGGCCTTCATCGGACAGCAGGCTGGCCTTGGTGCGGAAGCCCTGGCCGTAGACCTCGTCCCCCAACAGCGGATGGCCGATATGGGCCATGTGCACGCGGATCTGATGGGTGCGCCCGGTCTCCAGCTGGCATTCCACCAGGCTGGCAATGGGCTCCCCTGCGGCGTTGCTGAAGCTTTCCACCAGTTCCCAATGGGTGATGGCCATACGCCCGGACGGGCGCACGGACATCTTCTGCCGGTGGGCGGGGTGGCGATCGATGGGCGCATCCACGGTGCCGCGCAGCGCCGGCACGCCCCAGACGAAGGCCAGATAGGCCCGCTCCAGCGGCCCGGTGCGGCCATGGTCGGCAAACTGCTCCGCCAAGCCCTTGTGGGCGGCATCGCTCTTGGCCACCACCAGCACGCCGGAGGTATCCTTATCCAGGCGATGCACGATGCCCGGCCGGCGCACGCCGCCGATGCCTGAAAGCGTGGCGCCGCAATGGTGCAGCAGGCCGTTCACCAGCGTGCCGCTCCAATGGCCGGGCGCGGGGTGGACCACCAGGCCGGCGGGCTTGTCCACCACGATCAGATGGTCGTCTTCATAGACAATGGCGAGATCCATGGCCTCCGGGGTCGGCTCGGCGGGCTCGGGGGCCGGCACGGCCACGGTCCAGACCTCGCCGGCATTGACCCGTTGCGCGGCGTCTCCTACCACTCGCGTGCCGACGGTGACCTGGCCATCGGCCACCAGCCGCTGCAACCGCGTGCGGCTGAGGCCGGGCAGACGCCCGGCGAGAAAGCGGTCGGCGCGCACGCCGGCATCTTCGGCCTCGGCGGTCAGGACGTGCGCGGTGGCGCCGTCCGCCAAGCCGGCCTCATCCCCGATCGCAAGATCGAGGATCTCGTCTTCGTCCAAAATCTCATGTCCCAAAGGCTGACCCATGTTTCCGCGCCCGTCCGATCCGGTATCAAAAGACGATCTGGACCAGCTGACGCCCGAGCAGGCGCACGTGGTGCGCAAGCTCAAGCGAGTTTCATTGGTATCCGGGCTCATCATGGCGCTCGGTGTTGCGAGCGTCCTGGGTGTCATCGGCTATCGCATGATGCGAGGCAAGGCCGTCGTGGCCGGCGATGTCACCGCAACCTTGCCCAAAGGCGCCCGCATCGTCTCCACCGCGGTCGCCGACCGCTTGCTGGTGGTGACGCTGGATGTGGCCGGAACCCCGGAAGTGCGCACCTATGATCTGAGCACCCTGGCGCCCGTGGGCCGCCTGACCTTCGCCACCGCCCCCTGAGGGGCGGCGACGCCGGCACTGTCGTCGCGTCTACTGCAGCGAGCTTTCCCCGTCACCGGGCATGCGGGCCAGCATCATCTGGGTGATGGCCACCAGCATTTCCGCCCGCGACTTCAGGTCCGTCGCCTCCAGCAGCGCCTGCTTTTCCAGCGCGCCATAAGGCGACATCACCGAGAGCGCGTTCACCAGGGTCTCGGTGCCCGCCTGCTCGATGCCGTCCCAGTCGGCCTCCAGCTTGTTGGCCTCCAGGAAGGCCGCCAGCGCTTTCAGCAGCGCAGTGCGATCCACCGCGTCCTCGCCCACATTGGCATCGAAATCGTGGGCGAACGGCGCCACGTCGATGCGGAACTGGCGATAGGGCGTATCCGCGGCCAGTTCCTCCAGCACCTTGAAGCGGCACACGCCGGTCAAGGTGATGAGATAACGGCCATCGCCGCTCTCGCCGAACTGGCTGAGCCGGCCGAGACAGCCGACCTTGAACAGGGCCGGGCCGCGATCATCGTCGGGCTGGCTCTCGTCCGGCTGCACCATGCCGATCAGGCGGTCGCCGGCCAGGGCATCGTCGATCATGGCGAGGTAGCGCGGTTCGAAAATGTTCAGCGGCAGCTCCGCGCGCGGCAGCAGCAGCGCTCCCGACAGCGGGAACACGGGAACCACCTCGGGAACATCCGACGGTGTGATGATGGGACGATGCTTGGCCACGGACAGTCCTCAGGCGAACAAGATCGCCGACAGCTTTCTACGCCCGGAGACCGTCAGCGGATCGGTCGGCCCCCAGGCTTCGAACAATTGTACCAGTTGCTTGCGCGCCCCGTCCTCATTCCAGGTGCGGTCGCGCTTGACGATTTCCAGCAGATGGGCGAGCGCCTCGTCGCGGCGGTTTTCCGCGTTCAGCGCCAGCGCCAGATCAAAGCGAGCCTGATGATTGGCGGGGTCCGCCGCCACATCGGCCTCGAGGCCCGAGGTCTCCCCCAGCGAAGCCGCCTGCCGCGCCAGTTCCAGCGCCGCGCGGGCCGCCGCCACGGCGGGGTCGTTGGCTTTCGCCGCCGGCACCTGCGCCAGCATGGCTTCCGCCTGATCCAGATCCTCGAACAGGATATGGGCGCGCACCATGCCGGCCAGCGCCTTGAGATTCTCCGGCTCCGCCGCCAGCACATGGGCGAAGATCTCGGCCGCACCCGCCGCATCGCCCGCTGCCAGAGCAGCGTCGGCGGCTTCCAGGATCTCACCGAGGTCCGGGGCAGCCCCGCCGGTCAGGCGCTCGATGAAGGACACCACCTGCCCCTCGGGCAGCGCGCCCATGAAGCCATCCACCGGCTGGCCGTTCACGAATGCGAACACCGCCGGGATCGACTGCACGCCGAGCCGGCCGGCGATGGCCGGGTGCTCGTCAATATTCATCTTGGCAAGCTTGACCTTGCCCTTCTGCGCCCGCACGGCCTTCTCGATCACCGGACCGAGGGTCTTGCACGGGCCGCACCACGGCGCCCAGAAGTCCACCAGCACCGGGCGGGTCTTGGACTCCTCGATCACGTCGGCCATGAAGGTCTGCGTGGTGGTGTCGATGATCAGATCATCGCCGCCCGCCTGCGCCGCGCCCTGCGTACCGCTCGCCTTGTTGAAGAGCATCATGGTCGCCCTCGAAAATCTGTCCCGCCGGCCCGAACGGCCGTTGCGGCTCCCGCCCCTTAGATGGGCGCTCTCCGGCACAACGCAATCGCTGTCCGCGAGGCGCTTCTAGAGCCACAGCGCCCGTGAGGGAAGCCACCGCCGCCGCATTGGCGGGCGAAATCGCCGGAAAGCACGGCCAACGCCATCGTCAGACACCTTTGGATGACGGCCCCGCGCCTGTGGACGGCGGGGCGTCTGCGCCTTGCGGTGGCGCGGCGCGGGGGGCAGGCTGAATTTGACCTTCACGCATGGGGCTGGCACACCGCCAAGCAATGAAATTCAACCGCCTGCGGCTCGTCGGCTTCAAGACCTTCGTCGAGCCAACCGACTTGTGGATCGAGCCCGGCCTCACCGGCGTCGTGGGCCCGAACGGCTGCGGCAAGTCGAACCTCGTCGAAGCGCTGCGCTGGGTGATGGGCGAGAGCTCCCATAAAGCCTTCCGCGCCAACGACATGGACGACGTGATCTTCTCCGGCACCACGGGCCGGCCATCGCGCAACATGGCGGAAGTGTCGCTCCAGCTGGACAATGCGGACCGCACCGCCCCCGCCGGCTTCAATGATGACGACATATTGGAAGTGACCCGCCGCATCGATCGCGGCGCCGGCTCCCATTACCGCATCAATGGCCGCGACGTGCGCGCCCGCGACGTCAACATGCTGTTCGCCGACGCCTCCACCGGCGCCCGCTCCCCAGCTTTGGTGCGGCAGGGGCAGATCGGCGAGATCGTCGGCGCCAAGCCCGCCGCCCGCCGCCGCATCCTGGAAGAGGCCGCCGGCGTCGCCGGCCTGCACGCCCGCCGCCATGAAGCGGAGATGCGCCTGAAGGCGGCCGAGACCAATCTGCTGCGGCTGGAAGACGTCATCGTGCAACTGGCCGCCCAGGTGGAAGGCCTGCGCCGCCAGTCGCGGCAGGCGATCCGCTACCGGGCGGTGGCGTCCGAAATCCGCAAATATGAGGCGACCCTGCTCTGGCTGCGCTGGACCGAGGTCACCACCACCCTCGCCCAGGCCGAGCGCGCGGTGGAAGCCATGGTGCGCGACGGCGCCGAATGCACCCGCGCCCAGGCCGAGGCAGCCCGCCTCCAGGCCATCGCCGCCCATGCGCTGCCGCCCCTGCGCCAGAGCGAGGCGGAAGCCGCCGCAGCGCTGCAGCGCCTGACCATCGCGCGCGGCGAATTGGATAAAGAAGAAGCGCGCCTCGCCACCCGGCGGCAGGATCTGGAACGGCGGCTGGCGCAACTGGTGCAGGATCTGGAGCGCGAGACCGCCCTGTCGGCGGATGCCGAGAGCGTGCTCGCCCGCCTGGAGGAAGAACAGGAGATCCTCACCGAGGAGCAGGCCGGCGCGCTGGATGCGGAAGACGCCGCCAGCGCCGCCTTGGCTCAGGCGCAGAGCCGCCTCGCCGCCGCCGAGCAGGATCTGGACGAAAAGACCCGCACCTTCGCCGATCTCAGCGCCCGCCGCACCGGCCTGGAGCAGACCATCCGCGACCTGCGCCAGCGCCTGGTGCGCAGCGCCGCCGAGCGCGCCTCGGTGGAGGCGGAAGAGCGCCGCCTGAAGCTGGACGCCGGCACCGCCGATCTGGACGCCCGCCGCCTGGAGGCGGAAGCCGCCCGCGAACGGCTCGCCCACGGGGAAGAAGCCGCCGCGGACGCGGAAGCCACCCACGCCGCCGCGCGCCGCGCCCTCGACGAGGTGCGCCCGGCTTTGGCCGAGGCCGAGCGCCGGTTCGGCCGGCTCGACACCGAAGTGCGCACCCTCACCAAGCTGCTGCAATCCTCCGACAGCCGCTTTCCCCCCGTGGCCGACCTGTTGTCCGTGGCCAAGGGCTATGAAATGGCCCTGGGCGCTGCCTTGGGCGACGATCTAGACCTGCCCGTGGCCCCGGAGGCGCCCGCTCGCTGGGCCGGCTCTGCCGTGATGCCCGGCGACCCCATCCTGCCCGTCGGCGCCGAGCCGCTGGCGGCCTTCGTCTCCGGCGCTCCGGCCTTGATGCGCCGCCTGGCCCAGGTGGGCATCGTGGAGGCCGCCGCCGGCCCGCATCTTCAGGCCCAGTTGCAGCCGGGCCAGCGGCTGGTGTCCCGCGCCGGCGATCTGTGGCGTTGGGATGGGGTGGTCGCAGCCGCCGATGCCCCCACCGCCGCCGCCCGGCGATTGGCGGAACGCAACCGGCTCGCCGATCTGGAGCTGGAAGCGGAGATCGCCCGCGATGCGCTGGAGGAGGCCCGCGCCTTGCTGGCCACGCGCGACAGTGCTCTGCGGGTCGCCGCCAATGCCGAGGCGCAAACCCGCGAAGCCCGCCGCACCGCCCAGCGCGCCGCCGAGACCGCCCGCGAGCTGGAAGCCGCCGCCGAGCGCAAGGCCACCCAGCATATCGCCCGCCTCTCCGCGCTGTCCGAAGCCCGCGACCGCCTCACCGCCGCGCGGGAGGAAACCGAAGAAAGCCTGATGGAGGCGGAGACCACGCTGGCGGACCTGGAGCCGCCGGTGCTGATCGACGCCACGCTTGCAACCGCCCGCGGCGAGGTGGCCCAGGGCCGTGCCGGCCTGGCGGAGGCCCGCGCCACCCTCGACGGCCTCCAACGGGAGCGCAGTGCCCGGCAGCGGCGCCTGGAAGCCATTGCCGGCGAGCAGCGCTCCTGGAGCGGCCGCGCCGGCGGCGCCGGGGACCGGCTGGCGGCCATCGATGCCCGCCGCGCCGAAGCGGAAGCCGAATTGCTGGCCAGCGAGGATATGCCGGCCCAGATGCTGCAGCAGCGGCGCAGCCTGCTCAGCCAGCTGGAGGCGGCGGACGCCGCCCGCCGTGCCGCCGCCGACCGCCTGCAAGAGGGTGAGGCGGCACTGGCCGCCGCCGATCGCGCCGCCCGTGATGCGCTGGAGGCCATGTCCGCCGCCCGTGAGGAGACCGCCCGCACCGAAGCGCGCCTGGAAGCAGCCCGTCAGCGCCGCGACGACGTGATGCGCGAGATCGCCGATTCTCTCGAAGGCCCGCCCGAGACCGCCCGCGAACAGGCGGAACTTGTGGAGAACGGCCCGCCTTTGGATATTTCCGCCATCGAGATGGCGCTCGATCGCGCCAAGCGCGAACGGGAGCGCTTGGGGGCGGTGAACCTGCGCGCCGACCTGGAATTGACCGAGGCCGAGACCCAGCACGACACGCTGGTGACCGAGCGCGACGACCTCAATGAGGCCATCCGCCGGCTGCGCGGCGGCATCGCCAGTCTCAACCGCGAAGCCCGCGAGCGGCTCCAGGCCTCGTTCATTGTTGTGGATGGCCACTTCCGCAAATTGTTCGACACCTTGTTCGGCGGCGGCGAAGCCCAACTGGTGCTGACCGATGCGGAGGACCCCCTGGAGGCCGGCCTCGACATCATCGCCAAGCCGCCCGGCAAGAAGCCCCAGACCCTGTCGCTGCTCTCCGGCGGCGAGCAGGCGCTCACCGCCATGGCGCTGATCTTCGCGGTATTCCTGACGAATCCCGCCCCCATCTGCGTGCTCGACGAAGTGGACGCACCGCTGGATGATTCAAATGTGGAGCGCTTTTGCGCCCTCATGGACGAAATGACGCGCCTCACCGACACCCGTTTCCTGGTCATCACCCACAACCCCATCAGCATGGCGCGAATGGACCGCCTGTTCGGGGTCACAATGGCCGAACGGGGCGTTTCGCGGCTGGTGTCGGTGGACCTCCAGAGCGCCGAGCGGTTACGCGAGGTGAGCTGAGCGTGGGCCCCACGTTGTCGCAGGCAACATTTTTTCTTTTCAGATCAAATATTTAATTCAAAAACCGCCGTTCTTGACACTCATTTTTGCCGCAACTATGGTGCCGCGCGGTTTCGGCGGGCAGGGATCGCTTAGCGCATCCTTTCGCGCCCCGCCTGAAACCGGAGCAATGCAGCATGTCTGAACCCTCGGATTCCCCGGAACGGAAGTCTGATGGTTCGCCCGTGACGCAGGGGTCGCATATACCGGACCCTGCGCTTTCCGAACGGCTTCAGCGGCTCAATGCCGCGCTTGACAAGGCGCGGCCTAGAGACCAATCGCAACCGGCGGGATCACGGCGCGACACGTCCACCTCGTCGGCGATGGCCTTGGCCTTTCGCCTTGGCGCGGAGTTCGTGTCAGGTGTCCTCGTCGGAGCCCTCGTGGGCTGGGGCCTGGACAAGGTGCTTGGCATCGCGCCGTGGGGGATCATCGTCCTCACGTTGGTCGGGTTCGGGGCGGGCGTTCTGAACATGATGCGCGCGGCCGGGGAAACCGGATCGCGGAAGGGGCCGAAAGCCTGACAGCCTCGTGCTGCGGGTGGACGGTTCGACTTGAACGAGAGTTTGCGGCGCAAGCCCAGGCTTTTTTGCGGCTCCGGCCGCTTGGATGACGCGGCCGCAAACGGCCGCTGGAGACAGGGGCCGTCGGATGACCATTGATCCGATCCACCAGTTCGAGGTCCAGCGCTACGTCGAGCTGCTGAGGCTCAGCGGCGTCACCGTCTCGTTCACGAATTCTGCCGCCTTCATGGTGGGCATCGTCGCCACCATTTTCCTCTTCCTCACCTATGCCACCCGTGGCCGCACCTTGGTGCCGGGCCGGCTGCAGTCGGTGGCGGAGATGAGCTACGAATTCATCGCCAAGATGGTGCGCGATTCCGCCGGCACCGAAGGCATGGTGTTCTTCCCCCTGGTGTTCTCGCTGTTCATCTTCGTCTTCGTGGCGAATGTGATCGGCCTGGTGCCCTACACCTTCACCATCACCGCCCATATCGTCGTCACCGCCGCTCTGGCGCTGCTGGTGATCGGCACGGTGATCATTTACGGCTTCTGGAAGAACGGCACCCACTTCCTGCACCTGTTCGTGCCGTCGGGTGTTCCGGCCTTCCTGCTGCCCTTCGTGGTGCTGATCGAGGTTGTATCCTTCCTCTCGCGCCCCATCAGCCTTTCGCTGCGTCTGTTCGCCAACATGCTCGCCGGCCATATCGCGCTGAAGGTGTTCGCCTTCTTCGTGGTCGGCCTGGGCTCCGCCGGCTTCCTGGGCTGGATGGGTGCGACGCTGCCCTTCTTCATGATCGTGGCACTCACCGCGCTCGAACTCTTGGTCGCGGTGTTGCAGGCCTATGTGTTCGCGGTGCTCACCTCGATCTATCTCAACGATGCGGTCCACCCGGGACACTGATCGTCCCACCCGCACGGCCAACCAACGACGTTTTTCAAGGAGCAGATCAATGGAAGCGGAAGCTGCAAAGTTCATCGGCGCCGGTCTCGCCTGCCTCGGCATGGGCCTCGCTGCGATCGGCGTCGGTAACATTTTCGGCAACTTCCTGTCCGGGGCGCTGCGCAACCCGTCGGCTGCCGATGGTCAGTTCGCTCGCGCGTTCATCGGTGCGGCGCTCGCCGAAGGTCTCGGCATCTTCGCGCTCGTCGTCGCCCTCGTCCTGCTCTTCGTCGCCTGATCTTTCCGATCCGGCGTTCCGGGCTTCGGGGTTTCCCCGAGCCCCGGAGCGCAGTCAGGTCAGATGAGTTTCCAGTGAAGAGAAGGCAGGCGGGCGAGCCATGAACAAGACATGGAAGCTGGCTGCGGCACTCGCCGTTTCGGGCATGGCCATCCTGGCCATTCCGGCGGCAGCCGACAGTCTCGATCCAGCATCGGTTTCCGGGCGGCAAGGCGCGGCTCCGATGGTGGTCGCCCAAGCGGCGGCGCCTGCGGCTCCGCATGCGAACGCGCCGGTGGTCCATGCCGCCGGCGAAGAAGCCGGGCATGGCGAAGGCCATAGCGGCGGGTTCCCGCCGTTCAACCCCACCAATTTCGCCTCGCAGCTGCTGTGGCTCGCCATCAGCTTCGGTGCGCTCTATTTCCTCATGAGCCGGCTGACGCTGCCGCGCATCGGGCGGATTCTGGAAGAGCGGCATGACCGCATCGCCAAGGATCTGGCCGAAGCCTCCCAGCGCCGCGCCGAAAGCGAGGCGGCCCAGGCCGCCTATGAAAAGGCCCTCACCGAGGCCCGCAGCAAGGCCAACGCCATCGCCGGCGATGCGCGGAACCGGCTCAATGCCGAGACCGACGCCAACCGCAAGGCGCTGGAAGCCAGCCTGAATGCCAAGCTCGCCGATGCGGAACGCAGCATCGAGGGCACCAAGACCACGGCGCTGTCGCATGTGCGGGGCATCGCGGTCGATACGGCGAACACCATTGTGACCACCCTGGTGGGCACCCATCCCGGCACTCAGGATGTGGAAAACGCCGTGGACGCGGCGCTCGCCAGCAAGGCCGCCGCCAGCGCGTGAGACCAGGGGCGCACCAGCGCCCCTGCGATCGGACGGAACTGCGCCGCGTGACGCTCACGCAAACCGCCCGGCCCCGGCTGGGCGGGCCTATGTCAGACTAGAGAGCGATCGAGGACCCTCCCATGAGCGACATGCAACTGGCCGAACTTTGGGTCGCCATCGCGTTTCTCGTATTCGTCGGCATCCTGATTTACACCGGCGTCCACACCACCATCATCAAGGCGCTCGACACGCGCGGCGCCAAGATCGCCGCCGAGCTGGACGAAGCCCGCCGCCTCAAGGAAGAGGCGCAGAAGCTGGTGGCCGAATACAAGCGCAAGCAGCGCGAGGCGGAAGCCGAAGCCGAATCCATCGTCACCGCCGCCAAGGCCGAAGCCGAGCGCCTCGCCGCCGAGACCAAGGCCAAGCTGGAAGATTTCGTCGCCCGCCGCACCCGCATGGCGGAAGAGAAGATCGCCCAGGCCGAGCATCAGGCCCTGGCGGATGTGAAGGCGTTCGCCGCCGACGCCGCCGTCCAGGCCGCCGAGCGCATCCTGGCCGCCACCGTGCACGGCACCGCCACCGCCGACCGACTGGTGGGCAAGGCGATCGAGGACGTCCGCTCCAAGCTCAACTGAGCCGCCCAAAGCGGTTTCGATTTCTCAACGCCCGCCTCGCCCTGCGACGCGGGCGTTTTGCATTTCCAGCGGTTTCGCGCGTAGGCCACGGCTGCCGCGGCCCCTCGTCAGGCCTCCAGTGTGGGGATGGCCTTGAAAGCGCCAACGGCTTGGTCCAACACTTGCGCATGCTCGACCGCCTGACGTTCCGCGCCCTGCTGCTTCGCGTCGTCCTCGGCCTTATGGTCGTGGGAGCGGTGCTGGGCACGGCCGCCCCGGCCGCGGCGCAATTCTTCGACAATCCCTTCGTCATGCGGCCACCCGCAGCGGTGCCGGCGCCCTCGCGCAGTGCACCGGCATGGCGCCCGGACAACTTTCTCGGCATCCCGCTGCGTCCGCAGGAACGCCTGACCGAGCCGCCGCAGGAGCCGCAGGCCAAGCGCACGCCGCCGCCGGAGCCGGAAGGCGTGGTCTATTCCAATGCCGCCGATGCCATCCAAGGCAAGAAGACGCCCCCCACCCGATTCATTCTTGTGGTCGGCGACCGCTATGGCCGCCAGGTGGCCGAGGGCCTTGCGGATGCCTATGTGGGCGAGCGCGCCAGCCCCGCCGTGGTCGCCGCCACCGAAGATCCCAGCGGCTTCATGCCCACCCCGTTGGACTGGCTGACCCGCCTGCCCGCCGCATTGGAAGCCGCCCGCCCCAATGTCACCGTCCTGGCCATGGGCTCCGATGATCTGGAACCCATCAAGGACGGAGACATCCAGGCGCCGCCGCTGTCGGAACGCTGGACCGAACTCTATGGCAAGCGGGTGGACGATGTGCTCGCCGCCGCCCGCGGCCGCACCGGACGGGTGATTCTGGTGGGCCTGGCGCCGGTGCAGTCTGCCACCGTCTCGGCGGACTACGAGCGACTGAACGAGGTGCTGCGCGCCCGCGCCGCCCGTACCGGCGCGGTGTTCGTGAATGTGTGGGACGGCTTCGTGGATGAGGACGGCAAATATATGGGCTCCGGCCCCGCCGTGGACGGCCAGCGCCGCCGCCTGCGCCAGGCCGATGGGGCCCGCTTTACCCGCGCCGGAAGCCGCAAGCTGGCCTTCTTCGTCCAGAAGGAGCTGACGCGCATGCTGGCCGAGCCGGTTCCGGCCGTGGATGCCGCGCCGGTGGACGGCACCCGCCCCCCAATCTCGCTGAGCGACGGGCCGCGACCGGCCAATGCACTGCTGGGCGGGGCGAGCCCCTTTCCCGGCACCCGCGCCCCACCGGTGGCCACCACCGTCTCCGCCGGCACCGCCGATCCGGCCCGGCTGTTGCTGGAGGGCACTCCGGCGCCGCCGCAGCGGGGCCGCACCGACGATTTCACCTGGCCGCCCGCGGCGCCCGGCGCCACGCCACCCACACCGGCGCCCGCGGCGCCCGCCGCCGCCCTGTCCCCGGCGCCTGCCAGCCAGCCCTGACCAGCCAGCCCTGAGCGGGGATTTCGTCGCCGTGCGGTCGCGGCGACGCCCCTGACACGAAAACGCCTCCGACACGAAAACGCCCCGGCCTCACGGCCGGGGCGCCTGTCATGCGGGGATCTCCCGAGACTTACGCCGTCATCAGGCGGCGCGGGCATCCAGGGTCTGCGGCCCGGCGCCGGTGGTGATGGGGATCAGGCGGGGCTTCTTGGCCTCGGGAATGTTGCGCACGAGGTCCACGTGCAGCAGGCCGTTCTCAAGCACCGCGCCTTTGACTTCCACGTGGTCAGCCAATTGGAAGCGCCGCTCGAACGACCGCGCGGCAATGCCGCGATAGAGCACCTGGGCGGTGTCCGCCGTTTCCGGCGCCGCCTTCCCACCGCGCAAGGCGAGGGTGTTTTCCTTCACCTCGATGGTGAGTTCGTCCGAGGTGAAGCCCGCCACCGCGACCGTCACCCGATAGGTGTTATCGCCGGTACGCTCGATATTGTAGGGCGGGTAGGTGGGCGCGGCCTCCACGCTGCCGGCGGAATCCAGCAGCGAGAACAGCCGGTCGAAACCCACCGTGTTGCGATAGAGCGGGGACAGATCATAGCTACGCATCAGCACATCCTCCTTTGAAGCGACATGCGCAAGGACCCGCCGAAGGGCCGGGTCCCGGTTCAACGCCGTCCTCATGGACCGGCGCCGGTCTCGATCTGGGAAGCGGCTTCGCCTCCGTCAAGGGGGCGCCTTGAACAAATGAACCGCCCGTGAACGGCGCGCTCGGATGGCATTCACCTTGATGAACTATGGTTCAAGCGTCGCCGCTTTGGGGGAGGCTGGCGCTAACGGTTCATCTTGCGGGAGAAACCGATGCCCAAGCTCCCTGCGCTCGCGCTCATTGTCGGCCTCGCCTGCGCTGTCCAGCCTGCGGCGGGCCAAGCGGACGAGAGCCGCATCGCAAACGCGGCCCCCGCCTCTGCCGCGCCCGCCCCGGCGCCGGGTTTCGCGCCGTCCCACGCCACGCCGAACCTTGCGTCGCTGGCGGTGGCCGTGGGGGAGGTGGATGGCTTTCCAGCGGCATCGGTGCCGGCCCCCAGCGCCCCGCCCTCCGCGCGGGCCACCGCGCGCGATCCCGCGCCCGATGGCTCGCCGGACTTCTGGGGCCTGCCCGGCGGTCGTGCGCAGACCGCGCGGGCCGAAGATGCGGCGCCACCGGCGCCGGGGCTTCTCATTGATGCCTCCACCGGGCAGGGGCCGGACGGGGGACCCAGCCACCAGCGCCTCCCGGGGGCCTATGCGCCCTATCAAGCCAACCCGCCGATCCTGGAGCAGAAACTGGATGCGGCGGCGCTGCTGAGCAGCCTTCAGGCCCGCGGCTTCACCGACGTCAGCCACCTCAAGCTGCGCGGCAGCGCCTATGTGTGCGAGGCGACCGGCCCCCGCCGTGAACGGGTGCGCCTGGTGGTGGATGCCGCGTCCGGCGCCATATTCGGTGTCGAAGTGATCGGATACGACAGCCGCCGGAACTGACCCCGGACCAAGCCCACTGCCGCGCCCGTCCCGCCCGCGCCCTGGGCCGACCACCGGCGAGCGGGCGGAGTGGCACGGGAGGGCGATGCGCCGCGCGGCCCTGCGCCCCAGCCCTCCGATCGGCACGGGATGCGTTGTCGGCTCGGGCGCAAGCGTGTAACGCTGCGGCGGAAGCGGATCATCGGGAAGGCTCCTTCCCGGTGCGAATCCGGCTCCGGCGCCCCGCGCGGTGCCGTTCGCCGCCGGAACTGGTGGGCGCTGACGGCATCCGCGCCTTGCATGTGCACCTGCCCCGCATGAGCCTCCATCCCACCCCCGCCAATCCGGTGCCCGAAGGTGCCGTCAGTGGCTTTGTCACCACCACCGATGGGGTGAAGATCCGCTTCGCCCGCTGGCGTCCGGCCGTTGGCGGTCGCGGCACCGTCACGCTGCTGCCGGGGCGGGCCGAGTTCATCGAGAAATATTTCGAGGTGGTGCGCGATCTGCTGGATCGCGGCTTCGCGGTGGCGATTCTCGACTGGCGCGGCCAGGGCGGCTCGCAGCGGCTGCTGCGCAATGCCCGCAAGGGCCATGTGCGCCGCTTTTCCGATTATCAGCTGGATCTGGAGGCGTTCGGCCGGCAGGTGCTGCTGCCCGATTGCCCCGCCCCGCACTTCGCTCTGGCCCACTCCATGGCCGGCGCCATCCTGCTGCACGGAATTCTGGACGGCCGGCGCTGGTTCGACCGCGTGGTGCTGTGCGCGCCGATGCTGGAAATCGGCCTGGTGCGCCAGCGCCGGTTGGCGCGGGCGGCGGCAACCACCCTCAGCACGGCCGGCTTTGCCCGCGCCTTCCTCCCTGGCGGCGGCCCCACCGCTGTCACCGAACTGCCGTTCGAGGGCAATCTGGTCACCTCCGACCCGGAGCGCTATGCCCGCACCGCGCAGATCACCGCCGCCGTGCCGGAACTGGGCCTCGGCGCGCCCACCATCGGCTGGGTGCATCAGGCCTATCTGGCCATGGACCATCTGCGGGCGCCGGACATCCTGCGCCAGATCCGCCAGCCCTTGCTGATGATCGCCGCCGGCAATGAGCGGGTGGTGTGCAACGTGGCCATCGAGCACATGGCCTCGCGGCTGATCGCCGGCGCCTATGTGACGGTGCCCGCCGGCCGCCATGAACTGCTGATGGAACGCGACATCTTCCGCGCCCAGTTCTGGGCGGCGTTCGACGCCTTCATTCCCGGCAGCCCGCTGGTCTGAGCCGCTGGCCGTGTCGGCTCTAGCCCTGAAGGCGCTTGAGCACTTCTGCGTGGACGGCGCGACTGCCCGCCGCCACCACCCGGCCGCCCTGGGCGGCGGAACCGCCTTCCCAATTGGTGACGATGCCCCCTGCCCCTTCGATGACTGGGATCAGGGCGACGATGTCGTGGTCCTTCAGCCCGCTCTCGATCACCACGTCCACCAGGCCGGCCGCCACCATGCAATAAGCGTAGCAATCGCCGCCATAGCGCGACAGGCGCACCTGTTCCTCCACCCGGTGGAAGGCGGTGCGGTCCTCGCCCTGCATCAGCAGCGGGCTGGTGGTGAACAGGATGGCGTCTTCCAGCCGCCCGCAATCGCGCACATTCAGCCGGCGCTTGCCCGCCGGGCCGAGATAATGGGCCGAGCCGCCATCGCCGAAGAAGCGCTCGCCGATGAACGGCTGGTGCATCATGCCATAGACCGGCGCGCCGTCCTTCAGCAGGCCGATCAGCGTGCCCCAGGCGGGCATGCCGGAGATGAACGACTTGGTGCCGTCGATGGGATCCAGCGCCCACACATAGGTGGCGCCGGAGCGGTCGGCGCCGAATTCCTCGCCAATGATGCCATGGTCGGGAAAGGCCGAGAGGATCATCCGGCGCATCACCTGCTCGGCGGCGCGGTCCGCCTCGGTGACCGGATCGAACGCCCGGCCATGGGTCTTGTCCTCGACCACCAGCGCGGTGCGGAAGAAGGGCAGGATCGCCTCGCCCGACTTGGTGGCAAGGTCATGGACGAAGGCATCAAGGGCCACGGCGGTCATGGGGCATCCCAGGCTGGAGGCGCCCTGCGGTCAGGGCCGCTTGATCCTTAGAGCGCGCGGCGCGGGGACGGAAGCGCTTTGCGCCGCGCGCGGGACGCATCGGCCCATTCAACGCCGTGTTCGGTGGATACGGCCAGCGCGGCGGCGAGACTCACCCGCAGGCCTAGCCCCCCGTCTCAGCGGCGTGCGTGCAGCGCAACCGGTGCGGCACCGTTGCATTTTAAGGCACCGGCTGAGCGTCTTCGGCGCGCATTCTGGGCGGGCGGCCGACAAATCCCTGCAAAGACAGGAGAGTTCATTTTTAGAGCATGCCCAAACTATCATCACTTAACCGGCTTGATGACAGGGGGGTACAGGCTCATATTGATGCGGCGCGGTAGGGCTTGCCTTACCGCTGCCCTCCTTGGGCGTTTCCTCCCTAGACTTGGGCCGCTCCCCGTGAGCGGCCCCTTTCTTTTTGGGGGTCGCTCTCCGAGCCCGTGGTCGCGAGCGCTGTCCAGCACCTCGCGCAAGCAGTCGCCCCCATCCCATGATCGCCGCGCAGTGGTGGACGATCCCGGATCACCCACCGGGACACACACGCTTGGCGTGATGCCGCGCCACCTGCGGATGCCACCCCGGCGCTGGGCGCCGCAGCCCATTGAACGGCCGCATCTTCACCGGCTCAGCCAGCAGATCATCGCGGACCGCCCCTGCGTCCGCTTGGCCGCCGCATCGATGGGCGCTCCGGAGATCCTCCCACGTGCTCACCTCACGCCCAAGCCACGCCCCTCGGGGACGCGACTCGTCCGCAAGCGCTGCCAAAACCAGTGCAGCGCGATGGAGCGGAGTGGGGACGGACGGTGAGGAGGCGCCGCAATGGCGCACTTCATAGCTTGGGGTGTAAAAATTTCTTCTTATTTTTCAATAACTTGCATCTTATATACAAGCCTGCGACAAACCAGCACTTGATTTCTGGCAGCGCAATCGGCTATTGCTGCATTGCGACATAGCGATTGGCGTCGCTGTGTTGCATGCCCTCCTTGGGCGTTTCCTCCCTAGACTTGGGCCGTTCGCTTGCGGACGGCCCCTTTCTTTTTTGGGGCCCGCAATGCCAGCGGGAAAGGCCGGTGCGTTTGCCGCATCTCGGTCTCACCGGCAAATTCGTATATCTGCCATTCGAAAAACGCAAGGCGGGATTTCACGATCCCGTGTCGTGCGCGCCACTATTCCGCTGCGGCACGCGGGGCCGCAAGTTCGGTGGCCGCCAGATCGAACAGGCGCAATGCCACTGCCGCCAGATCGGCCCGTACCTTGTAGAAATCCGGACCCCGCTGGTACGTGGCCTCGTCCATGTACAGGCCGCGGTTGATCTCGATCTGCACCGCATGCAGGCCGGCGGACGGATTGCCATAGTGCTCGGTGATATAGCCGCCCGCATATGGCTTGTTGCGCACCACCACATAGCCGCGCCCACGCAATTCCTGCTCCAGCACGTCCGCGATCACCGCCGCGCAGCTGGTGCCGTAGCGATCCCCCAGCACGAAGTCCGCCCGCGGCATGTCTTCCCGCGCCGGGCCGGAGGGCATGGAATGGCAATCCACCAGCACCGCGGTGCCGAAGGTGCGGTGGGTGCGCCCGATCATCCGCCGCAGCGTCTGATGATAGGGCTTGTAGAAGGTCTCGATGCGTTCCATCGCCTCGGCGACGGTGAGGCGCTTGAGATAGATCTCCTGCGAATCCCCCACCACCCGGGCAATGGTGCCGAGCCCCCCGGACACCCGGATCGAGCGCGTGTTGGCGAAGGCCGGCAGGCGACCCTCGAACATGCGCGGATCCAGTTCATAAGGCTCGCGATTGAGATCCAGGAAGGCGCGCGGAAACAGCGCCCGCATCAAGGGCATGCCCGCGGACACCACGTCGGCGAACAATTCGTCCACGAAGCTGTCCTCGGACCGGCGCAGGGTCTCGAAATCCAGCCGCGTCTGTTCCACGAAGGCGCGCGGATAGATCCGCCCGCTGTGCGGCGAATTGAACACAAACGGCCCGGCCGGCGTCTCCGGCATCAGAATCTCGAACGGCGGGTCGATGGTATCGGCGAGGCAGGCTGTCATCGATGAACGCAGGATCCGCAAGACGAGGGCGGGCAAACCCGGCCATGGGGTGGAAACCACCACCTTGTGACAGGCCCGCCATCATGCGCAAGTCAAAGTCCCCTTGTGAAGGCACTTCGCGTAGGCTCTAAAAGCCGGGGCGCGCGGGCGCAGGTCGCCTGTGCCCGTGCCCGCGGGCAAGATGGCGCCCGTTATTCGCGCACAACCGGGCGAAGGTTCACTTCGAATTTACCCGATTGGGCCACACAAGCCTCAGGGGCCCAGCGCCCATCGTCGCCCGCAGACGCGGCACCGGACAAGATCAAGGGGATAGGGCGTGTCGAAAATTCTGCTCGCCGAGGATGACAACGACATGCGGCGGTTCCTGGTCAAGGCACTGCAGAATGCCGGATACCAGGTGGCCTCGTTCGACAATGGCCGCTCCGCTTACGAGCGGATGCGCGAGGAGCCGTTCGAACTGCTGCTCACCGATATCGTCATGCCGGAAATGGACGGCATCGAGCTGGCGCGCCGCGCCACCGAGCTGGATCCCGATTTGAAGGTGATGTTCATCACCGGCTTTGCGGCGGTGGCGCTGAATGCGGATGTGGAAGCCCCCTGCGAGGCCAAGGTGCTGTCCAAGCCGTTCCACCTGCGCGACCTGGTGAGCGAAGTGCACAAGCTGCTGGCGGCGGCCGCCTGAACCGAGTTATCCACCCCTCGTCCAACAAGCGCACGCGCATGCCTTGCGTCGCTGAAGGCGAGCCGATATAGAAGCCTCCTCCTGGCGGATGGGCGCGTAGCTCAGCGGGAGAGCACCTCGTTGACATCGAGGGGGTCACAGGTTCAATCCCTGTCGTGCCCACCATCCGCCCCTCCCGATTATCGTTGCAGCTCAAAGCATAGACGGCACGCGTCGGGCTGCGCATTGGATGCCATGCGCCGACGATCCAAGCGGCCCGCCGGTCCGTATCACCAGCCAAGCCGTGGCCATGCGCCGTGGTTCTCTCCTGGCCTGCGCATGCTGTCCTGCGGCCCGGTGCGCCCCGCGCGGCCACCGCGCGCATTGACGAGCACGCGCGCGCAAGGCCATGTCGCGTTCCAGAGGTGCCTTGAATGATCCCCACCGAGACCATCCCCCCCGCGCCCGCCGGCGATCCGCGCCATTTTCCCGACGGCCATCCGAAGGTGCCGTTCGGGCGCATCGGCGTGCTGCTGGTCAATCTCGGCACGCCGGAGGGCACCGATTACTGGTCCATGCGGCGCTATCTGAAGGAATTCCTGTCCGATTCGCGGGTGATCGAGGTCAACCGCGCGTTGTGGTGGGTGATTCTCAACGGCATCATCCTCACGGTGCGCCCCGGCCGGAAGGGCAAGGACTACGCCACCATCTGGAACAATGAGCGCAACGAAGGCCCGCTGAAGACCATCACCCGCTCCCAGGCGGAGAAGATGGCGGCCATGATCGCCGGGCGCGATCCGCGCGTGGTGGTGGACTGGGCCATGCGCTACGGCAAGCCGCCCATCGCCGAGCGCATCGAGGCGCTGCAAAAGCAGGGCTGCGAGCGCATCCTGATCGTGCCCATGTATCCGCAATATGCCGCCGCCACCTCGGCCACGGTGTGCGACAAGGCGTTTGATGCGCTGAAAGCCATGCGCTGGCAGCCCTTCATCCGCGTGGCGCCCAACTGGCATGACGACCCGGTCTATATCGATGCCATCTGCACCTCGCTGGAAGGCCATCTCAAGGCGCTGGATTTCGAGCCGGAGGTGATCCTGGCCTCATTCCACGGCGTGCCGAAATCCTATCTGCTGAAGGGCGATCCCTATCACTGCCAGTGCGCCAAGACCGCCCGCCTGATGCGCGAGCGCCTGGGCATGTCGGCGGAGAAATTGCGCCTCACCTTCCAGTCGCGCTTCGGTAATGAGGAATGGCTCCAGCCTTATACGGACAAGACCGTGGAAGCCCTGGCCAAGAGCGGCGTGAAGCGCATGGCCATCGTCAATCCCGGCTTCACCGCCGATTGCCTGGAGACCCTGGAAGAAATCGGCGTCGAGAATGCCGAGATCTTCCATCACAATGGCGGCGAGAACTTCGCCGCCATCCCCTGCCTCAATGACAGCGACCAGGGCATGCGGGTGATCGAAGCGGTGGTGCTGCGCGAACTCTCCGGCTGGATCGCCCCCTGAGCCTGTCTCGCGATCTCCCGGCGGCCCCGCCGCCGGGGCCGCTCCGACGCCTTGTTCCACGGCCCGGCTCAAGCTAGCGTCGCGCCGGCTCGGCAGGGGATCAGACGATGGCGGACTTTCAGGCACTCACCCGGCGCAAGCTCATCCTGCGCATGGGCCAGCTGGGGGGCCTGGGCCTCGCCTTCGAGGCCTTGTCCGCCCTGGGTTTCCTGGCCATTCCCCCGGCCCGCGCCGAACCGCCGCGCCTGCCGCCGGATCTCGGGCGCGGGCGCAGCGTGGCGGTGATCGGCGCCGGCCTCGCCGGGCTGTGTACCGGCCTGCTGCTGGCGCGGGGCGGCTTCGACGTCACCATCGTGGAAGCCAACGGGCGCTGCGGCGGGCGCAGCTATACCCTGCGCAACGGCCAGTCCTTCGCCGAGACCGACGGCCCGCGCCAGAGCATCGATTTCATCGGCGAGGGCGCCTATTTCAATGCCGGCGCCGGGCGCATCCCGCGCAATCACGGCGTGGTGCTGGACTGGTGCCGCCGCCTGGGCGTGGCGCTTGAGCCCTATATCTTCATGTCCGAGACCAACCTGTTCCAGAGCGACGCCTTCAACGGCGGCCGGCCGGTGCCATTGGGCGATCTGCGCTACAGCCTCTATGGCGCTTTGGCCGAACTCTTGGACAAGGCGATCCGCCGCCAGGCTTTGGACCTGCCCCTCACCGCCACGGACAAGGAGGCGCTGCGCCACCTGCTGCAGGTCTATGGCGACCTGAAATCCCGCGGCGACGCTTTGGTGTTCGAGGGCTCCCGGCGCCTCGGCTACACCGTGCCGCCCGGCGCCGGCGATGCCGCCGGCACCCTGCGCCCGCCGATCCCGCTGGAGCAGATCATCGGTAGCGAGGCGGCGGACCTCGGCCTGTTCAGTTCCATGCTGCTGTCCTGGCAGAATTCGCTGCTGGAGCCGGTGGGCGGCATGGACATGATCTGGGCCGCCTTCCTGCGCCAGGATGTGCCCGGCGGACGCCAGTTGCGCGATCTGGTGCGGCTCGGCACGCCGGTGCAGCAGCTCACCCAGAATGACGGCGGCGTCACCTTGCGGCTGGGCGACGGCACCACATTGCGCACGGATTTCGTGGTCTCCACCATGGCCCCGACCTTGTTCGCGGGCATTGCCCCGGACCTGCCGGCGGCGGTGAAAGCCAATTGCATGGCCATCCGCTTCGTCGCCGCCACCAAGGTGGGCTTTGAAACCCGCAGCCGCTTCTGGGAGGAAGAGGACCAGATCTACGGCGGCATCAGCTTCACCAAGGATGACATCAGCCAGATCTGGTATCCCTCTGCCGGCTTCGGCGCCCCGAGCGGCGTGCTCACCGCCGCTTATGCCCGGGGACCGGCCGCCGAGCGCCTCGGCGCGCTGCCGCTGGAGGGGCGGTTCGCGGCGGCGCTGGCCGGCGGCGAGAAGCTCCATCCCGGCCACTATCGCCGCAACATGCGGCTCGGGTCGGCGGTGTCGGTGGCCTGGGCCAAGATGCCGTATTTCACCGGCGGCTGGAGCTATGAGGACGACGCCACCATGGCGGTCTACGGCCAGTTGGTGACGCAACTGCCGTGGAACCGGGTCTATATGGCCGGCGACGTCTTCAGCCATGTGCCCGGCTGGCAGGAAGGCGCGCTGAGTTCGGCGGAACTGGCCGTCCGGCAGATCGGCGAACGGGTGGCCGGCGCCCGCTGATCGCCCGATCCGTCGGGAACGCCCTCACATCCCTTGCCCCCCAGCCGCGCCCATGGCCTTATCCGGGCGCTGACCTTCCCGTCAGCATCGGGAGAGACCCATGATGCTGTCAGGCCCCAATATCTTCGTGCTGGTGCTGCTGGTGCTCGCCATCGTGGTGGTCATCGCCAGCGTGAAGACCGTGCCCCAGGGCTATCAATATACGGTGGAGCGGTTCCAGCGTTATACCCGCACCCTGCTGCCGGGTCTCAACCTCATCGTCCCGTTCGTGGACCGGATCGGCCACCGGGTGAACGTGATGGAGCAGGTCATCAACGTTCCCACCCAGGAAGTCATCACCAAGGACAATGCCACCGTCTCGGTGGACGGCATCGCCTTCTTCCAGGTGTTCGACGCTGCCCGCGCCTCCTATGAGGTGGCGCGCCTGGACATGGCGATCATGGCCCTGACCATGACCAACATCCGCACCGTGATGGGGTCCATGGATCTGGATTCCCTGCTGTCCCATCGCGACGAGATCAATGAGCGGCTGCTGCATGTGGTGGATGCCGCCGCCGCCCCCTGGGGGGTGAAGATCACCCGCATCGAGATCCGCGACATCGTTCCTCCCGCCGATCTGGTCAATGCCATGGGCCGGCAGATGAAGGCTGAGCGCGAGAAGCGCGCCGTCATCCTGGAGGCGGAAGGCCAGCGCCAGTCCGAGATCCTGCGCGCAGAAGGCCAGAAGCAGGCCCGCATCCTGGAAGCCGAAGGCCGGCTGGAAGCGGCCCGGCGCGACGCGGAAGCCCGCGAGCGGCTGGCGGAGGCCGAGGCCATGGCAACCAGCGTGCTGTCGCAATCCATCAATGAGGGCTCGCCGGCGGCGCTGAACTATTACATCGCCGAGAAATATGTGAAGGCGTTCGAGAGCCTGGCCAAGGCGCCGAACCAGAAGGTGGTGCTGATGCCCTATGAGGCCACCGCCCTGCTCTCCACCCTCTCCGGCATCGGCGAACTGGCGCGCGACGCCTTCGGTGGCGGCGGCAATGGCGGCACATCCGGCGGCACCCGCCGCCCCACCGCCCCCACCGGCCCGTCCGTGGGATCCGCCCCCGCGGCAGCCAGCACCGCCGGCCGTGGCCGCGCCGGCCAGGGCTCGCAGGCGGACCCGGTGACAACGGGAAATCCCGCCACCGCCAGCGCCTCGCCGTTCGGCACCAGCGCCGCCGTGGCCACGCCCCCCGATGCCAGCCCGGTGCCGGGCGCCAGTTTCCTGTCGGGGCCGGGCCTGTCCGGCCCCGGCGCCATTTCCGGCGCGCCGCCGGTGGCGCGCCCCCGCGACGACGCCTGAGCGGGCGCCCCTGCCCCGCTTGCCCCCCCCTTCAGGAGGCAACAGCCCATGAGCGACCTGTTCACATCCGGCCCATGGGGCTGGTTCGTGCTCGGCGGCGTGCTGCTGGTGGCGGAAATCGTGCTGCCCGGCGCCTTCCTGCTGTGGCTGGGCCTCGCCGCTTTGGCCACCGGTGCCCTTGCCTTCCTGGTGATGGTGGGCTGGCAGGCGCAGGTGCTGGCCTTTGCCGCTTTGGCGGTGGCCGCGATCCTCATCGGCCGGCGCATCACCCCCGCCCCCGGCGCCGCCAGCGACCGGCCCTTTCTCAATCGCCGGGCCGAGGGGCACGTGGGCCGGGTCTTCACCCTGGATGAGCCCATCGTGGAGGGCAGCGGCCGGGTGCGCATCGATGACAGCGTCTGGCGTATCGAGGGGCCGGACCTGCCCGTCGGTGCCAAGGTGATCGTTCTGAAGGTGGACGGCACCGTCCTGGTGGTGGGCGCGGCCTGATCGTCGCCGCAGGCGTCCCGCATGCGGCGCCCAGGTGCGGTGGCCATGTCCTTAAGCTGGATGCGCGGAATGCTGGAGGCGCGAAACAGAGGCCCGGAACAGAGGCCCTGACCGGAGGCCCCCGGAGCAGCCCCGACGCACCCCTCGCCTGGTCCTCACCGCCGTGAATGCTCGCTGATCGGTTCGGACACTGCCCGATAAATAATATAGCGAACAATATTCAGCGCAAAACGTATCCCATATGAGGTACACAACTTTCCGAGAGATATACGACCTGCAATTGGCACTACAGCGCAGGGCCTACTCTCGCTCAAGAAGCGCAATATCAAATCATGAGTCCACGAACGAATCCATTAGTCTTTTGTTTTCAGAAAATGGCGTGTGTTTTGCAAGGCAGATTCAGTTGCAGACTGTCTCAAGACATTGGATGGCCGAAATGCATGGTTCCATGGCTTCCCTTCCAACCACCGTTGCCGCCGATTCCCCCGAGCAGGTGATCCAATTGGCGGATCACGCCGCAACCTTGGCCGCGGGCAAGGCGCGCGCCATTCAGATCATTACCGGCCAGACCCGCATCCTCGCCCTCAATGCCACCATCGAAGCCGCGCGCGCCGGCGAAGCGGGCAAGGGATTTGCGGTGGTGGCGGAAGAAGTCAAAGCCGTCAGCGCCGAAATCGGCAGGTTGGCCAGTGACATGGAGACCGAACTGCGCAGCGCGCTGGACGAGTTGCGCGCCGTGGGCCGGCGCATGGCGCTGGACGTGCGCGGCGACCGATTGGTCAATCTGTGCCTCAACGCCGTCGAGACCATCGACCGCAATCTCTATGAGCGGACCTGCGATGTGCGCTGGTGGGCCACCGATGCCGCCGTGGTCGCCGCCGCCGATCCGACCTATGAGAATGTCGCCGAGGCGGAGCGCCGCCTGGGGGTCATCCTCTCTGCGTATACCGTATACCTCGACCTGTGGATCTGCACACCGGATGGGCGGGTGGTGGCGCATGGTCGGGCAGATCGCTATCCGGGCCTGCGCGGCATGGACGTCTCGCATGAAGGCTGGTTCCAGCAGGCGATGGCCTCCCACTCCGGCGACGAATATGCGGTGGCCGACGTCATGCCCTGCCATGCGCTGAAGAATGCCCCCGTGGCCACCTATGCCGCCGCGGTGCGCGAGGGCGGACAGACCCATGGCAAGCCCATCGGCGTGCTGGGCATCCATTTCGACTGGGAGCCCCAGGCCCGCGCGGTGATCGAAGGCGTGCGGCTGTCGCCCGACGAGGCGGCGCGCTCCCGCGTGCTGCTGGTGGATGCCACCGGCCGGGTGCTCTCCTCGTCCGACCGGCGCGGCGAGTTCATCGAGACCGTGCCGCTGGACACCCGCCACCGCCGCAGCGCGGTGGAGCATGGCGACGACGGCAGCACCACCGCCTTTCACCTCACCCCCGGCTACGAGACCTATCGCGGCATGGAATGGGCCGGCGTCATCCTCCAGAAGCCCATTCCCGGCCATAAAAACCGGAAGATCACCAAGCACCGCTAGATCCGGATCCGCTCAGGTTGAAGCAACCTGAGCGGTGAATCCGCCTCTGGCCCTTTGCTCTCGGGAACGATGCTTTCTCCGATCCGGCTGCCGCAACCGGATCAGGAACGGCTGCGCAGACCCGAATGCCCCCTTCGCGTGCCGCCCTCAGGGCGGTGATGTGCACGGGACAGCCGCGACTCACCCCGCCGCGGCCGCCACCGCCTGCCCCACCAGGGCATGGATGGCGTTGCCGGCGGCCGCATCCAGCGGGCTCTGGGTGAGATAGCTCGTCACCAGCAGCGGCGCCCGGCCCGGCGGCCAGATCACCGCTATATCGTTGATACTGCCGCGGGGACCGGTGCCGGTCTTGTCCCCCACCCGCCACCCCTTCGGCAGTCCCGCCCGCAGGCGGGTGTCGCCGGTGCGGTTGGCCACCAGCCACGCCGCCAGCTGATCGCGGGAGGGCGGGGTCAGCACGCGGCCCAATACCAGCCGATCCAGATCGCCCACCATGGCCAATGGCGTCGTGGTGTCGCGCGGATCGCCGGGGGTGCCTTCATTGAGGGTCGGCTCGTTGCGATCTAGCCGGGTCACCGGATCGCCGCTGCGGCGCAGGAAGGCGGTCAGCCCGGCGGGACCGCCCACGGCGGCAAGCAGCACATTGGCGGCGGTGTTGTCGCTCAGGGTCACGGCCGCCTCGCACAGAGCGGCGACACTGGCCACGCTTCCCACCAGCGGCTCGGTCATGGGCGAATAGGCCACCAGATCGGCCTTGGTGATGGGCAAGGTGCGATCCAGGCGCTCGCGCCCCGCATCCACTTCCGCCAGCACCATGGCTGCCAATAGAAATTTGAAGGTGCTGCACATGGGAAAGCGCTCGTCGCCGCGATGCGCGAAGGTGGCGCCGGTGCCGGTATCGCGCACGGCGACCCCCAGCCGGCCCTGACTCTGTTTCTCCGCCGCGACGATCGCCGCCGCCAGGGCCGGACCGCCAAACGCCGGCGCGGCGCCCGCCGGCACAAGCCCCGGCAAGCAGAATGCGGCACCGCCGGCCGCCAGCATCAGATGACGTCTCGAAATCATGTCCACCTCCATGGGCGGCGACCATGCAAAAGCGGACGGCGCGGGACAAACGATGTTATCTCGTCCACGACATGAAAAAATCTAATGGACCGTCATGGAACGCCCGCACCTGCCCCTGAACGCCCTGCGCGCCTTCGAGGCAGCGGCGCGGCATCTGAGCATCACCCGCGCGGCGATGGAATTGTGCGTCAGCCAGGCCGCCGTCAGCCATCAGATCAAGGGGCTGGAGGCGCGCCTGGGCGCCCCCTTGTTCCGCCGCCTGCCCCGAGGCCTCGCCCTCACCGACGAGGGCGCGGCGCTGGTGCCACAGGTGAGCGCCGCTTTTGATCGAATCGGCGCCACGCTCGACCAGTTTTTAGGCGGACAGTTCCGCGAAGTGCTCACGGTTGGGGTGGTGGGCACATTCGCCACCGGCTGGCTGCTGCCGCGCCTCGCCCAGTTCACCCTCGCCCATCCGGGCATCGATCTGCGGGTGCTCACCAACAACAACCGGGTGGATCTGGCCGGCGAGGGCCTGGATCTGGCCATCCGCTTCGGCGACGGCGCCTGGCACGGCACCGAGGCGATCCCGCTGCTCAGCGCGCCCCTTGCCCCGCTCTGCGCCCCGGCGCTGGCGCGGGGCCTGTCGCGGCCGTCCGATCTCGCCGGCCTGCCGCTGCTGCGCTCCTACCGCGCCGAGGAATGGACCCGATGGTTCGCTGCCGCCGGCACCCCCTGCCCCACCTTGCGCGGGCCGGTGTTCGATTCTTCACCGGTGATGGCGAGCGCGGCGGCGGCGGGACTGGGCGTGGCGCTGCTGCCGGCGGCGCTGTTCGCGGCGGATCTGGCCAGCGAGCGGCTGGTGCAGCCCTTCGCCCTGAGCATCGATGCCGGCCGCTACTGGCTCACCCGCCTGCGCTCGCGGCCGCAAACCCCGGCCATGCAGGCCTTCCATCTCTGGCTGGTGGCGCAAACGGCGGCGCCGGACGGGGCGTGACGATCAGGCCGCGGGGCGCTCCGCCACCACGGTCAGCTGCAGCCCCAGCGCCTTGGTGACGCCCAATAGCGTGGACAGGCGCGGATCGCCTTCGGCGCTGAGGGCCTTGTACAATCCCTCGCGCGTGACACCTGCACGCCGGGCCACCTCGGTCATGCCCTTTGAGCGGGCAATGGCGCCGAGCGCAGCGGCGATGATGGCCGGGTCGCCGTCTTCGAACGCGGCCTCCAGATAGGCGGCCACCGCTTCCGGCGTCGCCATATGATCCGCCATGTCCCAAGGCACGGTCCGCTCGACCATCAGGCTCACGCCCCTCTTGGACACCCAGCATTGGCGCAGGGCGACCATCCGTGAACTATAATTCACATACTGATGGCCGTCGATAAGCCCTCGGACGCAGCAGAACTCCTACGCCACGCCCACATGCAGCAGATCGTGGATGTGCAGGGCGCCCACCGGGCGGCCGTCGTCCACCACCATGAGGGCGGTGATCTTGGCGGTGTTGAGGATGCGCAGGGCTTCCGAGGCCAATTGATCCGGGCGCACCGTCTTGGGCGCGCGGCTCATGATGGCGTCCACCGAACGGGTGGGCAGGTCATTGGCCATGTGGCGGCGCAGATCGCCGTCGGTGACGATGCCGGCGAGGCGCCCGTCGGAATCCACCACGGCGACGCAGCCCAGGCCCTTGGCGCTCATCTCCACCAGCACCTCGCCCATCAGCGCACCGCTGCGGGCCAAAGGCACGGCGGCGCCGGGGCGCATCACGTCGCGGACGAACTTGAGGTTGGCGCCCAATTTGCCGCCGGGGTGGAACACCCGGAAATCCAGCGCGGTGAAGCCGCGGCTCTCCAGCAGCGCCACCGCCAAGGCATCGCCCATGGCCAGTTGCATCAAGGTGGAGGTGGTGGGGGCCAGGCCCAGCGGGCAGGCTTCGCGCGCCTGCGGCAGCGCCAGCACCACGCTGGCCGCCTTGGCCAGGGCGCTGTCGGTATTGGCGGTCAGAGCGATCAGCGGCACGCCGAAGCGCTGGGAATAATCGACGATGTCGCGCAGTTCGGCGGTCTCGCCGGACCAGGACAAAGCCACGATCACATCTTCCGGCGCCACCATGCCGAGATCGCCATGGCTGGCCTCGGCGGGGTGGACATAATGGGAGGGGGTGCCGGTGGAGGCGAAGGTGGCGGCGATCTTGCGCGCCACATGGCCGCTCTTGCCCATGCCGGTGACGATCACCCGCCCGCGCGCCGCGACGATGGTGGCCACCGCCACCTCGAACGCCTCGCCGAGGCCGTTGCCCACCGCGGCGATCAGCGCGGCAAGGCCGGCCGCTTCGGTTTCCAGGGTGGCGAGGGCGGAAGCGATGGCCGCCGAATGGGGATGCGTCACGGAGGGAGCGACTGCTTTCAAGGATGCGCCTGTCATCCCCTCTCGATAGCATTGTTCGTCCGCGAAAGGGAGCCGGGGCGGGTCGAGGCCGGTTTCAGCCCCCGCCTCAGGCCGGGGGCAGGTCGGGCAGGCCCTCGTAGCGCTCCAGAAAATCCTCCACCGACAGGGCGCGGAAGTCCGCCAGCGCCGTGCGCAGGCGCTGATGGCTCCAGTCCCACCAGCCTAAGGCCATCAGCCGTTCGCCGATGGCGGGCGCAAAACGCTGCTTCACCACCTTGGCGGCGACGCCGGCGACGATGGCATAAGGCGGCACGTCCTTCGCCACCACCGCCCCAGCGGCCACCACCGCGCCAGTGCCGATGGTGCGGCCCGGCAGGATCACCGCCCCATGGCCGATCCAGACGTCATGGCCGATGGTCACCTTGTGGTCGCGGCGCCACTGGAAGAAATCCGGCTCGTCGGCGGCATCGTCGAAATAGGCCGAGGCGCGATAGGTGAAATGCGACTGGCTCGCCCGCCACATGGGGTGATTGCCCGGATTGATGCGGGTCATGGCGGCGATGGAGCAGAATTTGCCCACCGCGCTATAGGCCATGTCGGCATCGGAGGCGATGTAGGAATAATCTCCCATCTCCACCTCCAGCAGTTGGGTGCGGGCGCCCACCTCCGTATAGCGGCCCAGCGTCGAGCCGCGGACGCGGGCGGTGGGGTCGATGGCGGGGCTGAGGCCGAGCTTCATGACGGGCGGATCTCCGGGCACGCCGCACCGGGGCCGGTGCGCGGGCGGAAAATGCGACGCGGCCATGACAGGCATGCGACACCGCGGCGACGGCGCTCAGCCGCCGAAGCCGGCCCGGTGGATGATGCGGAACCGCTCGCCCGAAGCGCGCTGGGCAAACAGCGCCACCCCATCCACCAGCAGCGGCAGATGGGCGCCGCTGGCCAGATAGGCCTCCGCCAGCGCATTGGCCGCATGCCCCCGCGCCGGTTCCTCCAGCGGCCCGGTGAGGGTCATGTGGAAGCGGAACTCCTCGCGCACATAGGGATAGCCGAAGCGGTTGAGATAGTCCTGCTGCCGGGCGCTCAGCCGATCGGGGCGGCGGCGGGCGATCTCCGCCTCGGTGAGCGGGGCGCGCAGGCCGTCCAAATCCTCCACCGCACATGCCGCCATGTCCAGCAGGCTGGGCACCGGCGCCGACGGCACCAGGGCGATGAAGCTGCCCAGCTCGCGCACCTCCAGTGGCGGCAGTTCGAAGCCATGGTGGCCGGCGGCGAAGGCGGACAGCGCCTCGATCAGATCGGCCTCGTCCACCCCCTCCGCCAGGCGGAAGGGCGCCTTGAGCGTGCCGTGGAAGCCATAGCGGCGCGGCTCTTCGGTGAGAGGCCGCCAATCCTCCGGCGTGAACCCGGCGAGATCGGGCGCGGGACAGTCCTGGCCGCTGTCGGCGTCATAGCCCACCACGGCCGAGCCGAAGCGCCATAGCGCACTGTCACAGGGCGGGGCGAGATAGACGGCATAGCGAACGGACACGACAGCCTCCTGCGGCCTGCGAACAGGCCCCATCCCTAAAGCGCGCTGCGCGCCGAGGGAAGCCGGCAGGCCCCGATGCCGGCCCGTGACGGATCCGCCTGCCCGCTCGGCATCCTGCCGGCGGGCGGCTCAGAACCCGCCGGGCACCAGCGCCACCCGGTTGCGGCCGCTGGCCTTGGCGGCATAGAGCGCCCGGTCGGCGCGCTCCATCACATCTTCCAGGGGATCCTCGCCGACCGATGCGGAGGCCACGCCGATGCTCGCCCGCACCGTCAGCGACAGGGCGGCCAGGGCCATGGGCGTGCCGCCAATGGCGCTCAGCAGCCCCTGCGCCACGCCATAGGCCGCATCGCGAGAGGTCTCGGGCAGCAAGATGGCGAACTCCTCTCCCCCCAGACGGGCGACGAGATCCTGCGGACGCAGGTGGCGCCGGCAGCGGCGGGCGATTTCCTCCAGCACCCGGTCGCCCGCCCCATGACCATAGTGGTCGTTGATCTGCTTGAAGTGATCCACGTCCATCATCAGCACCGACACCGGCGCGCGCCCCTCCGACGCCGCCGTCAGCGCGATCTCGGCCTTTTCGGTGAAGCCGCGCCGGTTGAGCAGCCCGGTGAGTTCGTCCGTGGTGGCCAAGCGCCGCATCTCCTCTTCCAGGCGCCGACGCTCGGTCACATCCCAGAACACCGCCGCATAGATGTCGCCGATGAAGCGGAAGCGGAACTGCAGGTTCCGGCGCTGGTTGTCGCGACAGGTGACCTCGCCCTCCATGCTGGCGTAGCCGCTCGGTGCCGTGCGGGCGAGCGCAAGCTGCTCGCCCCACTGGGCCATCACCGCAGCGCGCTGCATCGGATCGGGGAACAGATTGGCCCACCAATCGGCATTGGTGCGATGGGCATGGATGTCGTCAAAGCCCATGAAGTCGTGGGCCAGGCGATTGGCGAACAGTTCATGGAATTGCGCGTCGAACAGCACCACGCCCACCGGAAGGCCGTCCATGACGCTTTCCAGCGTGCGCGCCCAATCCAGCGTTTCTCTCAGTTCCGAGCAAGGCGCCTCGAGGGTCAGCACCGTCCCCGCGCCGGCGCCCATCGCCAGCGGCAGCGGCTCGGCCCGAAAGGCCAGGGTGGCGGCGCCCTGCGCCGTCATGCAGGGCAGCATCAGGACGTCGGGACACCGCATGCCGGCCAGCAACGGCTGCAATCGCGCCGCGGCGTCTGCCCCGAAGAGATCCCCCAGCGCCATGCCCGCCGGGGCGACGCCGAGGAGATGCGCGGCCGCATCGGTGGCGGCGCGCACCGTGCGCGCATCCGCCCCGATCACCAGCACCGGCGCATGCACCAGCCCCAGCCAGGCAAGCTCGCTTGCATCCGTGGCCGCCTCGGCAGTCCCGGCCGTGCGGGCGGACACCGGTGCGCCCACGACCGGTGCCCCAACGCCCGGCGCGCCCGGCGCGCCCGCCGCCTCCGACCGCCTTGGCCGCCCACCGGCCGGCGCGGTCATTGACCGAGGCGTTCCAGGAAGCCGGCCAGATCCTCGGTGACATGATCGATATAGGCCGCCTCGCGGCCCTCGAACTCCCAGCTCTCGCGGGTGTCGATGCGCTCGCCCGGCGGAACCACCATGACGGTGGTCATGCCCAGGCGATGGGGCACCTCCAGATTGCGGGCCAGATCCTCGAACATGGCGGCACGGGGCGCCTCCACCCCGTGCGCCCGCAGGAAGCGCTCATAGGCTTCCTGGGTGGGCTTGGGATGGAATTCCGCCGCCACGATGTCGTGCACCGCCGCGAAATGGCTGTCGATGCCCAGCTTCTCCATGACGTTCAGCGCATGGCGCTCGGAGCCGTTGGTATAGATCAGCTTGGTGCCGGGCAGCCCCTCGATGGCCGCCGCCAGCCGCGGCGAGGGCTCCAGATTGGTCAGGTCCACGTCATGGACATGATCGAGGAAGGCATGGGCATCGATGCCATGCTCGATCATCAGTCCGCGCAGCGAGGTGCCGTAGCGCCGGTAATAGTCCTTCTGGGTGGCGAAGGCCTGCTCCGGCGTGATGTTCAGCAGGCCGGAAATATAGTCGCGCATGCGCGCGTCGATCTGGCCCCAGAGATCGTGCTGGGCCGGATAGAGGGTGTTGTCCAGGTCGAACACCCAGGTCTCCACCGCATCGAAGCCGCGCGGCGGATCGCGCGGGGCAGGCTCGGGAGCGGTGGCGGGGGAAGAGCCTGTGCGGGCAGGGTCTGAAATGGTCATGGGGGTCCGCGGGGTCGGAGGCCTCGGGATCGACCATGGTCCCGGGCAAGGACGATGCGCCGCCCGGAGGCGGCGCATCGGATCGGGTCAACGGGTGATCAGGGTACCAATGCCGTGGTCGGTGAGCAGTTCCAGCAGCACCGCATGCGGCACCTTGCCGTCCATGATCACCACCCCTTCTACGCCCGCCTCCAGGGCGTAGATGCAGGTTTCCACCTTCGGAATCATGCCCCCCGAGACGGTGCCGTCGGCGATCAGCTTGCGGCATTGCTCGATGGTCAGGGTGGGGATCAGCTGCTTGTCCTTGTCCAGCACGCCGGGCACGTCGGTGAGCAGCAGCAGGCGCTTGGCGCCCAGCGCGCCGGCAATGGCGCCGGCGAAGGTGTCGGCATTCACATTATAGGTGCCGCCATCCACCGCCGAGGCGACGGGGGCCAGCACCGGGATCAGTTCGCGGCCGAGGATCTGGTCGAGCACCATGGTGTCCACCTGGTCCGGCTCGCCCACGAAGCCGAGATCCACCACTTCCTCGATATGGCTCTGGGGATCGACGATGGTGCGGGTCGCCTTCTTGGCGCGCACCATGTTGCCGTCCTTGCCGCACAGGCCGATGGCCTTGCCGCCGGCCTCATTGATGAAGCCGACGATCTGCTTGTTGATGGAGCCGGCCAGCACCATCTCGACGATCTCGATGGTGGCCTTGTCGGTGATTCGCAGGCCGGCGGCGAACTCGGACTTGATGCCGAGCTTGGCCAGCATGGCGCCGATCTGCGGCCCGCCGCCATGGACCACCACCGGGTTCACGCCGGACTGCTCCAGGAGCACGATGTCCTGGGCGAAGGTGCGCGCGCCGTCTTCGCCGCCCATGGCGTGGCCGCCGTATTTCACCACGACGATGGCGTCGTCATACATCTGCATGTGAGGCAGGGCCTTGGCCAGCACCTCGGCCTGGAGTTGGGCTTCCGCCACCGGGGCGGGAATCGGCGCGCTCATGGCAGGGGCCTCTTAGGGCGGCGGACCGTGCTTTTCCCTGTGCGGACAAGGGCAAAGCGGCGCGCCGGCCTGGTCAAAGGGAGATGGTCCGAGGCCCCGCCCCACCGGCCGGTGGAGAGGTCTCGTCCATCGCGCGTCGTTCTACTCGATTTCTCTCCCGCGGGGAAAGGCCGAGCGCACGCGACGCACCGGCGTGCGCCCCGCGGCAAAGCTGCCGGGGTCGGCACCGTTCCGCACGGTCGCAGGCTGATGGCGGCGCAGGCCTTTTCGCAAATCCCGGCGGCGGGTCATGGAACCACCACAATGAAAGCCCTTTGCGAAGGGGCTGCCGGCGGCTATGGCCTGCCCGGCCCTCACGCTTCTAACGGACCTCCCCGGCCCATGTCGCCAAAAGTCCAGCTGCCGCCCCGCAGGGCACTCGACTTCTCCCGCCGCACGATCGCGTTGTTGTTCATCGCCTGTTTCGTGCTGGTGTCCATTCCCATCATCACCCATCCGATTCCGCCGCTGTCGGACTATGTGAACCATCTGGCGCGCATGAAAGTGATCGCCGCCCCAAGCGATCCCGACCTGTCGCGATTCTATTTCCTGGAATGGTCCATCCTGCCCAATCTGATGATGGATCTGGTGGTGCCGGTGCTGGACCGCTTCGCCGACATCTATGTGGCCGGCGAAATCTATACCCTGATGTGCTTCGCGCTCACCGCGTTCGGCACGCTGCTGCTGCACCGGGCGCTGTTCGGGGCCTGGTCGGTGATCCCGCTGCTGGCCTTCCCGCTGCTGTACAACAACATCTTCCTCATCGGGGTGATGAACTACATCTTCGGCATCGGCCTGTCCCTGTGCGGGCTGGCGGTGTGGATCCTGCTGCGGGACCGGGCCTGGCCGCTGCGCTTCATCGCCGCCCTGGTCGTGGTGCTGGCCCTGTTCTTCTGCCATCTGTTCGCCACCGGCGTTTATGCCGTCGGCATTTTGTCCTACGAGACCATGCGCCTGCTGCAGCCCCGGCCGGGCCAGAAGGCGCTGCTGCCGCGCATCACCGCCTTCGTGGCGGCGGGCCTGCCGTTCGCGGTGATCGGCCCCTTGATGCTCATGAGCCCCACATGGGGCCTCAAGGGCGAGAATTACTGGGAGCCGCGCGGCAAGATCGACGGGCTCGAGTTCGTCATCAACGTCTATTACGACTATGTGGCCTTCGCTTTGACCGCGGTGATCATCCTGGCCGCGGCCTGGGCGATCCGCCATCGGCTGCTGCGCACCCACCCCTGGCTGCTGTACGTGCTGGTGGTGAGCGGCATCATCTATCTGGCCATGCCGCGCACGGTGTTCGCCACCTACATGGCCGACCAGCGCCTGCCGGTGGCCATCGCCTTCATGGTGATCGCCTGCATCCAGGTGGATCTGCGCCACCGCATCGCCCAGCGCGGCTTCGCGGTGATGCTGGTGCTGCTGGTGGCGGTGCGGGTGGGCGAGGTGCAGGTGGTGTGGAACGAGCTGACCCAATGGACGGTGGCGTTCCAGGATTCCGTCGCCAAGATCAAGCGCGGCTCGAAGGTGCTGGTGGCCTATGCGGATCCGTGGGGCGGCAGCAAGTCGGTGGATCTGGGACTGGTGCATGCGGCGTGCCTGGCGATCATCGAGCGCTCGGCGCTGGTGACCACCGCCTTCACCGTGCCCGGCAAGCAGATCCTGCGGGTGCATCCGCCCTATAATGACTGGGTGGACACCGAGGACGGCACCCCGCCCAGCCGCGACCAGTTGATGGTCACCGAGGAGGAGCCCACCGTGGACGGCCCGCGCTACTGGGATCTGTGGCCGCAGCATTATGACTATGTCTACATGCTGTTCACCGAGCCCGGCGACCCCAACCCGGATTCCGACCGCCTCGAACTGGTCTATGCGGGCGACCGGTTCCAGCTCTACCGGGTGATCAAGCTGGCGCCGCCGGCCTGACGGGAAACATCGCCAGCGATCCAGATCGCCGCCATCGCCTCTAAGTTGTTGCGATGCGAAACTAAACGCAACCTTGACCCGTTAGCCGCTTACCGCCCACACTGCCCCCTGGTTGAAACTTTCAGGCGAAAGTTGTGGGGCATGGATATGCAAGCTGGAAATCCCGGGGCGTTGCTGGCGGGGGTGACCGTCGTGGACCTGTCCCGCGTCCTCGCGGGGCCGTTCGCCACCATGACGCTGGCCAATATGGGCGCCCGCGTCATCAAGGTGGAAATCCCCGGCACCGGAGATGATTCCCGCGCCTTCGGCCCGTTCGCCAACGGCAAGTCGCTCTATTTCTCGTCGATCAACTGCAACAAGGAGAGCATCGCCCTCAACCTGAAGGCCCCGGAAGACCGCAAGGTGTTCGAGGCGCTGCTCGCCAAGGCCGATGTGCTGATCGAGAACTACCGCCCCGGCACCATGGAGAAGCTGGGCTATGGCTGGGCCGACCTGCACGCCAAGTTCCCGCACCTGATCTATGGCGCCGCCTCCGGCTTCGGCGACAGCGGCCCCTATTCCAAGCGCGCCGCCTACGACATGGTGGTGCAGGGCATGGGCGGCATCATGAGCGTCACCGGCTTCCCGCATCAGCCGCCGGCCCGGGTGGGCATTTCCGTGGGCGACATCACCGCGGGCCTGTATCTCGCCATCGGCATCAATGGCGCGCTTTACCAGCGCGCCGCTACCGGAGTGGCCAGCAAGATCGACATCGCCATGCTGGATTGCCAGGTGGCGATCATGGAAGACAATGTCACCGTCTATGCCAAGACCGGGGAGATCCCCGGCCCCGAGGGCACGCGGCATCCCTCCATCGCCCCGTTCCAGGCGTTCCCGGCCGCCAATGGCCAGGTGATCATCGCCGCCGGCAACGACCATCTGTTCAGCCTGATGGCCAACGCGCTGGAGCGTCCCGATCTGCTCACCGACCCGCGCTTTGCCTCCAACGAACTGCGCCACGAGAATATCGACGCGCTGGAAGCGGAGATGGACAAGACCCTCACCACCAAGCCGGTGGAAGCCTGGCTCGATGCGCTGAATGCGGCCGGCGTGCCCTGCGCGCCCATCAACGACATTCCGCACATGATGGCCGATCCGCAGGTGGCGGCGCGCAACATGGTGCGCACGGTGCAGGACCCGGTGGCCGGCGAACTGAAGGTGGCCGGAAATCCGGTGAAGGTGGTGGGCGCGACCGAGCCCGCCACCCACAAGCCGCCGCCGGAACTGGATGCCAACCGCGCCGCCATCCTGGCCGAATTCACGGGAGCAGTGGCATGACCGACACCCCGGTCTCCCCCGCCCCCGCACCGGCGGCCAAGCCGGCGCCCGCCGGGCCGCTGGTCTCCGCCGCCCTCGACGGGCCGGTGGGCATCCTCACCCTCAACAATGGCGCCAAGCGCAATGCGCTCAGCGAGGAATTGCTGGATACCTTCATCAGCGCGCTGGAGGGCCTGCAGGGCCACAATGTGCGGGCGATCATCGTGCGCGCCGCCCCCGGCATGGGGGTGTGGTCCGCCGGCCATGACATCCGCGAACTGAAGCACGGCGCCGGCGATCCGCTCGGCTATGCGGATCCGCTGGAGCGGGCGCTGCGGGCCATCCGCGCCTGCCCGGCGCCGGTGATCGCCATGATCCACGGCACGGTGTGGGGCGGCGCCCTGGATCTGGTGCTGTCCTGCGACATGGTGGTGGCGGACGAAACCTCCAGCTTCGCCATCACCCCGGCCAATCTCGGCCTGCCCTACAACACCACCGGGCTGCTGCATTTCCTCGGCCGGCTGCCGCTGAATTTGATCAAGGAAATGTTCTTCACCGCCACCCCGGTGAAGGCGGAAGATGCCGCCCGCTGGGGCATCATCAACCATCTGGTGCCCTCCGCCGAGCTGGAGACCTACACCATGGGCATCGCCCAGGGCATCGCCACCAAGGCGCCGCTGGCGGTGGCGGTGGTGAAGGAGCAGTTGCGGGTGCTCACCGACTACCAGCCGGTGGCGGCGCAGGTGTTCGAACGCCTGCAGGAGATGCGCCGGGCGGTCTATGCCAGCCATGATTTCCAGGAGGGCATCGATTCCTTCCTGGAAAAGCGCAAGCCGGTGTTCCGCGGCGACTGAGCGCGCCCGCTGGCCGTGCGTCCTAGGCGGTGCGCACGGTCACCAGGAATTGGTCCACCACACCGCGGAGCTGCTCCGACAGGCGCGACAGGCCGGAGGCCGCGGACAGCAATCGCGCGGCGGCGGCCCCGGTCTCACCGGCGGCGCGGGTCACGGCGGCGATGTTGGACGACACCACATCGGTGCCGTCCGCCGCCTGCTGCACGCTGCGGGCGATCTCCCGGGTGGCGGTGTCCTGCTGCTGCACCGCCGTGGCGATCTCGGTCGCGATGGTGCTGATGGACTGGATCACCGTGCTCACGCCGCCGATGGCCGCCACCGAATCCGCCGTGGACTGCTGGATATCGCTGATCTGCATGGCGATCTGCTTGGTGGCGCTGCCGGTCTGGTCGGCCAGGGATTTGACTTCCTGGGCCACCACCGCAAACCCGCGTCCGGCGTCGCCGGCCCGGGCCGCCTCGATGGTGGCATTGAGGGCCAGGAGATTGGTCTGGGCGGCGATGCGGTTGATGAGGTCCACCACATTGCCGATCTTCTGGGCGTTTTCCGCTAGCGCGCGCATCTTCGCGGCGGTGTCGCCGGCATCGCGCACCGCGCCGGAACTGATGGTGGCGGAGGCCATGACCTGCTGGCCGATATTGGCCACCGAGTTCGACATTTCGTCGGTGGCCGCCGCCACCATCCGCACATTGGATGAGGTATCCTGCGCCGCCCCGGCGACGACGTCGGACTGGCTCGCGGTCTGCGCCGCCAGGGCGGTCAGCACCTCGGCGGCGGCCTGAAGCTCGGTGGCGGCGGAAGCGACCGCATGGGAAATGCCGCCCACCGCCTGCTCGAATTCCACCGCCAGCCGATCCAGCGTCAGGCGCCGGTCCCGGTCGCCGGCATCGGCATAGACGGCGATGGCGAAGTCCATGTCCAGCATCGCCGCCTTGATGATGGCCTGTTGCAGTTGCACCCGCCGCTCCGGAGACAGGCGCCGCGCGGTCTTCTTGGTGGCGATCACCGCGATCAGGCTGGTCACCAGGGCATTGTAGCCGCCGATGTACCAGCGCGGCTTCAAGCCCAGCCGGTTGTGAACTTCGCCGATCCGCGTGACCGAGGCTTCATAATCAGCATCGAAGCGCCCATCCAAAATCAGAGACCAATGGCGAAGCTGCATCGCCTTGGCATGCATCATGTTTTCGCGATTTTTGAAAAACCGGGCCGCTTCCGGGAAGCGCGCGACGTGGTCGTAGAATTGATCGAGGATCGCGGGCAGCGCCTCCAGAATGAAAGACTTCGACTCCCGCAATAACAGAGAAGTCTCGTTATTTATCATGGAAAAATCAAGACGCTCAGACATCGATGTCTTCTCATTCTTCAAGACAATGATCTGAATAAATATTCATATTTCATTTCTTGCGGAGACGGTTGCAAAAGTGAGAAACCGCATCCCATCACCACAAAGTATAATGGTGCGACTGCGATACGATTCTGATTTTAGTGAAATGAAATCGAAGAGATGAGTCAAGAGACAATAATTGCTCCGCTCTTACTACTTTAAAATGCAAATGACTCTCATTTTTAGTTATTCTTTACATGACACCCCGCTACCGCACGCGGGGGGCGGAGCGTCCCTCCGCACCTGCGGTTCCACACCCGCGCGCGCCGTCCCGCCCCGCGCGACCACTTGCTTCAAGATTTTGATACCGAGCCCGGCTATGACACGGGGCGAAACCTCCCCGGCGTCCCCAGCGCCGGGCAAATCCCCCCAGCGGCAAGGAACGCCATGGAAACCGTCTTCACCCATGCGCGGATCGTGCTCGATGACCGGATCGTGGACGGCACCCTGGTGCTGCGCGACGGCCGCATCGCCGACATCTCCGAGGGCGCCTCCCAGCTCCCCGCCGCGATCGATTGCGACGGCGACTATCTCAGCCCCGGCCTGATCGACCTGCACACCGACGCGCTGGAAAACCACTTCGTGCCGCGCCCCAAGGTGATCTGGCCGGACGCCCGCGCCGCGGCGCTGGCCCATGACGGCCAGACGGTGGCCGCCGGCATCACCACCGTCTATGACGCCATCTGCGCCGGCGGGTTCGACCAGACCAAGTCCGCCCGCCGCGAGCTGTTCACGGTGATGCTGGACGCGGTGGAACAGACCGCCCCCTGGTTCCGCGCCGACCACCGCATTCATCTGCGCTGCGAACTCACCGACCCCGGCCTGCTGGAACTGGCCGAGCCGGAGCTGCGCCGCAAGAAGCTGGGCCTCGCCTCGCTCATGGACCACACCCCCGGCGCCCGCCAGTGGCGCAATGTGGACCAGTTGCGCACCTATCTCATGGGCATCGGCAAGACCCGCGCCGAGGTGGATGACGAACTGGCCACCCGCACCGCCCGCGGGCAGGCGGCGGTGGCGGCCAATTTCGAGGCGCTCGCCGGCCTGCTGCGCGAAGCCGGCGTCGCCCTGGCCAGCCATGACGACACCACCCCGGAGCATGTGGCCGACGCCAAGGCGGCGGGCTGCACCATCTCGGAATTTCCCACCACTGACGAAGCCGCCCGCGCCGCCCATGCCTCGGGCCTCACCACCATCGGCGGCGCGCCCAATGTGGTGCGCGGCGGCTCCCACTCCGGCGGCGTGGCCATGAAGGATCTGGTGGCCGCGGGCCTGCTGGATGCGCTGGCTTCGGACTATGTGCCCGCCAGCATGCTCCAGGCGGCGGCCAAGCTGTTCGCCGACGGACTGCCATTGCCCGAGGCCCTGGCCCTCGTCACCTCCCGCCCCGCCGCTCTGGCGGGCCTCGCCGATCGCGGCCGCCTCGCCCCCGGCCTGCGCGCCGACGTGCTGCGCTTCCGCCTGGTGGAAGGCACGCCGGTGGTGCGCGATGTGCGGGTGGCCGGCGCCAAGGTATTCTGACCGCACACCGGCCCGGCGACCGCCGGCCGCTTGAGGATTAAGGAGCGCCCCATGGCCGCGGACATCATCCGCCCCCTCACCCCGCCCGAGGTGGACCTGGCGGTGGACTGGGCCGCCCGCGAAGGCTGGAACCCCGGCCTCCATGACGCCGCCGCCTTCCTGGCCCAGGACCCGGACGGCTTCATGGGCCTGTTCCGCGACGGGGACCTCGCCGCCTGCATTTCGGTGGTCACCTACGGCCCGACCTTCGGCTTTCTGGGCTTCTACATCTGCCGCCCGGACCTGCGCGGCCAGGGGCTGGGATGGGCGCTCTGGCAAGCGGGGATGGCGCGGCTCGGCGCCCGCACCGTCGGCCTCGACGGGGTGGTCGACCAGCAGGCCAATTATGCCCGCTCGGGCTTCGTGCTGGCCCATCGCAACATCCGCTATGGCGGCATCGCCCGGCCCGTTTCCGGCACCCCGGTGCCGCTGCGCCCGGTGGATGCGGCGCTGCGGGCGCAGGTGGGCGCCTATGACCGCGCCTGCTTCCAGTTCGACCGCCCGGATTTCCTCGCCCTGTGGCTGAGCCCAACCCAGGGACTGGCCCTGGCCGCCCTGGATGCGGACACCGGGCAAGGGCGGATCACCGGCTATGGCGTCATCCGCCCGGCGCGGGCGGGCTGGAAGATCGGGCCTTTGTTCGCCGACAGGCCCGCCATCGCGAGCGCCCTGTTCGCCGGGCTTGCCGCCCATGCGGGCGGGGAGCCGCTGGTGATCGATGTGCCGGAGCCCCAGGGCGCCGCCCGCGCTTTGGCGGAAGCGGCGGGCCTGGCGCCGGTGTTCGAGACCGCGCGCATGTACAAGGGCCCCGCCCCGGCGCTGCCGCTGGAGCTTATCTTCGGCATCACCAGTTTCGAGCTGGGATGAGGCCGCCCGTGCCTATTGCGCCGCTGCGGTCTCGGCCGGGGCAGCCGGGACGCCATTGCCCTTGTCGGTCCATTCCGGCGGGGCCCCCACCGCGCCGCTGACCAGGCCGGCGACGCCGGGGGCGCGGCCGAAGGCCTCGCAGGCGGCATATTTTGGCGCGCCGCCGGCCATGGCCTGGAACCGCTCCGCCGGCGGTGGGCCGGACAGGGATTTGAACGGATTCTCGCCCGTAACCACCAGCTTGCTGAAATCATTGCCGAAGGCGCTCGCCAGTTCATAGGCATCGCCGGCGGTGGACACGCGCGCCGCGCCCGAGAGGAAATTGGCGCCCTGCCCCCACACCATGGCCGCCTCCGGCGTGCCGTCCTTGCCCCGCGCCTCCGCCTCCATGGACAGGCTGCCGAGCCCGATGGGCAGGCGCGGCGTGGGCACCGGCACCCCCGGCAACAGAAAGGATTTCGCCACGGACACCACCTTGGTGGTGGCCACCGCTTTTTCGTCCGTGGCCGTCATATGGGTGACCACCGCACGCACGGTGAGGTCGGCGGGCTGGGAAGCGGGCACCACTTCCAGCCGATCGCTCAGGCCGGCGCACAAGGTGCGGTCGATGGCATTGCCCACCAGCTTGCGCTGATCGTCGGAAATGGTCTCGGTGCGGGCCCCCTCCGCAAAGGTGGTGGGGATGATGCGCACGGTCCTGGCGGCCAGCACCTCGTCCTTGCGGATGCGGATCTTGGACTTGGCCAGCAGGCCGTCGGCCTGATCCAGATCCGAATAAGAGGAGAGGGAGCCGGCTTGTTCCAGCGGGGCGTTGGCGCAACCGGCCATGAGCAATGGCATGCCGAAAACCGCCAGGGTCCGGCCGAACCTGCGTGGTGCAATCATAAAACGGTCCCGCCGCCAGTAGAGCGTGCGTGCGCACGGCTTAGTCCAAGATTGCCCTTGGGCGGACAAGAGACGACAATTAGGGCTGAATTGGGTGGCAACCCCAGGCTGTGACGCCCGCGCCAGACCTGCGGCAGCGCAGGCGCAGGCGAACGTGGCGGGCGAACGTGGCGGGCGAACGTGCGGGAGAAGACGCGAGGGAAGACTGCGGCCACTAAAGCCTGTACGGTGCGGCGGGTTCAAGATTTGGCATTCGCCGCGGACCCAGATCGGACTGGCGCCACCGCCGATGTTGAACACGTTCGAAGACAATGCGGCCGGGCAGCGGTTGGGATTTGCCATCCTGAACACGCTCCCGGAGCCGTTCCTGGTGCTGGACAGCCAGTTTTCGGTTCTGACCGCCAGCCGCCATTTCTATGAAACCTTCAAGACCAATGCCACGAAGACCATCGGCGTGCCGTTATATGATCTGGCGGGCGGGCAGTTCGACCTGCCGCCCCTGCGCGCGGCGCTGGCCACCATCATTCCCCAGCACACCGCCATCGACGGGTTCGAGATCGCCTGCGACCTGCCCGAGGCGGGCCGCCGGGTGCTGCTGCTGAACGCCCGCTCGGTGCGCTATGAGGACGGGGCCAATACCAGCATCCTGCTGGCCTTCACCGACATCACCGCCCGGCGCGCCATTGAGCGCGACAAGGCGGCCCTGCTGGCGCGCACCGAAGAATTGCTGCGCCAGAAGCAGGTTCTGCTGCAGGAGATGGAGCACCGGGTCGCCAACAGCCTGCAGATCATCGCCTCCATCCTGCTGCTCAAGGCCCGCGGCGTGACCTCCGAGGAAACCCGCCTGCATCTGCGCGATGCCCATCAAAGGGTGATGTCGGTGGCGGCGGTACAGCGGCAGCTGCATGCCTCCGAGGGCATCGACCAGATCGAGGTCGGCACCTATCTGACCAATCTGTGCGCGAGTCTGGCCGCCTCCATGATCGGCGAGAGCCAGTCGATCAAGATCCAGGTGGTGGCGGACAAGGGCATGATCGAATCCGGCAAGGCGGTCAGCCTGGGATTGATCGTCACCGAGCTGTTGATCAACGCCATCAAATACGCCTTCCCGGCGGACAAGCCCGACGCTTTGATCCTGGTGACCTATGAGGTCCAGGACACCGCTTGGCGGCTGACCGTCTCCGACAATGGGGTCGGCACCGCCGACCTGCCCACCGGCCCGTCCGAAGGGGGCCTCGGCACCGCTTTGGTGAGCGCGCTGGCCAAGCAGCTGGAGGCGGAGACCGTCCACGCCAGCAGCCCCGCCGGCCTCAGCATTGCCCTCACCCACGCCACCTTCCGCTCGCACATGCCCAAGGCGAACTGACGCGCCGGAGGCACCGCATTCTCCGTCCATCGAGGATATGCCATGTCTGACACCGGTGCGTTTCCCCCCTTCCCCGCCACCTTCCAGGCCCGGCAGATCCCCACCAACGGCACATCCTTGCATGTGCGCGTGGGCGGCTCCGGCCCGGCGGTGGTGCTGCTGCACGGCTATGGCGAGACCGGCGACATGTGGGTGCCGCTCGCCGCCGAGCTTGCCGCCGACCACACGGTGATCGTGCCGGACCTGCGCGGCATGGGCCTCTCGCCCAAGCCGGTGGGCGGCTATGACAAGAAGACCCAAGGGGCGGACATCGCCGGCGTGCTGGATGCGCTCGGCATCGGCGCGGTGGATCTCATCACCCACGACATCGGCAACATGGTGGGCTATGCCTTCGCCGCCCAGTATCGCGACCGGGTGAAGACCTTCATCCCCATCGACGCGCCCTTGCCCGGCGTCGGCCCGTGGGAGGAGATCTTGAAGAACCCGCTGCTCTGGCATTTCCGCTTCGGCGGGCCGGACATGGAGCGGCTGGTCGAGGGCCGCGAGCGCATCTATCTCGACCGCTTCTGGAACGAATTTTCCGCCACCCCCGCCCGCTTCGGCGAAGCGGCCCGCGCGCACTATGCAGCGCTTTACGCGCTGCCGGGGGCGATGCACGCGGGCTTTGCCCAGTTCGCCGCCTTCGACCAGGACGCCCTCGACAACCAGACCTTCCTGACAGACGGCAAGCTGACCATGCCGGTGCTGGCGCTGGGCGGGGAAAAATCCTTCGGCCTGACCATGGCGGCGGTGATGAAATTCGCCGCCGAGGACGTCACCGGCGACGTGGTTCCCGATAGCGGCCACTGGATCATGGAAGAGAATCCGGCGGCGACGGTGGCGCTGGTGCGCGGGTTCCTGAACCGGCGCTGAGGCGCACCGTCCCGCCGCAGCGCGGACCTGCCCCTTGAGCCGCATCAAGGCCGCCGGGCCTGCCCTGTCCGCATAGTGCGCTCGCCCCATTTCGGGGCGGACGGACGCGCGCCATGGCCCCCCACATCAAGCAGAAGATTCTGGCGCTGCTGGAGCAGCACCGCATCATGACGCTCGCCACCCTGCGGCCCGACGGCTGGCCGCAGGCGACCACGGTCGGCTATGTGAGCCGCGATCTCACCTTGTATTTCCTGTGCGCCCTGGACAGCCAGAAGGCGGCGAACCTGGCCCATGACGACCGGGTGTCGCTGACCATCGACCACGACACCGCCGACCTGATGGCCATCGCCGGCCTCTCCATGGCCGCCCATGCGCACAAGGTCACCGACCGGGCCGAGGCCGAGGCGGTGCTGGCCCTGCTGCCGACGAAATATCCCGGCGACACCAAATTGCCGGTGCCCATGCCCGATCCCGACCAGGTGCACATCTTCCGCCTCACCCCGACGGTGATCTCGGTGCTGGACTACGCCCAGGGGTTCGGACACAGCGAATTGGTGGTGGTGTGAAGGGGGAGAGGGACTGACGGCGGCGACCGGGGCGCCGGGACGCCGGGTCTCGAAGCGGCGAGCAAGTCAAAGCGACGCGGCGCGATGGACCATGATCACGCCGGCTCCAGATCTCTACCCTTCCCAGGTCGCTGGCCGTTCCAGGTCTCTGGGCTTGAGCGGGCCCCTACATCGCCGTGCCGAACACCAGCGGGATAAAGGCGATGAGCGCGACGCACTGCGTGGCGTTCAAAGCCATGCCCCGCACGTGCAGTCGGCGCAGCCGTTGAGCCGCCCGCGCATCGCCGGCGTCGCGGGCGGAGAGTTCGGCATCGATATGCCGCAGGAACCACCGCCGCATCGCCACCGCCAAGCTCGCGATCACCGCGGGAATGAGAACGAAAAACGGACGGCCGGCGATCACGAAGGCGACAATGCTAACGACCGCGCCGATGCAGATAATTCGGAAGTGAAGGCTGAACAAGCCCCGCATCAGCCAAGTGACGGACGGGTCATCGAACTTCGCCAGCAGGAAGGTCGGCGAGGCGATGAGAAAATAGATCGTTGGAAGCAATACGGCAACGATACCAGCGACGGCATAAGCATCGGATGACATAGCATAGCCCTCGCCTGCCACATGCTCTAAATTACGCCCGAGCCTCGACAGCGACAATTGCACTTTGGTCGCACAAAAGCAATCGCGGCCCCATCGCGTCGGGCCGGCAGGAACTCCATAGTAAGCGATGGGTCAGATCCAGCAGAGATAGGACGCATGCAAAGCAGTTTCCGTGGGACGTCCCCGCAGAGGCCTGCGAACTGACGCCGCCGCTGTTCCGCCCACCGGGGAAATCTGTAGAAGCACAGTCAATACATTAGGCCTATGGTCTAGTTGCATGAGAGCAACAGGTTCAGCACCATGGAGATTGCGCGGCCCGCCTTTACGCCAGAAACAAGAAAAACCGGCCAGGGAGGATGAATATGAGCATATTCCATTTGCTTTGGCACAAACAACACAGCAACAAACCCAGCGACACGGCACCATCGCGCCCGCAGCCACCTCAAGGTGGGGATCGGCGCCATCCGCTCCGGGCTCTGTTCGCCCTGGTTGGCGGCGGTGCCTTGGCCGCCACGGGGCAACCCGTTGAAGCCAAGGAGTCCAGGGACCTGCCGCCCCCCAGGCGGGCGCTCACCGGCCGCGATGCCGCCGGAAAATCGGTGTTCCAGTCGTTCGATGTGACCTCGAGGGTGGTGGAGATCGACTCCAATCCGGGACTGACCTTCTATGAACTCTATCGGACCGAGGGGGTGCCGAACCTCACCGGCCTTGAACCCGATCCGATGCGCGAGGGCACGACGGCGTTTCCCGGTCCGGGCGGCACGCTGTTTCGGTTGATCTCGTATCCGCCCCGGCGACCGGAAGGCTGGAAGCCGCCGCCCGGCCCCACCTTTGACAGTGCCCTGAAGGAATTGTCGGAGAAGGTGCCCGGCATGGGCGATCATTTCGACCGTGCCGCGCCGGGCATGCACACGTCCGATACCATCGATTATGGGGTGGTGGTTCGGGGCGAGATGACGCTGGAACTGGACGACGGAGCGACCATTCATTTGCGCCAGGGCGACTGCATCGTCCAGAACGGCACCCGGCATCGCTGGCGCAACCCGCTGCCGGAACCCTGCCTCATGGCGTTCGTCTCGGTGGGCGGCACGCGCGGGTAAGAGGTGCGGGTCGGACTTGCGGGTCAGAGTTGGCCTTGTCCCAAGACCAGCGGCATTGACCAGCGGCAGTGCTGCCCGGCATCGCCGGAAAGCGGCGCGCGCCGGCCGTATCCGCGCCGCGGGAAGCGGCGCGAATACGCGTTGGAATGCTTAACCTCTCACTCCGCCGCCTGCGCCGGGGCCTGGGGCGGGGCCTTGAACCGCACCAGCAGCGCCGCTTCTTCCGCCTTGGCCGCCGCCAGATGGCGCTCCTTCACATGGCCATAGCCGCGGATCTTCTCCGGGATCGAGGCCAAAGCCACGGCGGTGGCGTGGCTGTCGCGGGTGAGGCCGGCCAGCAGGGTGTCCAGCAGCGCTTCATACTGCGTGATGAGCGCCCGCTCCGTACGACGCTCGTGCGAATAGCCGAACACATCGAACGCCGTGCCGCGCAGGCCCTTGAGCTGCGCCAGCAGGCCGAAGCCCTTCATCATCCACGGGCCGAAGCGCATCTTGCGCGCCTCGCCGGTAGCTGGATCCACCTTGGCGAACAGCGGCGGCGCGAGGTGGAACTCGAACTTGAGATCGCCTTCGAATGCCGCGTTCACCTGGGCCTGGAAGGCGCCGTCCGCAAACAGGCGGGCGACCTCATATTCATCCTTATAGGCCATGAGCTTGTAGAGGTTCTTGGCCACCGCCTCGGTGAGGCCGCTGCGGCCCGGCGCCTTGGCCGCTTCCGCCTGCTGCACCCGGGCCACCAGTTCGCCATAGCGCGCCCCATAGGCGGCGTTCTGATAGGCGGTGAGCGATGACACCCGGCGGGCGATGATCTCGTCCAGGCTTTCCGACAGGCGGCGGGCATCGCTGCCCGCCTGCTGCGGCCCCACCAGACCGGCCAGCGCGGCCGGATCGGCGGCGGCGCGCCGGCCCCATTGGAACGCCGACTGGTTCATGGCCACCGCTTCGCCATTCAATTCGATGGCCTTGAGGATGGCCTCCGCCGACAGCGGCAGGCCGCCCAGCTGATAGGCATAGCCCACCAGGAAGATGTTCTGCGGCAAAGATGAGCCGAACAAAGCGGTGGCGAGGCGCGTCGCCTCGATGAAGTGGGTGTTCTCCGCCCCCACCGAGGCGGAAATGGTGCGCTTCAGCCGCTCCGTGGGCAGCGAATAATCCGCATTGCGGGTGAAGTCGCCGGGCAGAACCTCGTGGGTATTCACCACCACCAGCGAGGCGCCGGGCTTCACCGCAGTGAGCACCTTCTTGGTGCCCGCCACCACCAGATCGCCGCCCAGCACCAGATCGGCGCCGCGCGCCGGCACCCGGATGGCGGTGATGTCTTCCGGCTTGTTGGCGAGGCGAATGTGGCTATAGACCGCGCCGCCCTTTTGGGCGAGGCCGGCCATGTCGATCATGCCGCAGGCCTTGCCTTCCAGATGCGCCGCCATGCCGAGGATGGCGCCGATGGTGACGATGCCGGTGCCGCCCACCCCGGTCACGATCACCCCATAGGTGCCGTGGATCTGCGGGTGCGCCGGCTCGGGCAGCGCCGCCAGCCCTTCCACCTTGCCGGCCACGCCCGCCGCCTTGCGCGGCTTGGCGCCGTGCACGGTGACAAAGGACGGGCAGAAGCCGTTGACGCAGGAAAAATCCTTGTTGCACGACGACTGGTCGATCTCCCGCTTGCGACCCCATTCGGTCTCCAGCGGCTGCACCGAGACGCAATTGGACTTCACGCCGCAATCGCCGCAGCCCTCGCACACCCGCTCATTGATGATCACCCGCATATCGGGATCGGGATAGAGGCCGCGCTTGCGGCGGCGGCGCTTCTCCGAGGCGCAGGTCTGGTCATAGATCAGCACCGTGACGCCGGGGATGGCCGCCAGTTCCCGCTGCACCGCGTCCAGTTCGTCGCGATGGTGGATGGTCATGCCTGCCGGCCAGGAAATGTCGGCGGCATATTTGTCCGGCTCGTCGGTCACCAGCACCAGGCGCTCCACGCCCTCGGCGGCCACCTGGCGGGCGATCACCGGCACTGTGAGGTCGCCTTCGTGATGCTGGCCCCCCGTCATGGCCACCGCATCGTTGAACAGGATCTTGTAGGTGACATTCACCTTGGCGGCGCAGGAGGCGCGCAGGGCCAGATAGCCGGAATGGTTATAGGTGCCGTCGCCCAGATTCTGGAACAGATGCGGGCGCTTGGAGAAATGGTGCTCGCCGATCCAGTTGGCGCCCTCCCCGCCCATCTGGGTGAAGCCGACGGTGTCGCGGTCCATCCACTGCACCATGTAATGGCAGCCGATGCCGGCGGAGCCGCGCATGCCCTCGGGCACCTTGGTGGAGGAATTATGCGGGCAGCCGGAGCAGAAATAGGGGATGCGGTTGGCCACATCCGCGGTGGCCGCCAGCATGCGCTGGGCCTCTTCCAGCTCCGCCACGCGGGCGGCGATGTCGGGAATGTCGCCATAGCGCAGCAGGCGCTTGCCCAATTGGATGGCGATGTCATTGGGGTCCAGCGCGCCCTTCACCGGGAACAGCCAGCGGCCCTCTTCATCCTTCTTGCCGATGCACACCGGCTGGTTGGCGGAGCCGTACAGCTCCTCGCGCACCTGCACCTCGATGAGCGAGCGCTTTTCCTCCACCACCATGATCAGGTCGAGGCCCTTGGCGAATTCATAAAGGCCCTGAGTCTCGATCGGCCACGGGCAGGCCAGTTTCCAGATCCGCAGGCCCAGATCATTGGCCCGCACCTCGTCGATGCCCAGTTCATCCAGGGCCAGGCGCACATCCAGATAGCTCTTGCCCACGGTGGCGATGCCGATGCGCGGGCGTTGGCCGCCGGAGGTGATGAATTTGTTGAGCCGATTGGCGCGCAGGAAGTGCAGCACCGCGTCGCGCTTATATTCCTGGAGCCGCTCCTCCTGCGCCACCGGCGTATCGATCAGGCGAATATTAAGCCCGCCCTCGGGCATCAGGAAATCGGCGGGGTGGGCGATGCGCACCCGATCCACCCGGCCATCGACGATGCCGGTGGATTCGATGGTGTCCTTCACCGCTTTGAGGCCGACCCAAGTGCCGGCAAAGCGCGACAATGCCCAGCCATAGAGGCCGTAATCGAGGATCTCCTGCACGCCGGCGGGATTGAGCACCGGGATCATCACGTCGACGAAATGGAATTCGCTCTGATGGGCGGTGGTGGAGCTTTCGCAGGTGTGGTCGTCGCCCATGAGCGCCAGCACGCCGCCGTGCGGCGAGGTGCCGGCATTGTTGGCATGGCGGAACACGTCGCCGGAGCGATCGACGCCCGGCCCCTTGCCGTACCAGAGGCCGAACACGCCGTCATATTTGCCTTCGCCGCGCAATTCCGCCTGCTGCGAACCCCACACGGCGGTCGCGGCTAGATCCTCATTGAGGCCGGGCTGGAACACCACGTCATTGGCGCGCAGCAATTTGTCCGCCTGGCCGAACTGGAGATCGAGCCCACCCAAGGGCGAACCGCGATAGCCTGAGACATAGCCGGCGGTATTGAGCCCGGCGCGGCGGTCGCGCTCCTTCTGCATCAAGGTCAGCCGGACCAAGGCCTGGGTGCCGGAGACGAACACGTTCTCCTGCGCCAGATCGTATTTGTCCTTGAGGGAGACCTGCTTCAGTGCCATGCGCGCCTCCGCATGCGACCCGACGGGGCGACGGCGAGGGCTCATCCCAAGCGGCCATCTGCCGCAGATCGCAGCCCCTTCAAGCTGACACGCCGCGCCGGCCCCGGCAATTTCGTTGTTTGGAGCGATTATGAAACGAAGTTGCCACAAAAGCGGGCCTGACGCATTTTGGCGCATCGCACCCGAAAAACGTGCGTTGCAGCATGGGGCGCGGGGCGGCGGCCCCTGGGGCGCGCCTGTGATTGCCTTTGCGTGACCGGGTCGGGAATGGATGGAATCGGATGGACAATTGGCGTTGACCGCCCTATCCATAAATGGATGGAAATGGATGGGACATCAGAACACCCACTCACACTCACGACCTTGCGCATCACCCCACAGGTGCTGTCGCTGATCGCGGAGATCGATGAGTTCAAGGGCGCCTGGCGCGCCATTGGCCGGGTTGCGCCGGAACGGCTGTCGCGCCTGCGACGGGTGGCCACCATTGAGAGCATCGGTTCGTCCACGCGCATTGAAGGCGCGCGCCTCAGCGACCGCGAGGTGGAGCAGTTGCTCTCCAATCTGAGCATCGCCACCTTCGCCTCCCGCGATGAAGAGGAAGTGGCGGGCTATGCGCAGGTCATGGAGACGATCTTCTCCGCGCCGGATGCCATCCCGCTGACGGAGAACCATATCCGCCAGCTTCATCGCGATCTGCTGGTCCATTCCCGCAAGGACGAGCGGCACCGCGGCGCCTACAAAGCCATCGACAACCATGTCGAAGCCTTCGATGCCGATGGCAAGAGCCTCGGAGTGGTGTTCCAGACGGCATCTCCCTTCGAGACGCCCCGCCGGATGGATGAGTTGATGGCCTGGATGCGGGCCCGGGAAGAGGATCGCAGCCTTCACCCGTTGCTGGTCATCGCCGTGTTCGTGGTGGTGTTCCTCGAGATCCACCCCTTCCAGGACGGCAACGGGCGCCTATCCCGCATCCTGACCACGCTGCTGCTGCTACGGGCGGGCTACGCTTATGTCCCGTTCAGCTCGCTGGAAAGCGTGATCGAGCAGAACAAGGAAGGCTATTACCTCGCCCTGCGGCGCACCCAGGGCAGCATTCGCACCGCCGCGCCCGACTGGAACCCATGGATCGAGTTCTTTCTGACCGCCCTGCACCGCCAGAAGCAGCGCCTGGAAGCCAAGATGGAGCGGGAGCAGGTGCTGCTGGGGACATTGCCAGAGCTATCGGTGGCCATCCTGGAACTGGTCCGCGACCATGGCCGCGTGACGGTGATGGAGGCCGCCCGCATCACCGGCGCCAGCCGCCACACCATCAAGGGACATCTGAAGGCCCTCACCGAACAGGGCCATCTGGTGCCCCATGGCGCAGGGCGCGGCGCATGGTACGGGTCGGCCTAGATCGCTTCAGCGTTTCATGGAAACACTGAAGCGATCTAGGTTTTTGTTTATACGCATTTTCTTCACGCGAACCGGTGTCCACTTGGCTCGAAAATGCTCTAACGAGCGCTCGGCGCGCCGGCGGCGATCATCCGCACGCTTGGGCCTCGTTCTGCGCCCGGCCCGAAACTCCGCCCCTACCCCGGCAGCAGCCGCTCGCTCACCGCATAACCGGTGAGCAGCGCCACACCGAACACGCACACCAGCACCGCCGCGCCCAGTTCCACCGCCAGCACCAGAGCCGTGCCCCGGCCGGAGGCGGCGGAGGCGAGGCGCACCGCGAGGCGCTTGCCGTAGACGGCCAGGGCCGCGATGCCGGTCACGGTCAGCGCCGTGCCGAGGCCCATGGCGATCACCGCGCCGATGCCGGACACGAACACCCCCTGCGACAGCGCGAAGGTCAGCACCAGGATCGCCCCCGAGCACGGCCGGGCGCCGGCGGAAACCACCGCCACGGTGGCCCGCTTCCAGCCGCCGCGACCGTCCAGCAGATGGGGATCGGGGGCGTGCTTGTCGCCGCAGCCGCAGTCGGGACCGTGCACATGGGCGGCGGGCTGGCCGCGCAGCACGGCGATCAGGCTGCGGGCCTTGGAGATGGCCAGCAGGGCGCCGAAGATGGCGATGCCGCCATAGGCCGCCACCTCGATCCAGGTCATGGCCTGGGCCATGGACACCGCGGTCGCCCCCAGCACCACCGCCAGCACGCCGACGAACAGGATCGCCGCCACCGCCTGCACCATGCCGGCGGCGAGCGCCAGCAGGGCGCCGCGCTTCAGCGTGCCGCCATCCGCCAGCAGATAAGAAGAGATCACCGCCTTGCCGTGGCCCGGCCCTGCGGCGTGGAACACCCCATAAGCAAACGACAACCCCGCCAGCAGGCCGAAGGCATGGCCATCGGCCTTGGCGGCGCGCACCGCCTGGATCAAGGCGCGGTAGAATTCGCTCTGCTTGGCGATCAGATAGCCGGTGATGCCGCCCGGCCCCGGAGCGCCGGCACCGAGGCCGAACGGGGAGGTCTTGGGCGCCGCCTGGCCGAAGGCCTGGGCCAGCGCCGGTGCGGCGGCGCTCAGCGCCAGTACCACGATGGCGAGCCCCAGACCCAAGAGCGCCACTGACATAAGGGAAGGCGCCGAAGCCACCTGGCGAACCCACCGGCCGACGCGCCGGAGATGGCGCTGGGCCGGGTGAGGCCTCACGGGCACTTCACCAGGATCTTGTCGGCATATTGGGCGCCGTAGGTGCTGGACGCGGTGAGGTTGGAGAAGAAGCTCTCACCCAATGTCATGGTCTGCGGCTGGTCCGGGGTCTCCACCCGGAACGAGCAGCCGGCGGGGGCGCCCTCGAGACTCACCGTGTCCTTCTCGGCGAACTCGAACGAGACGAAATAGGTGGGGTCGTAGATGTCGAAGGTCATGGAGCCCTTGGCCGCCACCGGCTTGGCCAACGGCAAGGTGAAGTGCAGGGTCAGCGCGTCCTTGTCGAAGGTCAGGGTGTAGTCCACCGGATCCTTGAACGCGATCTTGGCCACCGCGGTCTTGCCGCGCACGAAGTAGTCATATTCCTTCAGCGAGGTGACGTTCACTTCGGCGAGAGGCTTCAGCACGCTGTCGGGATAGGAGCCGTCCTTGTTGCGCTCCATGCCCTGGAGCGCGAACACCGAGAAGGCCTCGTCGAAGGTCCAGTCCTGCTTCAGGGCGATGAGCTTGCCGTCGGGGCTGTAGACCAATTGGGTGCGCATGCTCACCCACACATGGGGGTGCGCCAGCGCCGGCAGCGCCCCCAGGCAGCTGAACGCCGCCGCCAAACCCAACGCTGTTCGCAATCGCCGCATATGACCCCACTGTGTCGGCGCCACTGGTCGCCCCGGACTTCGGCGGAAGCATGGCGGTGGTGCACGGCGGCATCGTGACATGCCGCAAAGGCAGGATCCAGCGGGCCTGGATGGGGGCCTGTCCCACTCTGGCACACCGGCCCGGAGCGATCGGAACACAGCCGGATCAAACCGCGCCCGAATCGGCGGCGCCTTGGTCTTCCCGGTCTGTTCTCACCTGCGACCGTGCGGACCGACCTCCCCCGCGAGCCGTGCTCCCTCCCCCCTTGCGGGCAGGGGAATCGCATTTGGCAGTTGTCGATTTTGGCGAAACGGATTCGATTGGTGGGCGGCGTAGAGGAGGCGCCGCCGATGTCCTGTTTGATCTCGATCTTCGACGACATCCCCGATCCGCGTGCCGGTAAT
>NZ_CALRWL010000022.1:0-83460 GCF_943371865.1 Azorhizobium sp. AG788 | reverse complement strand
CGCCGCCGACGATATGGCCGTCGCCTTCGCGGGCAAACAGCGAGATGTTGCCGAAGTCCTCCGGCTCGGCCACTTCCGCCTGGGTGAAGCTGACGATCTTGGTCATGGGGAGCCTTCAGAGCTTGCGGCGCGCCACATAGGCGCCGAGGGAAAAAGTGCCATCGAGCGCCGGGCCATCGGCCAGCAGCAGCTCGCGGGCATGGCCGAAATCCACCCGGTACTCGGTCTCCGGCGCCTTGGCGGCCACCAAGGCGGCGAGGCAGCGGCGGCGGGGCTCGCGGCTGGGGGTCTTGAGCCGGGCGCGGCCCAGCACCGTGCGGCCGGCGACGAGCGCGCGAGATGGCCGTGTGGTGCGCACGCGCACCAGATAGCGGGCCAGCCAGGGCGGATGGCCGATGGGCGCGCGGCCGATGCGGGCGCGACCGAAGACGAAGCGGGCGGGATAGGCCACCGCATCGACCAGCGCGCCATCCACATAGCCGAGGAAGGTCACCGCGCCCGGCCGCGTCCCCACCAGCCAGGCGGCGCGCGGGGCTTCCGCGATCACCTGCCGGCGGCGGGCCTCGCTCCAGTCGGAGAACCACAGGCGCACGCCGTCATGGACCGCCAGCCAGGGCAGGAAGCGCAACGGCGCCGTGCCCGGGTTCAGCGTCTCGGCCACCGGCACTGGCAAGGTGTCGGTCATGGCCTCGGCCAGCGCCTGCTCGAACGGGCGGGCATTGTCCGGCAGCAGATCGGCGGCGGTGCTCATGACGCCACCTCCGCGGTGAAGGCCACCGTCTCCGGCACGGGGATCGTGTAGGGATGGGCCGGGATGTCGGCGGCGGGTTCGGCGAGATCCACGCGCACCACGGACAGGCCATAGGCCCGCCCGCTGAGATAGATGCTGGGCACCTCGGCGCCGATGCGCATCCGCTCCTGGCCGGCGGCCAACACACGGGCCTGGGCCTCTTGGCGCACCGTCTCCGCATCCGGGCCGGGGGGCAGAAGGATACGACCACGCACGGCATAGGAGCGGCGGGTGGCCCGCAGCACCGCCACCGATGTGGCCTCGGGCTTCACGCTGGCGGCGGTGACCGCGGCGCGCACCAGCGCCATCTCCGCATCCGTCGCATCGCGCCCGCCGGGGCCGGCGATGACGATATCGGTATCGCCGCGCCGGCCATGGATCGCCCGGCCGATCACCGCCGCATGCAGCAGCTGCGGCCAGGCGGTGTAGGCCTCGAACAGATAGCGCTCGGCACTGCCGGCGGCCGGCCGGGTGAAGGCCAGCAGATAGCGCATGAGCAGACGCTCATCGCTCTCCATCACCGCCGCCGTGCTGTCCGTGGCCGGCGTGACCGTGAGGCGCTGCACGCCGATGCGGGCGACCACGCTGTCGAGGTCGGTGCCCTTGGCCAGCGGCGCCAGAACGGCGCGCACCGCATCATTCACCCGCGCCCGATCCAGCAGGCGCAGATAGGACCAGGCCTGGGAGGCGATCACCGCCGGATCGGTCTCCAGGGCGCCCACGTCCCAGGTCGGCAAGCTGGGATCGATCAGCCGGGCCGCCGCCCAGGCGGCCTCGAAGCGGGCGACGAACGCCGCCTGCAAGGTCTCATAATCCAGCGGCTCGATGGCATCGGGCGCCGGCAGGCGGGAGAGATCGATGATCTGCGTCATGCGATCCGCCGCGCGATCTGCTGGGCCAGGACGATGGGGGCGCCATAGCCCACCGGAATGGCCTTGCCGTAATCGCCGAACCGCCCTTCCGGGTAGTAGGTGCCGGAATGGCGCAAAGCGAGGCTGCCGTCCCGGCCGGCGTTGACGAATTGCAGCGCGGTGAGCCGGTACTCCGGCTCAAAGGTGTGGGCGGCCACCACAAGGTCCGCATAGATGCCCAAGGCGGTGGCGGGGCTCAGATCCTCCGCCAGCCAGGAGCGCAGTTCCGAGCCCACGGCCAGACGCATCACCCGCTCGCGAAACCGGGTGGTCCAGATCACCGCCAAAGACTGCTGCACATGGGCCCAGCCGGTCAGCACCTGCCCGGTGCGCCGGTCCAGTCCCGTGCGGTAGCGCACCGCTTGCGCCATGGGTTCAAGCTCCCTTCAAAGCCGGTTTCAGCGGCGGCGGGCGGGCTTGTCGGAACCGCCGTCTTCCGCCGCTGTTTCAGCCGGCGCCTCGGGATCGGCAGGAGCCGGACGGATGGCCCCAGCCAGCAGCTCCGTGCGGGCTTCGAACTCGGTGAGGTGCAGCGTCTCGCCCGCGCGGGCGGAACGGCCCGCCACCTTGGGACCGGCGGCGTCGGTGACGATGAAGGAGAGCTTCGTGCTGTGCATGGGAACCTCAGACAGGTGGGCCGGAGACGGATGGTCCCGACATGACCTTCTCGTGCTTGTGCTCGGCGCCGATGGACTTGCCGTTGTGGGAGACGTCGCCGCCTTTGACCGTGAGGCCGGCGCTATCGATGCGGACGCTGACGCCGCCGCTGGCGATCTCCAGCGCGCCATCGGTGCGGGTGATGACCAGGCCGCCCACCTTCTCCACCACCGCATCATCGGCGGCCGAGGGCGCCGGCTGGGCGCCGGAATAGGCATCGCGCACCGCGATGGAGGCCGAGCCCAAGGTGCCGGACGGGCTCTCCACCGTGACCAGATCGCCGACACGCATGGGCGTATGGGTGGCGAGAAAGCCGTTGGCCGGCTCGCGCCAGGCGATCCAGGGCGAGAGCACCGGCTTCCCCTCGGCCGTGGCGCCGATCTTGACGCGACAGCGGCGCTTGTCCGCATCCACCTCGGCCACCGCGCCCTTGAGCTTGGCGCTGGCAAGGCGGCGTTCGGTCTGGTTGATCTTCCGGTGCAGGCGCCGGATTTCCTGCTCAAGCAGGGCCATCGGCGCTCTCCTGGGCCAGCAGCGCCAGCACCTCCGGCGGGATCTGGTCGGGGAACTGCACATCGGCAAAGGGCGTCGTGCCAGTGCCGTCCAGATCGGTCACCGTGGGCCGGTCGGAGGCGAACAGGCTGCGGCCGAGATCCGCCACGCACTGCGTCCAGGTGACGGCATAATAAGCCGCGCCCGCCGCCGCATCGCGCACGGTGAACATGGGCTTCAGCTCGGGGGCCGGATCGGCCTCCGGCGGGAGCACCAGGCCGAGGACGCCAATGGCGCCCCAGGTCTGCGCCTCCGCATCTTCCAGGATGGCCAGCAGCCGGTGGCCGATGGCGAGGCCCAGCGTCTCGCGCTCGACGCGGCGGCCGGCAATGACCGCATCCTCGGTCACCACATAAGCGGCGAACTCCACCGCCAGCCCATAGCCGCCGTCCAGCAGCCGGCGGGCGCGGATGCGCGACCAGCCGACGGCGATGCCGGGGGCAGCCACCACGGACTTCGCCACCACATCGGCAATGTCGATGCGCCCCGGATGGGACACCACCTTGACGCCCGGCAGCAGCGCAGCGAGGCGGGCCACAACCGCCGCCTTGAGCGCCTGGACCGGATCGGCGGCGATGAGATCGGCCAGAGGAACTGGAGCGATGGGAGCGGGCGCGATCATGCCAGCAGCCCTCCGAACACGTCGGTGACCAGATCCAGGATCTCGGTGCGATTGTCGCCCGACAAGCCGATGAAAGGCCGCGCCGGGACAGTGACCTGTTTGGCCAGCATCACCTCGCCACCGGCCATGAAGGCCAGGGCCTTGGCCGTCTTGGGTTTGATGACCGCGCCATCCTGGTGGACATGGGCATATTGCCAGGACGCGCCCCATTCGGTCTCATCGGCGGATGAGGTCCAGGCCACCGAGCCCAGCAGGTGCTGACCAGTCTCCAGCAGGATGGAGCTGCCGTTATGGTTGGGCTTCCAGGGGGTGCCATCGGGCGCGGTCTTCTCGCTCTCGATGCGGCGCCGGGTCTGGCTCTCGCCCAGGGCGCCGATGGCCGACATCAGCCCGCTGCCGTCGAAGCGCGCCAGCTTCATGAGCTTGGCCACCACCGGGCCGAAGTCGGCGGCATCCACGGTGATGGAGATACCGGTGCTCATGACCGGCCCCCGAAACTGGCACGGGAGAAGATGCGCGGCGGCACGTCGATGACAACGCCGTTCGGCCCGATCTCGCCCGCCTCGTCCGCATCGGTGGGCGCCGGGGCAGCGCTGCCGGCGGCGATGGTGAGCGCGCCCTTACCGGAGGCGATGGCCTCGAGGCGCTTCACCGCATTCTCATAGCCCTCCTTCAGCCGGTCGCTGGAGCGGGCAAAGGACAGCGCCACCCGATAGAGCGCGATGTCCATGGTGTAGACGGCCAGGATCTCGGCCGAGCCTTCATCCACGGCACCAAGATCGGTCGGCGTGTAGCGGGCCTGAAGGATGCTGCGCACCTCCACCGAGGCATCGCGCAAGGCCGCATCCACCCGGCCATCATCCCGCAAGCCGGTGGTCTCGTCCGCCGCCAGCAGCGTCAGTTCCGCCGGATGCCGGGCGGACAACTGGTCAAGGGTGGCGAACGGGGCGGCCATGGGGATCTCCTTGGGATCTGAAGATGGCCGGGGCGGCGAACCGTCCCGGCCGGGGATGCCAAGGGATGGCATCGGGGACCATGGCAGGTGGGGGCTTTGGTCCCCGGCGCCTCAGGCCTCGGGGGAGGCCTCGGGCGGGGGAATGGGGCGGCGGTGGGGAACGACGGCGAGCGCGGGGTCGGAGCGCAGCAGCTCGACCAGAGCCTCCGGCGTGAGGCCCTTGGCCTTGGCTGCGGCCTCGATCTCGGCCGTGCCGAGATCGACAGGTGCGCGGCTGAAGGACAGGCCGGCGCGCCAGCGGGCGCCGCCGGGAGCGGTGACACGCAGGCACGGCTCGGTGTCCGTGCTGACTGCCTCGGTGAAGGTGGAAGTGGCGGGAGCCTTGGCCATGACCGTCCTCAAGGTTCGGGTGAATGGGGGCGATCACGCCGCCAGCTTCGGCGCGCGGATCAGCGTCACCAGATTGCGGTTGGTGTTGGTGGAGCCGTCGATGACCTCCTTTTCCAGGATGTCCTTGGCGGCGAAGAAATTGGTGTTGCCCACCACCAGGTGGGTGGGAGACGTGCCCAGCGGCGTGCCGTTGTCGCTCTTGAAGCCGGTCATGGCGTTCCAGGCGGCACGCAGGTTCTCCGGCGTCAGCGGCGCCTTGGAGCCGAAGCCCATTTGCCAGAAGCCATAGCCGGCACCGACGCGGGCGTCCGAGCCATAGACATATTCGTCGGAGTCGAAGACGCGGTCGCTGGACTTGGCGTCCTCCTTGGCGACGAAATTGTAATCCCGCCGCTTCTGGAAAATGAACGGCTTCAGCGGCCGACTGAGGTCCAGCAGCATCCAGGGCTCGTCGGTGCCCGCCTGGACGTTGGACACGGTGGTCTGCGCGCCGGGCATCCCCACCGGATGGTCAGCGTCGAAGAACGGCTGGCCGTCATAGCAGGGGGTGGACCAGGCGGCCGGGATCAGCTCGCCGAACACGAGGTCGTCGGGATGCTCGGCGGCGGCCTGGCCCAGCAGCTCGAAGCGCGGGGCATAGATGCCGAGCCTGTCGTCCTCGATGTCGTCGCGGCTGACCGAGACCGTCAGCTCGAACTTGCGGTTCTTGATGGCATAGCCGTGCGACCGCAGGCCGTGTACCTGGCGGTCGCCGATCCATTCCCGCATCTTGGGGATGTCGCCCAGCCAGCCATAGGTCTCTTCCGACGAGGTGGACGGCACCACGGTGCACAGGGTGGTGTAGAGCGCGGAAACGCCCGCAAAACCCTTCTGGAAATTGGTCTTGAAGCCCTTGTTGATGGCCGAGATCAGATCGGGCGTGACGACGCGGGGCATGGGGCTCTCGCTCTATCAGGAGGTTGGGATCAGAAGCCGAGGCGGACCCAGACGCCCTGGGCGTCCAGGTCGATCACCGCGCCGGCTTGCGAACGGGTGTTGCCGCCATGCGTCTTCGCCACGGTCTGGTCATCCACCAGGAAGCAGGGCTTGCCGATATCGGCGGCGGTGACCGCATCGGTGGCGAGGTTGAACAGGCGGAAGGTGCCGCGCCGGGTGGTGATGTTGATGGCGCCATCGGCCCCGCCGGCATTGTCGGCGGTGGCATCCGCTATGCCGAGCACGATCAGGCCAAGGCCGGTCTTGCCCGGCTTGGCGAGGCCGCCCTCGCTGACGGTGACGGCTCCGCCATAGATCACCACGTCGGCGGCGACGGGGGCGGTGGAGGTGACGCCGGCCTTCTCGGACACGACGCGGGGGGCGGTGAGCGCGACCATGATGGGGAAGCCTTTCTAACGATCAGGCGGCCGGGAGGCCGTTGGCGGCGCGGAACTCAGCCTCGCTGAGGCCCAGCTGGCGGATCACCTCGCGGTCCTCGGCGCTGAGCAGCGCGGGATCGCCGTCCGGGGGTGTCTTGCCGCCGAGGCCGGACGCGCCCAGCAGCTCCGGGGCGCTGGCCAGCAGCTGCTCCACGGCGGCAAGGCCGGCATCGGTGGCGCAGAGCGCGGCGTAATGATCGCGCTGCGCCGGCAGGATCTTCTTGGCCTGCAGTGCACCCTCGATCACCGCCTCCACCTTGGTGGTGCGCTGGGTGCCGCGCAGGGTGTCCAGCTCGGTGGAAACGGCGGCGAGCTTGGCCACCGTCTCCTCATGCACCGCCATGGGCACATAGACAGCGGGATCGGCGGTGGTCTTCAGGGTGGTGACGGCGGCAAGGCACTCGGCCTCGCTCGCGGTCTCGGCCAGGCCAAGCGCGGCAAGCACGGTTTTCATGGGGATCTCCGGGATGTGGGACGGATCGGCCTGGGCCAAAGCCGGCTGCGCGGCGAGCGCCGGGGATGCCACCAGCGCCACGCTTTTGAGCCACAGCGCCTCGCCGTTCGGGGCGGGAAAGGCCGGCGAGACATAAGGGTAAGCCTTGAGCAGCGCGGGCGCGTTCGCCGGGTCAATCCACTCCACCCGGCCATAAAGCGCCGCACCGTCCTGCTCCAGGGCAGTGACGAACCCCACCGGGTCCGCCCGCTCGCCCTTCGGCGCCAGGATCTCGGTGGCGTGGTTGATGTCCAGCGGCACCTTCAGGCCATCGGCCTGGAAGCGGGCCATGAGCCGGGCAAAATCGATGGCAAAGGCCCGGCCGTCGCGGGTGCGGATCGCGCCGCCCTGCGGGAACAGCATGATGCGTTCGGGCGCGGCGTCCGTGGAGCCGGCGGCGAGAACGGTCAGGATGTGGGTGTGGACGGCGTTCGACATGCCCCGACCATGCCGGGTCGGCGGGCGCGGATCACGGGCGACAGCTGTCGCCCCGTCGCATCAGGGCAAATCACCGATGCAGGAATTATGGCTGACCCTAGCCGCTCATGTCGATGGGCGCCACCATCTCGCGCGTACCGCGCCCATTAAAGGGGTATTGAAAGCCTGTGGCGGGCATTTCGGGTTTTCAGCGCCTTCGGCACAGCCTCAGCTGTCGAAGGCCCCTGAGCGTTGCCCTAATGGCAAATTGCATCGTGATTGAAACCCGCCGGCGGGAGGGGCATAATCATCAGAGCACGGCGGCGAAGTCCGTTGGCCTCGATTGCCCGCTGGAGGGATGCCCTGAAAGGGGATTCGGCTCCTCCCCGCCGCGCTACTCCTCTTCCAATGCTCGCACCGCCTTCAGGCTTGGCTGCACGTCGCGCCGGTGCATGGAGATGGCCCGGAGAAAGCCATTTTCCGATCTGGTGACGATCGCCCGCCACCACGCGCTGCCAAGATTGAAGAGAACCGCCCGCCGCTTCGGGTTCTTGTCCGCCACCACCGTCCCCTCGGCAATGGCCTGCGGCAGCCGGCGCAGATCCTCATAGCTGCGCCCGTCCTTGTACCGGCCATCATGATTGGCCCGCGCCGCCACATCCGCCCCATTGATGGAGACCAGCGGCGACTTCGCTCCCATCTCGGCCTGAAGCCTGGGCGAGACGCCCGCCGGCAGCCACACCTGGCGGGCCTGGTCGTCCGGCAGGCGGCTCACCACCCGCGTCCAGGGGCTGTCCCAGAGCTGCTCCAGGGTGCGGGCGGCATCGGCGGGTGCGGCGTCCACCAGGGACTGCTCCAGGGCACGAAGCACGCCCTTCACGCGGGCCAGCCCCGGATTGCCGCCCCAGCCGGGATCGATGCCCACCGGCACATGCACGATCTCGCCGCTGCGCTTGTTGGTGACTGCGCGCGTCTCGATCACCGGCCGCTCGGCGGAATAGCGGATGTCATTATCATTGGCCGGGATGCGGGCCAGCAGATCGTCGCGCTCCCGGCCGGTGATCTGGCGCACGGTGCATTTGCACAGCCAGCCGTTGGGCGGGAAGTGGCTGGCCCAGAACGGATCGTCCACGGGCAGGATGATGCCCACCCAGGCCAGATGCTCCTTGCGCGGGTCGGCCGCCGTGGTGCGCACATAGAGCAGATAGGGCAGCGCCTTTTTGGTCCGCTGCGCCCGCTCCCACTGGCCGGCGGCACGGGCCGAGGCCATGTTGCCCCAGAAGATGGTCTTGAGCCGGTTCGGGGCGGTGAAGTCCACCGCCGTGTCCGGATGGTCGCCCGAGGGATCGGCCACCATCCGCAAGCCGCCCCAGCCGATGCGCTGGAGATCCGCCACCACCTGGGTGCGCCAGGTCTCAAAGCCCAGGCCCTCTCGCTGCGCCGTGGCGATGGAGGCCTTGAAGGTGGTGAGCAGTTCGCTCTCCACCGCCTTGGCCACGGTGAAGGCGTGGGCATGTTCCTGCTGCCAGACGTCCTGCCAGTGAAAGCCGGGCTTCAGGCCCTTGTCGTCCAGATAGCGCGTCACCTCCGGCGGCGGCCCGAAGCCGCGGGTGATCTCGGCCATGGCTCAGTCCGTCCCGTCGCCAATGCCCCGCGCAATGGCGGTGGCTTGGGCAAGTGCGTCGGCCAGGCGCGCCCCATCAGGCCCCCGCGCTTCCAGCAGGGTCAGGGCCTCGTCGAAGGAGGTGGCGGTGGCCAGCACCTGGCGCAGAGGATCGAGCAAGGGATCGGAGATGTCCTGCCAGTCCTCCAGGGCGTCCGCGAAGGCGGCATCGGTCAAGGCGATGCCGTCCGGAACGTCGCCGGGCGCCAGAAGCAAGGCGGGCGGCGTGCAGGTGCCGCAGGCGCAGCCGGCGCCATGGGCGGCGAGCTGCTTGGCCTTGGGCTCGGGCGGCGTCTCGGCCGGCGGCTTGGCTTCAGGGGCGGCCGCGGACGCCTGGAGGAGTTCGTCATCCTCCCCCGGCTCCGACAGCCCCATACGGTCGCGGATCTCCCGCTGGCTCACCTTCAGCCCCACCGGCACCAGCCGGGCCACCGCATCCGCCAGAGCGGCGATGTCCTCCGGCTCGGTCACCGGCCATTCCGCCTTGGGATAGAGCGGCTGCGGGCCGAAGTTCATGGCCACGAACCACTGGATCAGGTCGCGGTTCACCGTCTGGCCCAACTGGCGCCCGTCCGCCTGGGCGATATCGATGCGCACCTTGTCGTGGATCTTGGCCTGACCGTAGGACGAACCGTCCTTGGAGGTCATGGTCTGGCCGAGCGTGATGAGCGAGACCTTGTCGTCCGTATAGTCGATCAGGCTGCCGAACACCTGCTCGCCGCGCGAGCCGTTCACCTCATGGAACTCGATCAGCATGGATTCCGGGATGATGGCGGCGGCGTCATTGGCGATGGAGGTCACCGCCCGCAGCAGCTTGCGCTTGTCGCCCTCGCTGGCGCCGGGGCCATATTTGCCCACCCGGAACGGGATGCCATAGACCTCGGCGAAGGCCGACCAGTCCTGCAAGGTGAAGCTCTGCACCATATAGGCCCAGCTCGCCGGCCTGGCGAGGCCGCGCCGGATCGGCAGCCCCATGCGCGGCGCCGGCATGTGCACCATGAAGCGGGCCTTGGGCAGGTCCTCGCCGTCCATCTTGCCATCCACCGCGAGGCGCAGCTCGCTGAGCGTCACCCGGTCGAACTGGAAGAAGCGCGGGTCGCGCCAGGTGAAGGAGACCGGGCGAATGAGCTTGTCGCGATAGTCCCAGCCGATCTCCACCACCGAATAGCCTTTGCCGATGCCATCCAGCAAAGCCGCCGCCGCCTCCTGGAAGGCGGTGTCGGCGATCAGCTCGCCCACCGCATCCATGATCTTGGCCGGCACGCCCTTGGGCGCTTCCATGGTGGGGGAGATGCCGGCGATGCGCAGCTTCCGTGTCATCAGCACCGAGGCATAGTGCAGGTAACGCTCCTCCATCTCCTCGGCCAGGGTCAGATAGGCGCGGGCCTGGCCCATCTGCGCATCGCGCAGGATGCCGGCCAGGCGGCTGGGCGTGAGGCCGGAGGAGACGCGCTCCTCCGCCACCCGGCGCACGCCGGCCACCGTGGGCGTGGCGATCTCCTCGGCGAGCTTCTTGGATGAGACCGGGCGGCCATCCGGCCCGAGCAATTGTGGGGTCACCATAAGGCGCGGCCTCCGGAGGTCTCGTCGTCATCTCCAGCGTCCAGGTCGGAGCCGGTCTGGTAGTCATATTCGGCAGGATCGCTGGCGGCGTGGATGCCGAGGAACGCCGCCCAGGTGCGGTCGGCATGGTCATCATCCCGCTCGGCCACGAAACGCGGCGCGCCGGTGGCGGAGGCGATCTTGCGCAGCTTGTGCAGATCCGCGCGCAACGCGGGATCCCCCTCGCTGATGCGCACGGTGCGGGCCTCGAACCGCTCCTTGCCGGCCGTGGCCAGCACAAGCTTGCTGGGGCCGGTAAAGAGGACACCCTCCACGCGGCTGCCGTAGCGCCGCTGCGCGTCCTCAACCACTTTCTCACCCATGCCGGTCTGGTCGATGCAGGCCCGGCCGACGCGATAGCGCCGCATCACGTCATCAAAGGCCTCATCCATGGCCGCGAAGGTGGCGCGCTTCTGCTCGATCCGCTCGCGCTCCCAGAGCACGTCGCCGATCTGTTCCCAGACCCAGATGACATGCAGGTCGTTGCGCCGGCCGATGTCCCTGCCCACGAAGCAGATGCCCCCCTGGTAGCCCGAGGGCTTCCCGGCGCTTGGGTCCTCCACAGCGGAAATCAGGTCGTAGGACAGCCAGGCGCTCGCCTCATCCAGCCATTGCAGCTCATATTCCTGCGTCCAGAGGTCGGCGTCCGCCATGCCCTCGCGCAGTTCATCCACGTTCCGGGGAAGTCCGTCCGCAACAGCCTGATAGATATCGGTCTGATGCCGCGACCAGGTCTGATCCTTCGCGGTCATCAACTCGTAGAATTTGTTGCCCTTGCCGTTGGGCGTGGACGTGACGCGCAGATCCCAGCCCTTGGAGACCACCGGGAACAACGCGCCCCAGATCGCCTTGCTGTCCCGGTGGAAGGCGAACTCATCGAGAAAGGCATTGGCGGAAAACCCGCGCGCGGTATCCGGATTGGCGGGCAAGGCGGTGATGCGGGAGCCGCCGGGCAAGGTCACCTCAAGCGCCTTGTAGCTGAAGCCGTCCTCGCTTTTCCAATCGTACTCCGCGGCGTCGATCGCCATTTTATAGGCCTTGGAATGGAGCTTGATGCCCTCATCCATGGCTTCCTTCGCCTGACGCTCCCCGCGGGAGAGGATCACCCACCGTTCGCGGCGGCCGAGCAAAGCCGCCTCGTAGCAGCGATCCACGATCTCCAGGGTGGTGGTGAAGGTCTTTCCGGTCTGGCGCGCGTACATGCCGATCTTGAACCGGCTGCGATCGAGGAACCACCGGCGCTGGTAAGCATGAAGCGGTACAGCTGCCGGCGTCATCGCTCGAAGATCCCATAGACGTCCTCGCGGATGCGGCGTAGCACTTCCGCTGGATCGGTCTGGCCGGCCGCCACCTCGCCCGCGACATTCTCGATCGCCTTGCGCGCCTGTTCGCCCAGGACCTTCTTGAGGTTCAGCGCACGGTCCTGGTCGGCCTTGGCGGCGCTCGCCAGGTTGCGCAGGGTCTCAGACACCAGCTTGGCCGACTTCGGATCCAGGGTGACGAGCTCGCCATCCTCGCCGGCCATGAGCTCCATGACGCTGGCGTGGAGCGAGGCGATGTTGAAGCGGGCCACCCGATCATCGGCGCCGGTGTCTTCCAGGCGCGCCATGATCGCTTCCGCGGCCGAGCGGCTGTTCTGCAACCGCGCCCGGATAGCATCGAACCTCTTGATGTACTCACCGAGCCCGGAGCGGCCGACGTCCGCGTCCAGCTCCCGCAGCTTGGCCATGATCTCGTCGATGGTGCAGCCGCCTTCCCGCAGACGCCCGATCAGCTCCCTCAGGTCTGCGGGCAGGCGATCCACCTTTGAGGGCCGGGCCATCAGGCGATGTCCGGATAGTCAATTCCGGGGATCGGATCGACGCGGCGATGCAGGAAGGCGAGGCCGCGGGCGCTTAGCACGAGCGTGCGCACGCGGCCCTGATAGTATTCCTTGATCACCAGTTCCGCCTTGTCGAGGAACTCGGCATCACCGCGCAGCCCATCGTCCGTGGCATTGCGGCCACGGAACCCGAGCTGGTGAAGCGCCACGCGCAGAACGCTCTCGTTCGCGCTGCCCTCGTTTTCGTTGAGCACCCGCAACGTGGCCAGCCGCCTGGATCGGGTGATCTCATCGGCGAAAACTTCCGAGTTCATGAGGGCCTCTTCATCAGATGGTCTTCGACGCGCGAAAGAGCGCGACCGACGCTCTCCAGTTCTCGAGTGGAGGCAACGACCAGCGTCCCCACCCGCGTCACCTCATTGCGCAGCTCCGAAAAATCCTCGGCGGTCGGCAGATGCCGGACCTCCTGCTCGATCGTGAGCATCCGCATGTTCAGCTTGCTGAGGTCCTCGGAGAGCCGCTGCTCGACCTCCTCGATCGCCTTGCCGCGGCTCACGCTCTCGACCGAGAGCTCAGCCTTGGATGCAAGGCCGATGCGCACGGTCCAGAGCAGCCAGCCGATGACAAGCGGCACCAACAGGGCGATGACCGGCCACCATTCCTTCAGCCAACCTGGCATCGGTGCCCCCGCATGTGTCGCTCGACAGCGTTCTGGCAAACGACGCATCGCGTGGCCCAGGGAGCGGCGAGACGGCGCGCCTCGTCGATTGGATCGCCGCAGCCGGTGCAGACCTCAGCGCCAGGCCGGCGAACGGCGGCCCGCGCCGCGTCGATTTCTGCGGCGCGGGTGCGCTCCTCAATGCGTTGAGCGCTATCCAGGGTGTCCATCCTCAGCGCCCCAGCCGGGCGCCGAAGATGCTTTTCACCGTATGGCCGCCGCCATAGATGGTGAGCCACACCGCCGAGATGCCCAGCACCTGGTCGTAGGGCGTGCCCACATCAATGGAGAACAGGCCGCGCAGCCAGGGCGCCACCATGAAGCTCTGGCCAATGATGACGATGATCAGCCAGCTCATGGCCGGCCGCCACAGATAGGCGAAGCCGCCCTTGGTGGCCTCGGTGGTGGCCAGCTGGGCGGTGAGCGCCTGGCCGGTCTGGATCACAGAGATCCATTCCGCGCTGCGCTCGGCTTCCAGCGTCTGGAGCTTCTCCTGCACCTGCGGATCGGTGGCCACCGCCTCGGCGACGGCTTCCGGGGTTTCCTCGGTGGCGCCGAGCGTATCCGCCAGCACCTTGCCCACGGAGGCGCCCAGGGGGCCGCCCAAAGCGGTGCCGAGGACGGGGGCGCCCAGCTTGATCACCTGGGACGCGAGAGATGACCAATCCATCAGCGCCAATCCTCCGCAATGAGCTTGTATTTGCGCACCAGCAGGAAGCCGGCGGCGACGACCAGGGCGAGGCCCAGGGCAATGCCGGCGACGGTGAGCGCGGAATTGAACGGGTGCGGTTCGCTGGTGCCGGAGCCGGTGGCCAGCGTGCCGCCGGCCGCCACCGCCGCGGCCTCGCGCTTGGTGCCCTTGGCCACCACCGTGAGCGGCGGCTGAGGCGTATCCACCTGCTGTGGCATGGGCAGCGGCGCGGCCCGCACCACGCCGGCCGTGCGCAGCGCCTCGTCGATCTTGCCCTCGAACAGGTCCGCCTCGGCCTCCCGGCGCCGGGTCAGGCCGGGCAGCACCTTGCCGCCGCCCTTGTTCCAGCGGGCCATGACGGCGCGGACCTCGGCCTTGCGGCCGGCGCGGAGTTTGGCAGGGATGGAGGAGCGGGTGAGCGGGCCGATGTTGTAGGATATGGACACCAGCGCATCATATTCATGCTGGGCCAGCGGCACGTCCTTGAGGATGGTGGAGACGCTGGTCTCGAACGTCGCCAGATCCTGCGCCAGCGCGGCGTCGCACTCCGCCTGGCTCCAGACCTCGCCGGCCTTGAACCGGCGCCCATGGTCGTTGGTATGGCCCCAGGCGATGGTGAGGACGCCCGCCGGGCAGATGTAGGTGGTGAAAAAGCCCTTGCGGCCAGAGACCGGCTTCAGGCAGCTTTCAAAGGCTTTGACGAGATCGGTTCCGTCTCGCGAAATGGTCTGGGCTGACACCCGCCGCTCCCCCTGAAGGACGGCGTTCCGGGCCAGCCCCGAAACGCGCTGGGGCGATCATGGGGAGGATGTGGGACGGTTGGACGGGTGACGGGTGTCTCCCGGGCGCGGCAGCCAATCACCTAATCTGCCGAACACATCAGAGTTCAGCGAAGTACTCCAAGTGCGAGTATACCGGAACACCCAGTACCACGCAGATATCATATGCAGTCGCAAATACTGGAGAGCGGTGATCGCAGATGACGCCGAAATTTTTGCACGCAGCCGTCGCAGGAATGAATATTGCGGACTCGGCTCCCGGCATGAATTTTTTTCCATTACTTAACGACGCTACATGATCGCATCGTTCATAAATATCATCGTCCGGCTCAAATATTTTACCGGAAAACAATGACTTCAGAAGCGGGGCGGTTTTAAATTGAGCTTCCTCGCAATGACAGATGTGAATTGTTCCTGCTTGGCATTTGCCTACAATATGCGCGACTGACGCATTATTTCCTGAAAGGAAAATTGCGTTGGCGGCCCGAAAGTCGATTATCCAACCGGAAACTGCTGGTAATGTCATTTTGGAAGCGCAGCTCCCAGTCTACGAGCTGCCAAATCGTACGCTCGATCCTGAAGCCCTTCGGAAAGATTTAAGCCAGAAACTACATCATACCTATCGATCAATCCCTCTTTTATAGCCATAAAAGATAGGTAAATCGGAAGCGTTCCAAGTTCGGATATTCTTTTTGCATGAGGATTCCCCCCAGCATTAGACTCCGACTCCTCCTTTTCCTCCTCTTTCTCGGATTTCACGTTCTGAACCCAGATGCGTGCCCATCCGCGATACTGCGCCTGAGTTATGAAGCCGGTCTCAATCAGACGAATTGCTGTTGCGTGCTTACTTAAAAACGTATCCGCAGAAACTTTCGAAATAAACTCCGACAAATTTCCCCGAATTGACGCAGGCTTGCTTGACGCGACCGATTGAAATTCGGCCGCCGGGGCGATAAATTCAGCAGCAAATTTGTTACAGTCGCGCTCAATGGAGTTTTTTAGCATAAACGGGTTTGAAATGCCGTCCTTGCCCATCAACGCGTGGGCGCACTCATGGGCAAGAGTAAACAGCTGAGCTTTCTTCGATTGGATAGATCTATTAACAAATATCGTAGGGGAGCCGCCGTCGGGTTTTGTGTAAAAACCAAAATAATCGTCCGCCGGCGCATCGTTAACATTAACGACAGATCCTTGGACTTCCAAAAATAGGCGAAACGCTCCCAAGAATTTCTGTTCAGGACTTCCTGCAAAAGACAGCTTTTCTTTTCGAGAATGAAGCCATTCATCGAAGGATTGTCTGAAAGCGGTAGCGCGAGCTTGAGGGTCGTTCGCACGGCGCGCAGCGACGCTCCAGTCGGGAGCTTCAAAGCTAAGCTCTGTAGCGAGCTGTTTGGTGAAATGAGCAATTCGCTCGGACGCCCAAAGTGCTTTGAGGCCCTTCGGGCTTAGGGAAGCGGGGCCAGGGACTGCTGTTCGATAGTCCTCAGGCAAAGGCGGGAGATTCGGGATGCGATCCGAGGCCAAACTATATACGGGAACACCGTAGATTTCTGACAATCGCTGCAGCTGTCGCCGCGATGGCGCGGCCTCCCCACCCTCAAAAATTTCCAATTTTTTATTGGAAATGGACGCAACGGAGGCAACCTCGTCTATATCTAGCTGTCGCTGCTCGCGAACCGCCCGTAAAGCCCGACCGTTTGACATCTTTTTCCCCCGGAGAGCGATTATGGCCACATACGGAGAATTCTCAAGCCTCCTCCAACTGGGAGTGGGGCTCGGGATAGGCCTTTCGCTTTTTCGGGCACCTGTAGACGTTCGGATCGGCCGTTTGTCCCATATGTTTGAAAACCAGCGAGGAGCACTGCGTGGAATTCAATCTGAATTCGCCACAAAAAAGCGGAGGGACATAGCGGAGCTCAAGATACAATTCACTCACGCGAGAGGGCGCTTAGAGGCGATAATGTTCCCGTTCATGGTGGCAGCTATATTGGGCGCCGTGGCCAATGTTTCGTTTCTCGCAATCGCGTCATTCAATTCAAATGAACAAATTTCCGTTATTTATCAATATATTCTGTTAACTATATCTACTATATATTATTTGTTAATTGTCCTAGCGTTGGAGCTTGTGGCGAGACGCGCGCTAGGCAGTATTAGCGCGAAACTTGATGAAATAATCGCGCGATCGTTCATTTAATATCCAGGACGGAAATCAATAACATTTTCGCCTATTGGGATGTTGGTGTTTCGAAATATAAACTTTTTTTATCGACTAGTTGGCATTATATTAGTTTTAATTGGTTGGCATTACTGGGCATATTCAGTTGCTTTCGCGCTCTTTGCGCCGTCCGCCGATGCAGCCCCGCGTGCCCCGCCGCCTCATCAATCGACGCCCCCTCCGCCAGCGCGTGGGCCATCCTTAACCGGGCCGCGGCCAGCGTCCCCGCCGGCCCCATGGGCACGGTGACCGTCTCTCCCCCATACATGGCGCACAGCAGATCCGCCCCCTCCCGCCCCAGCAGCGCCACCAGGCGGTGCTCGTCGCCCGCCCGCTTGGGAATGGAGAGCCGCCGCCCGCCATGCTCGGAGGCAAACGCCAGCACTCGCGCCAGGCCGGCTGCCGGCAGCAGCGCAGATAGGAGGTGCGGCAGGGGCGGAACCTCTCTCATGCCTGCCTCACCTTCATCCGCCTGCGGATGACGGCACCACCCGTGCGGATCTCGACATCCAGGTCCGTGCCCGGCCCAGGCTCTGCATCTAAGACAGGCAGCCCCAACGCCGCCATCAGCCGGCGCTGCGCCCGCCAAACCGCCGCCTTGCTTGCCTCGACGAAGCCGCTCGCCGGCCACTCGACGCCGGCCTCGCGGGCCAGCCAGGCCTTGAGCGCTTCGATCGCCCGGCGGGCATCGGCGGGATCGCGCAGGAAGCGGGTGTGATCGAGCCCGGTCTGCCGCTTCACGAACGACAGCAGCGCCGTGTCCGTGCGGTCCCGCACCACGCCGAGGTGCCAGCCGGAAAGCCAGAGCGCCTGCAGCTTCGGGGCATATGGGCCTGCCAGCTGTCCGGACGCCTTCGGCCGCGCGGACCCGCCACCCTGAAGCAGCTTCAACTGTTCGATGACGCGGCGGGCCTCTTGATCTGTGAGGCCGCGGGAGGAGCGCTTGCCGCCGGCGGCCGCCGCGATCACGTCGCGCCGGGAGCTATCGTCGAGGCCCATGGCCTTCGCGATGGAATGGATGGCGCCGATCTGCGCGGCGGTGGCGGATGACATCAGCTCTTCCTCGGCAGGATGTTGCGGCCGATCGCCAGTTCGGCCTGGATGATCCGGTGGGTCAGCTCGGCCAATTGGGCTTCGAGACGGACGTGGCGATGGGAAAACCGGGGGGATTGGGAAATGCGGGTAATCAGCGCCTGGCGCTCCGCCCGCAGCTGCTCGACCTGGTGCAGTTCGTCCCACACGAGGAGCGGGACGGCCTCGATCGCAGAGCGGGGGGCGCTGGCGCGGGGCATCACGGGTGCGCCTCGACAACGTGAGCTTGACCACGCAAAATCGACGGATGCTCACGCCCAGCAACATCCATGAACGCTATATCGTCGCTATCCTGCTCCTCGCGGCAGTGATCACGACTTGGTTGGCCATTGATGGCCCACTTCTTTCCTCGGATTTCTGGAAGGATCGCTCCTTCCTCGGTGGCATTCTTGGTGGATTGCTTGGTGGCGGTTTCACAGTTTTCGCAGGTTGGCTTGCCCTGCGAGGATCGAGGGAAGTCATCGAAAATGAACGCATGTTGGCAGGGAGAGCTGAACGGATAACGGCCGAGGTAATCGCTGAGCGCCTCCGCGACTTTTTCGATGTGGCGGTGGTCGTCGACAATGTGATCAATGCGACGCTCGAGGCGGACCAAGGTAGTTTGGATATTTTGAATAAGATTGCTCGCGCCCAGGTTGTGGCCACCAACCTTCGGTCCCTCGAAATGGATAGCCGATTGAAGGAGGTCGATGAGCTTCGAGGAAATCTGGACGCGGCAAGGGCCGCGCGACTTACAGATCTCATGTTTGCTATCCGGTATTTGCAGAGAACGATCCACCTCCACAATTTGACTACCGACGTCAAAAGCCTCCGCGCGTACAAAGCCATACTCAGTCGTATTGCTGGCTATGCAGAGCTGTACGACCCGGACCTGGGGGCGATCCTCGCTGGAATGCGAAGGAAGAACGTTCGAGATTTGTCTTTCGCCGAGCGTGCGAAAGCCGACTGGATGATGTTCGATGAATTGAACGTCGACCCAGGCGATGCCGATGCCCATTGAATGGCGCGTCGAGCCCATCAGATGCATCCTTCGAACAGGGGCATCGGAGCCGGCGGGCACCAGCGGCGGACGTCATCGGCCCGGTGGAGTTGATCCTTGCAGGGCGGAATGAGCAGCGTCCGACTTTCGCCATAGGGCAGCGATTTCAGCCAGACGAACCAGGCGTAGGCGGTCGCGGTGTCGCCGGAGGGCTCCCAGCGGCCCTTGGCCAGCGCCACCCGCTCCACGAACGGACAGAACAGGTGCGGCGGCCGGTCCCGGAACAGATCCCGATATCGCGTCTGGCCCTCGATCCAGGTCAGGCGCTGGAAGATGGCCACGCCGGTGCGCACGTTGGCGCAGTCCAGGAGTTTCTCCACGAAAGCCGTGGCGGTGGAGAACGGCGGGTTTGAAATGCCCCAGTTCACCTTCGGCACCACGAAGGACGGATCCAGGAAATCCGCCACGGCATAGCCGGCGCCGTAGTCGTGGATGTCCGAGCCAAAGACATGCTGGAAGGTTTCCCGCAGCGTCTCGACCATGTGGCCCTCGCCGCATGCGGGCTCCAGCACGTTCTGCCCGGCGAAAGAGAGGCCCGGCATCACCTTGCACAGCACATGGCGGGGCAGCGCACGCGTTGCCCACGGCGGGGTGGGGAAAAACTCCAGGCTGTCCGGCGGCTCGATGCGGCTGCTCATGAGGGCGCGAGCGCCATTGGGAAGCAGGGTCATGGCCGCGCGCTTTCGGTCACGGTGATGGCCGCCACCAGTGCCGCCCGGATGCGCTCCAGCGAGGCATCAATGTCGCGAAGCAGCAGCACGCCATCCACGAGCAGCGCCCGGAGATGCCGGCATTCGTTCTCAAGGACCACGGATGGCGGAAGCGACCTCATAGCGCCAGCTCCCTGTCCGCAAGCGCCAGGCTGAGGTGGGCATCGATCACCCGGATACGGCAGCCGGCGCGTTCAAGCTCGGCCCGGTGAGAGCAGGCACGGCGCCAATGTGCGCGGGCCACGTCTTCATCCGCGAACACCAGGGCAGGATCAACACTGCGGACGTTCACATCACCGCGGATATGGACACGGCAGCGCTCCCGCCCCTCACCGTAGGCTATCCGCTTGATCAGTGCCGCTTGGCGCACGCCGGCGACATCGAGGACGAAGACCTTGGCGAGTGGAGCTGACGAGGGGGCGCCCATGATCACGCCCTCGCCAGATCGATGGAGATGGCCTGCCACTCGCCCAAGGTGCCGTCTGCGTCCTCGCGTTCATAGAACCGGAAATAGGTCTTCGACCCGATCACCCGGATGCTATCGCGGATCGCATCCATGGCCCGCTGCCAGCGTGCGTCGGCGATCTCCACCCGCAGCAGCATGAACAGTTCCGCGCGGTTGACCGTGCCTTCCTTCTCCACCTGGAAGGCGCGCGCGACGATCGCCTGGATTTCATCCCGCGATCCCTCCGACCACTCGGACAGGCAGGCATCCACCAGCTTCTTGGCGGCCTGAAGCTCCGGCCCGAACTCGATCAGGTCGGCCACCTGCACCTGCACCCGTTCGGTGCCGTCATAGGTGGTGAGGGTGATATTTCCTTTGGAGCCGCCAAGCTTGGCGCCGTAGTCCTGCGCAATCAGCGCCTGAAGGCTGCAAATATCGTCATAGGTGTGGCCCTTGAAGCGCGCGATCCGGGCTGACAACTCGCGGGCATAACCGATGATCTTGCGCACGGTCTCGTCCATGAGCACGTCCACCGGCTTGACCAGCGCCAGTGGCACCAGGTTGCCCTTGGCATCGGTCATGTAGGACTTGCCGTTGAGCTCCACGATGCCGGGGGAGACCGAGCGGGCAGGGATTTCAGCGGGTTCCGTCATGGTTTTCCTCAGGGTTTGAACGGGCTTCAAAGGTGGCGTAGCCGGTGATGACGAGGGCACCGGCGAAGTGAGTGATCGCCCCGGCCGCAGCCGGCGGGAGGGTCGCGTCATCGACAGGATCCAGCGCACGCACGAGATCGAGGCCGACTTTCAGCGCCGCCTCGTGCGCCACCAGCGCGCAGCAGATGTCGATCAGCTGGTCGGTCGAGAGGGCGAGCGCCTGGCGCTTAGGCGAGGCCGCCGCGGCAACCGCCAGGGCAGCGTCGAGGCTGGCGCGCATGTGCGGGTAACAGGCGGTCATGCCGCGCCCCCGGCGTTGCCGAAGCGGGCACCGGGAAAGGTGACCACGTTGGTGCCAGGGATCGTCATCGCCAGCGGTGCGACGGCGGCGCGCATGTGCCGAAGGCTGGGCATGCCATCCTTGTCCAGATGGATCCGGTCCACGTCACGGGCGACGGCCAGGAGATCATCCCGTTCGGCCGCCGCAGCTTCGAGCCCGCGGGCCATCTCACGCCATGCGACGAGCTGGGTCAGCATGGCCAGCATGACCATGGGCTCCAGGGTCTTCTGTCTGGCGCAATAGGCGTCCAGGGCCTTGATGGTGCCCCCGATCGCATCACTGAACGTCCGGTCGGGTGTCATGCGTGGCCTCCCTTGAGCCGTGAGTGGGGGCAACCGGCGCGGCAGGCGCGATGAAGCCGCACGGAGATCGACGATGCCGTCGAGAACGGCTTGCCCTGCTCGGACATGCAGCGGTCACGACCGATGTCGCTGAGGACCGGACAGGTGACGGTTGCGCCCATGATCGCCCCCCGCACCTTGGCTTCCAGCCCGTGCAAGGCGCTGGGATACTTGCCAGCCAGCACCTGGGAGATCTGAGAACCCGAGACATCGAGCCGGAGTGCGACGGCGACCTGAGTATCTCGCTGGCAGGCGTCCGCGAGCGCTGCGATCCAATCGGGGGGCTCACCCCATCCAGCGCGCGCCCTGGCGCGGAAGTCGGGCGGCGGGCTCATCTTGCGGCTCCGCGAAACACACCAAGGTTCGGATCCCAGACGCGTCCATCCGCTTTCAGGACCGGGGTGGCCGGACCCGGATCCTCGATCAGCAACCAGCGTTTGAAGCCGTTGGAGGTCGGCGCCTCGCCAGATTGCCGGCGCAACTCGGTGAGGTAGCCGGCGCGCGCCAAGGCAAGGACAAAGCGCCGGGCGCCGGCGGTGCTTGCGCCCGCCATTTCCTCAAGGCGCGCGAGATCGAATTTCCGCGAGACGCGGATCGTGGACCACATCTTGTCTTGCACGGTCCGCCGCCTCGGCCGTCGCGCGACCTGCGTGAGCGGTCGGCGTGGTCCGCTGGTGATGGTTTCTCCCGCCGCACGGGCTCGGCGTCCTTCCTCCGAAAGGATGAAGCATCCCCGCTCCAGGCGGTCTATCCAGCCGCGCTCCAACAGCGGCACGCATCCCTTGGCCACGTCACGCCGCGTGTAGCCGGTGCGTTCCATCATTTCGGCCGTGGTCAGGCATTGCCCCGGCTCCAGGACACGCATGATGTCCATCTGGCGCGTTCCCTGTCCCGCCATCACTCGGCCCTCACGGTGACGGACTTGCCGGTGACGCGATCCGTCAGCAGCACCTGGCCTTCCATGTCCGCGAGGGTGACGGCGCGGCCGAGACGCCGGCCGACCCGCTCGATCGAGCCGATGCCTTCGAGCACCTCGCGGGCATAACCGTTCGAGGCTTTGTGCAAATGGATGGAGAGGTCATCTGCGACCTCGATCTCCGAGCGGCCGGCGATCAGCCGGCGCGTATCGTCGGCTGTCAGCCCGAGGAAGGTCACCTCGGCCGAGACGCGGGAAGAAATCTGCTTGTAGCGAGTGAGCGCCTTGATCAGGCGCCCCATGCCGACCAGGATCACCGGGACCTCGACCTGGTCGGTGATGTCGCGGAGCGTCTCCATCATCTTCTGCGAGGTGACGATGTGGTCAGCCTCATCGATGACGACGGCATAGGGAACGCTGGCGGCGCGGGCGGATTCCGCCCGCCCGGCGAGGACGCGCACCGCCTGCCGATACATCTCCTTGAAGGTCCGGTCAGGCTCGGAGCCAAGACAATCGAGAATGTCCTCGAGCATCCATCGCGAGTTCCATTCGCGCTTGGCACGGATGATCGGCAGATCGTTCTGGATCGCGAACCACTCAGCGGTCGATGTCTTGCCGCGGCCGGGTTCGCCCTCGACCACCATGAAGCACTTCTCGATTGCGGCGCGCTTCTCGACGCGCTCATAGCCCGACAGAAAGCGTTGGACGTTCGAGATGACCACGAACTCATTCTTCACGATTGTTGCTCCTGAGATGCGAGGGGCTTGAGGACGGCGGCGAGGGCGGCCGGATCAATGTCGTCGGCTTCCAAACGCAGCCGGAAAATGGAGGAGCGCATCCGCTCAAGGAGGTGGCGGGCGTCGTGCCCTGAGATCTCGCCGGGGCGGGCCATCAGCCATTTCGCCATGTCCACGTCGTCCAGGAAGTTCGGCCGCTTCGGGGGAACGATCTCCGGCGGCGGATTGTCGGCCACCACCGTGAGCGCTGCCGGCGCGGTCGCGATCCGCTCCACCGTGGGCTCGGGCTGGGAGGCCGCGAGCATCAGGACCGGCGCCTGACCTTCCTCGGCGACGGCGATCCGCTTGCGCTCCACCCGCTTCAAGCGGTTTTCAACCCGCTTTTCGTGCGCCTGTTCAGCCACCGAGCGCGGGAAGTAGGAGACCGAATTGCCGTAATAGGTGGCGACGCAGATGAACTTCTGGTTCAGCGTCGAGACCCAGACCTTCGAGGCATCATGGATGTCGTAGGAGATCAGCACGTCGCAGTCGTGGAACTCTTCAAGCTCCACCGCGAAGTAGCGGTTCGTGAACAGCTGGATCTCGCCGCGCAGCACGCGCCGCTTTTCCTGCGGCCTGAAATCGGCGTCACCGGCGTCGACAATGTCGGGCGTCCAGCCCTTTTCGAGCCACGCCGCCCACACCTCGTTCGGGGTCATGTTCCGCCGCTTTCCGACGCTGTCGGTAATCTTCGGCAGCGCGGAATGGGGCCGGTCGTTGTAGGCGGCGACCTGGGCGTTCATCCAGTCAATGAAATCCGGCCACGATTGCAGCAGCGGGCTCGACCCGCGGGCCGCGATATCGGTGGATACGGCCTTGTCGATGCGCTTGCGCGCCTCCGCATCCATGTCCGTGCCCACATAGGACGGCAGGAGGCGCGCCGCCTCGATCCAGGTCTGGTGGTGGCGTTCAATCACGCCGCGCGCCTGGGACCGATAGGGCAGGCCCGTGTGCTTCTCGACATCAAACCGGGCAAGCATGCCGACGAGTGCGTCGTCGAAGACCGCGTTGTTGAAACCTGACCCGCGATCGACGTACCAAATATCGGGTACACCGGAGGTGGCGAAGGCGTGCCGGAGCGCGTCGATCGTGCCCCATGTGTTCTCGGCCAGCGCCGTGGACCAGCCGACATTGCGCCGGGTGACCACATCAATGGTCGATGTGATCTCCGGCCGGAACGGCTTGCCCGTCAGGGGATGGGCGACCATCGCATGGTGCGTGTGGCCATCGGTGACGTAGACGGCGGTCGGCCACAGCTCGGAGACATCGCGGCGCACGAAGGCCTTAAGCTGGCGCAGCGCCCGTGCACCCATCCGTCCCCGTGCCCGTGCGATCGCCGGCATCTTGGCCACGGTCCATTGGATGGTGCGCAACGGCGGCAGATTGAGATCGGGGTTCTGTCGCGCACACTCGCGGGCGGCTACAGCCAGCGACGGCTTCGACGGCAGGGCGTAGAAGTCGAGGAAATCCGGGAGCCAGGCGGGCGGGACCACCTGTTCGCGGTGGCTCGGCGCCGGGGCCAGGGCGGCGGGATCTGATCCGGCCTCCTGGAAGTCGGCGATCCAGCGCAGCAGCGTGCGGCCGGAAAGCGCCGAGCGACGGCCGGGCTTCGCACTCGCTTTGTCGAATGCCGACTGGAGCTCAGTCCGAAGTTCGCCGGCTTTACCCTGCTCCACCACCGTGTGAAGGGCGCGCATCTTGCCGCCCAGGCGGGCCAGCCGCAGGATCTCCCGCACCAGCACGAGCCGCGCGTTCATGATGTCCCGCTGCCAGCCCTTCAATTCGGCCGAAGATTGCTGCGGGCGGGTTGATGGAGCCTCAGGAAGATTGGCCGCGGGGTCGATAACGGCGACGGCCGTGTCGGCAGTGGGAGCCCCGCGGGCGGCCATAGCATGGGTCACCAGGGCATTACGGACGTCGGACGGCAGGGCCGCAGGCTCATAGAGTTGTGGCGCCCCCTTTCCAGGCCCGGTGAAATGGGGCCACCCGGCCTTTGATGCCCGCAGTTCAGCACCGCGCTTCGAGATGCCCAGGGCTTCCGCGATCTGCTTGATGGTGACAGCAGTCATCGCGTGCCCCCCAGCAGCGCGCGCAGGCGCTTCTGAGCTTCTTTCAACTCCCGCTGCGCGCGGCCGACAGCGGCATCTCGGCCATCCTTCGGCTCCATCACCAGCGTGCCGCGCTTGCGGGCGAACAGCAGCTGCAAGGCGCGCGTGCCGGTCGCCTCTTCGAAGGCGGGGCCGTATTCCATCGGAAACCGCCATCCTTCACTCGACCGGCTGGTCCATTTGTTGAGCATGTGTTCCGAGATCGTTTCATTGAGCAGGAAGCTCATGCGTTGCGCGATTTCGGATCGCGACAGCGGGCATTCCTTGATCGCGCGGGCCAGCGTCGCGCAGACTTCCGGCCCCATGGCCAAGCTGCCCTCGGCAGGGTGTTCCGGCTGCTCCACCTGCTCGAACGCATCGAGCAGGCTGATCTGGCGGGGATCGGGGGCGCGCGACATCTCAGCCACCCCGCTTGAAAAGTTCGGGGCACCGCTCGCGGATCAGGGCAAGGTTGTCGTGCAGCCAGGACAGCGAATCCCGCGCCGCCGTTAGGCGGTCCACGTGATACTGCGCCACCGAACGGCCGAGTTTCCGGGATGCGATCTGGCGCGGATACTCACTCGCGCGCCGGTCCAGCTCGAACTGAACCTCTTCCATCTGCTGGGAGAGCGTGAAGCGCGCCATCTCAGGCACCTCCCGCATGGGCGGCCGCATCGTCCTCGGCCACGGCCTGGAGCAGCGATGCCGCCAGCTTGTGAATGCTGATGCCGTCGAGCCGCGCCATGGCCTGCAACTGGCCATAGGTCTTGGCGTGCAGCCGCACCGTGAGGCGGTTGTCGTCGGACGGCTTCGCCGGCCGCGCATCGGCCCAGCACCAGTTCGCGCGCGCCTTAGCCATTGCGCGCCTCGCGGCGAAACGATGTGCCGGGCGAGCATGTGATGATGGCGATGAGGAAGCCGCTGCTCATGGCCGCACCAGCAGCAGCATGAAGGCGACGACGTGCGCGGCGCCGATCGTGCCGGCCACCATCACCAGCAACTGGAGAGATTGGTGCCGAACCCGCGCCATGCGGCGCGCCGCCATATGAATGGGGTGCAGCGCCGTGTCGGCCTCACGGGGGCGCATGGACATGGGAGCGGTCATGGCGCCACCTGACCGATCGGGGTGCCTTCCACCCGCGCATCGAAGCACGCGCGGGGGATCGCGAGACAGGGATGGAGCTGGCGCAGGCGCAGGTTGGACCGTGAGAACAGGACGTCAGGCGAAGTCCGCGCAAGGCGGGCCTCCTGGTCGAGCCAGTCGTTGATCCGCGCGAACTTGCGGGAAAATGAGATCCAGCCACGCTTCTTCATGGGCGCACCGCCTGCCGGAAATTCTGAAGGTGAGAGGGAGCCGTCCGGGCGGTCGCCATGTCAGGCGACCTGCTGCGAATAGACGTTGCCATTTTCGGCTTGCGGCTTACCCTTCCTCTGCCTTGCACGTGCAAGCGGGACGCGGACGCCGCGCTCGTCAAAATGTTCAGGGAAGAGGTTGAGGTGAGGCACGCCAATTTTGGCGGCAATCGCCTGTTCGATCTCTAGGGAAGCATTCCCCGCCGCCGCCCATGCGACGGCTTGGTGAGTGCACCCTAGCTCTTGCGCAAGGGCTCGCCAGCTTGAGCCCTTGAGCTTCAATTGGAAGAGAATCCACTGCTTGCGTTCAGTGGGTCTCTTTGGGATGTCGAGGCTTGCAGTGTTTGTGGACATGAACGGCAACATGACTAGCCAAAAACGGCATGTCAAGCCATCGATGGCGCCTTCGCAGAAGGCGCGGCGCGCAAACGCGCCGTTCGCGGCTTATATCGTTGATAGAGTAGACATTTTTGCCTATCGCGAAGTGGCCAGCAGGTTTCGCAGATGCTGCGCAGAAGGCGGGATAGAGCCATGAGCTTCCGCGAACGCCTGAAAGAATGGCGCGAATCACAGGGTTTAACCCAAACGGACTTGGCTAACCGCCTTGGCGCATCGCTTCGTAGTTTAACCCGCTGGGAAAGCGGCGAGGGGCTCCCAAACGGGGAGGCGCTGTTTGCATTGGCAGAGCTCGGATGTGATCCGACGTGGCTGCTTACGGGGCGAAATTCAAGCGGGGCAAAGGATTCTGGCCAACTGGGAGAGCCTCACAGCTCGGCTGTGACGGCGATTGATGCCGAGTTGTTGGCCGATATCGCCAAAATGCTCGAACAGTGGCTGGAGCGCCATAAACGGCGCATGGAGCCAGCCCAGCGCGGCCGGTTTCTCGCTGAGGCCTATGCGTTCTGCATTGAAGAGATGGCGGCGTCGCACAAGCCCGCAGCGGAAATCGCGCCCCGCATCGTTGAACGGTTTTTGAGAGTTGTAGCGTAGAGCGTAATGAGGGAATTATGAGAGACGATGGCGGCAATTCTGGCCGTAGCAAGAATCTTGAGCAGATTTTAAACAATACAAAACCTGCGAAGGCACCCCGCAAGCGGCCTCAAAACAAGTCGGACTCGAACGTGGTTTCTATCTTCGGCACGGGAAACGTGGTCGGAAGCGGGAACTCGGTCGTTAACAACATCATCCACAACCCGGCGCCTGTGATCACCAAGGTGTTCGTGAAGCCGGGCGATGGCGTGATCGATGAGCCGCAGAAGGTGGCCCTGAAGGCGCTGGTTGACGATATCGTTGCGCTTGAAAGGGAATTGAAGCGCGCCCCCAAGGGGCACGGCGCCGTTTGGGGGGCGCTGAACCGCAAGATGGGCGTGACCTCCTATCTTCTGATCCCTGCCGAGAAGTTCCTAGCCGCCCGAAAGACCCTGAATGAGTGGCGCGGCCGGCTGCTGAGTGCGAAAAGCGCGCCGACCAAATTGGGCGACGAGCTCCGCAAGCGGCGGATCACGGCCATTCAGACCCGCAGCCGGCAGATTCCAGGCGGCACCGCGCGGCGCCTCGCCTACATGCAGGAGAACTTCGGTGTCGCATCGCTGACAGAGCTCGACGATCAGCAGATCGAGCGCGTCTACCGGCACGTCATCGCCTGGAAGGCCTGACGCCCGCGCCCCAGCCGACAAATGACATTGCGCGGCTGGGGCCTCTTGCGCATTTACTGCCAAATGAGCCCCATCGGCTAGAATCTGCGGCCCGGCGTCGAGTTCACCTCCGCCAACCTAAGCGCCGCAACGCATTTCTCCGGACAAATCCGGGGATGTCCGGGTTAATCCGTCCCCCTCTCCCAGTGCCAGATGATGTTGCGGGTCACACCTGCCGCGCAAGATCACATGTCACCCGTGCGCGTCCCCCGGCGAACGCAGGCTCCCCGGCTTTCCACGGTGAACGTGCTGTGCAGCAATCTCTATTGACGGGCGGACGGCTCCGGTTCCAGGTTCGGCGGCATAGGAGCTCTCCATGCCTGTTCTCAACCGCATCGCTGCCGCCACCGAGGAAATCTCTGCCTGGCGCCGCGACCTGCATCGGTTTCCAGAACTGATGTATGACCTGCCGCGCACCGCTGGCTTCGTGGCCGAGAAACTGCGGGCCTTCGGGTGCGACGAGGTCGTCGAAGGCATCGGGCGCAGCGGCGTGGTCGCCGTCGTTCGCGGGCGTGAGCCGGGACGTGGGCAGGTGATCGGGCTGCGGGCCGATATGGACGCGCTGCCGATCCTGGAGCAGACCGGGCTCGCCTATGCGTCCAGTCTGCCGGGGACGATGCACGCCTGCGGTCATGACGGGCACACGGCCATGCTGCTGGGCGCCGCGCGTCATCTGGCAGAAACCCGCGCCTTTGCCGGAACGGCGATCCTCATCTTCCAGCCGGCGGAAGAAGGGGAGGCCGGAGCCCGTGCCATGCTTGACGATGGCCTGTTGGAGCGGTTCGCACCGGAGGAGATCTATGGCATGCACAACATGCCCGGCATCCCGGTGGGTCAGTTTGCCGTGCGTCCCGGCCCGATCATGGCATCGACCGATCGCCTGGAGATCTTCATCGACGGACGCGGCGCCCATGCGGCCAAGCCGCATCAGGGCGTGGATCCGGTCCTGGTGGGATCGGCCATCGTGATGGCGCTCCAGCAAGTGGTGGCGCGCAATGTGGACCCGCTGGAATCGGCGGTGGTCTCCATCACCATGTTCCATGCGGGCGTTGTGGAGAATGTGATTCCGCAGACCGCGGAATTGGTCGGCACCGCCCGCACCTTGAAGCCGGAGGTGCGCGCCATGTTGCAGCAGCGCCTCCCGGCCATTGTGGAGGGCGTGGCCAGTGCATATGGCGCCACGGCGCGCCTGAACTGGGTGGACGGCTATCCAGTGACCGCCAACCACCCTGCCCAGACCATCTTCGCTGCCCAGGTGGCTGCCGAAATCGTCGGCACCGACAAGGTGGATGCCAATGTCGCGCCGATGATGGGGGCCGAGGACTTCTCATTCATGCTGGAAGCCCGTCCCGGCGCGTTCATCTTCATCGGCAATGGAGACAGCGCGGGTTTGCACAATCCGCGCTACGATTTCGATGACGCGGCGATCCCGTTCGGCGCCAGCTATTGGGTGCGCCTTGTCGAGGCAGCCATGCCGCTGTGACAGGGGCGGCCCGGGCCAGCGCTCAGCTGTTGGCCTTGCGCAGCCGGAAGGTAATCACCCCGGCATCCAAGGTGCGGCCTTCGAAGCAACTGCCGGTCTCCGCGGCCAGATGCGGAATGTCGATCACCGACATGGGGTCGGTGCAGTCCACCACCAGGCGGGTGCCCGGCGCCGCCGCCGCCAGGGCCTTGCGGGTGCGCAGGGCGGGCAGGGGGCACTTCAGGCCCTTGAGGTCCAGATGAAGCTCTCCGGTCGCGGCGTCGGTGGCGGTCCGACGGCCGAAGGCCTTGGGGGTATCGCTGCTCGAAGTTGCCTTCATGCGTGCTGCCCTCATGTTGCTGCCTGATCTGCGAGGCGGGCGAGACTTTCATCGCGGCCCAGGACGACGAACACATCGAACACCGGCGGAGACGTGGTGCGGCCGGTGAGCGCTGCCCGCAACGGCTGGGCAACGGCACCGAGCTTAACGCCGGCGGCCTCCGCATAGTTGCGTACCACGGCCTCGGTGGCGGCTGCGGTCCACTCGGCTGCGGTCAAAGCCGGCAGCATTGCGGCGATGTGGGCCCGTGCCTCGGGGGTTAGCACCGCCGAGGCCTTCTCCTCCAGCGGCAGAGGCCGCTCGGCGAAGATGAACTCCGCATTGTCCAGAAGTTCGGTCAAGGTCTTGGCGCGCTCCTTGAGCCCGGGCAGCGCCGCCATCAATTGCTCCCGGCGCTCCGGGGTCAGGCGGGCGAGGCGTTTGTCGGCATCCGGCAGATGCGGGATGAGGTCCATCAGCGCATCAAACAGCGCCTGATCCGTGCTCGCCCGCAGATACTGGCCGTTGAGATTCTCCAGCTTGGCGAAGTCGAACCGGGCCGCCGAACGGCCCACCCGGTCGAGGTCGAAGAAGGAAATCATTTCCTCGGTGGAGAAGGTCTCCTGGTCGCCATGGCTCCAGCCGAGCCGCACGAGATAGTTGCGCAAGGCGGCGGGGAGATAGCCCATATCGCGATAGGCATCCACGCCGAGGGCGCCATGGCGCTTGGAGAGCTTGGCGCCATCCGGGCCATGGATCAGGGGAATATGGGCCATGCGCGGCACGTCCCAACCCAGGGCATTGTAGATCTGAGTCTGGCGCGCGGCATTGGTCAGGTGGTCATCGCCGCGAATGATGTTGGTGACGCCCATGTCATGGTCGTCCACCACCACCGCCAGCATGTAGGTGGGGTTGCCGTCGGAACGCAGCAGGACGAGGTCATCCAGGTCCTTGTTCGGGAAGGTCACGGTGCCCTGGACCTGGTCCTCGATCACGGTCACGCCCTCCTGCGGCGCGCGCAGCCGCATCACCGGCTGGCGGTCGGTGGGCCGCTCGGAGGGATCACGATCCCGCCAGCGGCCGTCATAGCGTGGCGGGCGGCCTTCCCGGCGGGCGCTCTCGCGCATCTCGTCCAGTTCCGCGGGCGTCGCATAGCAGGGGTAGGCGTTGCCCCGGGCCACCATCTCCGCCACGGCGGCACGATGGCGTTCGGCACGGGCGAACTGGTAGATCACCTCCCCATCCCAATCGATGCCGAGCCAGGTCAGGCCCTCCAGGATGGCGTCGATGGCCTCCTTGGTGGAGCGCTGCCGATCGGTATCCTCGATCCGCAGCAGCATCCGGCCCCCCTTGGCCTTGGCATAAAGCCAATTGAACAAAGCGGTCCGGGCGCCGCCAATATGCAGAAAGCCCGTGGGGGAAGGAGCAAAGCGGGTAACGATCTGCGACATCGATGGGGCCAGGGGGTTTGACGGTGACGGGGCCGCGGCGGGGCGCGCGTGAGGCATGCCGACCTGCGGCGCGGAGGCAAAAGCGCACGAACCCGTGGCGCAGGAGCGGCGCCCGTGTAGCATAGCCTGCGGGGCGAAGGAACACGGCCGATGGGGACCGGTCGGGACGCAGGGCAGGACCGCGCGCAGCGACCGGCACAGGCAACCGCTGGCGTGCTCGGCGGAGCCGTACCCTGGGGTGGCACCCTGGCGCGCCCAGGTTTCCTGCCCGGTGCCCTTTGGCCCGGCGCCTGGCTCGGCCGCTTGCGCGATCACTTGCGCGCCGACGCCAGAGCGGAAGTGGCCTCGGGCCGCCTGATCCTGTGGCTCCCGGTTCTGTTCGGGGTCGGCATCCTGCTTTATTTCGGTGCCGCACAGGAGCCGTCGCTGATCGCCGCCTGTGCCGTGACCTTGGCCATCGCCGCGATCGCGGTGTTGGCGCGGGCCCAGCCGGTTTCGTTCGCGGTCCTGCTGGCGGCCCTGGCCTTGGCGATGGGATTCGCGCTCGCGCGCGCCCACACCGCCTGGGTGGATCATCCCATTCTTCTCCCGCCGCCGGGGCCGGTGAGGCTGACCGGCTATATCGAACAGGTGGAGCGTCGCCCAAAGGCGGACCGGGTGCTGTTGCGGGTGATAGCCGCGGAAGGGCGTGGGCTGGCCCTCACGCCATCCCTGGTGCGGCTGTCGCTGGGGCGGGGCTTTGCCCCGCCGGCGGGTACGCAGGTTTCGATCCTTGCCCGGCTGCTGCCGCCCATGGAGCCGGCCATGCCCGGCGGCCACGATTTCGGACGCAGCCCATGGTTCCTCGGCATCGAGGCGGTGGGGTTCGCCCTGGGGCGGCCGAAGCTGGTGGCGACGCCGGAAGCACCGCCGCTGAGCGTGCGCATCGGCATGGTCATCGAGCAGGTGCGGTTGGGCATCGGCGGGCGCATTCGCCAATCTCTGAATGGGTATCAGGCGGATATCGCCGTCGCGTTGGTGGTGGGGGATCGCACCGCCATTTCGCCGGCCATCGAAGAGAGCATGCGGGTGTCCGGCTTGACCCATGTGCTGTCGATTTCCGGGCTGCACATGGCCATGGTGGCGGGCACTTTGTTTGCGCTGGTGCGCGGCCTGCTCGCCGCCGTGCCCGGATTGGCGCTCAGCTTCCCCATCAAGACCACCGCGGCCCTTGTGGCCTTGGCGGGCAGCGCCGGCTATCTGGTGCTGTCCGGGAATGATTGGCCGGCGCAGCGCTCGTTCTACATGCTGGCCATCGTTCTGGTGGGGGTGATGGTGGGCCGTGCCGCGCTGAACCTGCGTACGGTGGCCGTCGCCGCAACGGTGGTTCTCGCGCTCGGACCGCAGGCCATTCTGGAAGCGGGCACCCAGATGTCGTTCGCGGCGACCCTGGCGCTGGTGGCGGTGTTTCAGAGCGTGAAAGGAATCTGGAGCCGGTCCCGCAACGGGCCTGTGGCGTGGCAGATGCTGGTGAAAGGCACCCTGTTCCTGGCCGCCCTGTCGCTGACCTCCCTGGTGGCGGGGGCCGCCACCGCGCCTTATGCCGCCCTCCATTTCCAACGCCTCGGGACCTACGGCCTCCTCTCCAATCTCGCGGCGATGCCGGCGGTTGAGTTCATGGTCATGCCGTTCGGCCTCGCCGGGGTTCTGCTGATGCCGTTCGGTTGGGATTTCCTGGTCTGGCCGGTGATGGGCTGGGGCATCGAAATCATGGTGCGGGTATCGGACTTCGTCGCGGCCTTGCCGGGCGCCGATGCGCGCACCGATATGGTCGGACCGGCAGCGGCCGGCGCGGCCACCCTGGCCTTGCTGTGCCTGTGCCTGCTGCGGGGGACGCTGATGCTTGCGGCGGTGCCGCCGGCCATCGCCGCGGTCCTGCTGCTGGGCGCGCCGCAGCGGCCGGACATGCTCGTGGCGCCCAATGCGCAAACGGTGGCGGTGCGCGGGAGCGATGGACGCCTCTCCGTCATTGGTGCCAAGACCAACCGTCTCGTGGTTGAGCAATGGCTCTCCCATGAAGGCGACACCCGCAAGGCCGATGCCCGGGATCTGGACGCGGCATTTCGATGTGACCCCACCGGATGCGTCGCGCGCCTGCCGGATGGGGCGCGCATTGCGGTGGCCCATCGCGTGGAGAGCCTTGAACTGGATTGTCTGGAGGCGAGCATCCTGATCACGCCTTTCGCGCCACCGGCAGCGTGCGCGGCGCACGTCCTCACGCCGACGCATCTGTCCCGCACTGGGACGCTGACCCTGTTTCGCCGAGACGGGCGCGATGGGGCCTCAGAGCATCGGATCGACCGCGCATCGGCGCCGGGCGCCCTTGTGCGCCAGGACCGGGCGGTTGAGGGCGGCGTCAGGTCTCGGCCGGCCGCGGCTTCTTCGCCGCCGACATCTCCCGGCGGCCCTGGCCCCGCGCCGGCGACCGCCTTCCGCGGGCCACAGCCGCCGAGCGCGCCTTCCGCCGCACCGGAGAGCGACGCACCAGATGCCGCGCGGGCGACCGACGCGACGAGCGATGTGTCAGACCGGATCGACGGACTCCGGCGGATGCGCCCGCGTCGGATGGCGGCCGACCATCATGCCGCCCTGAAACGCCAAGCATTGGCAGACCGTGCCGAGCGCGCACGGCGAAAGGCCGCGTCGTCGGCGATCGCCGATCAGCCTCCAACCGTCCGGGTAACGGTTCGGAACCCCGACCCTTCCCACCCGAACGCGTCGGTCTCCGGTCTGGATGCCGTCTCTCCACCTCGGACCATCGCCCCAGACGCGACCACACCCACGTCGAGTGCTCACGCTTCGAAGGCCATTGCCCAAGAATCACCTCCCGACGCATCGCCAGCCGAAGCGTCAACGCCTCAAGGCGCGCGCGCCCAAGCTGCCATTGCCCAAACCGTGCCCATGGCAGCAAAGGAGACGTTCGCCGCGCGGTGGCGGGTGGTTCCGACGCGCGCGCCCGGTGTTCAGCGGCCATGGATGCCGGTGCTGCCGGTCTCTCCTGAGCCGGTCACCAATCCGGACATCGCGACCGAACGCGCCGCCGAGGATGCAACCGCAGAACCTTGACCGTTCCTATGACCCTTATGGACTCACAGAACGCTCACGACGCGGCGGTCGTGTCACGCGTCGCGCCTCACTCATCGCGCCGGGCACGCTGTGCCAGCCGGAGCCGTCCTTCAGGCTGCCCCATCGCCCGCGCCCGCGACATATCGGCGACCGAGGCCTGCAGGCAATCGCGTGGGGTACCGTGTGCAGGATGAACCGCGCCGGGCGCGACGCGCACAGCGTTCAGTAGCGGCGCATCAGGCCCACGAGCCGGCCCTGAATGCGGACCCGGTCTGGCCCGAAGATGCGGGTCTCATAGGCGGGATTGGCGGCTTCTAAGGCGATGGAAGCTCCCTTGCGACGCAAGCGCTTCAAGGTTGCTTCTTCTTCGTCCACCAAGGCGACGATGATGTCGCCGGTCTCTGCGGTCTCGCATTTGCGGATGAGGACGGTATCGCCATCGAGGATGCCGGCTTCGATCATGCTGTCGCCGCGCACTTCCAGGGCGAAGTGCTCGCCGGAGCCCAGCATGTCGGGGGGCAGGTTCAGCGTGTGGCTGCGGGTCTGGATGGCGGAGATGGGCGAGCCCGCCGCAATCCGTCCCATCACCGGCACTGCAACGGTGGGGGCGATCTCCTCGTCATCGGCCATGGGCCGCACACGGCCCAGACTGCCTTCGATCACACTGGGCGAAAATCCGCGCGTTCCGCTGCGGGCGGCAGCGAGACCGGGCGCAGCGCTGTCCGGCAACCGCACCACTTCCAAGGCCCGCGCCCTATTGGGCAAACGGCGGATGAAGCCGCGCTCTTCCAAGGCGGTGATAAGGCGATGAATACCGGACTTCGACCGCAGGTCGAGGGCCTCCTTCATCTCGTCGAAGGACGGGGGAACCCCCGTTTCCTTCAGCCGTTCGTGGATGAAGCGCAGAAGGTCATATTGCTTGCGCGTGAGCATGCGTGGTCCCGCCCCGTGCCGTTCCGGATCCCGGAAATGCCCCGCCGAATGCGGAAACAAATCGAGAACAGGGTGTAGCTGTTTCTTTTTTGTTCTGCAAGCCTGAACATGGCGTAAACGCGGCGTCAGCCCTTGAGCGGAATGACCTTGCAGGGGGCGCCGGCCTCCGCGGCGGGCGCAAAAGGCTCGCGAATCAGCAAGCAGTCGGCCTGCGCCAGCGCAGTGAGCATGCCACTGTCCTGAATCGGAAGCGGCGTCACCACGCCGATACCATCCTCGCCTTGCTCCGTGCAGGCACGGATAAAGTCCATGCGGCGATCGTTCTCCGGCACCGCTACCGCTAGGCGTGCAGGACTCGCGCGCAGCCAGGGGCCGTGCTCACCCTGAAGCGCCCGCAGCAGCGGCAGCAGGAACAGGATGGCGCAGACATAAGCGGAGACCGGGTTGCCCGGAAGCCCAAGGACGCGCTGGCCCTCCCGGACGCCGAACATCAGCGGCTTGCCCGGCCGCAGTGCGATCTTATGGACCGACAGGTCGATTCCCTCGGCCCGCAACGCCGGGGCCATCAGGTCGTGTTCGCCCACCGATGCGCCGCCGGAGGAGACCAGCACGTCCAGGCCCAGATCGAAGGCGCGCCGAAGGGCCGCGCGGGTGTCATCCATGGTATCGGCCACGAGACCGAGATCCAGCACCTCAGCACCCGCCTCCTCGGCGAGCGCGGCAATGCCGTAGACATTGGACACCACCACCTCGGACGGTGCGCCCGTGCCTGCGCCAGGCCGGACCAATTCATCCCCGGTCTGAATGATTCCCACCCGTGGCCGGCGCACGACGGGGAGAGCGGCATGGTCCGCGGCGGCAGCCAACATCACATCGCGTCCGCTCAGGCGGCGCCCTTGCGGCAACAGCAGCTTCCCCACCTGGAAGTCAAAACCCGCGGTGCGCACGTTTCGGCCGCGCGCCACCGGAGCTGTGAGGTGGATCGAATCCCCCGCGCGAGTCACATTCTCCTGGATCACCACCGTATCGGTGCCACCGGGTAGGACCGCACCGGTGAAAATCCGGACGCACCCGACCGACGTAACCGTCCCGGCGAAGGGCCGGCCGGCAGCAGCTTCACCCACGACGGTGAAGCTGGTGGCCAGGGCTGAAGACGGGGGATAGCCGAAGGCGTATCCGTCCATGGCCGACATGTCGGCGGAGGGCTGGCTGCGGCGCGCATGGAGCGCGGCCGCAAGCACGCGCCCCGTAGCGCGCTCGACTCCCACCGTCTCGGCGGGCAGCACGTGCGCGTCGGCCGTCACCAGAGCAAGCGCTTGCGCCACCGGCATGAGGCTCTTGGACCCCACCGGCGTCTTTTCGTCGGTCATGTCAGGGTGTCTCCGCGCGCCAGTGCCCGGACCGTCCGCCGGCCTTCTCCAGCAGCCGCACATTCTCGATGCGCATGCCGCGATCCACCGCTTTGGCCATGTCGTAAATGGTGAGACAAGCGACGGAGACAGCCGTAAGCGCTTCCATCTCCACCCCGGTCTGGCCCGCCGTCTTCACCCGCGCGGTCACGGTGAGGCCGGGCAAGGTGGCGTCGGGCGCGACCTCCAGCTCGACTTTGGTGAGCATCAGGGGATGGCAGAGCGGGATCAGGTCGTGGGTGCGTTTTGCGGCCATGATGCCGGCGATGCGGGCGACGCCAAGAACGTCGCCCTTCTTGGCATTGCCGGACAAAATAAGATCTAGCGTCGCCTGGGCCATTACCACCCGCCCCTCCGCCAGCGCCTCGCGCGTCGTGGATGGCTTTTCTGAGACGTCCACCATGTGGGCGGCGCCTTCGGAATCAAGGTGGGTCAGGCCAGTCATCAGCGGACCCTGGTCCATGTCTGGGTCTTGCACAAGGGCACGAAAACGCAGCCGCGCACGTTCAGCGTATCGTCGGCATTCAGGGTCAAGGTGGCGCCATAGGTCTTGCCGTCCTCGGCATTGTAGATTTCCCCACCCGTCCACTCCGTGGGGCCGCCGGAAAATCCCTTGAGGATCAGCAGACCCTTCAGAAGGCGCCCGCGCTGCCCGGTATCGGTGTTGTTGGCGTCCTTGAGGGCGGGATCGGCCTTGATGCCTTCGGACGACACCAAGCGCCCGCAAACGGACGCGCCGCATTTGGTGATCTCCACCTGCCCGCCGCGGGACGGCGTAGCCCAAAGGCCAGTCACATCGGCGGCGAACGCCGGTGCGGCTCCGAGTAGCGCCATAAAGGCCGCACCGACAACCAGACCCGAGCGTGCCGACCGCAGAACCGTGACCATCTTCATGCGCATTCTCCCAGCAGACCCGCATCTGGCGGCGGGTTGCTGGCAGTATGGCGCAACAGATCGCGCCGGGGGAAGCTCACGTTCCCAAAAGGGCGCGGGTTGCTGCTGTCACGTCGTCCTGGCGCATCAGGCTCTCGCCCACCAGGATGCTCGAGATGCCGACGCGCGCCAACTGTGCCACATCGGAGGGGGTGAAGATGCCGCTTTCGCCAATGGCGATGCGGTCCTTCGGCACCTTGGGGGCAAGCCGGCCGCTGGTGGCCAGCGTGGTCTCGAACGTGCGCAGATTGCGATTGTTGATGCCGATCAGTCGGGCAGGGAGTGCCAGCGCCCGCTCCAGCTCGGCATCGTCATGGACCTCCACGATCGCATCCATGCCATAGGCGCGCGTGGCCTCCAGCAGGTCGAGCGCGAGGGCATCGTCGACGCCGGCCATGATCACCAGGATGCAATCGGCTCCCCAGGCGCGCGCCTCCGCCACCTGATAGGTGTCGTACATGAAATCCTTGCGCAGAACGGGGAGGGCGACCTCCGCCCGTGCCGCGGTCAGGAATTCCGGCGCGCCCTGGAACGAAGGCGTATCGGTCAGCACCGAGAGGCAAGCCGCACCGCCCGCCTCATAGGCGCGCGCCAGCGCCGGCGGATCGAAATCCTCCCGGATCAAACCCTTGGAGGGGCTCGCCTTCTTGATTTCCGCGATCAGCGCTGTGCGGCCGGCTGCGATCTTGTCCGTCAGCGCCCCCGCGAACGGGCGCACCGGCGGGGCCGCGCGGGCGGCGGCATCGACTTCGGACAGCGGACGCGCGGCCTTCGCCGCGTCGATCTCGGCGCGCTTGTAGATCTCGATGCGTGTGAGGATGTCGCTCATGCTTCCACCTGCGGGGCGAGCGCCTGCGAGACGCGGGCGAGTTGTTCGAGGCGGGTGCGGGCAGCGCCGGTATCAACGCTGACTCGCGCCATGTCGACGCCTTCGGTGAGATCCTTGGCGCGGCCCGAGACCAGCAGCGCAGCGCCGGCATTCAGCAGTGCCACGTCGCGATAGGCGCCGGGCGCGCCATCCAATACGGCGCGCAGGGCGGTGGCATTGTGCTCGGCATCGCCGCCGCGCAGAGCCTCCGCCGGCGCGCGGGTGAGCCCCACGTCTTCGGGAGAGATCTCGAAGGTGCGGACACTGCCATTCTCCAGGCTGGCCACATCGGTGGTGCCGGAGATGGTGATCTCATCCAGTCCGTCAGACCCATGCACCACCCAGGCCCGCTCGGAGCCGAGAGCGGTCAGTACTTCCGCCAATGGCGTGATCCAGGCCTTGGCGAAGACACCGACCATCTGGCGGCGGACCCCCGCCGGGTTGGACAGAGGCCCGAGCAGATTGAAGATCGTGCGGGTGCCGAGCTCCACGCGGGTGGGGCCCACATGTTTCATGGCGGGATGGTGGGCGGGGGCAAACATGAAGCCGATGCCGGCCTCGGCGATGCAGCGCGAAATGGCGGCGGGCGGCAGGTCCAGCCGCACGCCCAGGGCTGCCAGCACATCCGCGGCGCCCGATTTCGACGACAAGGCGCGGTTGCCGTGCTTGGCCACAGGCACGCCGGCGCCGGCAACGATGAAGGAGGCGCAGGTGGAGATGTTATAGGAGCCGGAGGCGTCGCCGCCGGTGCCCACCACGTCCACCGCGTCCTCGGGGGCCTTCACCGGCAGCATTTTGGCGCGCATCACCGATACCGCGCCGACGATCTCCTCCACCGTCTCGCCGCGCACGCGCAGGCCCATCAGGAAGGCGCCCATCTGCGACGGGGTGGTCTCGCCCGACATCATCTTGTCGAAGGCGTAGGCGGATTCCTCGCGGGAGAGCATGGCGCCAGTGGCAACCTTGCCCAGCAGGGGTCGAAACCGCTCCATGGTGCTCTCAATCCTTGCTGCGGGCGGCGTTGAACGCGGCGGCGATGTCGAGGAAGTTGCGCAGCAGCGCGTGGCCATGTTCCGAGGCAATGCTCTCGGGATGGAATTGCACGCCGTGCACCGGGCGTGTGCGGTGGGCGAGGCCCATGATGAGGCCATCGCCGGTCTGGGCGGTGATTTCCAGATCGTCCGGCAAGGTTTCCCGCGCCACGATTAGGGAATGGTAGCGGGTGGCCAGAAAGGAATGGTTCAGGCCCCGAAACACCGAGCGTCCCTCGTGCTGGATCTCGGACAGCTTGCCGTGCATGGGCAGTGGGGCGCGAATGACATCGCCGCCGAAGACCTGTCCGATGGCCTGGTGGCCGAGGCACACCCCCATCACCGGCACGCTGGCGCTGGCGGCGGCGATCAGGTCGCAGCAAATGCCGGCTTCCTTGGGCGTGCAGGGGCCGGGCGAGATGACGATGGCATCGGGGCGATCACCCAGTATGCCCTCCACGTCGCGCGCGTCGTTGCGATGCACGGTCACGGTGGCGCCCAGCTCACCCAGATAGTGCCAGAGGTTGTAGGTGAAGCTGTCGTAATTATCGATCAGCGTGACGGCGGTCATCGGGGCTCCAGGCGCCCGGCGGATCCGGGCAGGCGGGGCTCGCGGCGAACAGGGGCGAGCGGCGCTCTCAAGGTTAAAGCGTGGCGGCGATCAGCGGGTCAAGCGCCACGCCATCGGCCTCGGCATGCCATTTTCTGGCGGAGGCTCATTGGCCCCGCCCCGCGCGGGCGGCAAACCGCACCGCTTCCTCACCGGCGCGGAACAAGGCCTTGGCCTTGTTGATGCATTCCTGGTGTTCGCTTTCGGGCACGCTGTCATAGACCAGCCCGGCACCGGCCTGCACATACATGCGGCCGTCCTTCACCACCGCGGTGCGCAGGACGATGCAGGTGTCCATCTCGCCGTTGGCGCCGAAATAGCCGATGGCGCCGGCATAGATGCCGCGCTTGTCGCGCTCCAGTTCGTCGATGACCTCCATGGCCCGCACCTTGGGCGCACCGGAGACCGTGCCGGCGGGAAACCCCGCCGCGAGCACGTCGAGGGCATCGAAGCGCGGATCCAGATCGCCTTCCACATTGGAGACGATGTGCATGACCTGGCTGTAGCGTTCGATGAAGAAGCTGTCGGTGACCTTCACGCTGCCGATCTGCGACACCCGGCCGGCATCGTTGCGCCCGAGGTCCAGAAGCATGAGATGCTCGGCGCGCTCCTTGGGATCGGCGAGCAGTTCGGCGGCCAGCGCATCGTCTTCGGTGGGGCTGGCGCCCCGGCGGCGGGTGCCGGCGATGGGGCGGATGGTCACCTTATTGCGCCGCAGCCGCACCAGGATCTCGGGGCTGGAGCAGACCACCGAGAAGCCGTCGAAGTTCAGATACACCAGGAACGGCGCCGGATTGATCCGCCGCAGGGCGCGGTAGAGCGCAAACGGGGGCAAAGCGAACGGGCTCTCGAACCGTTGCGACAGCACCACCTGGAAGATGTCGCCGGCGCGGATATAGGTCTTGGCCTGCTCCACCATGGCGCAGAAGTCCGCCTGGGTGGTGTTGGACGTGGCTTCCACCGCGCCATGGAAGGGATCGGGCGCAGGATGGGCGATGGGCTGCTCCAGCGCCGACGTGACCGCATCGAGCCGACCCAGAGCAGCCTCGAACGCGGCGGTGGCGGAGACGTCGGGACGGGGCCGCACCGGCGTTACGGCCGTGATTTCGTCCTTCACCGCATCGAACACCACCATGATGGTGGGGCGGATCAGCAGGGCCTCCGGCACGCCGATGGGATCGGCCTTCGCCGGCGCCAGACGCTCCATCTGCCGCACCATGTCATAGCCGAGATAGCCGAACACGCCGGCAGCCATGGGCGGGGCGCCCTCGGGCAGATCGATGGCCGATTCGGCCAAGAGCGCCCGCAGCGCCGTTAGCGGCGGTTCCGCGCAGCGCTCGAAGCTGTCCTTGTCGGTCAGGGCGTTGCGGTTGATCTCGGCGACGTCGCCATTGCTGCGCCAGATCAGGTCGGGATCAAGCCCGATCATGGAATAGCGGCCGCGGGTCTCACCGCCTTCCACCGACTCCAGCAGGAAGGCGTTCGGCTTCTCGCCGGCAATCTTGAGGAAGGCGGAGACCGGGGTCTCCAGATCCGCCACCAAGGTGGTGCTGACCACCTGGGCTTCGCCGCGCGCATAACGGGCGGCGAAGCTGTCGAACGGGCTCGGTGCACTCATGCCGCTCACCCTCAGTTCACCGCGTTTCCGCCGGTGGCCTGGAGCAGCGCGCGCTCGTTGACCTTCAGGCCGATCTGCTTCTGGACCGCGGACAGATATTGCTGGAGCACGTCATTTTGCACCTGCTGCTGCAGTTGCGCGTCCACGCGAGCGTCCGCCTGGGCATCGCCGGGCACCTCGATCTTGGTGACCTGGAACACCAACTGCTCCGCCGCAACCGAGCCGCCGGCGATCCCGAAGCCGCCCTCGGGCAGCGCAAATACCTTGGCGACTGCGTCCGAGCTGAAGTCACCTTCAGCCCGACCACGCTTGAGGGCACTCGCCGTCTTCACGTCGAGCCCGTTCGCACTGGCAACCTCCGCCAGCGCCTTGCCGGCCTGCAGTTCGGCCAGCAGAGCCTTGGCCTTGGCATCCACCGCCTTGGTCACTTCATCCGCCGTCCAGCGCGCAGCGACTTGCTCGCGGACTTCCTCGAACGGGCGCTCCCGCGACGGCGTGATTTCATTGACGTCATACCAGACGTAACCGCCATTCTGCGGCAGTTGCACCGCGTCATTGTCGGTGCCGGGACGGCTGGCGAAGGCGCCGTTGAGCACCTCGGTCCGGGCCGGAATGCTGGTGATCTCGGCACCGGACAGGTCGCGCCCCGAACGATCGACGTCGTCGATGACTTCGGTGGGCAGCCCCAGCTTCTGGGCGGCTTCGGCCAGGGTGCCGCCGGCGCCGCGTTCGTCTTCGATGGCGTCATGCTTGTCCATCAGCTCACGACGGGCGCGCTCCAGGGACAAGTCGCGGCGCAGGCCGGCCTGGACTTCCTCGAACGGCGCCTGAGCCGCGGGGACGATCTTGCCCACGTGCACCAGCGCATATCCGAAACGGCCCTGGATCGGCTCCGAGGTGCTGTCGGCAGGCAGAGCGAAGGCGGCATCGGCCACCTTGGGGTCGATGATGGCACTCTTGGCCACCAGGCCGAGATCCGTGTCCTTCGTGGTCAATCCCCGGGCCGCGGCAATATCCGCGAACGGCGTACCGGCCTTCAGCTTCTCGAGGGCAGCCGCCGCGTCGGCCTCGGTGGGGAACACCACCTGCTGCACTTCGCGCTGCTCGGGCGTGCCAAAGCGGCCGGCATTGCGCTCATACGCCGCGCGCACGTCTGCATCCGTCACCTGCACCCAGGGGGCCAGCGTGGCCGGTGTGAGCGCCAAATACGTCAGCTTGCGATACTCGGGCGCACGGAAGGCCACCTTGTGGGTGTCGTAATAGGCCTTCAATTGCTCGTCGGTTGGCGCGGGTCCCGCGGTGACCGCAGCCGAGGTCACGTCCAGATAGGACACCGCGCGCTGCTCGCCCTCGAAGCGATGCACGGCGGACTTCAGCGTTGTGGGCAACGGCATCCCGCCGCCGAGCGATTCCACCAGTTGCTGGCGCAGCACACGCTTGCGCTCCGCGGCAAGGAAGCGCTGCTCGGTCAGGCCGTTGGCCCGCAGGAGCTGCTGGAAATACGCCGGATCGAACGCCGTCGCGCCCTGCGGACGCAAGGACGGATTTTCGCGCAGGCCATTGATCAGCTCTTCGTCGGACATGGCCAGACCCAGGCTGCGCGCCGCATCGTCCAGCGTCGCCTCCGAGATCATCTGGTTCAACACCTGCCGGTCGAGCCCGAAGGCGCGGGCTTGCTCGGGGGTGATGCCGCGACCGGCCTGCCGGCCGATGCGCTGGATCTGATCGAGATACTGCTGGCGGAACGCGTCCGCCGGAATGTCGGTCTGGCCGACGCTGGCAACTGTGTTGGTCCCATAGCCCTGGAACACGCCAGAAATGCCCCAAAGGACGAAGCTGACCATCAGCACGAGGAGAAAGACCTTGGCGATTAGGCCGGATGCGCCCTTGCGGAGATTCTGGAGTACCATCGTTCGGTCTGGTTCGAGGAGCGCCCGGCAAGGCCCGGCGCAGAAGGCGCGCATCATAGGGAGCGGGCACCGCCGCCGCAACGGCACAGGCGCGCCCCTTTTTCGCGCCAACCTTGCAGGCCCGTTTGCCGCTTCAGTCGCGCTCTGATAACCGAGGGGAATCAATTGCCCTCTGGAGATCCTGATGTCCGCTGAACGCCGCCCGCTTGTCGCCGGAAACTGGAAAATGAACGGCCTGCGGGACTCTGCTGCGGAAATCCGGGCCATCGCCGATGGCTACGATGCGGCGCTGGCGGCTCGGGTAGACCTTCTCATTTGCCCGCCGGCCACTTTGCTGGCGACGGCTGTGGTTGAGTCGGATCACAGCGCCTTGCGGATCGGGGCTCAGGATTGTCACATGAAGGCGAGCGGCGCCCACACCGGCGACCTGTCCGCGGAAATGCTGGCGGATGCCGGCGCCACCGCGGTGATTGTCGGGCATTCGGAGCGCCGCGCGGACCATCACGAGAGCGACGAAATGGTCTGGGAGAAGGCCGAAGCCGCTTGGCGCGCCGGCCTCATGGCAGTCGTCTGCGTCGGCGAGACCGAGGCCCAGCGCCAGGCGGGCCATTGCCACGCCGTCGTTGCCCGTCAGGTGCGCGGATCCGTTCCGGATGCGGCGACGCCCGAAAATCTGGTGGTGGCCTATGAGCCGGTGTGGGCCATCGGCACCGGTCTGGTTCCCACGGCCGAGGATGTGGCTGAAGTGCATGGCGTCATCCGCGCCGTGCTCAAGGAGCGATTCGGTGCCGCGGCGCAGGGCATGCGGATCCTGTATGGCGGCTCGGTGAAGCCGGACAATGTAGGCGCCCTGCTGGGAGCGGCCGATGTGGACGGGGCGCTGGTGGGCGGCGCGAGCCTGAAATCGTCCGACTTTCTCGCCATTGCGCGGGCCTATCTCTAGGCCTCGCCACGCGGCTGGCGGACGGCCTGAAGGCGGGAACGGCTCCTGATGACCGGGCAGGCGAACAGATCCTTGCGGGTGGCCCTTGGCTCGGCCTATGGCGCGCTGTTCTTCGCCCTGGGCATCTACATGCCGTTTTTCCCGCTCTGGCTGACAGGGCAGGGTCTTGATCCGCAGGAGATCGGCGTCGCCTTGGCGGTGCCGCTGGTCACGCGTCTGGTGGCAACACCGCTTCTCGGCCTGCTGTCAGATCGCCTCGGGCGACCGAAGGCGCTGCTGACGGCGCTCGCCGCCGCGACCCTTATTCTCATCAGTCTGCTGGCCTTCGCACGCACCCCCCAGGCCATTTTCCTGGTGCTGGGGCTGTCGGCCATGGTGTGGAACCCCTCGTTCCAGTTGCTCGATGCCTATGCCACCCGGCAGGCGCGGGCCAAGCGGGTGGACTATGGGCAGAGCCGGCTGTGGGGCTCCACCTCCTTCATCCTCGCCAACCTCGCCGGTGGCGTGGTCATTGCCTGGACCGGAGAAGGCATCGTCGTGGCGATGATGCTCGCCGGACATGCGGCCTTTCTCGCCACCTGCGTGGCGCTGCCGGAACTGCCGCGCCCGATGCGCGATGGCACAAGCCATCTGGCGCTGCCTCGCGCCCGGGCGGCCCTTGTGGTGGGGATCCTGGCGGCGGCAATGATTCAGGCGAGCCATGCGACGCTTTATGCCTTCGGCTCCATGAATTGGCGGGCTCAAGGGTTGTCCCTCACCGTCATCGGGATGCTGTGGGCGACCGGCGTGCTGGCCGAGATCGTGCTGTTCCGGTTCGGAACCCGGGTGCTGCGGCGTCTCGATCCCGCCGCGCTGCTGGCCATTGGCGGCGGCGCCGCGGTCCTGCGATTCTGCCTGCTGTCGCTTGATCCGCCGCTACTCTGGCTGGTGCCGCTGCAGTTGCTGCACGGGGCGACGTTTGGGGCGACCTATCTCGGGCTTGTGGAACTTGTCGCCCGCGCGGTGCCCGAGCATCGGGCCGCCACCATGCAGTCTTTGGCCGGCTGGACCGTCAGCCTCGCCATGGCTGGCGCCAGCGCTCTGTCGGGCGTGCTGTTTGCCGCCTATGGCTCCGACACCTTTCTGGGCTCCGCCGGGCTCGGCGGCGCTGGCTTGGCGGCGGCTCTGATCTCGCACCGGCTTCAGCCCCAGAGAGCCGGGACGGGTGGAAAGGCGAGGGCGCCTTCGTAGTGCAGGGCGGGGGTGCGATCGCGTGCCAGCAGCAGCGGCCCGTCCAGATCCACCACGGTGGCGCGCTGCGCCAACAGCATGGCCGGCGCCATGGCCAGCGACGAGGCCAGCATGCAGCCCACCATGATGGAAAAGCCTTCCGCCCGTGCCGCCTCGGCCATGGCCAGGGCCTCGGTGAGGCCGCCGGTCTTGTCCAGCTTGATATTGACGGCGTCATAGCGATCCCGCAGCGCGCCGAGGCCTGCCCGATCATGGACGCTCTCGTCGGCACACACCGGGACCAAGCGGGCAAGTGTCGCCAACGCGCCATCATCCACGGCCGGCAGGGGTTGCTCGATCAATTCCACCCCGACATCCGCACAGATCGCCATATGGGCGGCGAGCGTATCTGCCGACCATCCCTCATTGGCATCCACGATCAGGCGCGCCTGCGGCACGGCGGCGCGGATGGCCCGCAGGCGATCGGCATCGCCGTCGGCGCCGAGCTTGAGCTTCAGCAGCGGCCGGTGGGCGGCCCGTGCCGCCGCGGCCATCGCGTCCGGTGAATCCAGACTTAGGGTGAACGCAGTGATAACCGACTGCGGCTGAGGCAGGCCGAGTCGGGTTGCGACCGGTATTCCGGTCGACTTGGCTTCCAGATCCCAAAAGGCGCAATCCAGGGCGTTGCGTGCGGCTCCGGCCGGAAGGCGTTCCTGCAGCGCGATGCGGTCAAGGCCATGTGCCACATCATTGGCGAGGGCCTCCAGAGTGGCGACTGTCTCCTCAACAGTTTCGCCATAGCGCGCATAGGGCACGCACTCACCTCTCCCCAAGAACGCTCCATGGCGAAGATTGACCTCGACCACAACAGCTTCAGTCTTCGACCCCCTGGCAATGGTGAAGGTACCGGCAATGGGGAAACGCTCGGTGCGCACCGTCAGCAATGGCATTTGAATTGGTCTCGGCGACTTTAAGGGGGGTATCCGAAGGCCGTTGACATTCGGTCAGCGGCCGCGCTCGCGCTTGCAGCATCTCGACGCGGTGCGGTGGTCCGAGTATGAGCATTGGAATGCTCGCCCTCAAGCGAGAGTCCCGCTGCAGGAGACCTGTGTGGCCGACACCCTGCTCCTCGATGTCCACGCCGATGGAGACCATCTCAAGGTCGAAGGGCATGGTGCGTGGACCTCTGAGTTCGCTGACGAGTTGGAGCGGGCGGTCAGCCGGCAATCCGGCGCGCACACGGAAGCCCGCGACGTCCAGATCGATCTCTCCGACGTGCAGAAGATGGACACCTACGGCGCTCTCCTGCTGGAGCGCCTGCGTCGCACGTGGCAGACGCAGGGGGTGCAGCCTGAAGTCGTCGGCCTGAATCCTTGCTACACGGTGCTCATCGAGGAGATGACCCGCACTGGGCGCGAACCGCCGCCGCCCGCGCGCGCCACCGTTGGCGGCTTCGAGCGACTCGGCCGGGAGATGGTGAACATCGGCGAGGACGCCCTGGCGCTGATGAATTTCATCGGCGCGGTGATGGCGGCATTCCTGCGCACCATGTCCCGGCCGCGGTCGTTCCGCTTCACCTCCATGGTCAATCAGATCGACCGAGTGGGCTTTCGTGCGGTTCCCATCATCGTCCTCATCACCTTTCTGATCGGCTGCATCCTGTCGCAGCAGGGCATCTTCAATTTCCGCCGGTTCGGCGCCGATATCTATGTGGTGGACATGGTCGGCGTACTGGTGCTGCGCGAATTGGGCGTGCTGATCGTGTCCATCATGATCGCTGGCCGCTCCGGCAGCGCTTATACCGCCGAACTTGGCTCCATGCGCATGCGCGAGGAAGTGGACGCCTTGCGGGTCATGGGTTTCGACCCCATTGAGGTCCTGGTGGTGCCGCGCCTGATCGCCCTGGTGATCGCGCTTCCGCTATTGACCTTCATCGGCTCCATTTCCGCCCTGGTGGGGGGCGGTGTCGTCGCCTGGTTCTATGGTGGCATCGCACCGGATGTCTTCATCGGGCGGTTGAAGGAGGCGATCACCCTCGAGCAGTTCGAGGTGGGAATGATCAAGGCCCCCTTCATGGCCGCCATTATCGGCATCGTCGGCTGCATGGAGGGCCTGCGCGTCGGCGGCAGTGCCGAATCCCTGGGCCAGCACACCACCGCATCGGTGGTGAAGGCCATCTTCCTGGTGATCGTGGTGGACGGGTTGTTCGCCATGTTCTTCGCCTCCATCAATATGTGAGGCGCCCACATGGATGCTCAAATGCCCCCCGCCGGTGCGGCCCGACCTCGTCAGGTCAGCCGGGATGTGATCATCAGCGTGCGTGACCTTGTGGTCGGCTTTGGTGAGCGCATTATCCTCAACCATCTCGCCCTCGACGTGTATCGCGGCGAAATCCTGGGATTCGTCGGCACCTCGGGCGGTGGAAAGTCGGTGCTGACGCGGACAATTCTGGGCCTGGTGCCCAAGGTGTCGGGCACCGTGGAGGTGTTCGGTCAGGATCTCGATACCCTGAACGAGCGCGAGCGCTCGGCGCTGGAACGGCGCTGGGGCGTGCTGTTCCAGCAAGGCGCGCTGTTTTCGTCGCTGACCGTGAAGCAGAACATCCAGTTCCCGCTGCGCGAGACCCTGCGTCTGTCGCAGCGGATGATGGATGAAATCGCCTTTGCCAAGATCGAGATGGTGGGGCTCAAGCCCGATGTGGGCGAGAAACTGCCATCTGAACTGTCCGGCGGCATGATCAAGCGCGCGGCACTGGCGCGGGCGCTGGCCCTCGACCCGGAAATCGTCTTTCTGGACGAGCCGACTTCCGGTCTCGATCCCATCGGCGCGGGCGATTTTGACGAACTGATCCGTACGCTCCAGCAGACTTTGGGCCTGACGGTTTTCATGGTAACGCACGATCTCGACAGTCTGCACACGGTCTGCGATCGAATCGCGGCTTTGGCCGACGGTAAAGTGATCGCGCAAGGCACTATCGAAACGATGATGGAATCACAGCACCCCTGGTTACGGGCCTATTTCCATGGCGCCCGGGCCCGGGCTGTTATGACAGCGCGTTGAGGCGAGATACGGCATGGAGACGCGGGCCAATTATACCATCATCGGTGCCTTCACACTGGCTGTGATCGCGGCTGCGTTCGTTTTCGTCTACTGGTTCGCCGGCCCCCAGGACAGCAATACCCGCAAGATCTTCGAGATCCTGTTCCAGGGCTCGGTGAGCGGTTTGCGTCAGGGTAATGCGGTCCTGTTCAACGGCATCCCCGTCGGCCAGGTGACGGAACTGGCGCTGGTTCCAGGCTCGCCGGATCAGGTGCTGGTGCGTATTGGTGTGCGCAATGACGTGCCGATCCTGTCCGACGCCAAGGCAGGTCTCGAGTCGCAGGGCATCACCGGCATCGTTGCCGTGAGCGTGCGCGGTGGCTCGGCGAAGTCGCCGCCGATCCCGCCCGGCCCCAACGGCATCCCCCGTATTGATGCCGATGGCGGCACCGGCATGTCGGGGCTGATCCAGACCGCGCAGGGCGTCGCGGCGCGCATTAACCTGATCCTCGACGCGGTAGATCCCAAGCAGGTCGCCGAGATCATCGGCAACGTCGAGAAGTTCAGCCAAGCCGTTTCTGACCGATCGCAGGATATCGGGACGCTCATCAAAAACGCCAACGACGTGATGGCCCAGCTCAACGATCTGGCCAAGAAGGTCGATGTGATTGTGGTGAACCTCCAGCATGCCTCCGGCGACAAGGACGGGCTGCTGGCACAGGCGACCGACGCCGCCACGTCGGTGCGCAAGCTGGCGGAGAATCTCGACCAGCGCACGGCATTGCTCACCACCGAGCTCAGTAAATTCACCGGTCCCGGTCTGCGCCAATATGAAGCATTGGCCGTGGACGGGCGGCGGACCCTTTCGGAAATCGAGCGTGTCTTCAAGAATTTGGAGCGCAATCCCCGCCAGTTCATCTTCGGCGGCAGCTCGATACCCGAGTACAACAGGCGGTAACGGCGGATGATTCGCGACGCAAGCTCCAAAATGCCGAGGCTGTCCGCACGCTTTGCCAGGCCCCGCGTGGCGATGGCGATGATGGCGCTGGCGCTGCTGGCCGGTTGTGCGGCTGGGCCGGTGCCGACATTTGATCTCTCAGCCCCCTCCGGCTTCACGGCGCGGGGCGGCGGCACGGGCCAACTCATCGTGGTCGCCCCCACGGCGCTGGCGGTGCTGGATTCCGAAAAGATCGTGGTGGAGGCAGCTCCCGGCCAGATCACGTATCTGACAGATGCCCAGTGGAGCGACCGGCTGTCGTCCCTGCTCCAGGCGCGGATCATCCAGGCGTTCGAGAATGGCAGCAAGCTGCGCCGGGTGGCCCGTCCGGGAGACGGCGTTGCCGGTGATTATCAGCTGAGCACCGACATTCGCACCTTCGGGGTCAAGGTCACGCCGGAGGGAACCTTCGCCGCGGTGGAGATTTCCGCCAAGCTGATCGGCACCGCCGGTGGCCGGATCATTGCCGCGCGGATCTTCACCGCCCGGGTGCCGCTCTCCAGCGTCAGCGGAATGACGGCGTCCACCGGGCTCGACCAGGCCAGCAATCAGGTGCTGATCGAGATGGTGCGCTGGGCCTCGGCCGCACAGGGCTGAACCGGGGCAGCCCCCGGCCCCATCGTGGCCGGGCGTCGCCAAACTTAAAGGCTGATCCCCGCATAGCGGCCGGGCTTGTGATTGATCGCAATGATGAAATTGACGATCACCGCCCCAAGGACCGACAGTGCCAGGCCGTCCAGCGGCAGCACGAAGGTGGCGGCGGCCAGGATGGCGAGGTCGATGCCGAGCTGAAAATAGCCGGCACGGATGCCCCAGCGCTCCTGCAGATAGAGCGCCAGAATATTGATGCCGCCCAGGCCGGTGCGGTGACGGAACAGCATCAGTAATCCCGTCCCCATCAGCGCGCCGCCCATGACTGCGGCATAGATCGGATCGAGGTGGGCGAAGTCGACCCACAGTCCGGTCAGCCGCGAGAACACGGATACCAATCCCACCGCCACAAATGTTCGCAGGGCAAATGGCCAGCCCATGCGCTTTACGGCCAGCACATAGAAGGGCAGGTTGATCACAAAGAAAATCACCCCAAAGCCCGCGGGCGTGATGTAGCTCAACAGCAGCGCCAGTCCGGCCAGTCCACCGGTGGCCAGCATCGCTTTGGCATAGATGACCATGCCGAAGGATACGAACAGAGTTCCAAACAAAAGCGCCAGTGCGTCTTCGTACAGTTTATGTCTGTGGCCCAACGTGGCGGTCATGGTTCAGCCCTGAGAAAGACGATCGAGCGACGTTTGGCGCGCGATTGTATCGAAAATAAATGCATCCAAGACTCAAACGAAAACGGCGCGGATTGCTCCGCGCCGTGTTCTCACTTTGAACCCTGTCCGGCCTATTCGAACCGGCCGGCGGCGTGGGCGAGCATGGTGTAGACCTTGCCCGTATCCGAGGTCAGATAGGTCTTGGTCAGGACGTTGCCGCGATCGTCCGCCGCCACCTGGTCCAGCAGGCGCTCGAATTCCGCAATGTACCGATCCACAGTTTCATGGAATTCCCCATCGGAACGATACTTGCGACGAAGCTCCTCAAAGGCTTGCTGCCCCTGCATTGTGTAGAGCCGGCGCGTGAACACGTTACGTTCGCCGCGCTTGTATCGTTCCCACAGTTCCACCGCCGCCTGATGGTCGATCATCCGGGCGATGTCCACCGAGAGCGAATCCAGGGATTCGATCATGTGGTGGTGGGGACGGGCGGGCCGGGGGGCGGAGCGGGCCACCGGCTCGGACTTCACCTCGTCCAGGTCGCCGGAGGCGCGGGCCAGCAGTTCCGACAGCCAGCCGGTCTTGGCGTCCCCCTCGCGGGGGGCCGGGGCGGAGGAGCGGGGAGCGGCGGCCCGCGGGGCCGCGGCACGGGGCTCGGTGGCAGGGCGTTCCGCGGCGACCTCAGGGCGCACCGGAGCCGGGCGGCGGCCGCCTTCGGTCAAGGGGGCCGCTTCGATCCGCGGACGGGGGGCCGGCACGGCCTCCCGCGGGGTGGTGACCGGGTCGCGGGACGGGGCCTCGCGGACGGTGACATCACGGGCCTGCGGCTCGCGCACCGCCACCTCACGCTTGGGTGCCTCGCGGGGGACATCGCGCGGCACGTCGCGAACCTGTTCGCGAACCTGGGGCTCACGCACCGGGGCCGGGCTCACCACCGCGCGGGGCGCGGGTTCCGGGTTCCGGGGCGCGGGCTCGCGGGCGGCGGGCACGGTCGGGGGCGCCTTGCGGCTCACCACCCGGTCGGGGCTGCCGGCCACGTCCAGGGATTGCCCCTGCCGGGCGACGATCTCGTTCAGCTCGGCCAGGGCCTTGATCTGCTCGGCCACGGCGCGGCGCATGGTGGCGGCGCTGGCCTCGGTCTCGTTCGGCAGTTCCAGGATGCCGCGCTTCATCTCTTCGCGCGCCAGTTCGATGGACTGCTGGACATCGCCCGCGGCGCCCTTGAGCTCGCGCGCCACGTCGGTGAAGCGCTTGCTGCTCTCTTCGAACAGGCGGTTCACGTCGGCCAAGGCGGTGTCGTAATTGGCCTTGAGCATCTGCGTCAGGCGGGTGCGCTCGGCATCCGCGGCGCTCTGCAGGGCGGTGTGCTGGCCATCCATCGCCTTGGCGGAGGCCGCCGTGGTGTCGGCGACGATGCCGGCGATCTGCCGTGTGCGGTTCTGGGCCGCCTGCATGGTCTCTTCCACCGTGGTCTGGAATGCCGCAAGGCCGCTTTCCAGTTCCTGCACCCGCTGGGTGAGGGTGGTGCTGAGATCCTCGATGGCCGCCTTGCGGTCGGTCAGGGTGGCATCCACATGGGCATGGGTCTGGCCGAGGGCCTCGGACGCCTGCAACACCAGACGGCCCTGGGCCTCGAACCGCTCGGTCAGGCTGGCGATCTCCTTCAGGGTGCCGCTGGCGGCCGCCTGCAGGCTGAACACCTGGCCGTCCAGGCGCGAGACGGTGCTGTCCGCCGAGGTGCTGATGCCGTCCACGGTGGAGCGCAGGCTGCCGACCTTTTCGGCAAAGCCGCCCTCGAAGTGGGTGAGGTTTTCCACCACCCCGCCCATGGCCGCCTGGAACTCGCCATTGGTGGCGGCGAGGCGATCCAGAATGTCCTGCACATCGTGGCGCAGGGAGGTGTTGGCGGCGGTGATCTCGGACACCGCCCGGCGGCTGGTGGCCTCCAGGGTGCCGAGGAAGGTGCCGTTCTTCTCGTCGAACACCGCGGTGATTTCCGACAGGCTGGCGGTGACCGCGGCGGACATGGTGTCCGCATGGCTGGTCATGGACTGGCCGACAGTGTCCGCCAGCGCATTCAGGCGCTGTTCCACGTCGCCGGCCCCGGCGCTGAGCGCGGAGGTGGCGATATCCGCCTGGGTGACCAGGGTGAGGCTGACCGATGACGCCAGGGCCTCAAGGCTCTGGCCGACCTCGCCGGCGCTGGTGCGCAGAGTGGTGGAGACCTGTTCGGTCAGCGCGCCGAGGCTCTGCTCCACTTCACCGGCGCTGGTGCGCAGGGTGCTGGAGACGCCTTCCGCCTGGGCGGACAGCGAGCGGCTGAGGGCATCGGCGAGCACGCTGAGGTTCTGCTCCATTTCGCCGGTGCTGGTGCGCAAGGTGGTGGCCACCTGCTCGGTCAGCGCGCCGAGGCTGGTTTCCATCTCCCCTGTGCTGGTGCGCAGGGTCGTGGCGACCTGCTGGGTGAACGCGCCGAGGCTGGTTTCCATGGCCCCGGTGCTGCTGCGCAGGGTCTGCGAGACCCCGTCCGCCTGCACGGAGAGCGAGCGGCCCACATTGTCCGACAGCGCCCCAAGGCTCTGCTCCATCTCGCCGGCGCTGGTGCGCAGGGTCAGGGAGACCCCTTCCGCCTGGGCGGTCAGGGACTGGCCGACCGTCTCGGCCAGGCTGCCGAGGCTCTGTTCCACCTGGCTGGCGCTGGACTGCAAGGTGTTGGCCACCTGTTCGGCCTGGGTGGTGAGCGAGCGACCCACATTTTCCGACAGGCTGCCGAGGCTGAATTCCACCTGGCCCGCACTGGTGCGCAGGGTGGCGGCGACCCCTTCCGCCTGGGCGGAGAGCGAGCGGCCGACGTTTTCGGCCAGATTGCCGAGGCTCTGCTCCACCTCGCCGGCTTCGCTGCGCAGCTGGGCGGTGACGCCTTCCACCCGGCCCGCGAGGGCATCGGCCACCGCAAGCCCGCGCTCCTCGATCAGGGTCGAGATGCCTTCCAGGCGGCCGGTGACCAGCTGCTCGATCCGCGCCACGCGGCCGTCGAGAATGCCGGCGATGTCCTGCGCCCGGGCGCCGATGGCGTCGCTGACCGCCTCGCCGCGCTCCATGATCACCTCGCCCAGCGCCTTGCTGCGCACGGCGAAGTAGGTGTCGAGGGCATCCACCGACTGGTCGATCACCTCGGTGACGCTGCGCGAGCCTTCGGTGACGGCGCGGGCGAAATCGACGGTGCGGTTGGCCAAAGTCTCGGTGATGCTCTGGGTGCGCTGCTCCAGGGTCTGCTCGATGCGGCCGAGCCGCTGGTCGAGGGTGATGGTGACCGCTTCGCTGGTCTGTTCGAAGGCTTCGCTGGCGTGGCGGGTGCCCTCGGTGACGGCGCGGGTGAAGTCGTTGGCGCGGTCTTCCAGGGTCTTGGTCAGGCTCTGGGCCCGCAGATCCAGGGTCTGCTCGATCTGGCTGAGGCGCTGGTCGATGGTGATGGTCACCGCCTCGCTGCTCTGCTCGAAGGCGATGCTGGCATTGTGGGTGGTCTCGGTGACCACGCGGGTGAAGTCGCCGGCGCGCTCCTCCAGGGTCTTGGTGAGGCTCTGGGTGCGCTGGTCGAGGGTCTCTTCGATCCGGCCGAGGCGCTCGTCGATGACCGCCGCCACCGACTGGGTGGTCTGCTCGAAGGCGGCATTGGCGGCCTGGGTGCCCTCGGTGACCGCGCGGGTGAAGTCGCTGGCGCGGGTGTCCAGCGTGCGGGTCAGGCTTTCGGCGTGCGCCTCCAGCACTTCCTCGATGCGGCCGAGGCGGGTGTCGATGGTGGCGGCCACCGCCTGGCTGGTCTGCTCGAAGGCGGCGTTGGCTGCGTCGGTGCCCTCGGTCACCATGCGGGTGAACTCGCCGGCGCGGCTTTCCAGGGTCTGGGTCAAGCTGCGGGCGCGCTCGTCCAGCACCTGTTCCACCCGCCCGAGGCGGGCGTCGATGGTGGCGGCGACGGCTTCGCTGGTCTCTTCAAAGGCAGCGTTGGCGCTGCGGGTGCCTTCGGTCACCGCCAGGGTGAACTCGCTGGCCCGCTCTTCCAGGGTCTTGGTCAGGCTCTGGGCGCGCGCATCCAGCACCTGCTCGACGCGGGAGAGGCGGGCGTCGATGGTCGCCGCTACCGCGTCGCTGGTCTCCTCGAAGGCGGCATTGGCGGTGCGGGTGCCCTCGGTCACCGCGCGGGTGAATTCGAGGGTGCGATCTTCCAGGGTCTTGGTCAGGCTCTGGGCGCGCTCGTCCAGCACCTGCTCGATGCGACCCAGGCGGCCGTCGATGGTGGCGGCAACCGCATCGCTGGTCTCGGCGAAGGCGGCGCGGGCTTCGCGGGTGCCGTCGGCGATCACGCGGTTGAAGTCGCTGGCGCGGGTTTCCAGTGTCTCGGACAGGGTGGCGGCGCTGGCGCCGAGGGTCTGTTCGATGCGGGCGAGACGCTCGTCGAGGGCGGCGGACACCGCCTCGGTGGTCTGGTCCAGGGCCTCGGCGGCGGCGCGGGTGCCATCGGCCATGGCACGGGCGAGGTCGGCGGTGCGGCCCTCGATGGTCTGCGTGAGCGCCGCGCTGCGGCCTTCCAGCACGTCTTCCACGCGGGACAGGCGAGTGTCGATGGCATTGGCCACCGCCTCGGTGGTCTGTTCCAGCGCGTCGGCGGCGGCGCGGCTGCCCTCGCTCATGGCGCGGGTGAACTCTGCCGAACGGCCTTCGATGGTCTCGGTGAGGGCCTTGCTGCGGCCGTCCAGAACTTCTTCCACCCGGGCGAGGCGGGTATCGATGGCATTGGCCACCGCCTCGGTGGTCTGCTCCAAGGCCTCGGCGGCGGCGCGGCTGCCATCGGTCATGGCGCGGGTGAAGTCCGCGGTGCGTCCTTCGATGGTCTCGGTCAGCGCGGCACTGCGGCTTTCCAGGACCTCTTCCACGCGGGTGAGGCGGGTGTCGATGGCATTGGCCACCGCTTCGGTGGTCTGCTCCAGGGCCTCGGCCGTGGCGCGGCTGCCCTCGGACAGGACGCGGGTGAGCTCGGCGGCGCTGCCTTCGATGGTCTCGGCGAGGGACTTGCTGCGGCCGTCCAGCGCCTCTTCCACGCGGGAGAGGCGGCTGTCGATGGTGGCGGCGACGCTGTCCGAGGTGGTGCTGAGGCGCTGGTCCAGATCGGACAGGGTGCCGCGCAGGGTCTCGGTGACGGAGTCGATCCGCTCGGAAATGTGGTCCACCAGTTCCGGCCCGTTGACGCGGATGGTGGTGTCGAACGCGGCGAGGCTCTCTTCGACCGCCTTGGCCACCAGGGCGCTGTCCTGGCCGATGCGCTCCGCCAGGTCCACGCCGCGCACCGAGATGGTCTCGTCCAGCGCGTTGAGGCGGGTGGTGAGCATCTGCTCCAGCGCGTCGCTATTGGTGGCCAGCGAGGCCACCAGTTGATCGGCGGTGAGGCGGAAGCTGCCGTTGAACTTGTCGCCCTGGGTACCCAGCGCGTTGTTGACGTCGGTCGCCACCGTCTCCAGCCGCTCGCTGAGGTCGGTGCTGCTCTGGATGAGGATCTGGCTGATTTCGTCGCCCTTGAGGGTCAGGGCGTCGGCCACGGCGCCGCCGGTGCGGTCCATGGCGTCCACCATGCGCTCGGCGGTCTCGGACAGCTGCTGCTGCAGGTTTTCCCCGCGCGCCGTCACGTCCTCGTGGATGCGGGTGCCGGTCATCTCGATGCGCTCGGCAATGTCGCTGCCGCGCTCGGCGATGGTCTCGGCCACGCGCTCGCCGGTGTCCTGCACCTTGCGCACCAGCTCGCCGCCGCGGTTGGAGAATTCGAACACCACGCTCTCGGCGGTGGCGCGGAAGGCATTGTTCACTTCCGTGGCGCGCACGGTCATTTCGTCATTCACCCGGGCGCTGCTCTCGGCCAGGGCCTCGGTGAGGGAGGCGCGGGTGGCATCCGCATTGGCGCGCACTTCGTCGCTCCAGCGGGCCACCAGATCGGTCACTTCGGTGCTGGAGGCGAGCAGGTTGGCGGCCAGTTCCTCGGTGCGGGCCCTGAGCGCCTCGCTGACCGTGTCGCTGGACTGGGTGAGATCGTTGCGGATGTCCGCCCCGGTCTCCTTCAGGCGGTCGATCAGCTCGGTGCCCTTGGAGGAAATGGCATCGATCATGGTGTCGCCGACGCGGGTCAGGGCGTCGGTGATGTGGTCGCCCTTCTGCTGGAACAGCGCGGTGACGCGCTCGGCGGCGCCCATAACCGCGGCGTTCACCTTGTCAGCCACGTCCTGCACTTCGCTGGACAAGAGATTGTCGGCGTCGATGATGCCTTCGCGCAGGCGCTCGGAATGGATCAGGATGTTCTGCCGCTCGGCCTGCAATTCCTCGATCAGGTTGCGGATGCGGATCTCATTGTCCTCATAGGCGCGCTCCAGGATGGAGACCTCGTTGCGCACGACGGTCTCCAGCTCGGCGGCGCGGGCGATGGTGCGGTCGACGCCGTCGCCCATGGCCGCCACTTCGCGGCGCACCGCCTGGCCGACGGTGACCACCGCCTCGGTGCCGATCAGCTCCGGCTGCGCCAGGCGCAGCGCCACCTCGGTCATGGACCGGGCGATCAGCTGCAGGTCGCGGGTGCGCCGGACCACGCTGGCGGTGCCGAAGAAGCCCAGCGGCGGCAGGACGATGCCCGCCAGGATCACCAGCAGGGCCGGGGAGGCCAGCAAGGCATCCACCGAGGAGATTTCCGAGAAAGCAGTGCGCTGGGTGGCCAGCGCCAGGGTGCAGCCGATGGCGATCCACACCACCGAGCCGATCAGCGCCCACCAGTAGGGCGCCGAGGAGGAGCGGCGCTGCAGGGCGGTGAGGAGCTGGCCGATGGTCTGGCGGTCATCATTGGCGGCGCGGCGTTCCGCGACCTCCATCCGGGGGCGGCGGGACTGGGCCGGGCGCTGCTGTTGCGGGGCGGGCGGCGGGGCGGCCGCGCGCTCGTCCTCATCCGCTGCTAGCCGCGCCGGATCGGGGGCATCGAGCTGGAGCGTCAGTGCTTCCTGGATCGCAGAGAGTGCGGCCTCGGTGGGATCCTGAATCTTCCTCGGGCTCTTCATGTCGCCGTCGCCTCTGCCGCCGGTCCGTCGAGGTTGGATCTCGCCGAAGCCGAAACTGCGCTTCCCATCGTCTAACGTGGACAGCGTAAGGCACGCTACACGGACGACGGATTACCTTAACTGATCTTAACGTATCTCCCGGGACGATTGAAACCGCCCGCGCCACACATGTGAATGTATCGTTAACGGAGGTTGCGAGCACTCTGGCAATACCGCCGCGATGACGGTATACGGCCCTCAACGCCTGAGGTTTCAGGCACCTGTGTTGCGCATGCGAGAGCCGCTCATGCCTTCGATTACTTTCGTTGCCTTTGATGGCGCCCGCCGGACCGTCACCGCTCCGGCGGGGGCCACCGCCATGGAAGCGGCGGTGCGCAATGCGGTGCCGGGCATCGACGCCGATTGCGGCGGCGCCTGCGCCTGCGCCACCTGCCATGTCTATGTGGACGAAGCGTGGCGCGTGGCCGTGGGCGAGCCGGGCGACATGGAAGAGGACATGCTCGACTTCGCCTCGGACGTGCGCCCCACCTCGCGGCTGTCGTGCCAGATCAAGCTGACCGACGCGCTGGACGGGCTGGTGCTGCACACGCCGGAACGCCAGGGATGACAACAGCCGGATGACGTCAGGTCGCTTCGACGGGACGTCATCCGGCTTTCTCGCACAGATTTGGCCCGTGAGGCCGAAAGGCCGGCTTCGGCTTTTCGGCCCCGCGGCGCAGGGGGCGCAGGCCGCCGACCGCAGGATGCGGGAGAGGGGATGTTGATGGGGACGCAACCGGTGGCCGAAACGCTTGAGCTCACGATCCTGATGCCCTGCCTCAATGAGGCGGAAACGCTGGGGGTCTGCGTCGACAAGGCCATGGCCTATCTCGCCCGCAGCGGCATCGCCGGTGAGGTGCTGATCGCCGACAACGGCTCCACCGACGGCTCGCAGGCCATCGCCACCGCCGGCGGCGCGCGGGTGGTGGCGGTGCCTGAGCGCGGCTATGGCTCGGCCCTGAAGGGCGGCATCGCCGCCGCGCGCGGCCGCTTCATCATCATGGGCGATGCCGACGATTCCTATGATTTCTCGAAACTGGACCTGTTCGTGCAACAGTTGCGCGCCGGCTCGGACATCGTCATGGGCAACCGCTTCCAGGGGGGCATCGGCCCCGGCGCCATGCCGTTCCTGCACCGCTATCTGGGCAATCCGGTGCTGTCATTCCTCGGCCGGCTGTTCTTCCGCATCCAGGTGGGGGATTTCCATTGCGGCATGCGCGGCTTCAACACCGCCGCGGTGCGCGGGCTGCGGCTGGAGACCAGCGGCATGGAATTCGCCAGCGAAATGGTGGTGCGCGCCTCCATCGCCGGCCTGTCCATCGCCGAAGTGCCCACCACGCTGAAGAAGGACGGCCGCTCGCGTCCGCCGCATTTGAAGACCTGGCGCGACGGCTGGCGGCACCTGCGCTTTCTGCTGGTCTATAGCCCGCGCTGGCTGTTCTTCTATCCGGGCGTGGCCCTGGTCATTCTGGGCAGCCTGGGGCTGGCGGTGCTCTATCCGGGGCCGCTAGCGGTGACGAAAACCCTGCGGCTCGACATCCACACCTTCCTGGTGGCGGCCATGACCGTGCTGGTGGGGGTGCAGGCCATGTCGTTCGGCCTGGTCGCCCGGCGCTATGGGGCGCTCTTGGGCTTCCTGCCGGCCTCCGAGAGTCTCGAACGGGTGCTGCACGCCTTCAGCCTGGAGCGGGTGCTGCGGGCGGCGCTGGTGCTGGGCATTCTCGGCCTCGGCTTCCAGGCCTGGGCGTTTTCCAGCTGGGCCGCCACCGGCTTCGGCGATCTGGCCTTCGGCACCACCATGCGGGCGCTGATCCTGGGGCTCACCGCCCTGGTGGCAGCGATCCAACTGGCCCTGACAGCCTTTCTGGCCAGCGTTGTCGAAATGCCTCTGCGGCGCTGACCGCGAGGATGAACAGCACCACGACCGCAATCCAGGCGATGCGCGCCTGATAGCGGTCGTGGGGGTTGGACAGGATCCCGCACACCGCCGCATTGGCGATCAGCACCACGGTCATGCTGCCCGCCAGCAGAGCGATGCTGCGCTGCCGGCGCCAGATGGCGACGCCGGCGGCCAGGGCCAGCAGGAGGCTCGCCCCGAGGGCGACCGGCACGTGCACTACATTGATGCGGTCGAAATCGATCGGCGGGTCCTGCTGCTGGATCGCCGTGAGCATGCGGGCATAGGCGGCCGGCACCCGGTCGCGGATGACATCATAGCTGTCGGTCAGTTCTTCCGACATCAGGTCGCCGGACTGGACCATCACCAGCTGCCGCAGCATGGCCCGGATCGACAGCCGCACATTGTCCAGCGGATAGGCCAGCAGGCTGCCCACCACCACTTTGTGCATCTCGGCCGCGCCGCCCTCGAAGCCGCCCAGTTGCTTGAAGGCGTCGTCGTCGTCCCAGAGGAAATCGTCGGCGGTGGCCGGCAATTGTTCGCGCAAGGCGCAGAGCTTCAGGCCGATCTGCGGACAATGGTCCGCCAGATACCGGAACACGAGCCCGTCTTCGAGCAGCCGCCCGAAGATGAAGGCGGTGCCGCCGGGGGTCTGGGCGAAGCGACCGGCAATGGCGAAATTGGCAATGGGGTTGAGCAGCATCGCGATCATCACGCTGGCCAATGCCAGCCGAACCCGCAGTTGCGCGCGCAGGGGAGGGATCAGCGCCCCCGCGGCGAGGGCAGCGACAATGCAAACAAGCGTAATGGCCAGCACCGAATTGTGGCTGGCCCCGCCGATGGCCAGAACGGCCACCAGGCCCCAGGCCTCCGCGGTGCGGAGATCCCGACGACGCCAGAGCAGAAGATAAAGCGCCAGTCCCGCCAGCCCCGCGAAGATGTCCGGCATCAATTCGGCCGAGACGAACGGCAAGGCCGTGGCCACGGCCAGAACTGCGGCCAAGCCGACCAGCACCCCCGGCCGTCCGCCGAGCCCATGCACCCGCAGCACCAGGCCCAAGGCCCAGACGCACAGGGCGCTCTGAAGAATCGCCACCGGCCAGAAATTCGGGAAACTGCCGGCACGCAGCAGCAGGCCATAGATGGTCGAGCGGCCGGGCACCACGATGTGGGAGAACGCCGGCTCCAGATAGCCGCCGCTGTCATAGAACAGGAAGGGAAAGCCGTTGACCGCCGCCGGCAGCATCAGCAGCGCGGTGGCGATGACACCCGCGGTCGCCATGACGAGCGCGCGGGGAGCGGTCACCACGGCGGGTGCATTGAATGACTGGGCGTCCATGGGGTGATGGTACCAAATAGCCTGCTAACGGAACACCAATGGTTTAGCCCTGGCTGTGTGCCAGAGCCGCGGGTTCGCAGTGCGGCGCGGGCGCGGCGCACTCATTCTTCCTTTACCCGGCAGGGCCACAATCCTGCCGGGGGATGCGAGGATAAACCATGGCCGCCGTCACCGTTCCGGCTCAGAGACTTTCCACCGTGCCACCCGTCCAGATTCAAGCCCCGACCATCCTGATGTTCGACAGCGGGCTGGGCGGGCTTTCGGTGTTCCGCGAAGTGGCGCGGGTGCGGCCGGATGCCCATTTCATCTATGCCGCCGACGACGCCGCGTTTCCCTACGGGGCGCTCAGCGATGCGGCATTGGTGGCGCGGGTGCGCGAGGTCATGCACACCTTGATCGCCGCCACCCGCCCCGATCTGGTGGTGATCGCCTGCAACACCGCCTCCACCCTGGCGCTCCCCGCCCTGCGCACGGATCATGCCGTGCCGTTCGTGGGCACGGTTCCGGCGGTGAAGCCCGCCTGTGCCGGCTCGGTGACCAAGCATGTCAGCGTCCTGGCGACGCCCGGCACCGTGCGCCGGGACTATACCGCGAGCTTGGTGCGGGAATTTGCCGGTGGCTGCGCCGTCACTCTGGTGGCCAGCGAGCGGCTGGCGTCGCTGGCCGAGGCGCTGATGCACGGGGCACGCGTTGATGATGCGGAACTGGCTGCCGAGCTGGCGCCGTGCTTCGTCGCCACTGCGACCGGGCGCACCGACACCATCGTGCTGGCCTGCACCCATTATCCGCTGATCCTGGAACGCTTGCAGCGGGTGGCGCCCTGGCCGGTGTCGTTCGTGGACCCGGCCCCGGCCATTGCCCGCCGCGTCTCCTCGCTCATCGGCCCGACGGCCTTTGCCTCCAGCCCCAAGCCGGTGCGGCTGATTTCCACCGGGCAGCCGCTGGATGCCCGGCTGGTGTCGAGCGTTCTGGCCCGCCATGTGCGGGAGCCGGAAGTGATGGCGCCGCCGCTGGCCGTGGCCTCCTGACGCCACCGGTACGGCGCCGCCCGCCGCGCGGAAAGGTGAAGGCCTTCCGCGCCCCGTCGCCTGGACGCAAAGGTGCCGTAACGGCACTCTGCGCCCGTCGGCGGCCTCGATCCGACGATTCTTGCGGATGCAGGGCCTGATGCCCTGCGACAGAAGAAAGCGAAGCCCGGCGTGACGCCTTTCCTCGACCGACGCACCCTCATGCTGGCCCTCGCGGGCGGCGCCTTGTCGTCCGCCTTGGGCGCACCGGCGCTAGCGCAGAGCGCGGCGCAGCCGTTCAACGTGTGGGTGGAGAAGTTTCGCGCCCGGGCGCGCGCCCGGGGCATTTCGGATGCGGTCTATTCCAAGGTGATGGTGGGCCTGAAGCCGGACACCAGCGTCTATGCGCAGGACCGGGCCCAGCCAGAATTCCAGGAGCTGACCTGGCAATATATCAACCGCCGGGTCTCCGACTGGCGCATCGCCACCGGACGCAAGCGGGCGGCGGAATATGCCGGCCTGTTTGCCCGCATCGAGAAGGAGTTCGGCGTCGAGCCGGCGGTGATGCTGGGCTATTGGGGCATGGAATCGGCCTTCGGCGATGTGGTGGACAATCCACGGCACATGAAGCCGGTGTTCAATTCCCTGGCGGCCCTGGCCTGGGGCGATCCGCGCCGGCGCAAATACTGGGAAACCGAACTGCTCAATGCCCTGGTCATCGTCGAGCGCGGCTGGAGCACGCCGCAGGACATGATCGGCTCCTGGGCCGGGGCCATGGGCCATACCCAGTGGATGCCCGAGGTGTGGCTCAACATGGGCGTGGACTTTGACGGCAATGGCCGGATCTCGCCCTTCGGCAAGCCGGACGATGCCTTGGCCGGCACCGCCAATTATCTCGTGAAGCGCGGCCGCTACCGCCGTGGCGAGCCCTGGGGCTTCGAGGCCAAACTGCCCGCCGGCTTCAATGATGGCCTGGCGGACAACAAGACCTGGCGCGGACTTTCCACCTGGGGAAACATGGGCGTGACCATGGTGGATGGCCGCTCGCTGTCCGGCTATGACGAGCAGGCGCGGCTGTGGCTGCCCGGCGGGCCGGGCGGGCCGGCGCTGCTGCTGCTGCACAATTTCTACGCGGTGCGGTCCTACAATCCCTCGTCCAACTATGCCTTGGCGGTGTGCTATCTGGGCGATCGGGTCATGGGGGAAGGGCCGTTCCAGACCCCCTGGCCCGGCGGCGAGCGGGCGCTGACCCTGGCCGAGCTGCAGGAGATCCAGCAGCGCCTCACCCGGAACGGCTTTGATACCGGCGGCACCGACGGGCGCGTCGGCAATGACACCATGCGCGCGGTGCGCGCCTTCCAGACCAAGGCCGGACTTACCCCGGCCGACGGCTATCCCGGCCTTGCGGTGCTCACCGCCCTGCGCGGGCGCTAGCCCTATCCGATCACGGCGCGGAAATTGCCGTAGAGCGTCTCGGCGGCAACGCGGAACTGGGCCATCTTTTCGGCGGTGGCTGCTTCCAGCAGGGCCTGTCCGCCGGGGCCGGTGATCTCCTCCAGTGCGCAGCGATATTCGGGAATGCTGCCCCAGTCGCTCACGGTCGTGTCGATCAGTTCCACATGATATTGGATGCCGAAGGCCTTCCCACCGATCTGGAGCGCCTGGATGGGGCAGTGGGCGTTATGGGCGAGGATTGCGGCCCCCGCCGGGGCTTTGCATACGGCCGCGCCATGCCACTGCAGCGTCGGAAACCGGCTCTCAATCCCGGCAAAGAGGGGGGAGGCGCGGCCCGCCTCCGAGAGGCTCACTTCGCACACCCCCACTTCCGGCAGCTCCATCTTGCCCACATCCCCGCCCATGGCCGCGGCCAGGAGCTGATGGCCGAGGCAGATGCCGAGGAACGGCCGGCCCGCCGTCACCCAATCGCGGATGACCGCTTTCTCGTCCACCAGCCAGGGAAATGCCGCCTCCTGCCACACGTCCATCGGCCCGCCGAGCACCATCATCGCGTCGTAGCCGTCGACCGCGGGAATACGGTCGCCCGCGTCCAATTCCACAGCATCCCAGGTGATGGCGTCGCGACGCATGAAGTCGCGGAAGCTACCGGGATGTTCGGATGCGGCGTGCTGGAGGACGAGGAAGCGCATAGGGAGGATCTCGGGCGGACGGGGCAGGGAGCTGGAAGGTTAGTGTATATTTCTCTTTAAGAAAATTAATTTCTCTTCGAGATTTTCGGCGGATATCGCGACCCGTGTTCCCCATTTCCGCGCCCGCGAACTGGCGTCCGCATTGACATCGCGCGGTCTCGCGCATAGAAGCCGCCGGTCAGCTGGTCGAAGATTTCGGCCGGCTAACTATTGTTTTGGCAGTCACGCACCCGTGGATCTTCCGGCAGCTCGCTGGAAGTCCTGTCGGCGGACCGTTTCCTGGGTTGGGCTGAAACGCCATAACCAGGGACTGGTCCACAGAGGAGGGGCGGGATCCCGTCAAGAAAAACGGAACAAGGATCCGCGTTCAATGAGCAAGCGCATTTCGGCGAAGCACAAGATCGATCGCCGCATGGGCGAGAATATCTGGGGTCGCGCCAAGAGCCCGGTTAATCGTCGTGAGTACGGCCCCGGCCAGCATGGCCAGCGCCGCAAGGGCAAGCTTTCGGACTTCGGCGTGCAGCTGCGCGCCAAGCAGAAGCTGAAGGGCTATTATGGCTCCATCGGTGAGAAGCAGTTCCACGCCGTCTATGTGGAAGCCTCCCGTCTGAAGGGCGACACCGGCGCCAACCTGATCGGCCTCCTGGAGCGCCGTCTGGCTGCGGTGGTGTATCGCGCCAAGTTCGTCCCCACCATCTTCGCCGCCCGCCAGTTTGTGAGCCACGGCCACATCAAGGTGAACGGCCGCCGCGTCAACATCCCGTCCTACCTGGTGAAGGTTGGCGACGTGATCGAGCTGCGCGAATCGTCCAAGCAGCTGGCCATCGTGATCGAAGCCGCGCAGCTCGCCGAGCGCGACGTGCCCGATTACCTGGAAGTGGATCACAGCCGTTTCACCTGCAAGTTCAACCGCATCCCGGAACTCAATGAAGTTCCGTATCCGGTGCAGATGGAACCCAATCTGGTGGTCGAGTTCTACTCGCGCTGATTGCCGGTCCGCTGGCAGAGTTCAAGGCCGCCCTTCGGGGCGGCCTTTTTCGTTTGCGCTGCGCAGTGGCCTTTTGCGGGAGCCACACATGAAAACGCCCGCCAGAGGCTGGCGGGCGCAATTCACGCTCGACGATGGAGAGATGCGCTCACCACAAGCTGGGAGGGGCACCGCCATAGATCGGGCCGGGGGCCGGCGGCGGGCCGTAATAGCGCGGCGGGGCGGGATAATAGAGCACCGGGGGCGGGGCGGCATAGACCAGCGGCGCGCGCGGCGGGGCGATGATGATGGCCGGGGCCACAGGCACCGGCGGCGGCGCCTGCACCACCGCAATGGGGACCAGTTCCAGATAGCTGACGGCCACGAACGCCTGACCGGGCCAGCCGATCTGACACCAGGGACCGTTGCAGCTCAGCACCTGGATGGAGGAGCCGCTCGGGAGCTGGCCGACCACCGGCGCGGAGGGGCTCGGCCCCCCGCGCACATTGACGTTGCGCCGCACCACGGCGGGACCGGCGATGTCGGCCGCGACCGCCGGGACGACCGCGGTGGAGACCACCACCGTGGAGACGACCGACGCCAAAACCGCCGCGGCAATCGCCACCTGCCCTAATGTCTTCATCGCATCGCTCCGCCTGGCCGTGCCTACCTCGGGCACGACTGACCATGGGACCCTATTCTGCCCCCATGGTGCATGGGAGCGCTGCGCGAAGCTTGCGTCGGCGTGCCCTCAGGAGCTCGAGGTCACTTCCGCGAGGGCTGCGGTGAGAAATTCGGCCATGTTGCGGCGAATCTGGTGGTCGGAGACATCGAGTCCCTTGGCATCGAAGTCGCCGCGGACCTTCCGGAACACGTCTTCCTCGCCCTGCTCGGCGAGATCGGCGACGATCACTTCCTTGGCGTAGGCTTCAGCTTCGTCCCCGGAGAGGCCGAGCTTTTCCGCCGCCCACAGGCCCAACGCCTTGTTGCGGCGGGCCAAAGCGCGGAAACGAATCTGCTCGTCGTGCGCGAAGCGCGCTTCGAAGCCGTCCTCCCGCTTGTCGAACGTGGTCATGACAGCCCTCATATTGACGTTTTTGTGACGGAAACAATGCGCATCCAGAAACGCTTACGGACGCGCTCCTTGAATATAGGTGCGGTTCCCCTAGATCAACGGCGGCGTTGCCGCCCCCTTCTGAATGCGCAGCCCTGTCCCGCGACCGGGCGCGTTGTAACCCGGCCGGTGATCGGCTAGTGTCTCCCTGGGCGCCTCGTGGACTGCGAACCAGTCGCAAAGCGCCCCGCCGAGGAGCGTCACCCGAGCGGAGCCTTGGCAAAGACATGGATTTCCCCAACTCACGGTACACCCCCATGAGCCGTCGCCGACGCATTTACGAAGGCAAGGCGAAGGTCCTTTATGAAGGTCCTGAGCCCGGTACTCTCATCCAGCACTTCAAGGATGATGCCACCGCCTTCAACAACAAGAAGCACGACGTCATCGACGGCAAGGGCGTGCTGAACAACCGGATTTCGGAATACATCTTCTCGCGTCTGAACGAGATCGGTGTTCCGACCCACTTCATCCGCCGCCTGAACATGCGCGAGCAACTGATCCGCGAAGTGGAAATCATTCCGCTCGAGGTGGTGATCCGCAATGTGGCGGCCGGTTCGCTGTCCACCCGCCTCGGCATCGAGGAAGGCACGGCGCTGCCGCGTTCGATCATCGAATTCTATTACAAGAACGATGCTCTGAACGATCCTTTGGTCTCCGAAGAACACATCACCGCCTTCGGCTGGGCGACGACCCAGGAGATCGACGACATCATCGCCTTGGCGATTCGCGTGAACGATTTCCTCACCGGCCTGTTCCTCGGGGTCGGCATCCGTCTGGTCGACTTCAAGATGGAGTGCGGCCGGCTGTGGGAAAACGACATGATGCGCATCGTCGTGGCCGACGAGATCAGCCCCGATTCCTGCCGTCTGTGGGACGTGAAGTCCAACGACAAGATGGATAAGGACCGCTTCCGCCGCGACCTCGGCGGGCTGGTGGAAGCCTACTCCGAAGTGGCGCGCCGCCTGGGCATCCTGGGCGAAAACGAGCCGAATCAGAGCAAGGGTCCGTCCCTGGTGAAATGATCCGGCTTGAGCCGGATTGAGGCAAATGCTAGGTGCGGGGGCCGTGAGGCCCCCGCTTTCCGTTGTAAGCTAGGTCTTTGTAAGCCGAGGTCTTGCGCCCCTGCGTGAAGCAGGCGCCTGCGGGCCGATGTCCTTATGAACCAGGCGTGCGCGCGCATCCGTCCATGCGCGCTGCATCGCCGTTGCGAGTGAGTATCCATGAAAGCGCGCGTCATCGTCACGCTGAAGTCCGCCGTCCTTGATCCCCAGGGCAAGGCCATTGAGGGCGCGCTGCGCTCGCTGGGCGTCGCCGGGGTCCAGAGCGTGCGCCAGGGCAAGGTTTTCGACGTGGAACTGGCCGGCAATGACCGCGCTGCGGCCGAGGGCGCCCTGAAGGACGCCTGCGACAAGCTGCTGGCCAATACGGTGATCGAGACCTATCGGGTCGAGTTCGCCGACTGATCCATACGCGTTCCATTTCCATGGCCGCACCGAGGCGCGCATGGTACCTACGGACGATCGACTGACAGGACCGGCCCAGGGTCGGGCAGGGTCCGGTCGGGCAAGGTCAAGTGGGGCAGGGCAACGTCGGGCCGAGGCGCGGCGCCGCCCGCACGGCGCATCCCAGCCTTGCGCCCGTGCCCCTGTTCGCCTCGGTGGGTCTATGTCATTCAACCGTCATCTGGGCGTCCGTCACCTCGGCGTCCGGTGGTGCCGAACCCGGTGCATCGGTGCCAAGCTCGTTCCTTCGGTTCCGTTTCCTCCTGAACGCAGGTGCCCGGGGCAGGCCGTCAGTGGCCCCCCTGCCGCACCCCGCGCGGATACACGCTGAGAGCCCATGAAAGCAGCCGTCCTTCTCTTCCCCGGCTCCAATCGCGAAGGCGATGTCGCCCGCGCCCTGCGCCTTGTCACCGGACAGGAGGCGAAGGTCGTCTGGCATGGCGAGACCGAGCTGCCGCCCGGCACCGATCTGGTGGTCCTGCCCGGCGGCTTCTCCTATGGCGACTATCTGCGCTGCGGCGCCATCGCCGCCCGCGCCAACATCATGGATGCGGTGCGCGCCCATGCGGCGCGCGGCGGTCTGGTGGTCGGCATCTGCAACGGCTTCCAGATCCTGTGCGAGGCGGGCCTGCTGCCGGGCGTGCTGGTGCGCAACGCCAAGCTGCGCTTCGTCTGCCGCGAAGTGTTTCTGCGGGTGGAGCGGGCTGATACGGCTTTTACCCGCGCCTATCGCAAGGGCGAGTTGATCCGCGTGCCGGTGGCCCATGGCGAAGGCAATTATACCGCGGATGCTGCCACCATCGCCGCGCTGGAAGGCGATGGCCGGGTGGCGTTCCGCTACGCCCGCGCCCATGGGGAGATCGACGATACCGATGGCCCCAATGGCTCCATCAATGGCATCGCCGGCATCTATTCCGAGAAGCTCAATGTGCTCGGCATGATGCCCCATCCCGAGAATTACGTGGACGCGCAGGTGGGCCCCACCGATGGCCGTGGCCTGTTCGAGAGCCTCGCTGGAGCACTGAAGGCCGCGTGAGGGCCGGGCGCGACCTCGCGCCCGCCACCGGCGACCCCTTACAGATTTGGATCGGACGGACGTGAACGTGATCCCCAACACCCCTACCATCACCCCGGAACTGGTGGCCGAACACGGCCTGAAGCCGGAAGAATACCAGCGCTTCCTGGAGCTGATCGGGCGTGAGCCCACGCTCACGGAGCTGGGCATCGTCTCCGCCATGTGGAACGAGCACTGCTCCTACAAATCCTCCAAGGTATGGCTGCGCACCCTGCCCATCAGCGGCCCGCGGGTGATCCAGGGCCCCGGCGAGAATGCCGGCGTGGTGGACATTGGTGACGGCCTCGCCGTGGTGTTCAAGATGGAGAGCCACAACCACCCCTCGTTCATCGAGCCCTATCAGGGCGCGGGCACCGGGGTCGGCGGCATTCTGCGCGACGTGTTCACCATGGGCGCGCGCCCCATCGCGGCCCTGAATGCGCTGCGCTTCGGCGACCCCCACCATCCGCGCACCCGCCGCCTGCTGGCGGGCGTGGTGGCCGGCATCGGCGGCTATGGCAATTCGTTCGGCGTGCCCACCGTGGGCGGCGCCATCGGCTTCCATGAGCGCTACAACGGCAACATCCTCGTCAATGCCATGGCGGTGGGCATCGCCAAGACCGACGAGATCTTCTATGCCGCCGCCGCCGGCGTCGGCCGCTCCATCGTCTATCTCGGCTCCAAGACCGGCCGCGACGGCATCCACGGCGCCACCATGGCCTCGGCGGAATTCGGCGCCGATGCGGAAGAGAAGCGCCCGACCGTGCAGGTCGGCGACCCGTTCGCGGAAAAGCTGCTGCTGGAAGCCTGCCTGGAGATCATGCAGGCCGGCTGCGTCGTCGCCATCCAGGACATGGGCGCCGCGGGCCTGACCTGCTCGGCGGTGGAAATGGGCGCCAAGGGCGATCTCGGCGTCGAGCTGGACCTCAACGCCGTGCCGTGCCGCGAAACCGGCATGACCGCTTATGAAATGATGCTCTCCGAGAGCCAGGAGCGCATGCTCATGGTGATCGCGGACGGCAAGGAAGAGCAGGCGGAAGCCATTTTCCGCAAGTGGGGCCTGGACTTCGCCATCATCGGCAAGACCACCGACACGCTGCGCTTCGTGGTGAAGCACGATGGCGAGGTCATGGCTGACCTGCCCATCAAGGAACTGGGCGACGAAGCCCCGGAATACTATCGTCCGTTCGTGGAGACCCCGGCCCGTCCGGTGCTCGGATTTGCCGATGTGAACCACGCCCTGTCGGTGGGGGATGCGCTGGAACGGCTGATTGCCTCGCCGGACCTGTGCTCGAAGCGCTGGGTGTGGGAACAGTATGACCATCTGATCCTGGGCAACACCGTGCAGCGCCCAGGCGGCGATGCCGCCGTGGTGCGTGTGGGCGACGGCCCCAAGGCGCTGGCGCTGACCACCGACGTGACCCCGCGCTATTGCGAGGCCGATCCTTTCGAGGGCGGCAAGCAGGCGGTGGCGGAAGCCTGGCGCAACCTCACCGCCGTGGGCGCGACCCCGATCGCGGTCACCGACAATCTCAATTTCGGCAATCCCGAGAAGCCTGACATCATGGGCCAGCTGGTGGGCTGCGTGAAGGGCATCGGCGCCGCCTGCGAGGCGCTCGACTTCCCGGTCGTGTCCGGCAATGTCAGCCTCTACAATGAGACCAGCGGGCAGGGTATCCTGCCTACCCCGACCATTGGCGGCGTGGGTCTCATCGACGATCTGGGCACGGCCATGGACCTGGCGTTCAAGGGGCCGGGCGAAGGCATCTTCCTGATCGGCAAGACCACCGGCTGGCTCGGTGCCTCGGCCTATCTGGCGGAGATCTGCGACCGCGAGGAGGGCGCGCCCCCGCCGGTGGATCTGGTGGCGGAGAAGCGCAATGGCGACTTCGTGCGCGGTCTGATCCAGGAAGGCTTCGTCACCGCCGCCCATGACGTGTCCGACGGCGGCCTGCTGGTGGCGATCGCGGAAATGGCCATGGCCGGCCGCATCGGCGCCTCGGTGGATGGCGTGCCGCACGGCATGCCGCCGCACGCTTTCTGGTTCGGCGAGGATCAGGCCCGCTATGTGGTGACCATTCCCGGCGGCCACGCCGCCGAAATGGTGCGGCGGGCGGAAGCCGCCGGCGTGCCGGTGACCAAGCTGGGCAAGACCGGCGGCGACCGTCTGGTGCTGGCCGGCGAGCGTCCGATCGTGGTGGAAGCCCTGCGCGACCGTAACGACAGCTGGCTGCCCATCTATATGGGCGCCAACTGATTTCCCGTCCTCTGCAGCAAAGGCACATCCCATGGCCATGGATGCCGGCGAAATCGAGCGCCTGATCAAGACCTCCTTCCCCGACGCGGTGGTGGACATCACCGACCTCGCAGGCGACGGCGACCACTATGCCGCCACCGTTGTCTCGGAAGCGTTCCGGGGCAAGAGCCGGGTGCAGCAGCACCAGATGGTCTATGCCGCCCTTCAGGGCAACATGGGCGGCGTGCTGCATGCGCTGGCCCTGAAGACCTCCGCCCCGGCCGCTGCCTAAGGCACCGGTCGCCCTCTCCCGCCGCTTGCGCAATCTGGATAGGATTGCGCGGAACGGTACCGGAGGGTGAAATGGGCGGGGGCAAGAGCGACAGGCTGGCGTCAAAGCCGCGCGTGAGATCGGCGTCCGCGCCGCAAACCGGACTGTCACGCGACTCGATCTGGCACCAGCCGCGCGTCTGGCTGGGCGCCTTCGCGCTCTGCGTCGTGCTGGTCACGTTCAGCGTTGCGTTTGTGGATCGCCCGGTCGCGCTGTTTTCCCACGCGGTCATCGGCCGCCACCCCATCTTCTTCGACATGCAGGCCCCGCCCAACCTCTTGGCGCCGGCGGCTGCCGTTCTGGTGGTGGGTCTCGGCCTGAGCCAGATGTTCGGTCGGGTGCCCCGTCGCGCCGAGCGGGTCGCGCTGACCGCATCCGTGGCCCTGATCGTGGCAACGGCGCTGAAGGATCACCTGAAATACGTGTTCGGCCGGGCGTGGCCGGAAACCTTCATCCACAATAATCCCTCGCTCATCGGCGACGGCACCTATGGCTTCTTCTGGTTCCATGGCGGGCCGGAGTTCGCCTCCTTCCCCTCCGGCCACACCACTGTGGCTGCGGCCGTGGCGACCGTGGTGGGCTGCGCCTATCCGCGCCTGAAGCCGTTGTGCTGGCTGCTGGTGGCGGTGGTGGTCATCGGTCTGCTGGGGATGGATTATCATTTCGTCGGCGACATGATCGCCGGCGGCTTCCTTGGCGGCGCGGTGGGGCTGTGCGCGACCAGCCTGTCGGGAACCGCCATGGGGCAGCCGCGCTGACCGCCGATGGCGGTGATCCGCCGCCTGCACCTTGCGCTTTTGCCCCTCAAGCCCGATCTTCCATGCGGGAACCGGCGCGCCGCCGGGCGCTATTTCGGATGAGAGACCATGAGCATCCATGAATTCATCGACCGCGAGGTCAAGGGCAACGACGTGGTGGTGTTCATGAAGGGCACCCCGCAATTCCCGCAGTGCGGCTTCTCCGGCCAGGTGGTGCAGATCCTCGACCATCTGGGCGTGGCCTATAAGGGCATCAATGTCCTCGAATCCGACGAGCTGCGCACCGGCATCAAGGCCTATGCCAACTGGCCGACCATTCCGCAGATCTATGTGAAGGGCGAGTTCCTCGGCGGCTGCGACATCGTCCGCGAGATGTTCCAGGCCGGCGAGCTGGTGCCGCTGTTCGAGGAAAAGGGCGTCCCCCTGCACGACCGCGCCATCGGCTGAGGTGGGCGCCGGTTCTGGCCATATCGGCAGGCAGAAACAAAAATGCCCGGGCTGGACCCGGGCATTTTCATGTCTGGCACTGGGACGCGGATCAGGCCCGCCCGAACACCCGGCGGAAGATCGTGTCGGCATGCTTGAAGTGGTAGCCGAGGTCGAACTTTTCGTTGATGTCGTCCTCGGAGAGGAACTTGCGCACCTCTTCATCGGCCAGCAGGAAGGCGCGGAAATCGCCTTCGCCGCGCCACACCCGCATGGCGTTGCGCTGCACCAGCCGATAGCTGTCCTCGCGGCTGGCGCCCTTCTGGGTCAGGGCGAGGAGCACGCGCTGGGAATGGATCAGCCCGCCGAGCTTATCCATGTTCTTCTGCATGTTGTCGGTGTGGATCACCAGTTTGTCGATCACGCCGGCCATGCGCATCAGCGCGAAGTCCAGGGTCACGGTGGCGTCGGGGCCGATCATGCGCTCCACGGAGGAGTGGGAGATGTCCCGCTCGTGCCACAGGGCGACGTTTTCCAGCGCCGGGGTCACATAGCCGCGAACCATGCGGGCAAGTCCGGTGATGTTCTCGGTGAGCACCGGATTGCGCTTGTGCGGCATGGCCGAGGAGCCCTTCTGGGCTTCGGAGAAATACTCCTCCGCTTCCAGGACTTCGGTACGCTGCAGATGGCGGATCTCGGTGGCCAGGCGCTCCATGGAGGAGGCGACGACTCCGAGCGTGGCGAAATACATGGCGTGGCGATCGCGGGGGATCACCTGGGTGGAGACGGTCTCCACCTGGAGGCCCATCTTCTCCGCCACATATTCTTCCACCCGCGGATCGATATGGGCATAGGTGCCCACCGCCCCGGAAATGGCGCAGGTGGCCACTTCGGCGCGGGCATCCACCAGGCGGGCGCGGTTGCGCTGGAATTCCGCATAGGCAATGGCCAGCTTGATGCCGAAGGTGGTGGGCTCCGCATGGATACCGTGGGAGCGGCCGACCGTGGGGGTCAGCTTATGCTCGAACGCGCGGCGCTCCAGCACCGCCAGCAGATGGTCCACGTCGGCGATCAGCAGATCCACCGCGCGGGTCATCTGCACCGCAAGGCAGGTGTCCAGCACGTCGGAGGAGGTCATGCCCTGGTGCACGAAGCGCGCCTCGGGGCCGACGATCTCGGACAGATGGGTCAGGAAGGCGATGACGTCGTGCTTCACTTCGCGCTCGATGGCGTCGATGCGGTCCACGTCGAAGGTCGCGGTGCTGCCCTTTTCCCAGATCTTGGCCGCGGCGTCCTTGGGAACGATGCCCAAGTCGGCCATGGCATCGGCCGCATGGGCCTCGATTTCGAACCAGATGCGGAAACGGGTCTCGGGGGACCAGATGGCGGCCATCTCGGGCCGGCTGTAGCGGGGGATCATCGCTTGGCTCGCGCGCCTCTTGTTAAAGCCAGCGCTCTAACAGATCGGCGGGCGGCGGGATAGGCCCAGCGTCCGGCGCTCAAGGACCGGAGGCAGGCGGCGGGCTCTGCGCCGCCGCGCGCCGGTGGATGAGATTGGCCAGGGGCCGCATCAGATAGGGCAGCATGTAGATGGGAAACTGCGCCAGCCCCACATAGAGCCAGCTGCTGTCGGGAATGATGCCGCCGGCGGCGGCGATCAGCACCATCATGTTGCGATGGCCGGCGGCAAAGCCCAGCATCAGCGCCTGCCCCTCGCCGGCAAAGGGCCGGAACAGCAGCGCCGTCACCGCCAGGGCGCCCAGGGAGACCGAGAAGGCGAGGGCGCCCACCCCGAGCACCTCGCGCGGATCCGCCAGGAACCGCGCCGTCACCCCGTCCATGAAGGCGACCGCCAGCACCAGCAGCAGCAGGACATTGATGCCGTCGAGGCTCTCCTTCCAGCGGGCGAGCCGGTCGGGACCGGACAGGCGGCGCAACGCGAAGCCGACGCAGCCGGTGGACAGCAGCACCAGTCCCAGCCGCAACGCCAGCGACAGCGGATCCAGCGTCAGCGCCATGCCGCTGAACGCCGCCACCACGGTGGGCGCGGTGATCGGCGTGACCACCATGGCCGCCACCATCACCAGGAGGCTCAAGCCCGGATCAAACCCCATCAGCGCCGCAAACGCCGGCGCCGACATGATCGGCGGCGAGGAGGCCTGGATCACCAGCGCCAGCAGAATGTCCGGATCGCCGGGCGGCACCACATAGGCCACCGCCAGCCCCAGGATCACCGGCAGGATGCCCATGATCCAGACCAAGGCGAACAGTGCCAACCCCACATGCCGGCCCGCCCGCAACCGCGCCAGATCCGTGCGCATGAAGGAGATCACCAGCATCACGAAGACGCAGGGCATCAGCAGGGGTTTGGCGGAGCTGGCCAAAGGCGGAAAGGCGAGGCCGATGAAGACGCTGCCCGCCACCACCAGAGTGCCTTTGCGGCCCACGGCCGCAAGCGCGCGGGTCAGGCCATTCAAAACGGGGGAGAAAACCATGCGACTCGGCAATGCTCTGGAAAGCGGCATCCTTGACCGCGCCGCCCGGCCGAGCAACCGCGAAACGACTGGTGCCCGCGCTGGCGTCGCGACCCGTTGCCGGATAAAAGACCCCGCTGACGCGCGTCGCCTGCGCGCCGCGGCTTTCCCCCTGCGCCGGGCGGGATTAGGTTGCAGCTGAGGCCGGACAGGGTCCGGCACGCCGAAGTGAGGTCCCTTGCGTTACGTCTCCACCCGCGGTGAGGCTCCGCCTCTGTCGTTCGCCGATGCACTGCTGGCCGGGCTTGCCCGCGACGGCGGTCTCTATGTGCCCGAGACCTGGCCGACCCTGTCGGCGGCGGATATCGCCGGCATGGCGGGGAAATCCTATGCGGACGTGGCGCGCACGGTCATCACCCCGTTCGTGGGCGACGCGCTGCCAAAGGCGGCGCTGGACCTGATGATCGACGACGCCTATGGCGCCTTCCGCCATCCGGCCACCGTGCCGCTGGTGCAGGTCGGCCCCAACCGTTTCCTCTTGGAGCTGTTCCACGGCCCGACCTTGGCGTTCAAGGACGTGGCCATGCAATTGCTGGCGCGGCTCATGGACCATGTGCTGTCCGCCCGCAACGCCCGCGCCACCATCGTCGGCGCCACCTCCGGCGACACCGGCAGCGCCGCCATCGAGGCCTTCCGCCACACCGACGCGGTGGATGTGTTCATCCTCTATCCGCACAACCGGGTATCCGAGGTGCAGCGCCGGCAGATGACCACCGTGGGCGGCGCCAATGTGCACGCCATGGCCATCGAAGGCACGTTCGACGACTGCCAGGCCCATGTGAAGGCCATGTTCAATCATGCCGCCTTCCGTGACCGGATGGCGCTGGCGGGGGTGAACTCCATCAACTGGGCGCGCATCGTCGCCCAGGTGGGGTATTATTTCTATGCGGCCGTGGCCCTGGGCGCGCCCCATCGCGAGGTGTCGTTCGTGGTGCCCACCGGCAATTTCGGCGACATCTTCGCCGGCTGGGTGGCCAAACGCATGGGCTTGCCGGTGCGTGATTTGACCATCGCCACCAACGTCAACGACATCCTGGCCCGCACGCTCCAGACCGGGCGCTATGAGGTGAAGGGCGTGCAGCCCTCCATGTCGCCCTCCATGGACATCCAGGTGTCGTCCAATTTCGAGCGCCTGCTGTTCGAAGCCTTGGACCGCGACGCCGCCGCCGTGCGGCAGCTGATGGGCTCGTTGAGCCAGTCCGGGGCCTTCACTCTGCCGCACAGCGCCTTGGCGGCCATCGCCGGCGAGTTTTCAGCCGAGCGCGCCGACGAGCCGGAGACCGCGGCCACCATCGCCCGACTCTATCGCGACGCCGATTATGTGGCCGACCCGCATACGGCGGTGGCGCTGGCGGTCGCCGACAAGATCGAGCACGCCCGCAAGGTGCCGCAGGTGGTGCTGTCCACCGCCCATCCGGCGAAATTCCCCGATGCGGTGGAAGCCGCCACCGGCAAGCGCCCGGCTCTGCCGCCCCATCTGGCGGATCTGTTCACCCGACGGGAGCGCACGACCGTATTGCCCAATGATCTGAACGCCATCGAGAGCTTCATCGCCGCCCGCGCCCGCGTCGCGTCGGGAGCCTCCGCATGAGCGAGGTTGCCAGCGGTGTGAAGCTCACGGTTCTCGACAACGGCATCACCGTGGTCTCCGATTCCATGCCGCATCTGGGCACGGTGTCGCTGGGCATCTGGGTCGGCGCCGGCGCCAGGGACGAGGGGGAGCACGAGCACGGCATCTCCCATCTGCTGGAGCATATGGCGTTCAAAGGCACCCGCCGGCGCTCGGCGCGGCGCATCGCCGAGGAGATCGAGCAGGTCGGCGGCGATATCAATGCCGCCACCTCGGTGGAGCAGACCTCCTACAATGTGCGAGTTCTGGGCGAGGATCTCGGCCTCGGCCTCGACATCCTGTCCGACATTCTGACCGAGCCGGCGTTCGCGCCGGACGAACTGGCGCGGGAAAAGAACGTCATCGTCCAGGAAATCGGCGCGGTGATGGATACGCCCGACGATCTGGTGTTCGACCTGTTCCAGGAGCACGCTTTTCCCGGCCAGGCGGTGGGCCGCTCGATCCTTGGCACGCCGGACACGGTGCGCAGCTTCGATCCGGCGGGTCTCAGCGCCTATCTGGAGCGCACCTATCGCGGCCCGCGCATGGTGGTGTCGGCGGCGGGTGCCGTGGATCACGACCAGTTGGTGGCGGAGGCTGCGGGGCGGCTGAAGACCATCGGTTCAGAGGCGAAAGCCGCGGCGCCATCGGCCACCTATGGCGGCGGCACCATTCTGACCCCCCGCGACCTGGAGCAGGTGCATGTGGTGTTGGGCCTGGAGGGACGCTCCTTCCGGCATCCCCAATATCATGCGCTGCAGGTGCTTTCGAACGTCCTGGGCGGGGGCATGTCCTCGCGCCTGTTCCAGGAGGTCCGGGAGGAGCGCGGGCTCTGCTACTCGATCTATTCCTTCCATTGGGCCTATGCGGACACCGGCCTGTTCGCGATCTATGCCGGCACCGACACCGGTGATGTGGGCGAACTGACCAATGTGGTCATCGACCAGCTCATGGCCGTGGGCGAGACCGTCACCGAGACCGAGCTGGCCCGCGCCAAGGCGCAGATGAAGGTGGGCCTGTTGGCGGCGCTGGAGAGTTCGGGCGCCCGTGCTGATCAGGTGGCCCGCCAGATCCTCGCCTTCAACCGGGTCATTCCGGTGGAGGAGATCGTCGCCAAGGTGGACGGCGTGACCGTGGAGGCGGTGAAGCAGGCGGCCCGCGATCTGGTGGCCGGCGGTCGCCCCACCTTGTCGGCCATCGGCCCCGCCGCGGGTCTCGATCCCGCCGCCAAGGCGGTGGAGCGGCTGCAACGGCGCTGAACCAACGTTGCAGGCGGTCGGCGGTTGACAGGAACCGTTGAAGGTCCGTTGATCGCGTAAATCGGGTTTGGCGTGCCGGCAGGCGGCATAGGGCAGTGAAGGCTGCGGTACAGGTCGGATCATGTGGTTGCTGAGGTCGGTGTTCCCCTCGGATCAGCTCCCGGTCATCGCGGGGGAGGGCGTGTATCTGCGCGTGCCCCAGGCCGGTGATTTCCAGGCCTGGCGCGATCTGCGCTCGGAGAGCCGCCCTTTCCTCACCCCCTGGGAGCCGGTCTGGCCGGCGGACGACCTGTCCCGTGCCGCCTACCGCCGCCGCATGCGCCGCTACGCCCGCGACATGGTGGCGGATGAGGCCTATCCGCTGTTCCTGTTTCGCAGCGACGATGACGCTCTGGTGGGCGGGCTGACCTTGTCCAACATCCGCCGCGGCGTGTGCCAGGCGGCCAGTCTGGGCTATTGGATGGGCGAGCGCTATGCGGGGCAGGGCTATATGAGTGCCGGGGTCGCCGCCATGCTGCCCCTGGCCTATGACGTGTTGCGGCTGCGGCGGGTGGAGGCGGCCTGCATGACCAACAATCGCCCCTCGATCCGGCTGCTGGAGCGGCTCGGCTTCGTGCGCGAGGGCTATGCGCGGCAGTATCTGTGCATCAACGGCATCTGGGAGGACCATTTGCTGTTCGCGCGGCTGCGAACCGACCGCGCCATGCCCCGCCCCGCGCCATCGCGGCGCGAGGCCGCCCAATAAGGCCGACCCGCCCCGCTTTCGCCGCGCTCAGTTCGGCTGCTTCACCCCAGTGGGAACGAGCGGGCTCGGCTTGGCCATCTGCTCGATCACCGAACGTACGGCGGCATCGCCGCCACGGCTGCGCACCGCCTCCAGCAACGGCTGGGCGGCACCGGAGCGCCGGATCAGGCTCTGGGCATCGGGCATGACATAGGCATTGTCCCACGGGCCTTGGACGATGAACGGCAGCTCGAACGGCACCCGCCCCACCTGACCCGCCGCCGGAACCGGTCCGACCAGGCTCGCCTCGCCCTTCAGATCCAGGTCGCGCTGGACCACGGACACCGACCCGCCGAGGGACAGTTTCACCTGCTTGCCTTCGACGGCCACGCTTTCAAGCGTGGCGGTGCCATTGTCGATCCGCGCCTTGGCCTTCAGTGACGTGAAAGGTGTGCGCCCGCCGCGCAGTTCGCCGCCGCCCGACAGCGGGCGCTGCTCGATGTGCCGCAGCGCCTGCGCGATATCGAGGCCGAGGACCGCCCCGGCGCTGCCGGTCATCGACACATCCCCCGAGAGCGACTGGGCAATGGCATGAATGCTGGCGCCGTGGCCCACCAAAGCCGCCTCCAGCGTTCCGGTGCCGTCGATCCGCTTCACGTCGGCAATATCCGAAAGCGCCCGGTCGAGAGCGACGCCAGTGCCCTCCAGTTCCACCCGCACCGCCAGCCCATCGGTGGGAACCTCCGCAGGGGCCAGGGTCAGGGAGGCACGCAGCAGCCCGCCCCAGGCCTGGGCTTCGCCAATGGCCATCACCAGACGGCCGCCGCGCAGCACCGCGGTGCTGGCGACCCGCTCGAACACACTGTCCTCCGCCCGGACACTGGCGGCGGACAGCCGCAAATCCAGGTCCACCTTCTTCAGTGGCGAGACGTCCAGGCGTCGGTGATCCCACTCGTGGCCACCGGGGCCGGTCATGGACACCCGGCCGTAGGGGGTGATGTTGAGGGCGTCGGCGGCGAACGTGCCTTCCACCAGCGGACGCTCGCCATCCAGCTTCACGCTGAGGCCGCCCTCGCTGCGGTTGCCGTCCATTTCGATATAGGCCGGGGTGAGGGCGATTTCCTTGGCGTGCGCCGATAGATGGGCGCCGAAGGCGAAGCGCCCGAACCCGCCCGCCGTCGGCGTGGTGGTGCCCACCCAAGCCAAGAGCGCCCGCAGATCCGGCGAATCGGCCGAAATCTCGCCCACCGCCGCGGGACTGTCGCCCGCCGCGGCGACGCCGCGGAACTTCAGCCAGGATCCGTTCGCCGACAGATCCAGCCGGGCGTCGCTGTCCGTGCCGTTGAGGAAGGCCTGGGCGTCGGAAATCATGACGCGCCCGGACGCCACGGTCTGGCGCCAGGTAAAGTCGGCGGTGGCAGTGATGCCCTTGCCGCCCGAGGCGTGGTCCAGACGGGCATCAATGCCGCTGACCAGTTCCTGGGTCAGCCCGCCGGCGTCGCGCCAGGCGATGGTGCCGTTCAGGATCCGCAGGCTCGGCGCCGTCGGCACACTCACGAACGATGCCAATGTCAGGTGCGGGACCGTCACCGGCCCGGACATGATCAGGATGGGACGGTCAAAGGTGACGCTGGCCACTTCGACCTTGCCCAGCAGCAGGGGCAGGAGCCGGATGCGGGCGGTGGCGCGATCCGCATCAAGGACCGCCGCTCCGGGCATGGAGAACACCAGTTGCCTCAACACCACCTGCGGATAGGGCAGGAGGGAGAGGTTGCTCTCGCCAAGGATGCGGACCTCCCGCCCGGAACTCTGCGCCAATGCTTCCGACGCGGCACGGCGCACCTCGGTCTGCGAGACCAGGGCCGGCGCCAGCGCGACCGCAAGCAGGCACAGCCCGGCCAGCACACCGACCAGAAGGGCCACCACGAGCGACGCGCGCCGGGCAGTTGGACCAAAGATCACCACGATCGTTCGAACAGTCCTGTTGGCGGTAAAGGAGCCGGCGACCGTCACACGCCTGAAGCGACGCGACGGGACGCTCTGCCGGGAGAGTGGCGGGGACAATCGTCGGGGTCTGTGTCGCTTTCATGGCTTTGCCCGCCTGACAGGCTGCCAGGGAGGAGCTATGAAACGGGGCTGGAAGAGGGGTAGTTTCAGCGCGTCTCGATCAGCCGTTCCTAGCGGTGATCGATCAGGGAGGGAAGCATGACCGACACCGCCATTCACCCACTGTGGCAGCCGAGTGCCGAGCGCATTGCGCGCAGCCACGTGACGGCGCTGATCGGAGAGGTCAACGCCCGATTTGGCACCACCTTGTCGACCTATCGGGACGTGCACAGCTGGTCCATCACCCACCTGCCCGAGTTCTGGGACATGGTGTGGGAGAATTGCGGCGTGATCGGCGACAAGGGCACCACCCATCTGGTCGATGCCGACAAGATGCCGGGCGCCCGTTTCTTCCCCGACGCGACGCTGAACTTCGCGGAGAACCTCCTGCGCCGCAAAGGGCCCGGGGAGGCCATCATCTTCCGCGGCGAGGACAAGCTGGAAACGCGCCTGTCCTACGATGACCTCCACGCGCTGGTCTCGCGCCTGCAGCAGGCGCTGAAGGCTGAAGGCGTGGGCGTGGGCGACCGGGTGGCGGCGATGATGCCGAACATGCCGGAAACCATCGCCATCATGCTGGCAGCCACCTCCATCGGCGCGATCTTCTCGTCCTGCTCCCCGGATTTCGGCGAGCGGGGCGTGCTGGACCGGTTCGGCCAGATCGAGCCCAAGGTGTTCTTTGCCTGCGACGGCTATTGGTACAACGGCAAGAAGGTTTCCATCGCCGACAAGCTGGTGGAGATCACCAAGCACATGCCCACCCCGTCCAAGGTGGTGGTGATTCCCTATCTGGGCGAAGCGGAAGCCGTCGCCGCCCGGCTCGGCAAGGGCGCGGCGCTGGGGGACTTCATCGCGGCCTTTCCCGCCACCGACGTCACCTTCGAGCGGCTGCCGTTCAATCATCCCATCTACATCCTGTTCTCCTCCGGCACCACGGGCGTGCCGAAGTGCATCGTTCATGGGGCGGGCGGCACCCTGCTCCAGCATCTGAAAGAGCATCGCTATCAGTGCGATCTGTCGGCGGGCGACCGGCTGTTCTACTTCACCACCTGCGGCTGGATGATGTGGAACTGGCTGGTCTCGGGCCTGGCCAGCGAACTGACCCTGTGCCTGTTCGACGGCTCGCCGTTCGCGCCCAATCCGCGGGTGCTGTTCGATTATGCCCAGGCGGAACGCTTCACGGTGTTCGGCACCTCGGCCAAATATATCGACTCGCTGCACAAGGAAGGGCTGAAGCCCAAGGACACCCATGACCTCTCATCCTTGAAGGTCATCACCTCCACCGGCTCGCCTTTGGCGCCGGAATCGTTCGAATACGTCTACAGCTCCATCAAGTCCGACGTGCATCTGGCCTCCATCTCCGGCGGCACCGACATCGTGTCGTGCTTCGTTCTGGGCGATCCCACCTCGCCGGTCTGGAAGGGCGAGATCCAGGCGGCGGGCCTGGGCATGGCGGTGGACGTGTGGTCGGAGGAGGGCAAGCCGGTGAAGGAGGAGCGGGGCGAACTGGTCTGCACCAAGCCGTTCCCCTCCATGCCGGTGATGTTCTGGAACGACCCGGACGGCGCCAAGTACCACGCCGCTTATTTCGGGCGCTTCCCCAACATCTGGTGCCATGGCGACTTCGCCATCTGGACCGAACACGGCGGCCTGATCATCCTCGGCCGGTCCGATGCCACCTTGAACCCGCAGGGCGTGCGCATCGGCACGGCGGAAATCTACGCCCAGGTGGAGCAGATCCCCGACGTGATGGAATCGGTGGCCATCGGCCAGGATTGGGACAATGACGTGCGCGTGGTGCTGTTCGTGCGCCTGCGCGAGGGCGTCACCCTTGATGAGGACCTGATCCGCCGCATCAAGACCCAGATCCGCACCGGCGCCAGCCCGCGCCATGTGCCGGCCAAGGTGGTGCAGGTCCACGACATTCCGCGCACCCGCTCGGGCAAGATCACCGAACTGGCGGTGCGCGAGGTGGTGCATGGCCGCCCGGTGAAGAACACCGAGGCGCTGTCCAATCCCGAAGCCCTGGACGAGTATCGCGAACTGCCGGTGCTTCAGGACTGAGGCCAGCGGGAATTCGGTGCGCGGCTCGGCG
>NZ_CALRWL010000021.1:0-85735 GCF_943371865.1 Azorhizobium sp. AG788 | reverse complement strand
GTGGCGCCGCCGTCAGATCAAAGATCGTAGCCGAGCTTCTTCATCTCGGCGCGGATCCGCTCCATGGCTTCCGCATTCAGCTTGCCGCCCCAGGCCTGGATATTGGCCACGGACTGCTGGACGATCTGGGCGCGATCCGAGACCATCTTCTTGCCGACCGACGAGGAAAAAAAGGCGAGCGCGTCCTTCAGTTCCTGCTCGGTGAAGCGCGAGGCATAAGCGGTGGCGATGATATCGACAATCTCGCCCTTCCGCTTCTCGAACTCGGGCTTCACGGCAGTCGCGGACTCGCGCAGCTGCTTGGCGAGATCCGGGTTGGTCTGAAGGAAGCCGAGGGCAGCCCCGTCGACAATGTTCGGGATCACGCCATCAAACGCGCGCGCTTCGCCATTGGCCTCGACCAATTGACGGGCCACCTGCATCTGGGAGGGCGTGGGCGCCGGTCCAGCCGACTGGGCCAGGGCGCCGGTGGCCGAGAGAACCAGAGCCATCACCCCAAAGCTGAGGCGGCGGGCAGAGCGGGAAAGAGCCATGATGTTCTCCAATGGACAGTCTCAGGCCTAAGCCTGACGTTCAATGACGCGGATGCCATCCGCTCCGGCGAGGACGGCGCGACGGGCCAGCCCGAGGAACAGCCCGTGTTCCACCACCCCTGCCACCTCTTCCAGGGCACGAGCCAGCCGCATCGGATCGGGAATACGCCCGAGGTGCGCGTCGATAATCGCATTGCCCTGGTCGGTCACGAAGGCCTGGCCGTCGACGCGCAGGCGCAGACGCAAGGTGCCCTCGCACCCGGAGGCGTGCACGGCCTCCGCAATCTTCCGGCTGATGGCCGGGATGCCGAAGGTCACAATCTCGATGGGAAGTGGGAAGGCCCCGAGGCTTTCCACAAGTTTGGTTTCGTCGGCGATCACCAGCATCTCGCGGGCCGCGCTGGCGACGATCTTCTCGCGCAGCAGCGCGCCGCCGCCGCCCTTGATCAGGGCAAGGCCGGGGCCGATCTCATCGGCACCGTCGACGCACAGGTCCAGTTCCGGCTGTTCGTCCAGCGTGGCCAGGGGAATGCCCAGAGACAAAGCCTGCGCCTTGGTCTGCTCCGAGGTCGGAACCCCGACCACGGTAAGCCCTTGCTGGACCTTCTCCGCCAGTAGAGCGACAAAATGCTTGGCCGTGGAGCCCGTGCCGAGACCAAGACGCATGCCGTCGGTCACGTATTCGAGCGCACGGGCTGCGGCGCGGCGTTTCAGGTCTTCGGCATCGGCCATTCGTCTGCTCGCTTTCGGCTGGCTGGGCGTTGCGTACCCGCGTTCCGCGCCGACCACAAGCGGCACCGGCACAGGGCCTGCTCCCGCCCAAGGTCGCGCGTTTACCATGCGCCCATGTGACCCGGATCCGCACCGGCGACGGCGGGTGCCAAAACCGGCAGGATCATGTGGCATGCGCTCGCAACCATCCGCCTCCTGAGCGTTGTAAAAGGGATGACAGAACCATGTTCCAGGATCGGCCGGTGATCGCCTTCGACCTCGATGGCACCCTCGTGGATACGGCGCCGGATCTGCTCAACACCTTGGACCATGTCTTGTCCGCCCACGGCATCGCACCGGTGGATCGCGAGGAGGCCCGCCCGATGATCGGCGGTGGCGCTCGGCTGCTGATCGTCCGGGCGCTCAATCGCTCCGGCGTGGTGGTGTCGCCGGATGAGCTGGACACCCTCAACCGCCAGTTCCTCGATCATTACGCCGCGCACATCGCCGATGCCTCCCGGCCCTTTCCCGGGCTCGATGCGGCCCTGGACCGCCTTCAGGCGCGCGGCGCTGTCCTCGCGGTGTGCACCAACAAGCTGGAGTATCTGGCGCGCCTGCTTCTGGATGGCCTGGAGATGACCTCCCGCTTCGCCGCCATCACCGGCGCCGACACCTACGGAATCGCCAAGCCCAATCCGCTGCCGCTCTTGTCCACGATCACCGCATGCGGGGGGAATGCCGGCCGGGCCGTGATGGTCGGCGACAGCGGGACCGACATTGCAACGGCGCAGGCCGCGGGGATTCCATCGGTCGCGGTATCCTTTGGCTATACCGAAACGCCGGCGGCCGAGCTGGGGGCGAACCGGCTGATCCACCACTTCGCAGACCTGGAGACGGCTCTGGATGACCTGCTGTCATCCACAGGCTCCTGAGCCAACTCAGTGCAAACAGGTGGGGTGCTATTGACACTCCGGTGGCCGCGCCCTACACCGCCGACCTCGCCACTTGAGCGGCGGGACGGATGGGCGATTAGCTCAGCGGGAGAGCACTCCCTTCACACGGGAGGGGTCACAGGTTCAATCCCTGTATCGCCCACCATCCATCCCATTCTCTTTAAGATCGGGCTCTCGCCCACGGCAAAGCCGATGGGCTGGTTCACAGCCACTCGTGGGCTTGGTACGCTGTCCCATGACGATGGCGCATCGACGACCTACGCCTGACCCGCACCGCGTTCCGAAGCGAATCGACGGAAGGCTTCAGCTCGAATCGCCCCTCGATCGTTGTCCGCCCCTCCCTGCAATGGCACGAACGCACGATGTCGCCCGGAGATGCGATTCCGGGCGACATTGTGCTCCAAAGCTATGTGGGTCAGTTGGCGATGCCGCGCTTCGGCTCCGTCACGCCGCATTCAACTCGCGCACGAAGGTCTGAACGACACTGCCCAATTCCGTGGCTTGATTGGACAGGCCTTCGGAGAGCGAAAGCAGCTGGGTAGAGGCCGAGCCGGTCATCTCGGCAGCGCGTCCCACACCGCTGATATTGTCAGTGACTTCCTGAGTGCCGGTGGCTGCCTGCTGGCAGTTCTCGGCGATCTCGCCCGTGGCCGCCCACTGCTCTTCGATGGCGCTGGCGATGGCTGACGAGATCTCCTTGATGTCCGAAATCACCCGCACGATCTCGTTCATCGACGTCACGGTGCCATCGGTGGCGAGCTGGATCTCGCTCACCTTCGCCGAGATCTCCGACGTCGCCTCCGCTGTCTGCGACGCCAGTTGCTTCACCTCCGAGGCGACGACGGCGAAGCCCTTGCCGTTATCACCGGCGCGGGCGGCTTCGATGGTCGCATTCAGGGCCAGCAGATTGGTCTGATCCGCGATGCCCTTGATGAGGTTGATCACGTCACCGATCGCGGTTGCGGAGACCGACAGCGCCAAGATCCGCGTGTTGGAGGCTTCCGCCTCCTTGAAGGCCACATCGGCCACATCGGCGGAGTGGCTGACTTGCTTGGTGATCTCACGCACGGAGGCTGCCAGATCCTCGGACGACGCCGCCACCGTCTGGACGTTCGTTGCGGCCTGCTCCGCGGCTACGGAAACGGCCTGGGCCTGGCGGGCGCACTCTTCCGCCGTCGCGGACAGGTTGCGGGCCGAATCCGCGGCTTCAGCGGAGGAACCGGCAAAGCCGGAAGCGAGAGACTGCATCCGGGTGACAAAGGCATCTGCGAGGCTCTGGCCAAGGTCCAGGAGCTTCTGTTCGATAGCTTCTCGACGCGCCTGTTCCTGGCGTGCCAGCCAGGCCTGATGCAATTCGTCCCGCAGGACGGTCACGGATTTCGCGATCTGGCCGATTTCGTCACCGCGCTCATGGTGCGGGACATGCTTTTCTCTTCCAACCATCTCGCACCGATGCCATCAATTACATTTTCGCATCAAATCAATCGAGATTTTAATTTTCAATATTGCGATTATTATTTACGAACGCTTCCCCCAAATCGACAATTCTCGACCTCAAAGCGGATCGCGGCTGGCGCGCAAACAGCGATGGCCGCGGCAGAGTGGTTGCTGCGACTGAGCGTTGCCACAAAAGAGTTGCACCCCCGCCGCATTTGCGGCGAGATCAGAAGGCGCGAGACCACACCCATCGGCGACGCGCCTTCTCGCTGGGGACCGTCCGACCATGAGCCTCAAGACCCTTGCCGTTGCCGCCTGCGCCGCACTCGCCGTCGCCACAGCGCCTGCACAGGCCGAAACCCAGTACAATATCTTCGGCTTTGCTTCGCTGTTCGGCATGCCGTCAGGCACGGTCGCCGGCACATCGCCCACCTTGCGCCACACGGTGGCGATCGATCGCAAATACAAGCCGGGCACCATCGTGGTGAGCACCAGCGAGCGCCGGCTGTTCTACGTCACCCAGCCCGGCACGGCCATCGAGTATGGCGTCGGCGTCGGCCGTGAGGGCTTCCAGTGGTCCGGGGTCAAGACGGTGAGCGCGAAGAAGGAATGGCCATCCTGGACGCCGCCGTCGCAAATGCTCAAGCGCCGGCCGGACCTGCCGCGCCACATGCCGGGCGGGATCGACAATCCGCTGGGGGCACGGGCCATGTATCTGGGATCGAGCCTCTATCGCATCCACGGCTCCAACGAGCCGGACACCATCGGGCAAGCTGTGTCGTCGGGCTGCATCCGCATGACCAATGACGACGTGACCGACCTCTACAATCGGGTGCGCGTGGGCGCCACGGTTTACGTGCTGCGGTGACGGCCGCGCCTGACGCGGTGCCATGAAAGGGACCGTTCGGCGGGAAACGGGCCTTAGAAACGACGAAACCCGGCCAAGGCCGGGTCGTTAAAGCGACTGAACCCGGCCAAGGCCGGGTTCAGCAACGCCGAAGTCGCGTGCATCAAAGCGCCGCTATCGCGGCGCTCCAACAATGCGGTAGGGCTAGAGCCGCTCAGAGAGCGGCGATGTTCGCCGCTTTGGTCTTGCCGCGATTGTCGTCGACAACGTCGAAGGAAACCTTCTGACCGTCGCTGAGCGAATGCAGACCCGAGCGCTCGACGTCACTGATGTGGACGAACACGTCAGGGCCACCGCCATCCTGCTGGATGAAGCCGAAGCCCTTCTGGGTGTTGAAGAATTTTACAGTACCTTTGGCCATAGTGGCCTCCGTTCAGACAAGATCGAACCTCCGCTGTTATGCGGAGACCGGGGCAGTCCGAAGGTGGTAGCTGAAGGTCGCGGCCCGTAGGGATCGAAACATAGCTTGGCCGCAGACGAACTGTCCCGAGCGCCTCCGCGCTTCGGAGTCACCCGATTAGCGCAGGAAGCACCCAGCCGAGGCGCAGAGGATCGGAGTACATCCGTCCGTCTCCTGCAAATGCGACGAAGCGCATCCGACTGGCTGGGACGTTTTTAGAGATAAGCGATTATTACGGCGAAAGCAAGGGCGGACGACAATTTCTCGGCGTCCGCCCCACGGCCGCGTCAAAGCTTATTTGAGCGTTTCGCTGGCTTTCGTCACAAAACGTCCATCGAAGGTCTTGGGCAAATCGATCTTTGCGCTTTTCAGCTCCGGATCGAATTCAACCAACATATTCAGTGCATTCTTCATTCCACTCTCCGGAATGACTCCGGTGCGGGAATAGATCGGCTGGGACGCCTTCACCGCGGCCAGATAGAGCGCCTTGTCGCCAAGCAGGTATTCCTCGGGCACGACCTTGGCCACATCCTCCGGCGTCGCGGTTTCCAGCCACTTGAGGGACTTGTAGAGGGCATTCACCAGTTTCTGCGTGGTGACCGGATTTTCGGTGACGAAGTCGCGCTTGAGATAGAGTACCGCGGCCGGATTGGTACCACCGAAGATCTTCTGGTTGCCCTCCTCGGTACGGGTATCCGCCAGAACCGCCACGTCGCCGTCGCTCTCCAGCTTGGTGATCACGGGGTCGAGGTTGGCCATGGCGTCCAGCTCACCGCGCTTCATCTGCGCCACCGCAGAGGCACCGCCGCCGACGCCGATGAAGGACACGTCATCGGGCTTGAGCCCCTGCTTCGCCAGCAGGAAGTCCACGAAGAAATTGGTGGACGAGCCGGGCGCGGTGACACCGATCTTGGCACCCTTCAGGTCCGCCACACTTTTGTAGCTGGCCGCCTTGTCCTTGCGCACCACAAGCACGATGCCAGGGAAGCGCCCCAGTTCGATCACCGAGACAATGTCCTGACCCTTGGCCTGCATCCGGATGGTGTGCTCATAGGCGCCGGTGACGACGTCAATGGAGCCGCCGATCAGGGCCTGCAACGATTTCGCGCCGCCGCCGAAATCATTGATGGTGACGTCCAGCCCCTCGTCCTTGAAGTAGCCTTTGCGCTCGGCGATGGTGAGGGGGAGATAATAGAGCAGAGGCTTGCCTCCGACCCCGAGGGTCAGGCTTGGCTTCTCCGCTTTCTGCGCCTGCGCCGGGCCGGAAAGGGCTCCGAGACCCAGCGCCAGGGCGCCAAGCCCCAGCGCCATGGCCGGGGCGAGATCGCGCGCAACGCGTCGCATCAGATGGGGAATGCTCAACATCGGGTCGTCCTCCTAGATTTTGATTTTATCGTTGATTAGCCGCAGCCACCGGCCGCCACACCGTGAGACGGTTCTCGATCAGGGTAACCACGGTGTCGATGACGATCACGAACACCGCCAGCACGAGCATGCCCGAGAACACCCCGGTCACGTCGAACACTCCTTCCGCCTGGTGGATGCGATAGCCCAGACCCGCGGCGGAGCCGAGATATTCACCCACCACCGCACCCACCAGGGCAAACCCCACCGAGATGTGCAGCGAGGAGAACATCCAGGTCAGCGCCGAGGGCCAATAGACATGACGCAGCAATTGCCGCTCGGACATGCCCAGCATGCGCGCATTGGCCAGCACCGTGGGGCTGACCTCCTTCACGCCCTGATAGACGTTGAAGAACACGATGAAGAACACCAGGCTCACGCCCAGTGCCACCTTCGACCAGATCCCCAGACCCAGCCAGAGCGCGAAGATCGGCGCTAGGACTACCCGCGGCAAGGCATTCGCCATCTTCACATAGGGGTCGAACACCGCCGCGACCACGCGCTGCCGGGCAAACCAGAAGCCCACCACCACACCAGCGCCGGCACCGATGGCAAAGGCCAGAGCCGTTTCCAGCAGCGTGATGCCGAGGTGATACCAGATCACGCCGGTGGCAAAATCGCGCCACGTGCGCTCGAACACCGCCAGCGGCGTCGAGAAGAAGAAGGGATCCAGCGGATAGAACGCCTTGGCGCCCAGGACGCCGGCGGGAACCTTGAGGGTGGATCCCAGGTGCCAGATGCCGATCAGCACCACCGCCACCAGCACCTGGAGCAGCAGCAGAACCGGGCGGGACAGGGTGACACGCATCAGGCGGCCCCTTCGGTCTGGAGATAACCCTTCACAACCTCGTCCTTCAATGCGCCCCAGATCTCCCGGTGCAGGTCGTGGAAGGCCGGCAGAAGCCGCACCTCGGCGATGTCGCGGGGCCGCGCCAGCCCCACGCGCCACTCCCCGATGATGCGTGAGGCCGGGCCCGCGCTCATGATGACCACACGGTCCGACAGGGCGATGGCCTCGTCCAGATCGTGCGTGACGAACAGAACCGCCTTGCGATCAAGGCTCCACAGGTCGAGCAGAAGATTGCCCATGATCTGCCGCGTCTGGGCATCCAGCGGGCCGAAGGGTTCATCCATGAGCAGGATCTTGGGGTCACGGATCAGCACCTGGGCCAATCCCACCCGCTTGCGCTGGCCGCCGGACAGCATGTGGGGATAGCGCTGCGCGAAGGCGCCGAGGCCCACCCGCGTCAGCCAATGCTGCGCCCGCTCCCGCGCCTGCGCCGATGGAACGCCCGCCACATCGAGACCGATGGCGACGTTCTCCAACACCGTCTTCCAGGGGAACAGCGCCTCGGCCTGAAACAGATAGCCCGCGTCGCGGTTCAGGCCGTCGAGGGCGGCACCGAAGATCGACACCTGCCCCCGGCTGGGAATCAGCAAGCCGGCGGCCGCGTTCAACAAGGTGGATTTCCCGCACCCCGTCGGCCCGACGATGGAGACAAACTCGCCATCTTCGACCACAAGCGTGGCGCCCTCCACCGCGATGAACTCCGCTTCCTTCGGGGTGCGTCCAGGAAAGGAGATGCGCACCCCTTCCAGACGGGCCGCAGCCTGGCGTTCGGCGCGCCCGCACGGGGCTGGCGGCGCTGCAGCGCCTTGGTGCACTATCATTGATCCTCCCGCCAATCCGGGTTCCCCGGAGCCTTATTTCCGGCGAGGGTAGCGGCCCGCGCGCCCGACGCAAGCCGGACCGGGGGATAGGATCATTTCATGTGGTGGCTCAATGCCATGTGGCCTTACCGGAGGCATGAGGGCGACTGACCGCACAACCAACTTATGATAGATGCGTATCATGCCCTTTCATCCGCAATCGCCCCTGTCGATGCCCGCACCGCTGGACGACCGCATTGAGCATCGAGCGCATCCGCAGAAGGCGGCCACCAGCCTGCGCGTGCGGATCGTTCTGACCCAGGGCGCGCGGGCTCATGTTTTGCAGGCGGGCCTCAGCAAACGTTTGAGCCTGCTGATGGAGCGCGCGGATGGGCTGCACGCGGCGCTGCTGCCGGGAGACCGCATCGGCCTGTCGGAATCAACCCGGCACGACCTGTTCATTCTGCGCCGCCGCATCGTGATCGAAGCCATCGACACAGTGCTGGAGCTCATCCTCGACGTGCCCAGCACCGCGATCTGACGCGCGCGCCCGCGCGGCGCGTGGCGCACCCGTTGGTGCAAACAGCCCATTGAACGAAAAAGGCCGGGACAAAGCCCGGCCGTTCTCGAGCCGATCCCGCCGGTCAAACCCGCGGGCGGCACTGACACGTGGCGCGCAACGTGCGCGCCACAGTTGTCGCAATCAACGACGACGGAAGTTCTGCTGGCGCCGAGCGCCGGGAGGCGGAGCGTTGCCTTCCGCCTTGTGGCGGAAATTGATGCGACCGCGATCAAGATCGTAGGGGGACATTTCCACCACGACCCGATCCCCTTCGATGGTGCGGATGCGGTTCTTCTTCATCTTACCGGCCGCATAGGCCAGGATCTGATGATCGTTATCGAGCCGTACGCGGAAGTTGCCGTCGGGCAGGACTTCCGTCACCGTTCCTTCGAACTCCAGCAGTTCTTCCTTCGCCATATAGTCTTCTCCAGTCCCCAAATATCAGCGGATCGGCCGCTTCAGCGCCGGACCCGGCTTATCGCTGCGGGCGGGAGCCGCCGACCGCATGAAACCCACAGCCCCGATCTCGGGGCTCTGCGTGCGCTGGCCACCCGGGGCCCGCGCACTGCGATCCTGCCGGGGCGCCTCTGCACTGCGTCCAGCGGACCCTGCACCCGCGCCGCGACCTTCATGGGAGCGGCCCTCATGGGTACGACCCTCATGGGTACGGCCTTCGTGTGAACGGCCCTCATGCGAGCGTCCACCGTCGGTCTTGCGGCCGTCCGCCGCACCCGGACCACGCGAGCGCGGACCCTGGCTGCTGCGCTCGCCGCGCGGACGGTCACCCTGGGGGCGGCCACCACGGCGATGGGCAGCTTCGGCGGCTTCGCCGGCCAGCGGCGGCAGTTCACGGCGCGCCTCACCGCGACGATCCGTGGTCGGAAGCGCCATGCGGATCAGCTTTTCGATCGACCGCAGGTACGCCCGCTCCTCGCCGTCGCAGAACGAGATGGCGATGCCTTCACGTCCGGCGCGCGCCGTGCGCCCAATCCGATGCACATAGGATTCGGGCACGTTCGGCAGGTCGAAATTTACCACATGGCTGATGCCGGTGACATCGATGCCGCGGGCGGCGATGTCGGTGGCCACCAGGGTGCGGATGGTGCCTTCGCGGAAGGCCGCGAGCACACGGTCACGCTGGTTCTGCGACTTGTTGCCATGGATGGCTTCGGCGGCAACACCGGCGCGGGCCAGAGCCTGCACCACCTTGTCGGCGCCATGCTTGGTGCGGGTGAACACCAGCGCCCGGTCGATTTCCTCAGCCTTGAGGATCTCCGCCAGCAGCTGAGGCTTGTTGCCCTTCTCCACCAGGATCACGCGCTGATCGACCCGATCGGCAGTCTTCGCCACCGGGGTGACAGCCACGGTCACCGGATTGCGCAGCATGGAGCCGGCCAGTTCGGCAATGGCGCCCGGCATGGTGGCCGAGAAGAACAGATTGTGGCGCTTGGCCGGCAGGCGACGGATCACCGCGCGGATGGCATGGACGAAGCCCATGTCCAGCATCTGGTCGGCTTCGTCGAGCACGAACACTTCCACGGCATCAAGCCGGACCGCGTTGTTCTCAACCAAGTCCATCAGGCGACCGGGGGTGGCGACCAGGACGTCGACGCCGCGCTGCAAGGCGCGGATCTGGCGACCCATGGGAACGCCGCCGATGGCCAGCGTGGTCGACAGGCGAATATGGCGACCGAACTTGTCGAAATTATCCAGGATCTGGCCGGACAACTCGCGAGTCGGCGACAGCACCAGAACGCGAACGCTCTTGGGCTCGACGCGCTTCGGGTTGCGGGACAGGTGATCGAGGATCGGGAGGGCGAAAGCGGCGGTCTTGCCGGTGCCCGTCTGGGCGATGCCGATCAGATCCTTGCCGGCGAGAACGCTGGGAATGGCCTGCGCCTGGATCGGCGTCGGAGTGATGTGCTGCTCTTCGGTGAGCGCACGGACGATAGGCTCGGCAAGGCCGAGTTCAGCAAAAGAGATCAAGCTCTGTCTTTCATGCGGCGAGAGCCGCCGGCGCCGCATCTAGGGGCGTCGTGCGCTATCGCGAGGGTTTTTGACACCCCGCGTGGCCTGGGCTGTCGCAATCGGTCGGATGAGGATCGGGCCGAAGCCGTGGGAGACACCGAGGACTTCCTGCGGTCCTGTCTCCTGGGCGGTTTCCGCTACGCGGCCCGAGAGCGACCCGAGAGACACCTTGGGAGGGCGTCTTGATCGCTGCGATCCGCCATATGGCCCAGATCCATGGTCAATTCAAGGCATTTGGTGCTGCGTCGCGAAACATGGGATGTTTCTCGCCGGCTGATCGACTGCGGCAGAACGATGCATCGCATGTCGCATGCTTCCCTTGCATCCCTGCCCCGCGCCACCGAGATAGGGGCGGATGGAGGTGGCATGCTCGATTTCGGCTCTCTGGTTTCACAGACACTGGCTTTTGTTCAGCAGCATCAGCAATGGACCGTCCCCCTCGTCTTCGCCCTGGCCTTGGGGGAATCGCTCGCGGTGATCTCGCTTTTCATTCCTGCCACCGTCCTGCTGCTGGGGGTCGGTGCCCTGATTGAAGCCAGCGGGATTGCATTCTGGCCGGTGTGGTTCGCCGCAGCGGCAGGAGCCGTAGTGGGTGACACGATTTCCTATGCGTTCGGCTTTTATTTCAAGGACGGCGCGCGGACGGTCTGGCCGCTCTCGCGCCGTCCGGACCTGCTAATCGTCGGCGAGGCCTTCTTTGCCCGCTTCGGCGTCTGGAGCGTGGCCATCGGCCGCTTCTTCGGCCCCGCCCGCGCCGTGGTCCCCTTGATTGCCGGGGTCCTGGCCATGCGGCAGGTGCCGTTCCAGTTAGCCAATGTGGGCAGCGCCGGACTCTGGGCCTTTGTGATGCTGGCGCCCGGCGGCGCCGCGATGAAGATGTTCGGCTGGTGAAGGAACAGGGTGCCGGAGCGGAAGGTTAGGTGGTCTCAAGGCCATTGATCCCCACTCGCCCCGCAGGGGGCGCCGGGCGCGCCATAGCGGCGCCGACGGGGATCGCCGCCACCGGAGACCCGCCCATGCCGAAATCCATGCTGATCCTGCCCTTGTGCGCGGTGCTGTGGGCAGCCCCCGGCCAAGCGGTCGCCCAGATGGGCGACACCCGGCCTCCCACCGCCCCCGGCCCCACCGTTCCGCCGCCGGCCGTGCCGGATATGCGCCCCGGCGAAACCCTCAGTGACCAGATGCAACGCCATAACGGGGTCATTCCACCGACACGCGATGTCGATCCGGACATGCATGTGCCGGCCCCCGACACCGGCACCACGCCGGTGATCCCGCCCCCGGCGGTCGGGGAATCGATCCAGCCCAAATAGCCGCAGCGAATTTGCCTGCGACGCTTCGGCAGTGGTCCCGCTGCGACATGCTATATATGACGAGACATAGGATACCCGGAGGTCTTCATGTCTCGTCTCATGTCCAGTTTCTTCCAGGCGGCTCCACGACAGGTGTCCCGGCGCCTGATCCTCGCCGGCGCGCTCGCCGCCAGCTTGGCCCCGGCCGCGATCCAGCCGGCGCGGGCGCAGGAGCCGATCACGGTCTTTGCCGCTGCCAGCATGACCAACGCGCTGCAGGATCTCGGCAAGGCCTATACCGCCAAGACTGGCGTTCCCGTCCGCTATTCCTTTGCCTCCTCGTCGGATCTTGCCAAACAGGTGGAGAGCGGAGCACCAGCCAATGTGTTCATTTCAGCGGATAATCGCTGGATGGACTATCTGGAAACCCGCAACCTGATCGTCAAGGACACCCGCATTCCGCTGGTGGGAAACTCGCTGGTGCTGATCGTTCCGGCCAGCGCCCCCAAGCAGGTCACCATCGGGCCGAACCTCGACATCGATGCGCTCCTGGGCAAAGACGGAAAACTGGTCACCGGCATTCCCGAGAGTGTGCCCGTGGGCGTCTATGCCAAAGCCGCGCTGACCAAGCTGGGCCTCTGGGACAAGGTGCGCCCGCGCCTCGTGGGCGCCGAGAGCGTGCGCGCCGCGCTCGCGCTGGTGGAGCGGGGGGAAGCGGCCGCCGGCATCGTCTATGCGACCGATGCCGCCATTGCCAAGAATATCGTGGTGGCCGGAACCTTCCCGGCGGACAGCCATGAACCTGTCGTCTACCCCTTTGCCCTGGTAAAGGGAAATGACACGCTCGCCGCCAAAGCGTTCTTCGCCTATCTGCAAGGCGCCGACGCCAAGGCGGTCTATGCGAAATATGGTTTCACCGTGAAATGAGCCGATGCCGGGCCTTCGCGCCCGGCATCGCACCGGCGTAAGCTCCACCGTCATCATCTGCACGCATTAGGAACGTCGCCGCATGCTCACCCCGGAGGAATGGACGGCTGTCCGCCTTAGCCTCCAAGTGGCGTTCTGGGCCACCATCTGGAGCCTGCCGCCCGCCGTTCTTGTCGCCTTCATGCTCTCGCGCCTGCACTTTCCGGGGCGGGGGCTGTTCGACGGGCTGGTCCACCTGCCCCTCGTCCTGCCGCGGGTCGTGGTCGGCTACCTTCTCCTGCTGCTGCTGGGCACCCGCGGCATGCTGGGCTACTACCTCGATCATTGGTTCGGCATCCGCCTGATCTTCTCCACCGCCGGCGCCACGGTAGCGGCCGCAGTGGTGTCGTTTCCACTCACGGTCAACGCCATCCGCCTGTCGCTGGACGCGGTGGACCAGGGGCTGGAGACCGCTGCCCGCACCCTCGGAGCCACCCGACTGGATGTGTTCTTCAGCATCACTTTGCCCCTGATGCTTCCGGGCATCCTGTCCGGGACGCTGATCTCGCTGGCCTCGGCGCTGGGGGAATTCGGCGCGACCATCACCTTCGTTTCCAACGTGGAAGGCATCACCCGCACCATTCCGCTGGCGATCTACAGCGCCACCAGCATGACCGACGGCGACGCCATCGCCTTGCGCCTGACCCTGGTCTCCATCGTGCTGGCGCTGGGGGCCCTGATGCTGGCGGAGTTTGCCGACAAGCGCATCCGCATTGCCCTGGGGCGTATATGATCGAGATCGACGTCACGCTCGCTCGCGGCAAGGACTTTCGCCTGGAGGCGGCCTTCACCGCCCCGGATCGCGGCGTCACCTCGCTGTTCGGACGCTCCGGCGCGGGCAAGAGCACCATCATCCACATGGTCGCCGGCACCGTGAAACCCGGCAGCGGGCACATCCGGATCGGTGACGCGGTGTTCTTCGATGCTGCGCGCGGCATCGACATGCCCATGGAGCAGCGCCGCGTCGGCTACGTGTTCCAGGATGCGCGCCTGTTCCCGCACATGCGGGTGGAAACCAATCTGCGCTATGGCGAGCGCCGCGCGCGCGGTGACCGGCGGATCGGCTTCGATGCAGTGGTGAGCATGCTGGGCATCGGCCATCTGCTGGCCCGCCGCCCGCATACGCTCTCCGGCGGCGAGCGCCAGCGGGTGGCCATCGGTCGGGCCCTGCTGTCGCAGCCCCGTCTGCTGCTGATGGATGAGCCGCTCGCCGCCCTGGACGACCAGCGCAAGGCGGAAATCCTGCCCTATCTGGAGCGGCTGCGCGATGAGTTGCATCTGCCCATCCTCTATGTGAGCCACTCCCTGGAAGAGGTGCTGCGTCTGTCCGACACCGTGGCCGCCATGATCGATGGACGGGTCATTGCCGCCGGGCCGGTGGCGGAGGTGATGTCCCGTCCGGAATTGCTGCCGGTGATCGGGCGGTTCGACCTCGGCACCATTCTTGACTGCACCGTGAAGGCCCACGATCCCGGCTATGCCTTGTCCACCCTCGCCTTCCCGGATGGCGAGCTGCGGGTTCCCCTGGTGGATCTGCCCGTGGGCGCCCCCGCCCGCGCGCGGGTGCGCTCCCGCGACGTGGCCATCTCGCTGTCTCGGCCCATAGATGTGTCGGTGACCAATCGCCTGTCCGGCATCGTGAGCGAGATCCGGCGCGAGGAAGGCCCCTATGCGGATGTGGGCATCACCCTCGGCCACGCCACGTTGCGCGCGCTGGTGACCATGGAGAGCGCCGAGCGGCTGGCGCTGGAGCCCGGCATGCCAGTATGGCTGATGATCAAGGCTGTTGCGGTGGATTCCCGCTCGCCCTTGTTCCTGAATGCCCCCGCCGAGGCACAGATGGCGCCGGCTATCCCGCCTTTGGCGCCGACACTGCGGCTGGTCGGGGCTGATAGTCCTTCGCGAGCGACCGATTAAGTTCGTCCACCGCTCCACGCGTCGCCTTGGCGCTCTGGCGTTCCATGGCGCGATAGATCGCGATCAAGCGCTGGCCGAACGGGGTGATTTCGGTGCCGGTGCCGCGGCGGCCGGGATAGGTGACGATGACCGGCTCTTCGAACATGCGGTCCAGTTCGTCCGTCAGCAGCCAAGCCCGGCGATAGCTCATGCCCAGCGCCTTAGCGGCCGCGACGATGGAGCCGTGGGCGCCGATGGCCTCCAGCAAGGCGATCTTACCCGGCCCCAGGCGACGCCCGTCGCCGAAATCAAGGCGCAGGAAGAGACTGCTGGCGGTCTCTCGCATTCCCTCGTCCGACATCGGCCCCTCCACAAGCGAAACATAAGCCATCAGGAGGTTTGACGCGACGGCTCCAGGCCAGAAAGTGGGAGCGGCCCCTTGGTTGTCCAAGGGGCCGCGGTCCGTCCTCAGTTCTTAGTCTTGTCCACCAGGGCCTTGGCCTTGATCCAGGGCATCATGCCGCGCAGCTTCTCGCCCACTTCTTCGATCGGGTGCGCATTGACGCGGGCGCGGGTGGCCTTGAACGAGGTCTGGCTGACCTTATTCTCCAGCATCCAGTCGCGCGTGAACTTGCCGGACTGGATGTCCGTCAGCACCCGCTTCATCTCCGCCTTGGTCTCGGAGGTGATGATGCGCGGGCCGGTGACGTATTCGCCATATTCCGCGGTGTTGGAGATGGAGTAGTTCATGTTGGCGATGCCGCCCTCATAGATGAGGTCGACGATCAGCTTTACTTCGTGCAGGCACTCGAAATAGGCCATCTCGGGGGCATAGCCCGCCTCGACCAGGGTCTCGAAGCCGGCGCGGATCAGTTCCACCAGGCCGCCGCAGAGCACGACCTGCTCGCCGAACAGATCGGTCTCGCACTCTTCCTTGAAGGTGGTCTCGATGATGCCGGCGCGGCCGCCGCCATTGGCGCTGGCGTAGGACAGGCCCAGATCATGGGCATTGCCAGAAGCATCCTGCGCGATGGCGATGAGGGTCGGCACGCCGCCGCCACGCAGATATTCCGAGCGCACGGTGTGCCCGGGGCCCTTGGGGGCGATCATCAGCACGTCGAGATCCTTGCGGGCCTCGATCAAGTTGAAGTGGATGTTGAGGCCGTGGGCGAACAGCAGCGCCGCGCCGGGCTTCATGTTGTCGTGCAGGCTTTCCTTGTAGATGTCGGCCTGCAGCTCATCGGGGGTGAGCATCATGATCACGTCGCCCCACTTGGCGGCGTCGGCGGGGCTCATGACCTTGAAGCCTTCGGCTTCGGCCTTCTTGGTGGTGGCGGAGCCGGGGCGCAGCGCAACGACCACGTCCTTCACGCCGCTGTCGCGCAGGTTCAGCGCATGGGCATGGCCCTGGCTGCCGTAGCCGACGATGACGACCTTCTTCCCCTTGATCAGGTTCAGGTCGGCATCACGATCATAATAAACGCGCATAGGCTTTCCTTGCTTGTTGAACAGTGGATGGAGTGTCCGAGCCGAAGCCCGGATGGAAACAGCCGGCGCGGACCTGAATGGCCGCGCCCGAACTCAGATGGGCCTCACATGGCCTCCGGCCCGCGGGAGATGGCCACCACACCGGTGCGCGCCACCTCCACCAGGCCGAGCGGCTCCATGAGCACCGCGAACTGATCGATCTTGTCGGACTTGCCGGTGATCTCGAACACGAAGCTCTCGATGGTGGCGTCGATCACCCGCGCCCGGAAGGCTTCCGCGAGGCGCAGGGCCTCGCCGCGGGCGTCCCCGGTGCCGCGCACCTTCACCATGGCCAGTTCGCGCTCCAGCGACACCGCCTCGACGGTGAGGTCGCGCACCCGGTGGATCGGCACCAGGCGGTCCAGCTGATTGCGGATCTGCTCGATGACCATGGGCGTGCCGGTGGTGACGATGGTGATGCGGGACAGATGCCCCTCGTGGCTCACCTCGGACACCGTCAGGCTGTCGATATTGTAGCCCCGCCCGGAGAAAAGGCCGATGACGCGGGCCAGCACGCCCGGCTCGTTGTCCACCAGGACGGAGAGGGTGTGGCGTTCGATCTTATCCGGCGCGTGCGACATGGGATGAGGACTCTGCTGAAAGCGGACAGGTGACGGCGGAGCGGGCGAGCGCGCGGTGCCGCCGTCCGTGGCGCGAGCCGGCGGACGGCGGCGAAGCGCAGCCGGTCTTACACCAGCATCTTGCCCTCGTCGGTAATGGCCTCATCGAGGTCGATGGCCATGTCGCCGAGGATCATTTCGTTATGGGCACGACCCGACGGGATCATGGGGAAGCAGTTCTCCTGCTGGTCCACGATGCAGTCGAAGATCACCGGGCGCTTCACCGAGATCATCTCGGCAATGGCCCCATCCAGATCTTCCGGCTTCTCGCAGCGGATGCCGACGCCACCATAAGCGTCCGCCAGCTTCACGAAGTCCGGCAACGCCTCCGAATAGGAGTGGGAATAGCGCGCGCCGTGCAGCAATTGCTGCCACTGCCGCACCATGCCCATGTAGCGGTTGTTCAGGATGAAGATCTTCACCGGCAGGTTGAACTGAACCGCCGTGGACATCTCCTGCATGTTCATCAGGATCGAGGCTTCGCCCGCAATGTCCACGCACAAGGCATCGGGATGGGCGATCTGCGCGCCGATGGCGGCCGGCAGGCCATAGCCCATGGTGCCGAGTCCACCGGAGGTGAGCCACCGGTTGGGCTCCTCGAAGCGGAAGAACTGCGCCGCCCACATCTGGTGCTGCCCCACCTCGGTGGAGATGTAGACGTCCTTGTCCTTGGTGGCGGCGTAAAGCCGCTCCACCGCATATTGCGGCTTGATGATATCCGGCAGGACCCGATAGGCGAGCGACTTGCGCCCGCGCCAGCGGTCGATCTGCTTCCACCACTCGCCCAGCGCATCGCGGTCCATGTGCCGGTCCTGGGATTTCCAGGATGCCACCATGGCTTCCAGGACCTTGGTGCAGTCGCCGATGATGGGCAGGTCCACCTTGACGTTCTTGTTGATCGACGAGGGGTCGATATCGATGTGGATCTTCTTCGAGCCGGGCGAGAACGCATCCAGCCGGCCGGTGATGCGGTCGTCAAAGCGGGCGCCGATGCAGACCATGAGATCACAGCCATGCATGGTCATGTTGGCTTCATAGGTGCCGTGCATGCCGAGCATGCCCAGCCACTGGCCGTCCGCCGCCGGGAACGCGCCCAGCCCCATGAGGGTCGAGGTGACCGGAACGCCGGTCATCCGCGCCAACTCCCGCAGCGCGCGGCTCGCCGCAGGGCCGGAATTGATCACGCCGCCGCCGGTATAGAAGATCGGGCGCTTGGCGGCGGCGAGCATCTCGACCGCCGTCTGCACCTTGTCCGCATCGCCCACCAGCTTGGGCTTGTAGGTCTTGTGCTCGATATTCTCGCGGCCGACATAGGTGCCCTTGGCGAACTGGACATCCTTGGGAATGTCCACCACCACCGGGCCGGGACGGCCGTTCTGCGCCACATAGAAGGCTTCGTGCAGCACGCGCGCGAGGTCGTTCACGTCCCGCACCAGATAGTTGTGCTTGGTGCAGGGGCGGGTGATGCCGACGGTGTCGCATTCCTGAAAGGCATCGTTGCCGATCAGATGGGTCGCCACCTGCCCGGTGATGCACACCAGGGGAATGGAATCCATCAAGGCATCGGTGAGGCCGGTGACCGCATTGGTGGCGCCGGGGCCGGAGGTGACGAGCACGACCCCGACCTTGCCGGACGAACGGGCGTAGCCCTCGGCCGAATGCACGGCGGCCTGCTCGTGGCGCACCAGAATGTGCTCGATATGGTTCTGGTGGAACAGCGCGTCATAGATCGGCAGCACGGCCCCGCCCGGATAGCCGAACAGATGATCGACCCCCTGGTCGGCAAGCGCCTGGATCACCATCTCGGCGCCGGTCATCTCCTTGCTCATCTCATCCACTCCCTTGCAGCCCTTGCGCCGCTGTCATGATCCAACCGCCTCAGAAACGACGAAGGGGCCCGAAGGCCCCTCGTCGCGCGCCACCGTTGCCTCTGGAGCGACCCTCAGGTCGTTCCGGCGGTGGCGCCACTGCGTACGAGCTTGATAATGAAGTTGCGCATCGGCGCGATCAGCCTTCCAAAAGTTGCGCGAACCTACCCACTGACGAAATCTCCGTCAAGGCATGGCCGGGCGGTTTTTTGCCCGAACCCGCTTTACAATGACGCGGCGAGGGTTTCCCTTGCGCGAAAGGGGATTTTGCCCCGATGTTGCCCCAACTTTCAGGTCTTTATACAAGGCTCAGGCCTTATTACCAAAAGCCCCATCGCCGACCAAGCGGAAGAGGACATGCCTCGGATCTCTCATTTGCCGCGCTTTAAGGGCCCGGCCGCCTTCGTGCTGGCCCTTGCGATATGCTCGGCCAGTGCGCTCCCCGCCTTGGCTGACTGCCAGACCGATTTCAGCGCCTTGCGTGCAGACATGGAAAGCAAGGGTAAGGCGCTCCAGGCGGCCGGCAAGTCAAAGGCCACGCCGCAGGAGCTGTGCCCGCTGTTCCGCACCTACACCGCCGCCGAGACCAAGGCGGCGAAGTATCTGCAGGACAACAAGGATTGGTGCCAGATCCCGCCGGAAACCGTGCAGGCGGCGCTGACCAACAATCAGAAGACCGCCGCCTTGCGCGACAAGATCTGCACCGCTGCCGCCAATGGCGATGCGGGAGGTGGCGGTGGTGGCGGCAAGCCGCCGCCCCAGGGCAATCTCTCCAGCGCGCTGGGCGTCACCACGGGCTACGTGCCGGGTGAAAGCAGCACCGGCGGCGGGGTGTTTGATACCCTCACCGGAAACGCGCTGAAAAAGTGACCCATGATGTAAGGGACACGCGCGGCGACCAGGGCTTGGCCCCGGTCGCCGACGCGCCTGCCGGAAACTGGGTGGATCGCCATGCCCCGCCAGCGGTCCTGCCTTTCCTGCGTCTGGCCCGGCTGGATCGCCCCATCGGAAGTTGGCTGTTGCTGCTGCCGTGCTGGTGGTCGACCGCTTTGGCGGCGGGCGCCGCCGGAGATCCCTATCCCGATCCGCGGCTGCTGATTCTGTTTGCCATCGGCGCGGTCGCCATGCGCGGCGCCGGCTGCACCTGGAACGACATTCTCGATCGCAAGATCGACCGCATGGTGGCCCGGACCCAGAACCGTCCGGTGGCCAGCGGCGCCGTCAGCGTGCCCGCAGCGTTCGCCTTCCTGGTATTCCAGGCCCTGGTGGGTCTGGCGGTGCTGCTGTCGCTGCCGCGATTCGCTGTGATCACCGGCATCGCTTCGCTGGGGGTGGTGGCGGTGTATCCGCTCATGAAGCGGGTGACATCCGTGCCCCAGCTGGCGCTGGGGATCGCCTTCTCCTGGGGCGCCTTGATGGGGTGGGCGAGCGTTTTCCGCTCCATTGACGACCCGGCCCTGCTGTTGTTTGCGGGCTCGGTATGCTGGGTGTTCGCCTATGACACCATCTATGCCCATCAGGATCGTGAGGACGACGCCATCGTCGGCGTCCGCTCCACGGCGCTGCTGTTCGGTCAGGCCAGCTGGCTGGCGTTGGCCCTCTGCTACACGGCCACCGTCATCCTGTTTGCCATGGCCCTTCTGGGGGCCGATTCCGGCATCCTGGCATGGATCGGCCTTGTGGCTTTCGCCTTCCATCTGCATGGGCAGGTGCGGCGACTGGATATTGACGATCCGGCCCTGTGCCTGGCCATCTTCAAGTCCAACCGCGATGCCGGCCTGATCTTGTTTGCGGGACTCTCGCTGGACACCATCGGCCAGCATCTCGCGGCCCTCTGGCTGTCCTGATTGGTCAGCCCCGAGGCCTTCGTCATCAAGGCGCGGGGACTTGTCGCCTTGCCTCGGGGAGGCGCGGCGCTTATTCCCGGCCCATGACCGCACCGGACCCGTTCCCGCCTCAGGCAGGGCTCTCCTCCCTTGACGCACCAGAGGTGGCGGCGCGCCATCTGGCGGATGCGGTGGCTGCGGCCGGCGCCATCGCGCTGGCCATGTTCAAGTCCGGCAATGTGCCCGCCTGGACCAAGGGCAACGATTCTCCGGTCACCGAAGCGGACATGGCGGTCGATCGTTTCCTGCTGGAGCGTCTCAGTGCCCTGGCGCCGGCCTATGGCTGGCTATCGGAAGAGACCGCCGACACCGCCGACCGCCTCTCCCGTCACCGGGTCTGGGTGGTCGATCCCATCGACGGCACCCGCTCCTTCATGGCCGGGGGCCTCGACTGGGCAGTCTCCGCCGCGCTGGTGGAAGGCGGACGCCCGATCGCAGCGGCCCTGTTTGCCCCGGCGACCGACGAATTGTTCGTAGCGGCCATCGGGCACGGCGCCACCTGTAACGGTCGTCCTCTGGTGGCAGGGGCCAAGGCGGGCCTTGATGGCGCCCTGGTCTCCGGGCCGGTCCCCGCTCTCGATCGCCTGTCCCGGCATGGGGCGATCACCCGCATGCCCCGCGTGCGCTCGCTGGCGTTGCGGATTGCCCGCGTGGCCACCGCAGAGTTGGATGTCGCCATCGCCGCCGGCAATGCCCATGACTGGGACCTTGCCGCAGCAGATCTTCTGGTGCAGGAAGCGCACGGAATTCTGTCGGGACTGGATGGCCGGGTCCTGACTTATAATGCTACGGTACCAAGGCACGGCGCCCTGGTCTCCACCGGCCACGCGCTTCATGCCACCGTTCTCGCCGCGGCGCGGACGGATGCCGGCGGGACGCCGTGATGGCGCCTCGCCTTGCCTCGTTGAACTCGCCTTCTCCGGGATCCGTCGAAAATGCCTGACCGCAAGCAGCTGCCCCACCTCGTGTTTGGTGGCGAACTCAAAGAACTGGGCTCGGTGGAGTTCAAGGACCTCAGCAAGCTCGACATCGTCGGGATCTTCCCGGACTATGCCAGCGCCGCTGCCGCCTGGAGGGCGAAGGCGCAAATGACCGTCGATAACGCCATGATGCGTTACTTCGTGGTTCACCTGCATCGCCTGCTGGACCCCGAGACCGACACCCACGGACACTGACGGGGACGGAACGCAACACTCATGTGGCGTCGCATTCGGACAAACCGGGGCGTCCAGATCGCCCTGGGCACGACCTTCGCGTACTATTTCAAGATGGTGGCCCATACGTCGCGGTTCGTGGTCGAGCCGGCGGACATCTATGAGAAGATTGAGGACAACCTCCCTCTGATCATGACGTTCTGGCACGGCCAGCACTTCCTCACACCGTTCGTGATGAAGCCGCATCACAAGGCGAAGGTGCTGATCTCCCGTCACGCAGATGCGGAGATCAACGCCATCGCCGCAGAGAAGCTCGGTGTGGGCACGATTCGTGGGTCCGGCTCGACCTCGCCGCGGGATTTCCACCGCAAGGGGGGCGTGTCGGCAACCTATGCGATGATCGACACTCTCGCCGAGGGGATCAATGTGGCCATGACCGCGGACGTTCCCAAGATCGCGCGCCGCGTGGGCAAGGGCGTGATCGTCATCGCCCGCCACTCCGGACGGCCTATCTTTCCGATCGCCATGGCCACCAGCAACCGCATCACCCTGAAGAGCTGGGACAAGGCGAGCCTCAACCTGCCCTTCAGCCGTGGCGCCGCCGTGGCGGGGGAGCCGATGTGGGTGGCCCGCGACCTCGATGAAGCCGGCATGGAAGCGGCCCGCCTCGAACTGCAGCACCGCCTGGAGACCATCACCGCCCGCGCAGAAGCTCTGGTGGGGCGGCCCGCTCTCGGCAACCTCGGCGAGGCGCAGCGATGAAGGGGAGGCCCTTGCCGGTCCCTCTGCGCATCTATCGCGGTGCGGCTGCGGCCGCGACCCTTCTTGCCCCCGCTTGGCTGAATTATCGGATTTCCAAAGGCAAGGAAGACCCTGCCCGCATCGGCGAACGGCGCGGCTTCACCAAGGTCGAACGCCCGCGCGGGCCGATGATCTGGGTGCATGGGGCCAGCGTCGGTGAGATCGTCTCCGTATTGCCCCTGGTGGAGCGCCTGATGGGGCGCGGATTTGCCATCCTGCTCACCTCCGGCACGCTCACCTCCAGCCGCATCGCCGCCCGCCGGGCCCCCCGTGGCGTGATCCATCAGTTCGTGCCGCTCGACGCCCCGGCCTTCGTTCGCCGCTTCCTCGACCATTGGAAGCCGGATCTGGCCTTGCTGGCGGAATCCGAGCTGTGGCCAAACCTGATGACGGAACTGGATCGCCGCGGCACGTCGGTGGTCCTGGTGAACGGCCGGCTGTCTCTGCGCTCCAGCGAGCGCTGGAAGCGCTTGCCCAAGAGCGCCCGCGCCCTGCTCTCCCGCGTCGATCTGTGTCTGGCCCAGACCCAGGACGATGGCGCCCGCTTCAAGGCCTTGGGCGCCCCGCGGGTGGAAGTGGTGGGCAATCTCAAATTCGACGTTCCGGCCCCACCGGCGGACGGAGCGACCCTGGCGCGCCTGCAGACGGCGATCGCATATCGGCCCGTGCTGCTGGGGGCTTCGACCCATCCGGGTGAAGATGAAGTTCTGATCGAAGCGCACAAGCAGTTGCGCAACGAACTCCCGGATCTGCTCACCATCATCGCCCCCCGGCACCCAGAGCGCGGTGCCGATGTGCACGCTTTGGCGCAAGGCGCTGGTCTCACGGCGGTTCAGCGCAGCCGCGCGCCATTGCCGCCCGCGGACACCGATATCTATGTGGCCGACACCATCGGCGAACTGGGGCTGTTCTACCGTCTCGCCGGCGTTGCATTCCTCGGCGGCTCACTGGTGCGTCACGGCGGGCAGAACCCGATCGAGGCCGCCAAGATCGGGACCGTGGTCCTGCACGGACCGCATATCTGGAATTTCGGCGCGGTCTATGGCCGCCTGGATGCCGAGCGCGGCGCCATCCCGGTGGCCGATGCCGCCGACATCGCGCGCTTTGCCTTCGCCAGCCTGACCGATCCCGAGTTTCAGGAAGATACCGCCCATGCGGCCCGCCGGGCGGTGGATCTGCTGGGCGGGGCTCTGGAGCGGACCTTGAATGCCGTGGATCCCTACCTGCTGCAGATCCGGCTGGAAGGAAAATGATCGGCCAGGCGCCGGCGTTCTGGTCCCGGCCGGGCAGCTGGAGGGGCGCCCTTCTCTCTCCCATCGGGCATGTGATCGGCGCCATCACCTTGCGCCAGATGGCGCGGCCGGGAGCCGTGATCGCCGTCCCGGTCCTCTGCGTCGGCAACCCCACCGTGGGCGGTGCCGGCAAGACGCCCACCACTCTGATGGTCCTGTCTCACCTCAAAGCCAGAGGTGCCCGGCCCTTTGCGTTGCTGCGCGGCCACGGCGGCAGGCTGGCAGGACCGGTGCGGGTGGATCCCACCCGCCACGACGCCGCAGCGGTGGGCGATGAGTCCCTGCTGCTTGCGGCGGAGGCGCCAACCATCGTCTCGCGGGACCGGGTTGCCGGCGCCCGTCTGGCGGTGGCGGAAGGCGCCACCCACATCGTCATGGACGATGGCTTCCAGAACCCGAGCTTGACCAAGGATGTGACCCTCCTGGTCATTGACGGCGCGGCGGGGGTTGGCAACGGTCGGGTGCTTCCGGCTGGGCCGCTGCGGGCGCCGCTGGCGCCGCAGATCGCATTGGCGGATGCGGTGCTGCTGGTGGGCGAAGGGGCCGCCGGGGCCGCAGTGGGAACGATGGCGCGCCAAGCCGGAAAGGTCGTGCTTGAGGCGAGCATCGTCCCGGATGCCACAACCATTGCCGCCCTGCGCGGCCAGCGGGTTCTGGCGTTTGCGGGCATCGGGCGCCCGGAGAAACTGGCGATGACCCTCGCCGAGGCGGGCATCGAGGTGGCCCGGCTGCGGGCGTTTCCCGATCATCACCCCTATAGCGCGGGAGACATCGCCGGGCTGATGGACGAAGCGGACGACGCCGGTTTGACCCTCGTCACGACATCCAAGGACCTAGCCCGCCTGAACGGCGCGGCGTTTTCCACCTTCGCATCTCGCATCACGGCGCTCCCGGTGCGGATGGAAGTGTCCGATGCTGCAGCTTTAGATGATCTGCTGGCGCGGGCGAGCATGCGGTCGGCAAGCCGCTAAGCTCGCCGGGGACGCTCCGGAACAGAACCGACCAGTCGCTTAGTCTTGCGGCGGAAGATTGCCGGTGACGCGGGCGAGAACCGCCTGCGGATCGGCATAGGCCTCCTGCAGATCCACGCTCCAGTAGCGCAGTTCATCCAGGGGGATGGCCTGATTGGTCACGCCGCAGCGCACAAAACTACCGGGACGGAGAATGCGGAATTCTCCATCGAGATAGCGCACTTCCGCTTCGCCCTGAGGCTCCGGAAATCGTTCAAATCGGTTCATCACGGCGAAAGACGGGTCCCAGATCGGTGCGAACAAAGAGCGGATGCCCTGCAAGATAATGCGTTTGAGCCGGGTTCGAAAGGGCACCGGGCGCGGCTCGTGCACGTCAGGTGTCAAACAAGGTCGGCTGGCCGCCGCCCCCCGTGCCGGCACGGGGGGCCTTCTTGGGCTCGGAGGGCGTCGATGCCCCCTGCGCCACGGCGCTGATCCGACCGTCGGCAAACTCCAGATCCAGCCGCATGCCGCCCGCGACAGCGGCTGCCGCGCGCACGGCCTGCCCCTGCGCATCGCGGACCAGGGCGAAGCCCCGCGCCAGAACGCCGCGATAGGATAAGGCCCGCAGCAATTGGTCCATGGCGTCCAGGCGCTGGTGACGCGCCTTCAGCTCGCCGGCCAGCGCACGCACGCCGCGTCGGTGCAGCACCGCCAGTTGCTCCCGGCGCCGGGCGTTCTCGACCGCATGGGCGCGCAGGTTCATCGCCTGGGCGGTGGCAAGACGGCCGGACACCGCTTCAAGCCGATCCTTGCGTCGCGCCACCAAGGCTTCGAGCCCCTGGCGCAGCCGTGCTCCAACCGTGTTGGTCCGGTCGCCGAGGCGTTCCAGCCGCAGACGCAAAGCGGAGGGCGACAACTTCGCCCGCGCCGCCTGGAACTGCACCCGATGGGCCACCGCATTGGCGGTGAGCGCGCGTGGCAGGCGATCGCCCGCACTGTCCAGCCGTTGCCGCGGCGTGGCCAGCAGTGCATCGGCGCTGGGCAGGAGTCGGGCCAGGGCCCGATAGTCGCGCCGCCGCCGCTCCAACAGGCGTTGCGGCGCGGCGGCAAGACGGGTCCCGAGGGCGGCCACGGTGGCCAGCAGATCCGCTCGCACCGGAACCACCATTTCGGCGGCCGCGGACGGCGTCGGCGCCCGCACATCGGCGGCAAAATCAATCAGGGTGACGTCGGTTTCGTGACCGACGGCAGAGACCAAGGGAATCTGGCTCTCCGCCGCCGCCCGCACCACGGCTTCGTCGGAGAAGCCCAGCAAGTCTTCCAGCGAGCCGCCACCACGGGCCACGATCAGCACATCCGGGCGGGGAATCGGTCCGGTAAGGGGCAAAGCGTTGAAGCCGCGAATGGCAGCGGCCACTTCGGCAGCTGAGGTCTCGCCCTGCACCCGCACCGGCCACACCAGCACCCGGCGGGGAAAGCGATCTGCGAGGCGATGCAGAATGTCGCGGATCACCGCGCCGGTGGGCGAGGTCACCACGCCTATCACGTTGGGCAGGAACGGCAGCAAGGTCTTGCGCGCGGGGTCGAACAGCCCCTCGCCGGCCAAGCGCCGCTTGCGCTCCTCCAGCATGGCCATGATCGCCCCGGCGCCGGCGAACTCCAGCTGCTCGATGACGATCTGATAGCCGGACTTGCCGGGATAGGTGGTCAGCTTGCCCACGGCCACCACCTCCAGCCCCTCTTCGGGACGTAGCTTGAGGCGGGCGAAGGTGCCCTTCCACACCACCGCGTCCAGGCGTGCGCCTTCGTCCTTCAGGGAGAAATAGGCGTGGCCGGAGGAGTGGGGGCCGCGATATCCAGAGATTTCTCCCCGCACCCGCACATGCCCATAGGCATCCTCCACCGTCCGCCGCAGGGCGAAAGACAGCTCGGTCACGCTCCATTCGGGAGCATTCCCACGGGGTTCGGCGGGCAAGGTCATGGGAATCACATCACTGCAAATAATCGAGGCAGAAGCATAGCCCCTATCTCCCATGCGGTGGGCGCAATGCCCGCCCCCTTGTTCACGGACCCGGGAGCCGATAGCCAAGACCAAACGGGGATGATGCTGATGAACGTGCTCCTGCTCGGCTCCGGTGGCCGTGAACACGCCCTTGCCTGGAAGCTCGCCCAGAGCGCCGGCATGGGCCGCTTTTACGCGCTGCCCGGCAATCCCGGCATCGGTGATCTCGCCGAGCTGGTGGAGGGCATTCCCCTGTCGGCCCACGACACCCTGGTGCGCTGGTGCAAGGCCAATGCGATCGATCTGGTGGTGGTCGGCCCGGAGGCGCCACTTGTGGCCGGGCTGGTGGATCGGCTGAGCGAAGCGGGCATCGCCGCGTTCGGTCCCACCGCCGCGGCCGCACGGCTCGAAGGCTCCAAGCTGTTCACCAAGGAATTGTGCCGCGCCAACGGCATTCCCACCGCCGCCTTCGGGCGCTTCACCAAGGCTGAGGACGCCTGGGCCTATGTGACCGCCGAGGGCGCGCCCATCGTCATCAAGGCCGACGGCCTGATGGCCGGCAAGGGCGTGGTGGTGGCACTGTCGGTGGAAGAAGCCATCGAGGCCATCGACCAGGTGTTCGCCGGCGGCGGGCAGGAAGTGCTGATCGAGGCGTTCATGGAGGGCGAGGAAGCCAGCCTGTTCTGCCTCGTGGATGGCGAGACCGTGGTGCCCTTCGGCAGCGCGCAGGATCACAAGCGGGCCTTCGACGGTGATCTCGGCCCCAACACCGGCGGCATGGGCGCCTATTCCCCCGCGCCGATCCTGACCCCGGAGTTGGAACAGCGGGCCATCGCCGAAATCGTCGTGCCGACCGCCAAGGCCATGGTGGCCGCCGGCACGCCCTATCGCGGCATCCTCTATGCCGGCCTGATGCTGACCGCCGACGGCCCGAAACTGGTGGAATACAACTGCCGCTTCGGCGATCCCGAATGCCAGGTGCTGATGCCCCGCTTCACCGGCGACCTGCTGGAGACCCTGGCAGCCGTGGCCCATGGGCGGCTCAAGGACATTTCCGTCACCTGGTCCGACTCCGCGGCCATTACCATCGCTTATGCCAGCCGCGGCTACCCCGGCGCCCATCTCAAAAGCACTGAGATTCGCGGCCTGGAGGCCGCAGCGGCGGTGGATGGCGTGCTGATCTTCCATGCGGGCACCAAGCGCCTGGGCGCCCAGTTGTTGTCCAATGGCGGACGGGTGCTCAACGTGACCGCCGTGGCGCCGACCCTCAAGGAAGCCCGCGACCAGGCCTATGAGGCCGCCGGGCTCATCGACTGGCCCGATGGCTTCTATCGCAACGACATCGGCTGGCGCGCCCTCGGCTAGGGGCGCCCGCGTCCGCTAAGGGGTGCGGCGGTAGACCGTGCATTCGGCCGAGGCGAATGTCGCCGCGCTGTTGGTGAAACACCATTCCAGGCTACCGCCATCCACCTCGCCGCTGCCGCTGCCAAAGGGCGTTGAATAAACGATCCGCTTGCCGTCGCTGCGGAACGCCCCAACCACCGGCACGCTCTCGCCGGTGGGCGAGGTCGCCTTGCCGGTGAACGCCCCGCCCTTTTGGGAGGTGAAGGACAGCGCCCAAGCCGACATGTTCGGCTCTGTGGTGAGCGACGCCGGCTGTGCCACGGCACCGAACGCCGTGGCCTTCGGCTCGGCAAGGCCAAACAGCCCGTGTCGGGCGGATGCATGATAGCTGTCTGCGGTCCACGTCCCCAGCATGGACGGCTCGGCCGCCGGAAATGCCCGCAGGCCGGGGGACACCGACAGGGCCATGCCCGCCCCCAGCAGCGCCCCGAACATGATCAAGCCAATTTTCCGCATCCCTGCCCCCGCAGTCACACCGCGGCGGCACCATAGGGCGGCATGCACGTCAACTGCGCGACGCCATGGGCGACGCGCAGTCCAGGCCTCAGATGCCCAGCTTGCGCTTCAGGATATCATTGAGCGCCTGGGGGTTCGCCTTGCCCCCGGAGGCCTTCATGGCCTGGCCGACGAACCAACCCAGCATGGTGGGCTTGGCCAGAACCTGAGCCACCTTGTCCGGGTTGGCGGCGATGATGTCGTCCACCACTTTCTCGATGGCGCCAGTATCGGTGACCTGCTTGAGGCCCCGCTCTTCCACCACCACGCGCGGATCGCCGCCTTCGGTATAGATGATCTCGAACAGATCCTTGGCGATCTTGGACGAGATCACGCCCTCGCTCATCAGATCGACAATGGTCGCCACCTGGGCCGGAGACACCGGCGAAGTGGTGACATCCTTGCCGTCCTTGTTGAGGCGGCCGAACAGCTCGTTGATGACGAAATTTGCCGCCGCCTTGCCGTCGCGCCCGGTGGCCACCTGCTCGAAATAGGCCGCCGTCACCTGCTCGGATACCAGCACGCCGGCGTCATAGGGGCTGAGGCCGTAGGTGGCGATGAAGCGCGCCTTCTTCTCATCCGGCAGTTCGGGGAGCTGGGCCGCCAGCGCGGTCACGTCGTCCGGGTGCAGTACCAAAGGCAGCAGATCGGGATCGGGGAAATAGCGATAGTCATGCGCCTCTTCCTTGGAGCGCATGGAGCGGGTTTCGCCTTTGCCGGGATCGAACAGGCGCGTTTCCTGGTCGATGGTGCCGCCATCCTCGATGATCTGGATCTGGCGCCGGGCCTCCACCTCGATGGCCTGACCGATGAAGCGGATGGAATTGACGTTCTTGATTTCGCAGCGGGTGCCGAGCGGCTCGCCGGGGCGGCGCACGGAGACATTCACGTCCGCGCGCAGGTTGCCCTTCTCCATGTCGCCGTCGCAGGTGCCCAGATAGCGCAGGATGGAGCGCAGCTTGGTCACATAGGCGCGCGCCTCCTCCGACGAGCGCAGGTCCGGCCGCGAAACGATCTCCATCAGCGCCACGCCGGAGCGGTTCAGGTCGACGAAGCTCAAGGTGGGCGACAGATCGTGGATCGACTTGCCCGCATCCTGTTCCAGATGCAGGCGCTCCACACCCACATGGATGCTCTCGCCGTCGATCAGATCGACGATCACCACGCCCTCGCCGACGATGGGGCTCTTGAACTGGCTGATCTGATAGCCCTGGGGCAGGTCCGGATAGAAATAATTCTTGCGGTCGAAGGTGGAGCGCAGATTGATCTGCGCCTTCAGGCCGAGGCCGGTGCGCACCGCCTGGGCGACGCATTCCTTGTTGATGACCGGCAGCATGCCGGGCATGGCCGCATCCACCAGCGACACATGATCGTTCGGCGGTCCACCGAAGGCGGTGGAGGCGCCGGAGAACAGCTTGGCATTGGAGGCGACCTGGGCATGGACTTCCATGCCGATCACCACTTCCCAGTCACCGGTATTGCCCTTGATGAGCTTGCGGGGATCGGCGGGGCGGACATGGACGGTCATCGGCGTTCCTGCATCACGCGGCCAGAGCCGCTGTCTTGAGTGTGGTAATCCCGGCGCACCTGCCCTGGCAACAGGCCGGGCGTTTCACCGTTTAGACCAGGCGTTCGTTCTCATAGTCGATGGTCCATTGGATCAGCCGGCGCCATAAAGCATCGGTGAGATCCTCCGGCAGGCCGGCGGCACGGGCGCGGGCGCAGACCCGCTCCACCACTTCCTCCACCCGCTCCGGCAGCAAAGCGGGAATGCCCGCCTGCCGCTTGATCACCAGAACCCGCTCCACCACCGCGACCCGCTGGATCAGAAGGTCGACCATCTGGTCGTCCAGCGCGTCGATATCGGCCCGCGCCTCCGCCAGCAGCACGCGGGCGGCGGCCTCGGGATCGGCGGGCGTCACGCCTCCCACCAGGCATCCTCCACGGGGAAGCGGCCGGCAGCGTCCTCGATGACCTGGGCGAGGGAGAACAATGTCTCTTCCTCGAACGGGCGCCCGATCAGCTGGAGCCCCAGCGGCAGGTTGTTGCAGGAGAAGCCGCCGGGCACGGAAATTCCCGGCAGGCCGGCCAGATTCACCGTCACCGTGAACACGTCCTGGAGATACATCTCCACTGGATCGGCGCTGGACTTCTCGCCGATGCCGAACGCCGCAGACGGCGTCGCGGGAGTGAGCACCGCATCCACCCCCTGCGCGAACACGTCGTCGAAGTCGCGCTTGATCAGGGTGCGGACCTTCTGCGCCTTGAGATAATAGGCGTCGTAATAGCCCGCCGAGAGCACATAGGTGCCGATCATGATGCGGCGGCGCACTTCCGGACCGAAGCCGGCGGCGCGGGTGCGCTCATACATGTCGGCAATGTCACGGCCGGGCACCCGCAGGCCGTAGCGCACGCCGTCATAGCGCGCGAGGTTCGAAGAGGCTTCCGCCGGTGCCACGATATAATAGGCCGGCAGCGCGTATTTGGTGTGCGGCAAGGTGATGTCCACCACCTCCGCGCCCGCATCGCGCAGCCACTGGGCGCCCTCTTCCCATAGGCCCGCGATCTCGGGGTCCAGCCCCTCGACCCGGTACTCGCGTGGAATGCCGATGCGCTTGCCCCGGATGGAAGCGCCGACCGCGTCCTCATAATCGGGCACCGCGCGATTCACGCTGGTGGAATCCTTGGGGTCGAAGCCGGCCATGGAGCGCAGCAGCACCGCCGCATCATTCACGGTGCGGGCGATGGGGCCGGCCTGATCCAGCGACGAGGCATAAGCGATGATGCCGTAGCGCGAGCAGCGGCCATAGGTGGGTTTGATGCCCACGGTGCCGGTGAAGGCCGCCGGCTGGCGGATGGAGCCGCCGGTGTCGGTGGCCGTGGCGCCGGCGCACAGGAACGCGGCCACCGCCGCGGCCGAGCCGCCGGAAGACCCGCCGGGCACCAGAGGGGCCTGGTCCTTCTCGCGCTGCCAGGGCGAGACCACCGGGCCGAAAGCCGAGCTTTCGTTGGAGGAGCCCATGGCGAACTCGTCATTGTTCAGCTTGCCGAGCATGACGGCGCCATCCGCCCACAGGCGGGAGGTGACGCTGGATTCGTAGGGCGGCACGAAGTCCCCGAGAATCTTCGAGCAGGCGGTGGTCCGCACGTCCTTGGTGCAGAACATGTCCTTGATGCCCAGGGGCAGGCCTTCCAGCTTGCCGGCGTCGCCGCTGTCGATGCGCTTGTCGCTCTCGGCGGCCATGGCCAGCGCCTGCTCGGCGGTCTCCAGCACATAGGCATTGAGCCCGCGCGCCTGCTCCATGGCGGTGACATAAGACTCAGTCAGCTCGACGGAGGTGAACTCGCGCTTGGCGAGGCCTTCGCGCGCCTGGGTGAGGGTCAGACGATTGAGCGCGGTCATTCCACCACCTTCGGCACCGTGAAGAATCCGCCCTCGGACTGCGGGGCGTTGGCAAGGATCAGTTCGGGGATGTGGCCATCGTTGACCACGTCCTCGCGCATGGGCAGTTCCATTGGAATGACGCCGGTCATGGGCTCGATGGAGGACACGTCCAGATCCGCCAATTGCTCCACAAAGGCGAGGATGGCGTTCAGTTCGCCCTGCAGGGGCTCCAGCTCTTCCTCGCGCACCGCGATGCGCGCGAGATGCGCCACGCGGCGAACGGTCGCCTGATCGACGGACATGACATGCTCCTTAAGCTATGGCCGCTATAGCAAGGGCGTTCCCGGCGGGAAAGCCTTCTGAGCAACCGGCGTTCCTCATGGCCACAGGCGTTCACCGCAGTGGCGGCCCTAACCGCCCCGTACCGCTTCCAAAAAGACCGGACCATAGCGCTCCAGCTTGGCCTCGCCGACGCCGGAGACATCCCCCAGCGCCGCCAGCGAGCGCGGGCGCACGCGGACGATCTCCATCAAGGTGGCATCGTGAAAAATCACATAGGGTGGGACGCTCTGGGCGCGGGCCAGTTCCAGGCGCAGGCCGCGCAGCTTCTGATACAGTTGCTCGTCCGCCGGATCGCTGAGCGCGGGCTTCGGGCCCCGTCCCCCGGCCGCGCCGCCGGCGCGCGCCGGCCGGGCGCGCGCCTCCACCTTGAGCTGCACGGTGCGCTCGCCGCGCAGGACCGGGCGGCATTCGGCCGACAGGCTGAGGCCGCCATGGCCTTCCACATCCACCTGCAACAGGCCCAATGCCACAACCTGGCGCACCACGGCGCGCCATTCATCGCGGGAGAGATCCTTGCCGATGCCGAAGGTGGAAATCTTGTCATGGCCGAGCTTGAGCGCCCGATCGTTGCCCACCCCCAGCAGCACGTCGATCACATGGCCCGCGCCGAAGCGCTCGCCGGTGCGATAGACGCAGGACAGAAGCTTCTGCACCACCTGCGTGCCGTCGAAGGTCTTCACCGGCTCCAGGCAGGTATCGCAATTGCCGCACGGCTCCGGCAGCGTCTCTTCGAAATAGGACAACAGCACCTGCCGCCGGCAACTGGCGGTCTCGCACAGGCCCAGCAGCGCATCGAGCTTCTGGCGCTCCACCCGCTTGCGGGCCTCCGGCGCGTCGGAGGCTTCCACGAACTGGATCAGCTTGGCCACATCCTCGACGCCATAGAGCAGCAGCGCTTCGGACGGCAGGCCGTCGCGGCCGGCGCGGCCGGTCTCCTGGTAATAGGCCTCAATGCTCTTGGGCAGGTCCAGGTGCACCACGAACCGCACGTCCGGCTTGTCGATGCCCATGCCGAAGGCGATGGTGGCCACCATCACCACGCCCTCTTCCTTGATGAAGCGGTCCTGATTGCGGGCGCGGGTCTCCGCATCCAGGCCCGCATGATAGCGCAGCGCGGTGCGGCCTTCGGCATTCAGCGTATCGGCGGTCTGCTCCACCTTGGCGCGGCTCATGCAGTAGATGATGCCGGCCTCGTCCACATGCTCATCCAGGAAGGCGCGCAATTGCGCCTTGGGATTGGCTTTGGGGGCGATGCGATAGCGGATGTTGGGCCGGTCGAAGCTGGACAGGAACACCCGCCCATTCTCCAGCCCCAGCCGCTCGACAATCTCGCGCCGGGTGGGGCCGTCGGCGGTGGCGGTCAGCGCGATGCGCGGCACCGAGGGAAAGCGCTCGTGCAGCATGGTGAGCTGCCGATATTCGGGCCGGAAATCATGCCCCCATTGCGAGACGCAGTGCGCCTCGTCGATGGCGAACAAAGCGATGCGCGCGCCCTGCAGCAAGGTCTGGAAGCTGTCGGTGAACAGGCGCTCGGGCGCCACATAGAGCATATCCAGCTCGCCCAGGGCGAAGGCGCGCTCCACCTGCCGCGCCTCGCCCGGCTGGAGCGCGGAATTCAGCGCCGCCGCCCGCACGCCCAATTGGCGCAGCGCCTGCACCTGATCGTGCATCAGGGCAATCAGGGGCGAAATGATGATGCCAGTGCCCGGCCGCACCAAAGCCGGAACCTGATAGCACAATGACTTGCCGCCGCCGGTGGGCATCAGCACCAAGGCGTCGCCGCCCTCCACCAGATGCTGGACGATCTCCGCCTGCGGCCCCCGGAAGCTGTCATAGCCGAAGACGTGGCGCAGAACGTCCTTGGGATCCTGGGGCGACTCGAACGTCTGTGTGGCGGGCATCGCTCCTTATAGCGCGGTCGGAAGACCGGGCAACGCGGCGCGTGGGCGCCCCATGCAAGCGGCTGCGGTCCGGTGGGGCGTACGCGGCCGCATGTTGCCATGGGCGGTCCGGCTGGATATGACTGAGGTATTCACGGGACCCGGTGAAATTCCGGGTGGCTCTTCCGGCCGCCGATCCGCCGGACCACGCAAATGGCACCATTGACCCAGCCTCAGACCGGCTGAACGGGCGTGCCTGCTTTGCGGAATCCCTTCTGATGACATTTTCCCTGTTTTCCACCCGCGAGTGGACCTCCAACGTGCGCGGGGATTTCCTGTCGGGCCTGGTGGTGGCGCTGGCGCTCATTCCCGAAGCCATCGGCTTCTCGGTGATCGCCGGGGTTGATCCCAAGGTCGGGCTTTATGCCTCGGTGGTGATCGCCTGCGTCATCGCCTTCACTGGCGGGCGCCCGGCCATGATCTCCGCCGCCACCGCCGCCACCGCGGTCTTGATGTCCGGCTTGGTCCGGGACCATGGCGTGCAATATCTGTTCGCCGCCACCATCCTCATGGGCCTGTTCCAGATCGCGGCGGCGTTGCTGAAGCTCGGGCGGCTGATGCGCTTCGTTTCGCAATCGGTGATGACCGGTTTCGTCAACGCCTTGGCGATCCTGATCTTCCTGGCCCAATTGCCGGAACTGGTGAACGTACCGCCGGCCACCTATGGCCTGATCGCCCTGGGGCTGGGCATCATCTATCTCTTTCCCCGCCTCACCCGAGCCGTGCCGTCGCCCCTGGTGGCGATCGTCGTTCTCACGGCGATCAGTGCACTGTTCCATCTGGATGTGCGTACGGTGGCGCATCTGGGGGAACTGCCCTCGACCCTGCCCAGCTTCGGCTTGCCGCAGGTGCCTTACACCTTTGAGACCCTGCGCATCCTGGTGCCCATCGCCCTGACACTGGCTGCGGTGGGTCTGCTGGAATCGCTGCTCACAGCGCAGATCGTCGACGACCTCACCGACACGTCCAGCGACAAGAACCGCGAATGCGCGGGCCAGGGGCTCGCCAACATCGCCTCCGCGGTGTTCGGCGGCATGGGTGGCTGCGCCATGATCGGCCAGTCGGTCATCAATGTGTCGTCGGGGGCGCGTGGGCGCCTGTCCACCCTCACCGCCGGGCTTGCGCTCCTGATCCTGCTGGTGGCGCTCCAAGACCTGCTCGCCATCGTACCGGTGGCGGCGCTGACCGCGGTGATGCTGATGGTCTCCATCAACACCTTCTCCTGGCAGTCCATCGTCCGGCTGCGCTCCAATCCTGCGCAGTCTTCCATCGTGATGCTGGCGACGGTCGCCACCGTCGTCGCCACCAACGACCTGGCCAAGGGCGTGCTGGTGGGCGTGCTGCTCTCTGGCATGTTCTTCGCCAGCAAGGTGTCTCGCCTGAGCCGGGTCTCCTCCACCCTGTCCGCGGATGGGCGGGTGCGCACCTACCGGGTGGAAGGACAGGTGTTCTTCGCCTCCGCCGGGACGTTTCGCGATGCGATCCACGTCACCGAGGACGTGGATCGCATCGTCATCGATGTCACCGACGCCCATTTCTGGGACATCTCAGCCATCGGCGCCCTCGATCAGGTGGTGTTCAAGGCGCGACGAAACGGTCGCGTGGTCGAGGTCATTGGCCTCAATGCCGCCAGCGCAACCCTGGTGGAACGGTTCGCGCAGCACGACAAGGACGGGGCGGGGGCCCAGCCGCTGCACTGAGAGCGAAGCGGGGGCAACGTCCCCCGCCTTAGACCTCGAAGCTCTGCCCGCTTTTGGCCACCACCACCTTGACCGGATGGCCTTCCAGCGCCGCCACGAAGCCGGACGCGTCCTGCACCAGAGGCGGGAACGAGCCAAAGTGGCAGGGCACCACCGTTTCCACATTCAGGAACCGCCGCACCGCCAGGGCTGCCACCGCCGGCCCCATGGTGAATCGGTCACCAATGGGAACCAAGGCCACCTTTGGCTGGTGGATCTCGCTGATCAGCGCCATGTCGGAGAAGATGTCGGTGTCGCCCAGATGCCAGATCGCCGGCTCGCCCTCGGCCTTCACGATCAGGCCGGTGGGATTGCCCAGATAGGCCGGCACCGAGCCGTCGCCGCCGGAGGAATGGTCCGCCCGCACCATGGTGACAGTGAAACCGTCCAGCGCGATGGTGCCGCCCGTATTCATCATCTGGAAGTTGGACAGGCCCTGCCCGCCCAGAAAGCCGCACAGTTCGGGATTGGCCACCACCGGCACGGTGGCGCCGCCCTCCTCCACCGTCTTCACCAGTTCAACCGTATCGCCCACATGGTCGGAATGGCCGTGGGTGAGCAGAATGTGGGTGAGGCCATGGGCAGCCTCGGACACCGTGCCCTTGAAGGACGGATTGCCGGTGAAGAAGGGATCGATGAGCACCGCCTTGCCGGCAAAATCCAGGCGGAAGGCGGCATGTCCGAACCAGGTAATCTTCATGGTCGTAGCCCTTTGTGCAGGAAGGGGGAGCGGCAGCGCGTTCAGCGCCGTGTCTCTTCGGCGCGGAGTATCGGGTAAGCGCCGAGCCCCCGCAACGCGTCCAGCGGCCACGCTGTTCCCCGCTTAGTGGGTCGAGCGATGATCGAAATATGCCGTGGCGTTGCGCGCCCAAGGCTGGTTAGGTGCGGCCATGACACGCCTTCCGCCCGCCGCCGATCCAACGCCCCTTGCAACGCAGGGGGATATCCCAACTGTGCCGTCGCCCGGCGCCATGGTTGCGCCGTTGGTGGATATCGCCGCTTTGCTGCCGCCGCGCGGTTCGCTGCTGGGGCTGGATCTCGGCACCAAGACCATCGGTGTGGCGACCTGCGATCCCGACCGCCGGCTGGCGACCATCGTGGAGACCATCCAGCGCAGCAAATTCACCCTCGACGCCAACCGCCTGCTCGCCCTGGCGGATGACCGCAAGGCGGTGGCCTTCGTGCTCGGCCTGCCGCTGAACATGGACGGCTCCGAGGGCCCGCGCGTCCAGGCGAGCCGCGCGTTCGCGCGCAACTTTGCCCGCCTCTCGGGCCGGCCCATCGCGTTCTGGGATGAGCGGCTGTCCACTGTGGCAGTGGAGCGAGCGTTGATCTCGGCGGACATGAGCCGGGCCAAGCGGGCCAATGTCATCGACCAGCACGCGGCGGCGTTCATTCTTCAAGGTGCGCTGGACTTCCTCAATCGGCGCGGCTTCGGACGATAACAGGGGCGCATCGCAGGTCCCTCGGTCGCCGCGGGAAGGCAGGAACGAAACGCGACCTCCTCGCCGCTTGCGATTCGCGCCGGCTTTGTTCCGCTCCGTTCCCGCCTCCGGCATGGCAGGCCGCCGAACGTCCCGTTTCGGGACCGCCGCACAATGCCCCGCGCAAACTGAATGCCTGCGCCGGTCGCCCCGCGCGCACTCCACTGGTCGGACCGTCCGGGGCGGTCTATGCACACCTCCCCGCCCCATGCGCCCGCCGTGCCGGGTTCATAACGCCCTTTCCGGTATCCGATCCCATGACCAGCATCCTCACCGCCCTCGTCCCGGTCTTCCTGGTGATCTTGCTGGGGGTGGTGCTGCGCCGGCTGCTGCTGAAAAAAGCCGACCATTGGATCGCACTGGAACAGCTCACCTATTTCGTCCTGTTCCCGGCCCTGCTGCTGGTCTCCGCCGTCAAGGCCGATCTGCGCGGCGTCAGCGTGCTGGAGGTGGTGGGCGCCATGCTGGGGGCGATCCTGATCATGACGGCGGGGCTGCTGGCGGTGCGTCCGTTGCTGACCCGCAGCATGGCGCTCAGCGGGCCGGCATTCACCTCCCTGTTCCAGGGCGCCACCCGCTGGAATACCTACATCGCCCTAGCGGTGGCTGGTGGTCTTTATGGCGCCGCGGGCGTCACCGTGGCTGCGGTGGCCCTGGTGGCGATGATCCCGGCGGTCAATGTGGTCTGCGTCATTGTCCTGGCCCGTTACGCAGGCACCGCCCATGCCACGCCCCGCTTCATCGCCAGCCAATTGGTGCGCAATCCCTTTATCTGGTCCTGTGCGGCGGGAGCGCTGCTGAATGGCTTTGCGATCCCGGTTCCAGCGGTGGTGGTGGAGTTCGGCGATATTCTGGGCCGCGCCTCGCTGGCCCTCGGCCTGCTCGTGGTCGGCGGCGGCCTCGCATTGGACCGCCTGCGCGAACTGAAGCCGGTGGTGTTTCTGACCCTGTTCCTCAAGCTGGCAGTGAAGCCCGCCGTCGCCGTGGGCCTGGGACTCGCCTTTGGGCTGCGGGGCACCGAACTGGCCGTCCTGGCCATCGTCTGCGCGGTTCCATCTGCGCCCAACGGCTACGTTCTCGCCCGCCAGATGGGCGGAGACGCGCCGCTTCTGGCCGAGATGCTGACGGTGCAGATCATCGGGGCGGCGCTGACGCTCCCCGTGGTGCTTGCCCTGGTCGGCTTGCTGCCCGCCTGAGGCCTTGCGGACCAAATGAAAAAGGCGGCCCCGAGGCCGCCTTTCGTATCTGCAAGCACTGAACCCGAGAACCGTGGCTCAGCAAGGCCCCCAATACCCACCTTGCGGGCCGCCATACCAGCACCGGGCCGGGCCCTGATACATCACCGGGGGCGGCGGCGGCGGGGCGTAATAGACCACCGGCGGCGGCGGCGGCTCGTAATAGACCGGCGGCGGGGGAGCAGCGCTGGCGGCACCGGCGATGGCCGCGGCGCCCAGAATGCCCAGCGCGATCCCGGCACCCACGGCAGCGCCATTGTTGTTGTTGCGCCGGCCGCAGTTCCAGCACGGCGGCGGGGGACCGTAGCCGCGGCCATAATACTGCACCGTCGTCACCGGCGATGCGGCAAGGGCGGGAAGGCGCGCGGCCCCACTGGAGAGCGAAGCCGAAAAAGCCGGGGACGCGGCCAACATACCGAGCGCAGCCACGAGGCCGAGCGCAGCGACCCGATTGGACACACTGCTTGTCATTACTAGTCTCCTGAGCGTCGCTCTTGACCCACCTTCAATGGCCGCCTGAAAACGCTGTGTCCGCTTTCATCGAACGGGATCGAAGCTAAATTATGACTTCAATCCGATCAGCGTTAATACTACGTTGCCCCGCTGAATGCGGACTGAACGAACCAAGTCGTTCCTGTGTCTACTTGTTCGACAACATGGCCGCATTTCGCCCTCCACGGTATTTTGGGCAAAAGCAAGACAGCCCCGCGCCCCCCCTGCGGCCAAGCTGAGCCTTGCAGGCACGGGTGAGTCTCGCTAAGGCTCCGGCCTGCCATGCATGCAGCCTCCGCCTTCACCCTCGACCGCCGCGACTTGCTCGGCATCGACGGGCTATCCGCTCGGGAGATCATCGGTCTCCTGGATCTCGCCGAGGAATTCGTCGTCCTCAACCGGCAGATCGAAAAGAAACGTACGGCGCTGCGCGGCCGGACCCAGATCAACCTATTCTTCGAAGCGTCCACCCGCACCCAGTCCTCGTTCGAGATCGCGGGCAAGCGCCTCGGTGCCGACGTGATGAACATGTCGGTGGGCACGTCTTCGGTGAAGAAGGGCGAGACCCTGGTCGACACCGCCATGACGCTGAACGCCATGCACCCCGACATATTGGTGGTGCGGCATCACGCCTCGGGCGCGGTGGCCCTGCTGGCCCGGCAGGTGGACTGCTGCGTGGTCAATGCCGGCGACGGCGCCCATGAACATCCCACCCAGGCGCTGCTGGATGCCCTGACCATCCGCCGCAACAAAGGCGAGATCACCGGACTGGTGGTGGCCATCTGCGGCGACGTGCTCCACTCGCGGGTGGCGCGCTCCAACATCCTGCTGCTGCACACGCTGGGCGCGCAGGTGCGGGTGGTGGCCCCCTCCACGCTACTGCCAACGGGCATCGAGAATTTCGGCGTTGAGGTCCACCGCAACATGGACAGCGGCCTGAAGGATGCGGACATCGTGATGATGCTGCGCCTCCAGCGCGAGCGCATGGCCGGTTCCTTCATCCCCTCGGTGAAGGAATATTTCCATTATTACGGCCTCGACGAAGCCAAGCTGAAGCGCGCCAAGCCCGATGCTCTGGTGATGCACCCCGGCCCCATGAACCGAGGCGTGGAGATCGACTCGGCGGTGGCCGATGGGCCGCAGTCCCTGATCCGCGAGCAGGTGGAAATGGGGGTCGCGGTGCGCATGGCCGTCCTCGATGCGCTCGCGCGCAAGCTTCCCAACGCCTGAAGGGGCCCCGCCATGACCGAGCCCCATCCCCTCCTGCTCGCCAACGCCCGCATCGTCGACCCGTCCCGCGGCTCGGACTTCCAAGGTGACGTACTGTTGTCCGGCGGCATCATCCTGGATACCGCCTTCGGCATCGCTGCCGCGGGCATTCCCGATGGCGCGGAAGTGGTGGATTGCCGCGGCGCCGTCGTCGCCCCCGGCCTCGTGGACATGCGCGCCTATATCGGCGAGCCCGGCGCCGAGCACCGCGAGACCCTGGCCTCCGCCAGCCATGCGGCGGCCGCCGGCGGCGTCACCACCATCGTCTGCCAGCCCGATACCGATCCGGTGGTGGATGATCCGGCCATCGTCGACTTCATCCTGCGCCGGGCGCGCGATACCGCCGTGGTCCGCATCCACCCCATGGCCGCCCTCACCAAGGGACTGCGCGGCGAGGAGATGACCGAGATCGGCCTGCTCCAGGCGGCCGGTGCGGTGGCCTTCACCGATGGCGCCCGCTCACTTGCTTCCGCCCAGGTGCTGCGCCGGGCGCTCACTTATGCCCGCGACTTCGACGCTCTGGTGGTTCATCACACCGAGGACGCCACCATGTCCGGCGGCGCCATGAACGAGGGCCTGTTCGCCACCAAGCTCGGCCTTGGCGGCAACCCCAAGGCGGCGGAGACCATCGTCCTGGAGCGCGATCTGCGGCTCGTGGACGGCGCCCGCGGGCGCTACCACGCCGCCGCGATCACCTGCCGCGAATCGCTGGAGGTTCTGGCCCGGGCCAAGGAAGCCGGATTGCCGGTGACCTGCTCGGTGTCCATCAACCATCTCAGCTTCAACGAGCTGGATGTGGGCCAATACCGCACCTTCTTCAAGGTCGCCCCGCCGCTGCGCGCGGAAGAGGACCGCACAGCCCTGATCCACGCCCTCGCCTCCGGCCTGATCGACGTGGTGGTTTCCGACCACAACCCCCAGGATGTGGAGATGAAGCGCCTGCCGTTCTCCGAGGCGGAGCCGGGCGCCATCGGCCTGGAAACCCTGCTGAGCGCGGCCCTGCGGCTGGTGCATTCCGACCAGGTGGATCTGGTGAATGTGCTGCATGCCTTGTCGACCCGCCCGGCGGAACTTCTGGGCCTGCGCGCGGGAACCCTGCGGCCCGGGGCGCCGGCGGACGTCATCGTGCTCGATGCCGACATGCCCTACGTGCTTGATCCGGCCCAGTTGAAGTCCCGCTCCCGCAATACACCGTTCGATTCCGCCCGGCTCCAGGGCCGGGTTCTGCGCACCATCGTTGCCGGACGCACGGTGTACGAATACGTTTGATCCCCAAGGCGCGCCCCGCGCCAGATGCGAGACCCGTATGTCGGTTTTTTCCTGGTCTCTGGCGCCGACCCTGACGCTGGCTGCGGTGGCGCTGGGCTATCTGCTCGGCTCGATCCCGTTCGGCATCCTCATCACCCGCCTCGCCGGCACCGCCGATATCCGCACCATCGGCTCCGGCAATATCGGCGCCACCAATGTGCTGCGCACGGGGCGCAAGGATCTGGCGGCGGCAACCCTGCTCGGTGACGCGCTGAAGGGCACCGTGGCGGTGCTGGTGGCGGGTGCCTTGTGGGGCGCCGACGCGGCGCTGGCGGCGGGGCTCGGGGCATTTGTGGGCCATCTGCTGCCGGTGTGGCTGAAATTCAAGGGCGGCAAGGGCGTCGCCACGTTCCTGGGCATCGCCCTCGGCCTGTTCTGGCCGTCCGCCATCGCCTTTGCGGTGGTCTGGCTCGCGGTGGCCTATCTGTCCCGCTATTCCTCGCTGGCCGCTTTGGTGGCGGCAGTGGCGACGCCGCTCGCCGCTTATGGGCTCGGCGCTCCACGGGTGGGGCTGCTGCTGGCGCTGCTGGCCCTGCTGCTGTGGGGCAAGCATCACGCCAATATCTCCCGCCTGCTGTCCGGGACGGAGACCAAGATCGGCGCAAAGGGATGAGCGCCGGGCGGGGTGGCAGCGCACGGCTCTCCCCGTCCCAGCGACTGGACTGGCTGCGCCTGATTCGCACGGAAAATGTCGGTCCGCGTACGTTTCGCGTTCTCGTCAACCAGTTCGGCGGCGCCGCCGCGGCATTGGAGGCTTTGCCCAGCCTGGCCCGGCGCGGCGGACGATTGATGCCGCCCCGCTCCCCCAGCATTGCGGAAGCGGAAGACGAAACCGCCGCCCTGGAGCGCCTGGGCGGGCGCTTCGTGCTGATGGCCGATGCCGCCTACCCCGAAGCCCTGCGGGTACTGGACGATGCGCCGCCGGTGATCGCGGTGCGCGGACGTGACGCCGCGCTGATGGCGCCTAAGGTCGCCATCGTCGGTGCCCGCAACGCCTCCGCCGCCGGCCGCACGCTGGCGGCACGGTTTGCGCGGGAGTTGGCAAACGCCGGCTTCGTGGTGGTCTCGGGCCTGGCGCGGGGCGTGGATACCGCCGCCCACGAGGCCAGCCTGGAGGGCGGCACCATCGGTGTCTTAGCCGGCGGCCTCGCCAAGCCCTATCCCGCCGAAAACATCGGCCTGATCGAGCGGGTGGTGGCGACTGGGGCCGTGGTCTCGGAAATGCCGCTGGCCTGGGAGGCCCGCGCGCGGGATTTTCCCCGCCGCAACCGCCTCGTCTCCGGCATGGCCCTGGGCGTGCTGGTGGTGGAGGCGGCGGAACGCTCCGGCTCGTTGATCACCGCGCGTCTGGCTGCCGAGCAGGGGCGCGAAGTGTTCGCCATTCCCGGTTCGCCCCTGGACCCGCGGGCCGGCGGCACCAACCGGTTGCTGAAATCGGGCGCGACCCTGGTCACCGACGCCGCCGACGTGATCGAGGCGCTGCGGCCGCTGCTTGAACGCCCGCGCTTTTCCACCTCGCCGTTCGATGGTCCCGAGGGCCAAATTGAAGCCCCCCGCGCGCCGCCGGGGGCCTCGCCGGAGCCGGAAGATGGGGTGCGCGGACGCATCCTGGAACTGCTCTCACCGGTTCCGACCACCATCGACGATCTGGTGCGCTTCGCCCAGGCATCTGCGGCCGAGGTGCAAGTGGTGTTGCTCGAACTGGAGCTGGCGGGTCGCCTGGAGCGCCAGAACGGCGGCCGGGTGGCGCTGATCCGACCGGAGTGACGCGGCCAGGCAGCCGATTCGAGCCTCTCACTCCTGGATGGCGTCCGCGCGGATTGCGCGGTCCGAACGCCCTTGTGGCTTCGGCACCGCCGCCCGGGCTTCCAGCCGGGCCATGTCCAGCAGATAGGCGAGCGTGGGGAACCCGTGCCCACGCGCAAGGCGGGACAATTCCCCGGCGAGCGAGGCCACGTAGGTGGCAAACTCGTCCGCATCTGTCGTCTTCCGCTCAGGCGCCGCGCCGCTCATGCCTTCGCTCCCAGACCTCGACCCCAACAACATCCTGATAGTTGCCTGAAGCTTTACAACATACTCTAGGTTGCATAGCGACAAAGATCCCGCGGCGACAGCTGGGAATGGGTGCGATTTGACAGCCCTGCCGTCGAACCCCATGTTGCGGCCGCCGCCAAGGGGCCGCGGCGTTTTTCAAGAGATTGTTCGTCCATGCAGGTCGTCATCGTTGAATCGCCGGCTAAGGCGAAGACGATCAACAAATATCTCGGTCCGGGTTACGAGGTCATCGCTTCGTATGGCCACATCCGGGACCTCCCCTCCAAGGACGGTTCGGTGGACCCCGATGCGGACTTCCGCATGCTGTGGGAAGTGGACCCCAAGGCCCAGAAGCGCCTCAACGAGATCGCCAAGGCGGTCAAGGGCGCTGATGGCCTGATCCTCGCCACCGATCCGGATCGCGAAGGGGAAGCCATCTCCTGGCACGTCCTCGAAGTGCTGCGCGAGAAGAAGGCGCTCAAGGGCCAGCCGGTCGAGCGCGTGGTGTTCAACGCCATCACCAAGCAGGCCGTGCTGGATGCCATGAAGGCGCCGCGGGCCATCGATGTGGCGCTGGTGGATGCCTATCTCGCCCGCCGCGCCCTCGATTATCTGGTGGGCTTCACCCTCTCCCCGGTGCTGTGGCGCAAATTGCCCGGCGCCCGCTCCGCCGGCCGTGTGCAGTCGGTGGCGCTGCGCCTGGTCTGCGACCGGGAGCGCGAGATCGAGCTGTTCCAAGCGCGGGAATACTGGTCCATCGTCGCCCAGCTTGCGACCCCGCGCGGCGAGGGCTTCGAGGCCCGCCTGTCGGGCGCCGACGGCAAGAAGATCACCCGCCTGTCTGTCGGCACCGCCGAGGAAGCCGCGGCGTTCCGCGCCTCCCTGGAGTCGTCCACCTTCAGCGTGCGCGGCATCGAGGCCAAGCCCATGCGGCGGCATCCGCAGCCGCCCTTCACCACCTCCACTTTGCAGCAGGAAGCCAGCCGCAAGCTCGGTCTGGCGCCGGCCCGCACCATGCAGATCGCCCAGCGCCTGTATGAAGGCGTGGACGTGGGCGGCGAGACCGTGGGTCTCATCACCTATATGCGAACCGATGGCGTGGACATGGCGCCGGAGGCGGTCGCCGCCACTCGCGCCGCCATCTCCAGCCATTACGGCCCGCGCTATCTGCCCGGCGTGCCGCGCAAATACACCACCAAGGCCAAGAATGCCCAGGAAGCCCATGAGGCGATCCGGCCCACCGATCCCACCCGGCGGCCCAAGGATGCCGCGCGCCATCTCGATCCCGAGCAGGCCAAGCTCTACGAGTTGATCTGGACCCGCACCGTGGCGAGCCAGATGGAATCGGCGGAGATGGAGCGGACCACCGCCGACATCATCGCCCGCGCCGCCGGCCGCGACCTGGAACTCACCGCCACCGGCACCGTGGTGAAGTTCGACGGGTTCCTGGCGCTCTATCGCGAAGGCAAGGACGACGAGGAGGAGGACGAGGACAGCCGCCGCCTCCCCGCCATGTCCACGGGCGAGGCCCTGGACAAGAAGGCCATCGTCACCGACCAGCATTTCACCGAGCCGCCGCCGCGCTATTCGGAAGCATCGCTGGTGAAGCGCATGGAAGAGCTGGGCATCGGCCGCCCCTCCACGTATGCCGCCGTGCTCGCCGTGCTGCGCGACCGCGAATATGTGAAGCTGGACAAGAAGCGCCTCGTTCCCGAGGACAAGGGCCGGCTGGTCACCGCCTTCCTGCAAAGTTTCTTCAAGAAGTACGTGGAGTACGACTTCACCGCCGACCTGGAAGAGAAGCTCGACAAGGTCTCTGCCGCCGAGCTGGACTGGAAGCAGGTGTTGCGGGACTTCTGGGCGGATTTCTCGGTGGCGGTGGAAGCCACCAAGGAACTGCGCGTCTCCAACGTGCTCGATGCGCTGGACGAGATCCTCACCGCCCATCTGTTCCCCGCCACCACCGACGGCAGTGATCCCCGCCTGTGCCCCACCTGCGGCACCGGGCGGCTATCGCTGAAGATGGGCAAGTTCGGCGCCTTCATCGGCTGCTCGAATTATCCCGAATGCCGCCACACCCGCCCGCTCTCCGGCGAAGCGGCGGTGGAAGGCGATGGCATTCGCAAGCTCGGTCCTGATCCGGTGACCGGATTGGAAGTCACCCTGCGCGATGGCCGCTTCGGCGTCTATCTCCAGCTGGGCGAGGCGGTGGACGGCGAGAAGCCCAAGCGCTCCAGCCTGCCGAAGGGGCTGGCGCCGGCGGATGTGGATCTGGAGACAGCGCTCGCGCTTCTCTCCCTGCCCCGTCCCGTGGGCACCCATCCGGACGACGGCGCCCCGGTGCTCGCCGGCATCGGCAAGTTCGGGCCCTACATCCAGCACGGCAAGGTCTATGCGAATCTGGAGGCCGGCGACGACATCCTGGTCATCGGCCTCAACCGCGCGGTGACGCTCTTGGCGGAAAAGCAATCCAAGGGGCGTGGCGGTCGCGGGGCGGCGCCGGCCGGGCGCGGCTTGGGCGACCATCCCACCGAGGGCGGCGCCATCACCGTGCGGGCCGGGCGCTTCGGGCCTTATGTGAACCACGGCAAGATCAATGCGACCTTGCCCAAGTCGCAGGATCCGGACAGCCTGACGCTGGAACAGGCTTTGGTGCTGATCGAGGCCAAGGCGGCGGCCAATCCGTCCGCCCGCAAGCCGGCGCGCAAGCCATCCGGCGACGGCGCGGCCAAGAAGGCCAAGGCACCGGCGAAGAAGGCGGCCCCCAAGAAGGCTGCGGCCAAGGCCAGCACCGACGGCGACAGCGCCACGACCGATGCGTCGGCCAAGAAGACCGCCGCGAAGAAGCCGGCGGCAAAGAAGGCACCGGCCAAAAAGCCCGCCAAGGCCGCAACCGAAGACTGACAAGGCACGCGACCGGCGCCCCTGGGCGCCGGCGCATCCCGGAGCGGCGCTATTCCGCCGCGCCGGCCACCAATTCTTCCGCGCTGGTGTCTTCCGCATGCTTGCGCACATTGGTGCGCAACGGGCGCTCCTCCATGGCCAGCAGCGCACAGAGCGCCAGCGTCAGGCATCCGGCGGCGCAGCCGAACACCAGCCGGAAGGCATGGATCAGCCCGGCCGCATCGGAGCCGGTGACGAGCTTGGCCACATCCCCCTGGCCGGGCACGATGCCGAGCGCAGCCATCAGCACGGCGCCAAATACTGCCACCAGCACCGCTGACCCCAGCGAGCGGAAGAAATTCATGGCGCCGGTGGCCGTGCCCATCTGCCAGGGCATCACCGCATTCTGGATCGACACGGTAGTCACCGGCAGCAGGCAGCCGATGCCCATGCCCATCAGGCCGAACACCACCGCCAGCACGGTGAGCGGCAGCAGTTCCGGCCCCACGGCCAGCAGCAGCAGGCCGGCGATGGACGTGCACAGGCCGGCGATGGCGCTGCGCTTGTAATGGGTGAACCGCGCCAGCGCCCGCCCCGAGAGCCACGACCCCAGCACCACTCCGCCCATGAGCGGGATCAGCCCCAGCCCCGACTGGCTGGCGGTGAGGCCGCGCACGGTCTCGAAATAGAGCGGCACGTTGATGGACAGGGCGATCAGCGTGCCCATGGTCAGCAAAGCGGCGATGGTGCCGCACGCCACCACCGGATGCAGCAGAATGGCCAGCGGCAGGAACGGCTCCTCCGCCGTCGCGATGCGCCAGACAAAGCCGATGGCGAACACCGCCGCGGCAGCGCCGAGCGCCAATATCTGCACCGCGTCCCAACGATAGCGCACGCCACCCCAGGTCAGGGCCAGCAGCAGGCAGACCGTTGCCACGATCATCAGCACCGCGCCCAGCAGGTCCACCTTGGCCTTGCGATCATGGCGCGGCAGGCGGCGCAGCAGGCGGTCGGTCATCAGGAAAGCGGCGAGACCCAAGGGCAGATTGATCCAGAAGATCATCGACCAGTGCACATGCTCCGCCAGCACGCCGCCCAGCACCGGGCCGCCGAGGCTGCTGGCCATGAACACGCTGGCGATATAGCCCTGGTAGCGCCCCCGCTCCTTTGGCGACACCACGTCGGCGATGATGGTCTGGGCCAGGGAAATCAGCCCGCCGCCGCCCAGCCCCTGAAGCCCGCGCGCCAGGATGAGCGCCAGCATGTTCGGCGCCAGGGCACACACCAGGGAGCCGATGGAAAAGACCGTGATCGCCACCAGCATCATGGCGCGGCGTCCATGGACGTCGCTGAGCTTGCCATAGAGCGGTGTCACGGCGGTGGAGGTGATGAGATAGGCGGTCACCACCCAGGACAGATTTTCGAAATCGTGCAGATCGGCGCCGATGGTGGGAAGCGCCGTGGCAACGATGGTCTGGTCGAGGGAGGCCAAAAGCATCGCCAGCATGATGCCGATGATGATGGCGCGAATCTCGGAATGATCCAGCGGCGCACCGACGGCATTCGGGGTCATGACGGCCTCGGGGAACTGGGGGAGCCGGCCGCACCGACGGGCGGTCCGCACCACACATGGGTGGGGTTTGATGGCTTGCGTAGTTTCTCGCAGGATCTCAACGGGTTCAAGGCGTATCCCGCATGGCCGGGGCGCTCGCCATGCGCGCGGGTCGGGGCGCCGCCACATTCCGGCCCCATGCCGCGCCACCACCTGCGCCGATGCCGGTGCCGGACTGTGGATCCGATTGCCTTTGAACTGCCATCGATCGTGCTCTAGCCTTGAAGACAGTCCAGGGCGACCATCGCCCGTTGTTTTCTTGCCTCCTCGGGGGCGAGGTTAACGCCGCCATAATGCCTGACCCGACGTTCCACGTTGGTCCCGGCTCACGGGAACCGCTCTTGCCCAAACGTCCTTCCGGCCCCGGCCGCTCGCCTTCCGCCCCCTCCCGCCGCTCACGCCTGCGCCCCGGCGAGCATCCGCCCAAGCGCGCTGGCGTGCTGCCGAGCAAGGAAGAGGTCATCGCCTTCATCGCCACCCAGAGCGGGGCGGTGGACAAGCGCGATATCGCCCGCGCCTTCGGCCTCGGGGCCGCGCAGAAGATGGAACTGAAAGCCCTGCTGCGCGACCTGAAGGACGAGGGGGTGGTCGATCAGCGCCGCCGCAAGGTGCATGTGCCCGGCACCTTGCCCAATGTGGTTCTGGCGGACATCACCTCCCGCGACGCCGATGGCGAACTCATCGCCACCCCGGTGGAATGGGATCAGGACGCCCATGGCGAGGCCCCGCGGATCCTGCTGAAGCCGGCGGAACGCGGCCGCGGCCCGGCGCCCGGCCTTTCCGACCGGGTTCTGGTGCGGGTCGAGCCGGACGATCCCGAAGAGGGCGTCGGCTATTCCGGCCAGGTGATCAAGCTGCTGGAAAAGGCGCGCAAGCACTCCCTGGGGGTGTTCCGCGCCATGCCCGAGGGCGGCGGGCGCATCATTCCCATCGACAAGAAGAACCTCGGCCGCGAGATGCTGGTGCCGCCCGGGGCCGAGAACGACGCCAAGGACGGCGATCTGGTTTCCGTGGAGCTGACCCACCAGCGGGTGTTCGGTCTGCCGACTGTGCGGGTGAAGGACCGGCTCGGTTCGCTGGCGTCGGAGAAGGCCATCAGCCTGGTGGCCATCCACGCCCACGGCATTCCCAATGTGTTTCCCCGCGCGGTGATGGCGGAGGCCGAAGCCGCCAGGCCGGTGAGCGCCAAGGGCCGCGAGGACTGGCGCGACCTGCCGCTGCTGACCATCGATCCCGCAGACGCCAAGGACCATGACGACGCCGTCCACGCTTTGCCCGACCCGGACCCGGACAATGCGGGCGGCTTCATCGTCACGGTCGCCATCGCCGACGTGGCCTCCTACATCCTCCCCGGCACCGCGCTCGACCGCGAGGCGCTGCTGCGCGGCAATTCGGTCTATTTCCCCGATCGCGTCGTGCCGATGCTGCCCGAGCGGATCTCCAACGACCTGTGCTCGCTGCGTCCCCTGGAGGACCGTCCGGCGCTGGCGGTGCGCATGGTCATCGGCAAGGACGGGCGCAAGAAGCACCATACCTTCCACCGCATCCTGATGCGTTCGGCGGCCAAGCTCGCTTATGCCCAGGCCCAGGCGGCGATGGACGGCCAGCCGGACGACACCACCAGCGTGCTGCTGGAGGGGGTGCTGCGCCCGCTCTATGCCGCTTATGCCTGCGTGAAGCAGGCCCGCGACAATCGCCAGCCGCTGGACCTGGACCTGCCCGAGCGCAAGATCGTGCTGAAGGCGGACGGCACCGTGGACAAGGTGATCGTGCCGCCCCGCCTCGATGCCCATCGGCTGATCGAGGAGTTCATGATCCTGGCCAATGTGGCCGCCGCCGAGACGCTGGAGCAGAAGAAGATCCCGCTGATCTTCCGCGTCCATGACGGGCCGACGCTGGCCAAGCTCTCCAGCCTGCGGGAATTCCTGGCCACCCTCGACATCACCCTGACCAAGTCCGATCAGGTGCGGCCATCGGATTTCAACCGCATCCTGGCCCAGGTGGTGGGCACGGATTCCGCGCCCATGGTCAATCAGGTGATCCTGCGCAGCCAGTCGCAGGCGGAGTATTCGCCGGAAAACTACGGCCATTTCGGCCTCAACCTGCGCCGCTACGCCCATTTCACCTCGCCGATCCGGCGCTATGCGGATCTGATCGTGCATCGCGGTCTGGTGCGCACGCTGGGGGGCGAAGAGGATGCTTTGCCCGCCAACACCACCGTCGAGATGCTGGCGGAAGTGGCCGCGGACATATCCGCGACCGAACGGCGCGCCATGGCGGCGGAGCGCGAGACCGTAGACCGGCTCATCGCCCATCATCTGGCGGACCAGATCGGCGCCACCTTTACCGCGCGGGTGACGGGGGCCACCAAGGCCGGCCTGTTCGTGTGCCTGGATGAGACCGGCGCCGACGGCTTCGTGCCCGCCGCCACCATCGGCCAGGATTATTATCGCTTCGACGAGACCCGCCAGGCCCTGGTGGGCGACCGCAGCGGCGAAATGCACCGCATCGGCGACCGGGTGGAAGTCAAGTTGGTGGAGGCGGCACCCGTGGCCGGGGCGTTGCGGTTTGAACTTCTCAGTGAAGGTTCCTATGTGGGGAAGGGCCGCGGCAAGTTCACGCCCGGCCGCGCCCGCCCCGGCAAGCCGGGGTTCGGGCGCCCCGGCAAGGCGGCGCCCGGACGGGCGCCATCGACCAAGGCCGGTGCCACCAAGCGCGGCCCCGGCCGCGCCGCACCGCCCCACGCGGCGGCGGAACCAACCACGCACGGTGACCCGGAGGGTTCCGGGCCGGTGTCCACCCGTTCGCGCAAGGCCCGGCCACCGAAGTCACGACCGCCCAAGGGACGCAAACGCTGATGACCATGAAGACCTATGTGGATGAGCAGCGCAGCGTCGCCAGCGCCATCGGGCGCGGCCTGCGCTGCCGCTGCCCGCAGTGCGGCGTCGGCGCCATCTTCCCGCGCTATCTCAAGGTGGCCGACCACTGCCCCTCCTGCGGCGAGGCGCTCTATCACCACCGCGCCGACGATGCCCCGCCTTATGCGGTGATCCTGGTGCTGGGCCACATCATCGTGCCGCTGCTGGTGCTGGTGGAGGAGATCTACCGGCCCGAGGTGTGGGTGCATCTGGTGCTGTGGATGCCGCTGACCCTGGTGCTCAGCCTCATTCTGCTGCCGATGATGAAGGGCGGGCTGATCGGCCTGCAATGGGCCCTGCGCATGCACGGCTTCGATCCCGCCAGCCCCGAATGCCAACCCGCCCCAGCCCTCGCCGTCACCGGCCCGAGCGCCAAGACTCCTCCGGCCCCATGACCGCAGCCCCATGACCGAAACCGCAGAACCGGACCTCGCCGCACGCCTCACCGCCAGCGAGCGCAACCAGACCCACCCCAACGTGCGCCCGCGCGACGCCGCCTCGCTGATCCTGGTGGATCGCAGCGGCAAGACGCCCCGCATTCTCATGGGCCTGCGTCATCCCAGCCACCGCTTCATGCCCAATGTGTTCGTCTTCCCCGGCGGACGGGTTGAAGCGTGCGATCGCGCCATGCCGGTGTTCGGCATGCTGGATGGGGATAGCGAGCGCCGGCTCATGGCCGGGGTCCAGCGCCCGACCCTCGGCCGTGCCCGCGCCGTGGCCGCGGCGGCGATCCGCGAAACCTATGAGGAAACCGGGCTTTTGATCGGCACCACCGAGGCCGGCGCACCCGCGGCGCCCGCCGGCGAATGGCAGGCCTTCGCCGAGCACGGGGTCTATCCCAATCTGGAATCCCTCACCTTCGTGCTGCGGGCGATCACGCCGCCGCGCCGACCGAAGCGGTTCGATACCCGCTTCTTCCTGGCTGACGTCAAGGACGTGGGCGCCCGGGTGGAGGGCATGGTGGGGCCGCAATCGGAGCTTATCGAGCTGCGCTGGCTCACCATTGCGGAGACGGAGGCGGCGGAACTTCCCACCATCACCCGCGTCGTACTTCAGGAAGTGGGCGCGCGGATCGAGGCGGGACTGCGCCGGCGCGATCCGGTGCCGTTTTATTCCATGCAGCGCGGACGCTTCGTCCGGGCATTGCTCGACTAGGCCGCCGCGCGTGGCTAAAGCCACGTTGGGTTGTGTCCAAAGTTGAACGCCGCCTGCACCGCCATCCCGTTGACGTTGACACGGGCGTCCCAACGCCTGCCGAGGTTCTGAGGTCTTCATGCACGCCCCCGAGCGGCCCATCGCGCGCGCGAGCCGGTCTGCGTCCATCACTGCCGCCATTTCCGCCGTCTCGGTGGTCGGAATCGGCATTAGCCTGTCCATCCCGCTGCTGGCGCTGGAACTGGAAAGCCGCGGCATCTCCAACACCTGGATCGGCGTGAATACGGCGGTGGCGGGCATCGCCACCATCTTCACCGCCCCGTTCGTGCCGCTGCTGGTGCGCAAGATCGGCGTGCGCATGCTGCTGACCCTGGCGATCGCGGTGACCGCTTTGACCCTGGTCGGGTTCAAGGCGATCCCCTCTTTCGTCATGTGGTTCCCGCTGCGGTTCGCCTTCGGCGCGGCGCTCTGCATTCTGTTCGCGGTGAGCGAATTCTGGATCAATGCGGTCGCTCCGCCGCACCGGCGCGGACTGGTGATGGGCATCTACGCCACCGCTCTGTCCATCGGTGCGGCCATGGGGCCACTGATTCTCGGGCTCTTGGGCGCGCGGGGCTGGGCGCCTTATTTGGCTGGTGCCGTGGTGCTGTCGCTGGGTGCTATCCCCATTCTGATGGCCCGGGGCATGACGCCCACCATCCATGAGGACGACCATCACGGCGTGCTGGGCTTCGTGCGCCGCTCGCCCATTGCCACGCTTGCGGCGTTCATTTTCGGCGCCATCGAGACGGCGGTGATGAGCTTTCTGCCCCTCTACGGGGTGCGACTCGGCCTGTCCGACACGGACGCCTCTTTGCTGCTGACCATCGCCGTGCTGGGCAATGTGGCGTTCCAGATCCCCCTGGGGCTGGTGAGCGACAAGATCGACCGGCGCTTTCTGCTACTGGTCTGCGCTTTGTTCGGAACCGTCGGCGCCCTGGTGCTGCCGTTCCTGGCGGTGCACACGCTGGAGTTCAAGGTGGCGGTATTCCTGGCCACCGGCATCGTCGGCAGCCTCTATACGGTGGGTCTCGCGCATCTGGGCGAGCGTTTTCACGGCGCGGATCTGGCAGCCGCCAACGCCGCCTTTGTCATGCTGTACTCGGTCGGCCTCATCGTCGGCCCGCCGCTGGTGGGCTTCGGCATGGATGCCTACAACCCCTACGGCTTTGCCTATGTGGTGGCGGGCATGCTCGGCATGTATGTGCTGGTGGTGGCAGGGCGCCTCAGCTTCGAGCGGCGGCGCGAAGGGTTGACAATTCCGGGACAATGAGGGAATTTCCGCGCTCACGAGCCGCCGTACCGGCAGCGCGTCCGTAATTCTTTTCCCGCAACCGACCTTATCGGCTTGCGCGCCGGAGCGGCATCAAGGAACGACCATGGCCAAGGCTGCAACCATTAAGATCAAGCTTCTGTCCACCGCGGACACCGGCGTGTTCTATGTCACGAAGAAGAACTCTCGCACCAAGACTGAAAAGCTGGTGATGAAGAAGTACGACCCGGTGGCGAAGAAGCACGTGGAATTCCGCGAGACGAAGATCAAGTGATCTGACCCGCGGTTTCAATTGTGACCGACTGAAAGGCGCCTCCTCCGGAGGCGCCTTTTTCTTTGGCGATTCGCAATGCAACTGCCGTCGATGCGTCCGGCGACTCAGAATCAACCCCGCTCCATCCGCACGGCCGAGGACGACCCCAGCGCTGTGCGAAAAGACACGGGGTCGGCCAAGCCCATGCCATCGCCCGAAAGCGGGCGCGGCACGCAAAAATCGAAGCTGAACGGAAGGTGTGGATAAAGGGTGAGGTGGCCGGCGGTGGACGGACGGGGAGGCCTCCCGTTGTCGTCCACCGGCCGGCCGAACCCCACGGACCCAGGAGATGCGGCGGACCTGAGCACTCCGTAGGGTTAGGGAAGAAACCGCGCGCGCCATTGGGCGATCCGCATCGGCTCCGTGAACCTAACATCCTATGAAGCTAGCCCAAGGGCGCGGGAAAGCAAAGGGGTACGACCCATAGGGGCAGGATTCGCCATCCGCTCCAGATCTTGAGCGGCGGCCTCCGCGCGGCGATGCCGCTCAGCCGCCGGCAAACAGCTTTACCGTCTCCAGGAACTTGGCGACCGAGATCGGCTTGGACAAATAGGCCTCGCAGCCACCGGCGCGAATGCGCTCTTCGTCGCCCTTCATGGCGAAGGCGGTCACCGCCACCACCGGGATCGACTTCAGCTCCGGATCCGCCTTCAGCCATTTGGTGACCTCCAGCCCGGAGACTTCCGGCAACTGGATATCCATGAGGATCAGGTCCGGCTGGTGGGCGCGCGCCAGATCCATGGCCTCAATGCCGTTGCGGGTTTCCACGGTCCGGTAGCCATGGGCCTCCAGCAGATCGTGGAAGAGCTTCATGTTCAGCTCATTGTCTTCCACAATCATCACTGTCTTCGGCATCTGTCTTGCCCCCCGGGCCGTCTCATATGCCGCTTCGCAGGCGCGGGCGGATCGGACATGATGGGATAGCTAGACGTCATTCGTTTCGGAAGCGCAAATGCCCATCAAAGAACGCCCCGCGGAACGCGCGCGGGCCGACGACATCGCCATCTCCGCCCTGTCCTTTCTGGCCGGGGACGGCGAGCGCATCGCCGGCTTCCTGGAGGCCACAGGCCTTGATCCGTCAGGCTTGCGCACTGCCGCGCGGCGCCCGGACTTCGGCGCCGGCGTTCTGGCCTACCTCCTGTCCGACGAGCCGCTGCTGCTGGTGTTCTGCGCCCATGCCCAGCTTCAGCCCGCCGCCGTGCAGCGCGCCCACGACCTTTTGAGCCCGCCCGCCGATCCCGATTCGGTGGTCCGCCGGCCCCATTGAGCATGAGCGACGCCCTGCCCGTCCCCGGATTCTGCCGCGACTGCCTGGCGGATGCGGGGGCGGCGCCGCGCTGTCCGGCCTGCGGCAGCCCACGGCTGGTGCGCCATCCGAAGATCCACACGCTGAGCGTGGCCCATGTGGATTGCGACGCCTTCTATGCGGCCGTGGAGAAGCGCGATGACCCCAGCCTGGCCGACGTGCCGGTGATTATCGGCGGCGGCGTGCGCGGGGTGGTGTCTACCTGCTGCTATATCGCCCGCATCTCCGGCGTGCGCTCGGCCATGCCCATGTACAAGGCCAAGGCGCTGTGCCCCAACGCGGTGATCGTGAAGCCCAACATGGCGAAATATGTCGCCGTGGGCCGGCAGGTGCGGGCGCTGATGCAGGAACTGACGCCTCTGGTGGAACCGCTCTCCATCGACGAAGCCTTCCTCGATCTCACCGGCACCGAGCGCTTGCACCGCCTGAGCCCCGCGCGCGTGCTGGCGCGCTTTGCCGCGCGGGTGGAAAGCGAGATCGGCATCAGCATTTCGGTGGGGCTGGCGGCCAACAAGTTCCTGGCCAAGACCGCGTCCGACCTGGACAAGCCGCGCGGCTATTCGGTGCTGGGGCTGGAGGAAGCACCCGCCTTCCTCGCGCCGCGCCCCGTCACCTTCATCTGGGGCGTGGGGCCGGCCTTCGGCGCCAAACTCACCCGCGACGGCTTCCCCCTGATCGCCGATCTCCAGCGCGCCGACGAGAAGGACCTGGCCCGTCGCTATGGCGCCGAGGGCCTGCGATTGTGGAAACTGGCGCGGGGCCTGGATGCGCGCATCGTCACGCCGGACCGGGAGGCCAAGAGCGTTTCGGCGGAAACCACCTTCGATACCGATTTGCGCGACCTGCGGCCTTTGGAGCAGACGCTCTACGCCCTGTGCGAGAAGGTCTGCACCCGCCTGAAACAGGCGGACAGCGCCGGACGCACGGTGACGCTGAAGCTGAAGACCGCCGACTTCCGCGCCCGCACCCGCTCCCGCGCCCTGGAAAGCCCCACCCGCCTCGCCGCCAGGCTGTATGCCGCCGCCCATGATCTGCTGCTGAAGGAGGTGGACGGTACGCCGTTTCGCCTGATCGGCGTCGGACTGTCGGATCTTTCGGAAGGAAGCGAGGCCGACCCGGCGGATCTGGTGGACACCTCCACGGAACGGCTCAAGGCCACAGAGACCGCCATGGACGCGGTCCGCGCCAAGTTTGGCGCGGCGGCGGTGACCCGGGGTATCCTCATCGATCGTCCCCGCCGGAACCCGACGCCGGATTCGAAGCGTTAGGCGCGCGCCACCCTGGTATCCAAGCGTCCGCCCATTGACGATCATGGGCGGCGAATCGCAGCGGCATTCGCCCCGACCGCGACACAGGAGCCCGCCGGTGCACGACGCCGCCGCCGTATCCGATCCCCGTAACGCGCGGCGCCGCGTCATCATCGCCGGGGTCGTGGGCAATGTGCTGGAATGGTACGATTTCGCGCTCTATGGCGTGATGGCGCCGTTCATCGCCAGCCACTTCTTTCCCGACACCGATGCGCTGGCCGCCCTCATCAGCAGCTATGCGGTGTTCGCGCTCGGCTTCCTGGCCCGCCCGCTGGGCGGCATCGTGTTCGGACAGATCGGCGACCGCCTGGGGCGACGGGAAATGCTCACCCTGTCGGTGGCCTTCATGGCGCTGCCCACCGCGCTCATGGGGCTGCTGCCCACCTATCAGAGCGTCGGGCTGCTGGCACCGGTGCTGCTGACGGTGCTGCGGCTGGTGCAGGGCCTGTCCACCGGCGGCGAGTTTTCCGGCTCCATTGTCTTCCTGGTGGAGCAGGCGCCCGAGAATCAGCGCGGCCTCTATGGCAGCGTCGCCAATTTCGGCGCCATGATCGGCGGCTTGCTGGGCGCGGGCGTTGGCTGGCTGCTGGTGGAAGTGCTGCCCGCGGACGCCATGACGCAATGGGGCTGGCGTCTGGCCTTCCTCAGCGGCCTGCTGGTGGGCGTCGCCGGGCTGTGGGTGCGGTTCGGTGTGCCGGATTCGCCCGCCTTCAGCCGGCTGGTCGCGACCCACACCGTGGAGCCGCAGCCGCTGCGCGCCGCTCTGCGCCAGGAGGGCCGCCACATGGCCCTGGCGGCCGGGCTGAACTGGGTGGCGTCGGTGGGCTACTATCTCGTGTTCGTCTGGTTCATCAGCTATGCCAATGACATTCTCGGCCTGCCCTACCAGACCGCGCTGGGCATCGGCACACTGGGACTGGTGGTCGGGCTGCTGGCGACGCTGGGCATGGGCCATGTGTCCGACCGCATCGGCCGCAAGCGATTGCTGTTCATCGGCGCGCTTCTCACCATGGCTCTGGCCATCCCCTTGCTGATGCTGGCCTCCACCGGCACGCTGCTGGCGATCACCCTGGCCCAGGTGGGTCTGGCGCTGTTGGCCGCCATCTTTTTGGGTGCCCTGCCCGCGGTGTTTGTGGCGCTTCATCCGCCCGCCATGCGCTGCACGGCGCTGTCGCTGGGATACAATGTGGCGCTGGCGCTGTTCGGCGGCACCGCGCCGCTGGTGGCGACGGTGCTGGTGAAGGTCACCGGCTGGCACGCGGCGCCGGGCCTTTATTTCGCTGCTACCGCCCTGGTGTGCTGCGTGCTGATCCGCTTCATCCCCGCCGATGCAAGCGCCACCGCCAGCACCATGGCCGACGATCGCGCCTGACGCTCAGCCCATCTCCGCAATGTCGCGGATGCGGAAGCCGACGCGGGCTTCGCCCTGCCATTGCTCCAGTTCCAGCGCACCGGCCACATGCACGCTGCGGCCGCGCGCGGCCAGGATCGCCCGACCCAAGGGCTCCTCGGCGCAGCGAAAGGCCACCGCCTTCAGCGAGGAGCCGTCTCCGGCCACAAGCTTGGCCCGCACATGCCCGGCGCCGAACGCCTCCGCATAAGTGAGCCGATGGGCCGGGAAGGCGAACACCGGATCGGGATTGCCGGCCCCGTAGGGGCCAGCCTTGGCCACCTGCTCCAGCAAAGCCGGCGTGGCGCCGCTGGCGGTGAGGGCGCCGTCGATGGTCAGCGTGCCCTCGCCCTCGGCGCGGGCGACCGCGGGGGCCAGTTCCGCTTCCAGATAGGCGCGCAGATCGCCCAGATGCGCCCGCTCCACAGTGAGGCCCGCCGCCATGGCATGGCCGCCGCCCTTGACCAGAAGCCCCCGCTCCACCGCGCCGCGCACCGCCCGGCCCAGGTCCACGCCGGGAATGGAGCGGCCGGAGCCGGTGCCGGTATTGCCGGTAAAGGCGATGGCGAAGGCCGGGCGGGCGAAGCGCTCCTTCAGCCGCGAGGCCACCAACCCGACCACGCCGGGGTGCCAGCCATCTCCACTGACCACGACGGTGGCACCGGAATTGTCGATGCCCATGGCCAATTGGGCTTCCGCCTCGGCGGCGGCGAGGATGCCCTGTTCCACCGCCTGGCGCTCGCTGTTCAGGCGGTCCAGTTCGGCGGCAATGGTGCGCGCCTCCACCGGATCGCGCGTCAGAAGCAGGCGCGTGCCCAGCGTCGCATCGCCGATCCGCCCGCCGGCATTGATGCGCGGTCCCAGCAGGAAACCCAGATGCCAGGGCCGGGGCGGACCATCCAGCCGGGCGCAGTCCATCAGGGCGGTGAGGCCCGGCCGCTGGCGGCGGCGCAGCGCGATCAGGCCCTTGGTGACATAGGCCCGGTTCAGCCCCTTCAGCGGCACCACGTCCGCCACGGTGCCCAGGGCCACCAGATCCAGCGCCGCCAGCAGATCGGGCGCGGGCCGGTCGGTGGTCCAGTGGTTCAGTTCCCGCAGGCGCCGAACCAGGCCGACCATGGTGACGAACACCAGGCCCACCGCGCACAGATGGCCGAGGCCCGACAGGTCGTCCTCGCGATTGGGATTGACGATGGCGACCGCGGGCGGGAGATGCTCGCCGGCCTGATGGTGATCGATCACCACCACATCCATGCCCAGCGCCTTGGCGGCGGCGAGCGGCTCGGTGCTGGTGGTGCCGCAGTCGACTGTCACCAGCAAGGTGGTGCCGCGCGCCGCCAATTGCTCGATGGCACCCACATTGGGGCCGTAGCCCTCGAAGATGCGGTCGGGAATGTGGAAGAAGGGGTCGAGCCCACCGGACCGCAGAACATCCACCAGCAGAGCGGTGGATGTGGCGCCGTCCACATCATAATCGCCGAACACCGCCACCTGCTCGCCGTTGGTCACGGCGCGGGCGATGCGATCCACCGCCGCGCCCATGTCGGTCAGCGTATCGGGATCGGGCAGCAGGGCGCGGATGGTGGGGTCGAGATAGGCCGGAACCTCATCCAGATCGACGCCGCGCCCGGCCAGAATCCGGGCCACCAGATCCGGCACATGGTGCCGCTGGGCGATGGCCAGCGCCGCCTGGGACGCGCGCACGTCCAGCCGATCGCGCCAGACTTTCCCCGTGGCGGATCGCGCGACGTTGAGAAAGGGGCGATTCGTCAGGGCGATGTTCACGGGCGCCATGAAGACAGAGCCGATGGGTCGCGTCGAGTCCGGACGCGCAGGGCTCCTGTGCGTGTCATGCGTGCAGCGCCAGGAACACGCCGCCGCCCACCGCCACCGCGCCAAGGGTGGCCAGCAGCAGGCGCCCCGCAAAGGCCCAGGTGCCACTCACCGCCGCATAGGCTACCCGCGCCAGGGCATTCACCAACAGCGCGGTGAGAATGGCCAGCGCGGCAGTCTGCGGAGGGACGGTGCCGGTTGGCAGCCGCGCCACGTTCAAGGTGGCCACATCCACGTCCACCAGGCCGGCCACCCCGGTGATCATCAGCAAGCCGCCGGACCCCACCACCTGGAGCAGCCAGCCGCTGAGCGCACACACTGCTGCAAACAGCGCGGCGAACAGCAGCAAGGGCCGCAGTTCGAAGGGATTTCCCGGCGATGACGGCCCTGCCGCCGCCTGTTCCTGCCGCCGCAGCAGGACGGCGCCGGCCACGCCGAATGCCAGCGCCGCTGCGCCTGCGGGCGGGGCCACGACGGTCAGCAGGCCAGGGGCCACCATGGCCAGCAACACCAGCACCCGCAGCAGCGACACCATGCCCGCCAGCGCCGCCCCACCGGCCAGCAGTTGCACCGGATCCCCCGCCACGGATCGCCGGGCAAAGGCGATGGTGACCGCCGTGGAGGAGGCGAGCGCCCCGGCCAGGGCGCTGATCAGGATGCCGATCTGCGGCCCCGCCACCTTGATGGCCACATAGCCCGCATAGGAAATGGCCGCGGTCATCACGGTGAACAGCCAGATCTCACGCAGATTGATGCTGTGGAACGGATCGATGGTCCGGTCGGGCAGCCAGGGCAGCACGATCACCGTCATGGCCAGCAACACCAAAGCCGAGCGCAGTTCCACCCAGGTGAGCCGCCGGACCAGACCATGCAGCATGTTGCGGCTGGCGAGGATGGCGGTGGCCGCGATGGCGGCGGCCCCCGCTACTCTTGGATCGCCCAGCACCGCCAACGCGCCGAGGCAGAACACCAGAAGGCCGGCCACCAGACCGGTGGCGCTGAATTGGCGGCGGGCCCGCAATTCCCGCCAAGACAGCCCGCCGAAGATGGCCGCAAACACGGCGAACCCCACCGCCAGGAGCAGTGGGCTGGACAGGGCTTGCGTTACCGCCGCGACCACGCCGCCCAGCAGGCCGACGAGGGCAAAGGTGCGCACCCCGGCGGTGCGCTTGCCATTATGAAGGGTCCGAGTCTGCCAGCCGCGTTCGATGCCCACCACCAGGCCGATACCCAGCGCAATGGCGAGGCGCATCAGGAGGTTTTGCGTCAGCAGGTCTTGCATCCGCCGCCTCCCTCACTGCGCGGGCCAAAGCCCCGGACTGAGGCCGCGCGGGCGCGGCTCACGCGTCCAGCTGGAACTTGTCGAGGTCGCGATGCTGGGTGGCGATATGGCGCACGGTGCCGGTGGCGGCGCGCATCAGCAGCGTGTCGGTCTCCACCATGTCGCGTCCAAACCGCACCCCATGCAGCAGCGCCCCGTCGGTGACGCCGGTGGCGGCCACCAGGCAATCGCCGCGCACCATCTCTTCCAGGTCATAGACCTTGGTGAAATCGCGAATGCCCAGCGCCTTGGCGAGGCTCCGCTTGGCCTCGGTGTCGAGGATCAGACGCCCCTGCATCTGCCCGCCGATGCAGCGCAGCGCCGCGGCGGCCAGCACGCCTTCCGGGGCACCGCCGATGCCGAGATAAATGTCCACGCCGCTGTCGCGGGGATTGGTGGTGTGGATGATGCCGGCCACGTCGCCATCGGTGATGAGCTTCACCGACGCACCCACCGCCCGCACCGCGGCGATCAGCGCCGCATGGCGGGGACGGTCCAGCACCAAAGCAGTGATCTCCGAGGGGGAGACACCCTTGGCCTGGGCCAGCGCACGGATATTGTCCTCAGGGCTAGCGGTGAGCGACACCACGCCGGCGGGATAGCCGGGGCCGATCGCCACCTTGTCCATATAGACCGGCGGGGCATTGAGCAGAGAGCCGGGCGCCGCCAGCACCATCACGGCAATGGAGCCGGGCATGTTCTTGGCACACAAGGTGGTGCCTTCCAGCGCATCGGCGGCGATGTCCACGGTTTCGCCGCCGGCCCCCACGCTCTGACCGATGAACAGGTGGGGAACTTCCCCCTCCACCCCTTCGCCGATCACCACCCGTCCGCTGATCGCCATGTGCGCCAGTTCCCGATGGGCCGCCGCGATGGCGGCTTCATCGGCGGACTGCTCGTCGCCGCGCCCGCGCAGCACCGCCGCGGCCACCGCCGCGCTCTCGGTCACTCGCACCAGGTCGAGGGCGAGACGGCGGTCCAATTGCTGCGGCACGCGGGAGGCGGACATAAGGGTCAGTCCTTTTCGATGCGGATCACCTGGGGAAGGCCGACGATCACCCCGTCCGCCTCGATGGCGGCCATCACCCGGCGCACCGCGTCTTCGGTGGTGGCATAGGTGATGAGAATGACGGCGACGTCGTCGGGGCCGGCATTGGCCGCAGAGGCGCCGTGGGAGCGGGCCGGACGGCGCTGGACGATGGATTCCAGCGAAATCCCCTCCTCCGCCATGCGCCGCGCGATGGTGGCGGCGGTGCCCGGCTTGTTCACCGCGGAGAGGCGGATGTAATAGCCGCCCTCATGGCGCTGCATGGGCGCCCGTTCGGAGGCCTGCAACGTCGCCACCGGCAGGCCGAAGGCATAGACGCCGTTGCCGCGGGCCACATCCACCAGATCGCCCACCACCGCCGAGGCGGTGGCCGCGCCGCCGGCGCCGGGGCCGACCAGAGTGAGGTTCACCGCGTCGCCATCCACCGCCACCGCATTGGTGACGCCGGAGACCTGGGCGATGGGCCAGTGCTTGGGCACCATGGTGGGATGCACGCGCTGCTCGATGCCCTGGTCGGTGCGCACCGCCACGCCCAGCAGCTTCACCTTGAAGCCTAGCTCGTCGGCTGCTTCCAGATCCGCCAGGGTCAAGGAGCGGATGCCCTCCACATAGATGGCGTCCGCATCCACCTTGGTGCCGAAGGCGAGGCTGGTGAGCAACGCCAGTTTGTGGGCTGTGTCGTGACCGTCGATGTCGAAGGTGGGATCGGCCTCCGCATAGCCGAGGCGCTGGGCCTCGGCGAGGCAGGTGTCGAACGCCATCTTCTCATCCGCCATGCGGGTGAGGATGTAGTTGCAGGTGCCGTTGAGAATGCCCGACACCCGCTCGATGCGGTTGCCGCCCAGCGACTCGCGCAGGGTCTTGACGATGGGAATGCCGCCGGCCACCGCCGCCTCGAAATGCAGCGTGGCACCGGAGGCTTCCGCCCGCTCGGCCATCTCCAGACCGTGCTTGGCCAACAGCGCCTTGTTGGCGGTGACCACCGGGCGGCCGGCTTCCAGCGCGGCGGCCACCGCCGCCTTGGCGGGATCGCCGTCGCCACCCATCAGTTCGACAAACACGTCGATCTCCGGATCGCGCGCCAGCGCCACCGGATCGGCGTGCCAGCGCACGCCGCCAAGGTCGATGCCGCGATCCTTCTTGGGATCACGGGCCGATACGGCCACGATTTTGATGGCGCGCCCGGTGCGCGCTTCGATCTCGGCGGCCTGGCGCTCCAGCATGCGGACCACCGCGACGCCGACGGTGCCGAGGCCGGCCAGCCCCACTCTCAATTGGCTCATGGAACGAACGAATGTCCTGTGCAGGTCGGCGGCCACGTGTGCGGGCCGCGTTTCGGGGCGATCAGCGGGCGGCGGTCAGCGGCACCACATTGTGCAGCGTCGTGCCGGCCTGGTCGAAGAAGCGGCGAATGTTGCGCGCCGCCTGGCGGATGCGCTGCTCATTCTCCACCACCGCGATGCGCACATAGTCGTCGCCATGCTCGCCGAAGCCGACGCCGGGGGCCACGGCCACTTCCGCCTTCTCGATCAGCAGCTTGGCGAATTCCACGCTGCCCATGGCGCGGAACGGCTCGGGGATCGGCGCCCAGGCGAACATGGAGGCGCGCGGCACGGGAATGGTCCAGCCGGAGCGGCCGAAGCTGTCCACCAGCGCATCGCGACGGCGCTTATAGGTCTCGCGCATCTCGGCGATGCAGTCCTGCGGGCCATTGAGCGCAGCAGCCGCCGCCACCTGGATCGGCGTATAGGCGCCGTAGTCCAGATAGGACTTCACCCGCGACAGGGCGGAGATCAGCCGCTCATTGCCCACCGCAAAGCCCATGCGCCAGCCGGCCATGGAGAAGGTCTTGGACATGGAGGTGAATTCCACCGTCACATCCATGGCGCCGGGCACCTGCAGCACCGACGGCGGCGGTTCCTCGTCGAAATAGAGTTCCGCATAGGCCAGATCGGACAGGACGATGAGGTCGTTCTTCTTCGCGAAGGCGACGACGTCCTTGTAGAAATCCAGGCTCGCCACGGTAGCGGTGGGGTTGGAGGGATAGCACACCACCACCGCGATCGGCTTGGGAATGGAATGCTGCACCGCCCGTTCCATGGCGTGGAAGAAGTGCTCGTCGGGCTCGGACGGCACCGAGCGGATCACGCCGCCGGCCATCAGGAAGCCGAAGGCATGGATGGGATAGCTGGGATTGGGGGTCAGAATCACGTCGCCCGGCGCGGTGATCGCCTGCGCCATGTTGGCGAAGCCTTCCTTGGAGCCCAAGGTCGCCACCACCTGGGTGTCGGGATTCAGCTTCACCCCGAACCGGCGCTCATAATAGGCCGCCTGGGCCTTGCGCAGGCCGGGAATGCCCTTGGAGGCGGAATAGCGATCGGTGCGCGGCTTGCCGATGGTCTCTTTCAGCTTCTCGATCACATGCGCCGGCGCATCGAGGTCGGGATTGCCCATGCCGAGATCGACGATGTCCACACCGGCGTTGCGGGCGGCGGCCTTCACACGGTTCACTTGCTCGAACACGTAGGGCGGCAGCCGGCGAATGCGGTGAAAATCGGTCATGACACGAAGCTCCAACAGCCGCGCTCTCAACCTCCCGGCGCGGCGAACCGCCCTTTTAACACTCTTCGGTGAATCGAAAACCACCCATTGCGGCGCGGAGCCACCGGAAAACCAGCCTCCGGCAATGTTGCAGCGCAACCGCGCCATGCCCCGCAAGGCTGCCTAACGCGCTGAGGGACTGTGGTGCAGGCGCTCCACCACCGCCGCCACCGTAGCCCGCGCCTGCGGGTCGATGTCGGAGCCATCCATGGAAAGGACATTCACGATCAAGGGCGTGGTGCCGACCAAGGTGTAGCCGCTGATTCCGGCCACAGAAATTCCGTCGGATTTTCGCAGCTGCCGCTGGGCCACATAGACGGCGCGCGCATCCCGACCCACCATCGGCGCCCCGGCGGCGGGCGGATTTTGCCAGAAGCGGTCGGTCAACGGCTCCCGCTGGCTGAAGCGCTCCGCCAGTCCCGCGAGATAGGCCTCCAGTGGCTCCGGCTCTGCCTGCGCGGCGCCGCCCAGCAGCGTGAACACCCGCCTGGGTCGCGGACGCCCGCCCACCTCGTCTTGCTCCAGCGTCGGGCAATCGATGGCCAATGCCAGCAGTTTCGCCCCGCGCTGGGGCGGCGGCGTGAACGCACGCCACAGCGTGGCCTGCGCCGGGCTGCGCTCCGCATGGACGGCGCACAGGCCGTCGGGAATGGTCACGGTGAGGGTGCCGCCCGCGATGGGAATGTCCAGGGGCGTACTCTCCGTTGGGCGCGCGGCCGGCGACGACACGACCGGACCGGGCGGCTGCGTCACCGCAAACGTGACCGTCACGGTGTCGGCGGCGGCGGTATAGGGCGCACAGCGGGTGATGGCCCGGGCGGCGGCCTTAGCGAAGGCCTGGTCCACCGCGGCCGTGCCCTGCGCCACCACCTGCGGCGCGCCGGACACCGTGCCGTCACCCGCCAGCGAAAAGGTGAGGGTTACCGGCGTGGTCGCGCCCGGCGGCGGCGAAAAGCATCGCATGATCTGGGTTTGTAGCGATGGCGCCCCTGTGACGCCCGGCGACTCCGCGGCGGCGGTCGCTGAAATCTGCGACACGCTCGCACAGAGGACGAGCAGCAATGCCGGCCATGTCGTCATCCCTGCCGTCCGCTGAAAGTGTTTCGCCGGGCGGGCCGTCCTGCCCCCCGAAAACAAACGGCGGACAACCGATTTCGTTGCATCCGCGCCCGTCGCCCTCAGGTGCCCTTTTCGATCGCCGCTTCGAGCGCCTTGCCATTGTCCTTGGACAGAGCTTCCAGGTCCTTTTCCAGCTTGGCTTGATCGGCGGCGTTCAGGGTCGGCGGGCGCTTCACATCGGGCGCACCGACGCTGAGATAGGCGGCCGCGTCCACCTTGGGCACGTCGGGAATGCGCGGACCGAGCGCGGCGAACGGCGAATCGCCGGCACACCCACCCAGCGTCAGCACCAGCGCCAACAGCCCGAGCGCCCGCACCGAGCGGCCCGAAGCCGTCATCGCGCGGTCTGCTGTGGTCCTGCGATCGGGCAAAACCGTTGCCGTGCCGCGTTCTGGCCTTATCCCCATCAGATCCTCACAGCTCGACGGCGCTCTCGCACCGCCTGCCCCTCGCCCCCGCGTGGTCGCCGCACTATTATGACTTAAGCCGACGGCGCGAAACAGATCCGTCGGAAAAACGATCTATAACGGACGGAACGGTCTCAAGGAATCCCGCATGGCCCCGCCGAGCGACGTCACCACAGAATCGCGCCTCGCCTCCGTCAATGTGGAGGCCTTCGCCCAGAACCTCGCCAAATTGGTGGAGGAAGGCGGCAAGGCCATGGCGGCCTATATGCGCCCCCGCGAGGAGGGCAAGATCGACGACATGTCGGACGACATCGCCGACGTGATCCGGACCTTCAGCCAGGTGGCCAATTACTGGATGTCCGATCCCCAGCGGTCGGTGGAGGCCCAGTCGCGGCTGATGAGCGGCTATCTGGGGGTCTGGTCGACCGCCCTGAAGAAGCTCAATGGCGAGCAGCCGCCCCCGCCCGCCCCGGTGGACCCCAAGGACGCCCGCTTCAAGGATCCCGACTGGGAGAGCCCGTTCTTTGATGCCCTGAAGCAGACCTATCTGGTCACCAGCCACTGGGCCGAGAGCATGGTGCAGGAGGCCGAAGGGCTCGATGCGCACACCAAGCACAAGGCCGAGTTCCTGGTGCGTCAGCTCTCCAATGCGGTGTCGCCGACCAATTTCGTCATGACCAATCCGGAGCTGATCCGCGAGACCATTGTCTCCTCGGGCGACAATCTGGTTCGGGGCATGAAAAATCTCACCGAGGATCTGGTGGCGGGCAATGGCGATCTGCGCATCCGCCAGTCTGACACCAGCGCGTTCGCGGTCGGGCGCAATCTGGCGCTGAGCCCCGGCAAGGTGATCTTCGAGACCGAACTGATGCAGCTCATTCAATATGCCCCGTCCACCGAGACGGTGAAAAAGACCCCGGTGCTGCTGGTGCCGCCGTGGATCAACAAATTCTATATTCTCGACCTCACCCCGGAAAAATCCCTGATCAAATGGATGGTGGACCAGGGCCTGACGGTGTTCGTGATCTCCTGGGTCAATCCGGACGCCCGCCTCGCCACCAAGGGCTTCGACGATTATATGCGCGAAGGCATCTTCGCCGCGTTGGACGCGGTGGAGAAGGTGACCGGCGAGCACAAGGCCCACACCATCGGCTATTGCGTCGGCGGCACGCTCTTGGCGGTGACGCTCGCCTATATGGCCGCCACCGGCGACGACCGGGTGGCCAGCGCCACCTTCCTGACCACCCAGATCGACTTCACCCATGCGGGCGACCTGAAGGTGTTCGTGGATGAGGCGCAGCTGGAGGTGCTGGAGCGCCGCATGCAGGAGATGGGCTATCTCGAAGGCAAGAAGATGGCCGATGCCTTCAACATGCTGCGGTCGAACGACTTGATCTGGCCTTATGTGGTGAACAATTACGGCAAGGGCAAATCGCCATTCCCGTTTGATCTACTGTATTGGAACTCGGATTCCACCCGTATGCCGGCGGCGAACCATTCCTATTACATGCGCAATTGCTATTTGCACAACAATATCGCCAAGGGCCTGGCGGAGATCGCCGGCGTGCGGATCGAGATGGGCAAGGTGAACATCCCGGTCTATTCGCTCGCCACCCGCGAGGACCATATCGCGCCGGCGCAGTCCGCCTTCGTCGGCGCCGGCCTGTTGAGCGGCCCGGTGCGGTTCGTGCTGGCCGGTTCCGGTCATATCGCCGGGGTGGTGAACCCGCCGGTGAAGAAGAAATACCAGTATTGGACCGGCGGCGCGGTGGGCGGCGACTACGCCGGCTGGCTGAAGGGCGCGCAGGAGCACAAGGGCTCGTGGTGGCCGGACTGGATGGAGTGGTTCTCCGCCCAGCATCCCGACGATGTGCCGGCGCGCGAGCCCGGCGGCGGCGTCCTGATGCCCATCGAGGATGCGCCCGGCCGCTATGTGAAAGAGCGCGCCTGAGCGCTTCGCCCCTCACCATATGAGGAAACGGGCGCCCGCGAGGGCGCCCGTGTCGTTTCAGGGCCGGCTCAATACAGGCCGGTGAGATAGAAGAAGCCGATCACGAAGAACACCGCCGCGGTCTTGATCAGGGTGATGGCGAAGATGTCGCCATAGGACTGGCGATGGGTGAGGCCGCACACCGCCAGCAAGGTGATCACCGCGCCATTGTGCGGCAGCGTGTCCATGCCGCCCGAGGCCATGGCCGCCACCCGGTGCATCACCTCCAGCGGAATGCCCGCCGCATTGGCCTGGGCGATGAACTGCTCCGACATGGCCGCCAGCGCGATGGACAATCCACCGGACGCCGAGCCGGTGATGCCGGCCAAAGTGGTGACCGAGATCGCCTCATTGATGAGCGGGTTGGGGATGGCGCTGAGCGCGCTCTTGATCACCAGAAAGCCCGGCAATGCGGCGATCACCGCGCCGAAGCCGTATTCCGTGGCGGTGTTGAGCGAGGCCAGCAAGGCCCCGGCCACGGAGGATTTCGACCCTTCCGCGAATTGCGCCGCCACCGACCGGTAGCCGAACAGGAACACCGTCAAGATGCCCAGCAAGAGCGCGCCCATCACCGCCCAGATGGCGGCGACCGAATTGGTGGGCATGGAAATGGCCGCCTGCCCTTCCACCAAAGTGGCGGCGGCGGTGGGGCCGAACCACACCGGGATCATCCGCCCCAGGATCAGGTTCGCCACCCCGACCACCACCAGCGGCAGGATCGCGATCAGCGGATTCACCAGGGTCTGGGTGGCGTCGATCACCGGTTCGTTGGAATGGCCATCGCCATAGCCCTCGCCGGCCCTGAGCGCCTGGCGGCGGCGGAAGTCCAGATAGCCCACGCCCACCACCAGCATGAAGGCCGCGCCCACCAGACCCAGGATCGGGGCGGCGTAAGCTGTGGTCTTGAAGAAGGTGGTGGGGATGATGTTCTGGATCTGCGGCGTGCCCGGCAGGGTGTCCATGGTGAAGGAGAAGGCGCCCAGCGCGATCACCGCCGGCAGCAGCCGCTTGGGAATGCCGATCTGGCGGAACATCTCGGCGCCGAACGGATAGACCGCGAACACCACCACGAACAGCGACACGCCGCCATAGGTGAGCACCGCGCCTACCAGCACGATGGCCAGCACCGCTTGGCTTGGCCCCAGGATCTTGATGATGGCGGAGACGATCGAGCGGGAAAATCCCGATAGCTCGATGACTTTTCCGAACACGGCGCCCAGCAGGAACACCGGGAAATAGAGCTTTATGAACCCGACCATCTTGTCCATGAACAGGCCGGAAAACACCACCGGCACCGCGGTGGGATCGGTCAGCAGGACAGCGGCCATGGCGGCGACCGGCGCGAACAGGATCACGCTGAAGCCGCGATAGGCGACGAACATCAAAAAGGCGAGTGCGCCCAGACAGATGAGAAAGCTCATCATGGTCTCCTTGGACCACCGGGCGGCGGATCGCGCCGATCCGCAAACGCGCCGGTGACCGTCTCCCCTTGGGACCGGACCCACCGCGCCGCAGCGCGCGGATCGGCATCCGGCCCCGGGGCCGTTTCCATGGACGCGCTCCTGAGGAGACGCATCCGGCGGCGCGGTGTGGGACCTGAAGGGCCGTCACCGTCTTGGTCTTGCAGATGACGAGGTCGGCCCGATCGGCCGATGACATGCGATCTGGGAAGCGATGGCGGAGCGGAACGTTCCGCCGCAGGGCGCGGGGGGCATCGCCGGGGGGAACGCCCGACGACCAGAGTCAGCCTAGCGCGCCGCTCTTGCGACGCACAAGGGCTTCAGCAACGCGCGTTGCCAAAGGGAACGACGGCAATATCGGATTGTCGGGATTAACCCAGCGGCAGCATGCGGCGCCCCTGTCAGGAGGCGCCGCGCCCCGCTCAGGGGGCCAGAGCGATCTGGTCGATGCCCAGGGTCTCAGGGAAGCCGAGCACCAGGTTCATGTTCTGCACCGCCTGGCCGGAGGCGCCCTTCACCAGATTGTCGATGGTGCAGATCACCGTGGCGCGGCCCGGCACCCGGTCCGCCACCACGCCCATATGCGCCCAGTTGGAGCCGCGCACATTGCGCGAGTGCGGCACCTGGCCGAACGGCAGCACGAACACGAAATGCTCGTTCTTGTAGAAATCGCTGAGGATGCGATGCAGGTCCTCGGCGGTGCCCCCCGTGGTGCGCACATAGATGGTGGCATAGATGCCGCGGTTCATGGGCGCCAGATGCGGCACGAACACCGGCTGCACCGTGCGGCCGGCGGCCTTGGAATATTCCTGGTCCAGCTCTCCCATATGGCGATGGCCACCGACGGAATAAGCGTTGATGCCCTCCGAGACCTCGGAGAACAGCATCGCCTCCTTGGCGGAGCGCCCGGCGCCGGACATGCCGGTCTTGCTGTCCACCACGATGCTGTCCGGATCGATGGCGCCGGCTTCCAGCAGCGGCACGATGGGCAGGATGGCGGTGGTGGTGTGGCAGCCGGGATTGGCCACCAGCCGCGCGCCCTTGATCCGGTCGCGATAGATCTCCACCAGGCCGAACACCGCTTCCTTCTGCAGGTCGAGCGCGGAATGGACGTGGCCATACCACTTCTCATAGGCGCCGGGGTCCGACAGGCGGAAGTCGGCGGACAGATCCACCACCTTCACCTTGGGCGCCTTCTCGAACACGGTCTTGATCACCGACTGGGTGGTGGCGTGCGGCAGGGCACAGAACACCAAGTCGACGGCGGTGAAATCCACGTCGTCGATGGTCACCAGGGTCGGCAGCTTGAACGGCGCAAATTGCGGGAACACGTCGGCCATGGCCTGGCCAGCCTTGCGGTCGGCGGTCAGGGCCACCAGCTCCACGCGCGGGTGTCGCAGCAACAGGCGGACCAGCTCGGAGCCCGTATAGCCCGAGGCGCCCAATACCGCGATCCGTGCCTTTGCTTCCGACATGACGTTCTCCTGCCCGCACCCGCGGGACCATACTTGAGACCCTCCCGCACGGCAGTCCCTTGCGAACAAGGCTGGCCTTATGCGGGCGAAGGTCTGTACACCCATCCGATGTCGGGTAAAAGACACGGCAACGCAAAACCGTTTCCGGTCTGTTCCCCCTTCCCCGTTGCGCTGTCATCATACGGTGCGCGATTCGCGAGAGACTGCTCCCGCCCCATGTCCGATTCCGACGATCTCTTCTCCGCCCCCACGCCCCCGGCCCGCGGCTCCCGCGCCAAGGCGGCCGCTGCCGCGTCGGCGCCCGTGGTGCCGGCCATGGCCAGCGACTACACCGCCGCCCACATCGAGGTGCTGGAAGGGCTGGAGCCGGTGCGCCGGCGTCCGGGCATGTATATCGGCGGCACCGACGCCAAGGCGCTGCACCATCTGTTCGCCGAGGTGGTGGACAATTCCATGGACGAGGCGGTGGCCGGCCACGCCACCTTCATCGAAGTGCAGCTGGGCGCCGACGGCTTCCTGACCGTGATCGACAACGGCCGCGGCATTCCGGTGGAAGAGCATCCGAAATTCCCCGGCAAGTCGGCGCTCGAGGTCATCATGACCACGCTGCATTCGGGCGGAAAGTTCGACAGCAAGGTCTATGAGACCTCCGGCGGCCTGCATGGGGTGGGCGTGTCGGTGGTCAATGCGCTGTCCGACGTGTTCGAAGTGGAGGTGGCGCGCAACCAGACCCTCTATCGCCAGACCTTCTCCCGCGGCGCACCGCAGGGTCCGGTGGTGGAAGTGGGGCGGATCACCAACCGCCGCGGCACCAAGATCCGCTTCCATCCCGATGCGGACATCTTCGGCGCCGCCGCCAGGTTCGAGCCGGCGCGGGTGTTCCGCATGGCCCGCTCCAAGGCCTATCTGTTCGGCGGGGTGGAAATCCGCTGGTCCTGCGATCCGGCGCTGCTGGTGGGCACCACCGGCGTGCCGGAAAAGATGACCTTCCGCTTTCCCGGCGGCCTGCGGGATTATCTGGCCGCCGACATCGAGGGCCAGACGCTGGTACATGGGGACATCTTCTCCGGCCGGGTGCAGAAGCCCGGCGGCCATGGCTCGGCGGAATGGGCGGTGGCCTGGGTGGCGGATGCGGACGGCGGCATCTCCTCTTATTGCAACACCATCCCCACCCCGGATGGCGGCACCCATGAGAACGGCCTGCGGCAGGTGCTGCTGAAGGGCCTGAAGGAGCACGGGGAGCGCACCGGCCAGGGCAAGCGCGCCGCGCTGCTCACCGGAGACGACATCATCGCCGGCTGCGCCGCCATGCTCTCGGTGTTCGTGCGCGAGCCGGAATTCCAGGGCCAGACCAAGGACCGCCTCGCCACGGCGGAGGCGGCGCGCATCGTCGAGCAGGTGCTGCGCGATCCGTTCGACCATTGGCTGGCGGCCAATCCGGTGCAGGCCGCGCGCCTGCTGGACTATGTGGTGGAGCGCGCCGAGGAGCGCCTGCGCCGTCGCCAGGAGAAGGAAATCTCCCGCAAGACCGCGGTGCGCAAACTGCGCCTGCCGGGCAAATTGGCGGATTGCTCCAATACCGAGGCGGCGGGCTCGGAACTGTTCATCGTCGAGGGCGACTCGGCCGGCGGTTCCGCCAAGCAGGCCCGCGACCGCCGCAACCAGGCCATCCTGCCCCTGCGCGGCAAGATCCTGAACGTGGCCAGCGCCGGGCGCGACAAGCTCGCCGCCAACCAGCAATTGGGCGACCTGATGCAGGCGCTGGGCTGCGGCACCCTCAACCAGTATCGCGAGACCGACCTGCGCTACGAGAAGGTCATCATCATGACCGACGCGGACGTGGACGGCGCCCATATCGCCTCGCTCTTGGTGACCTTCTTCTATCGCCTCACCCCGAAGCTGGTGGAGGAGGGTCATCTGTTCCTGGCGGTGCCGCCGCTCTACCGCATCTCGCAGGGGCCCAAAACGCTCTATGCGCGCGACGATGCCCATAAGGACCAGTTGCTGAAGAAGGAATTCAGCGGCCGCGGCAAGGTGGAGATCGGGCGCTTCAAGGGCCTTGGCGAAATGATGCCGGCGCAGCTGAAGGAAACCACCATGAACCCCAAGACCCGCACCTTGCTGCGGGTGGGAGTGGAGGACGCCGCCCGCGCCCTCACCGATGATCTGGTGGAACGGCTCATGGGCAACAAGCCGGAGGCGCGCTTCGCCTTCATCTCCGAGCATGCCGCCTTCGCCGACGAGGATCTGCTGGACATCTGAGGCGCCGCCAGAACCGGCGACGCCCGCACCCCGTCAGACGTGCTCGACCGGATCGGGCGCGTCAGCCTGCGCTGCGGCATCAGCGGTGCGCTTCAGCCGTGCCGCGAACGGCGCCAGCCGCGAGGCCGGCCAGGCCAGCGCCAGCATGGCGAGCCCGGCACCCACGAACAGGCCGGCGTTGGAGCCCAGCGCCGTCACCACCAGCCCCGCCACCACCGCGCCCACCGCCTGCCCGACGAAGAAGGATGTGGCATAGAGCGAAATGCCGGAGCCGCGCGCGGTGGGCGACAGTTCGGTGGCCAGGATCTGCAAGGTGTTGTGGATGGTGTAGAAGCCGAAGCCCCAGATGAAGAACAGCGCCACCACCACCGGCAATGAGGGGGCAAATGCCACCCCGATCAGGCACAGCCCCACCACGCTGGCGCCCACCGCCGCCATGGTGCCGAGGCCCAGAACCCGCACGAGATGGCGCACCACGAGGCTGTAGCCGACCCCGCCGATGGCAAACGCGCCGATGGCGATGCCCGCCTCCACCGCATTGCCGAAGCGAAACTCCACCAGCAGCGGCGCCACGAACGGAAACACGCCGAAGATCACCCCGCCCTCGAGGGCGGTGATGGCGAACAGCCGCACCGAGACCGGATTGCGCAGCACCGTGGCATAGCCGGCCAGGGCGGTCTTCACCGACAGCTTCTGCCGGGTGCCGATCTCGGTCAGGAACAGCATCGCCCCCACCGCCGCCAGCGCCGAGACCCCGGCGCCGGTCCAGAACACCGCCCGCCAGCCGAAATAGGCCGCGATCACCCCGGAAATGGTGGCGCCGCACAATTGCCCCAGCACCACCGCCAGCAGCAGACGCCCCAGCGCCTCCGGCCGGCGCTCGAATGGCACCCGGTCGCCCACGGTGGCCAAAGCCACCGGAATGATGCCCCCGGCCCAGCCGCCGGCGAAAATCCGCGCCAGCAGAAGCATGTCGTGATTGGGGGCAAGGGCCGACGCCACATGGCCCACCGTGAGCAGGGAGAGCGTGACGCGAATCAAGCGCACCCGCCCGAACGCATCGCCGATGGGGCCGAAGACCAATTGCATTGCGGCATATGGAAGCGCAAACGCGCTGGCCAGCAGGGCCGCGGTCTGCACAGACACGCGAAGATCCCCCGCCACCACATTCAGCATCGGATCGACGGCGCGCACGGTAAAACCGCTGGCAAAGTCTGCAAGACCAAGAATAAGCAGGAAGGGCATGGGCACTACACTGGAGGCGGCAGGCCGCCGGAACGCGCCCTGCCCGCCTCTGTCTTCCGCCCGGCACGCGGGGTCAAGCCGTGCGGGCGCATGGCAAGCGATGCATCCCGCCTGCGGCTGCATGGCTAAAACATTGACACAGCGCACAATGCTTCTATTTTCTAATGTGTCGTCCGAGATTTATTCGAATCCAAGCGCGCCGACCGACGACCACTCGTCTGGGCCCGTACACGGCACGGGACCTTCGATCAGCGGGGCGCTGCCGCATCAAGCGACGCAATGTTATTTTCCGAACTCGGCCTGAGCGAAAAAGTCCTCTCGGCCGTCACGGCCACGGGCTATACCCAACCCACGCCCATCCAGGAGCAAGCGATCCCGCACATTCTCGCCCGGCGAGATGTTTTGGGCCTTGCGCAGACTGGCACTGGCAAAACCGCAGCCTTCACGCTGCCAATGCTCACCATGTTGGAGCAGGGCCGGGCACGTGCGCGCATGCCTCGAACCCTCATCCTCGAACCGACGCGCGAACTCGCGGCGCAGGTTGAGGAGAATTTCACCCGCTATGGCAAGAACCATAAGCTGAACGTGGCGCTGCTCATCGGCGGCGTCTCCTTCGGCGACCAGGATGCCAAGCTCGGACGCGGTGTCGATGTGCTCATCGCCACCCCCGGCCGCCTGCTCGACCATGTGGAACGTGGTCGCCTGCTGCTGTCGGGCATCGAAATTCTCGTCATCGACGAAGCCGACCGCATGCTGGACATGGGCTTCATCCCGGACATCGAGCGCATCTGCAAGCAGGTGCCCTTCACCCGGCAGACCCTGTTCTTCTCGGCCACCATGCCGCCGGAGATTCAGCGCCTGGTGGCGCAGTTCCTGTCCAACCCGGTGCGGGTGGAGGTCTCCAAGCCGGCTTCCGTCACCACCACGGTCACCCAGCTCCTCGCCGCCTCCGGCCGCGAGGATTTCGAGAAGCGCGAAACCTTGCGCGGTCTCATCAATGGGGCCGAAGCGCTGCAGAACGGCATCGTGTTCTGCAACCGCAAGCGTGACGTCTCGGTGGTCCACCGCTCGCTGCAGAAGCACGGCTTCAATGCCGTGTGCCTGCATGGCGACATGGACCAGCATTCCCGCACCCAGGCCCTCGACCAGTTCCGCACCGGCGAAGCCAAATTGCTGGTGGCCTCCGACGTGGCCGCCCGCGGCCTCGACATCCCCGCGGTGAGCCACGTGTTCAATTATGACGTGCCCCATCACGCGGAAGACTATGTGCACCGCATCGGCCGCACCGGCCGGGCCGGCCGCGCGGGAACGGCGATCACCATCGTCACCCACGAGGAAGCCAAGTCGCTCTCCGCCATCGAAAAGCTGATCGGCAACGCCATCGTCTGGCAGGGCGCGCCCTTGGGCGATGCCCCGCCGCGCGAGAAGCGCGCCCGCAGCGATGACCGGCGCAGCGGCAGCGGCGAAAAGCGCGGCGGCAGCGGCGATCGTGAGGAGCACAGCGGGCGGACCAAACGGTCCGGTCGTGGTCGCTCCGAGGCCCGTCCGCCCCGTGAGGGCGAGGCCGAGCCGCGCGTGGCCCGCGAGCCCCGTCCCGAGCGGGAACCGCGCCCCGAGCGCGAGCCCCGTGCAGACCGTGAACCCCGTCCGGAGCGTGAGCCCCGGGCCGAGCGCGAGCCCCGTGCGGCCCGTGCGCCCCGCGCCGAAGGTGAGGCCCGCGCCGAGCGCGCGCCCCGCGCCGAAGGTGAAGGTCGCCCGGCCCGCGAGCCCCGCGCGCCGCGCACCGAGCAGGAGCCTCGGGCCGAGCGTTCGCGCACGCCCCGTCCGCCCCGCACCCCGGAAGCGGAAGCCGCCCCGGCCCAGGCCAGCCGCGCCCCCCGGCGCGAGCGTGCCCCGGCCAGCGAGCCGGCGGACATGTCCCACCTGCCCGCCTTCCTGCTGCGCCCCGTGCGCGTCAAGGCGAGCTGACAGCCAGAGGCAACGGCCGGATCCGATCCGGCCGTCAGCGACACATGAAAGCGCGCCCCGGTGGCGCGCTTTTTTTACGGGCGAGGCTCAGGTCCGCGGCGGGCGCCGGGGCGGGACGCTTGCGGCCTTCGGGGCGCGGCGGGCGCGCGCGGGTGCCGCATCCGGCGCAGATGCCGGCTCGGCGAGGCCCAGGGCATCGAAATCCGGCGGCGTGCTAAGGGCCTCGGTCTCGGCGGACCTAGCCTTGGTGGAAGTCGTGGCCTTGGCGGAGGTCTTGGGCGCCCGCCCGGAGCTCTTGGGCGCCTTGCGGGCGGCGGCGGCATGGGCAACCGCCAGCGCCTGAAGCAAGAGATCCCTGCGCAGATCGTCGTCGTCCAGCGCTTCGTCCGGGAGCCGCCAATAGGGCAGCGTGACCTCCCGGGTGCTGCTGACATAGTGGAAGGGCGACGAGCCGAGCCCAGCCATCCGCTCCGCAAATGCGGGGTCCACCTTCAGAAACAGCTCGCCGCGCGCTTGCAGCGCGAACATCAGGCCATCGCGAAACACCCCTCGCCCGCCGAACATCCGGCGGACTTCGGCCCCGCCGATCACCGCGAACTGCTCCAGCAGGTCGTCCGACGCGGATGCCCCGCCCTCGGCCGCCGCACCCGCCGGCTTGGCGACGCGGGCGGTGGGGGCACGGGTGGTGAGGGCACGGGTCCTGGGTGCACGCGCCATGGCGCGACCTCCGATCAAGAGACGAAGGACAGTGTGGCCCGTGCCGCGCCGGCGGCAAGGGGCCGGCGGCGGCTTCAGCCGCGCGACAACTCCAGCAGCCGCACCGCCGCCAGCATGTCCGCGTTGCGGGTGAGCCGGCGATGGGCGGCGGCCGTATCTTCGCCCCAGCGCTCGATATTCCAGTCCTCATCCACATGGGCGGCGGCCCAGGCGGTCTCCGCATCGATGGCGCCTTGCGCCACCGCCACCGCCAGGAAGGCCGAGCCGGTCAAGGCGGTGATGGAACTGAGGGCGGTCAAGGCCAGGACGTCGTCCACGGTCACCAGAGCGGCGGCGCGATCCAACATGTCCTGCGGCTGGGCCACATGGCGAATGCCTTGCGCCAGGAAGAAGCGGGCGCCATGGCTCTGGTGCAGCCAGTCCAGCACCGGATCCCAGTGTGCCGCCTGCCGCGCCACCAGGCTGTCCGGCCCCTCGGCGCGATAGAGCAACAGGTCGGTGCCCATGTAGCGCACGATCTCCTCCGCCACCGCCGCCCGTTCGCGGGCGACGCCATCGAGGGCCACATTCACCAGGCGGGTGAGCGGCATGGTGGAGGGATCGATCTCGGAACCCTGCGCCGCCCATTCCTGGGCCAAGGCCTCCGCCAGCGCCAAATGCGGCACCGCCAATTTGGCCTTGGCGGGGGTGCGCACCGGGCGCCCGTCCAGCAGGATCTCGAAACCGTCCTCGCCCTGGCGGGTGGACACCGCGGTGTAGAAGCGCTTGGGCAAGGTGCGGCGCCCGGCCGCCCGGATGCTCTCGGTGGGGTCCGCCGGGGTGCCGTCCAGGTCGGTCAGGATGTCGCGCATGATGTCCTCATAGGAGCATTCGCCGGCCGGCCCCCGCCTCAGGCCGCGCTGCGGACCGGGGGTACCAAGGCGGCGATGGCCGCCGGCACGGCGTTGAAATCGGTGACGATGGTGTCGGCGCCGGCGGCCAGCAGGCTGTCCACCGGATGATAGCCCCAGGCGACGCCGATGGCATGGGCGCCGGCGGCTTTCGCCATCTCGATGTCATAGCTGGTATCGCCGATCACCACGGTGCGGTGCGGCTCCACACCCATTTCCGCCATGGCCTGCAACACCATGGCCGGATGCGGCTTGGAGGGGGCGTCGTCCGCGGTCTGCACGGTGGAGAACCAGCCTTCCATGGCATTGGCCGCCAGCACGCGGGCAACCCCGCGCTGCGCCTTGCCGGTGACCATGCCCAGCAGCACGTCCTCGCGCCCGCGCAGATCATTGAGCACGTCGCGGGCGAACGGATACATGGGTTCCGGCGGCTCGCGGTCGCGCAGGATCACGAAGGCATCGCGATAGGCTTCCACCATCACCGCCACCGGAAACTCCGGATCCTCCGCCCCCAGCACCGTGAAGGCCTCATGCAGCGACAGGCCGACGATGGAGAGCATACGGGCGCGATCGGGCGCCACCAGATTGTGGCTGGCATAGGCATCCGTCATGGCGGCGACGATCATGTGCTGGCTGTCCACCAGGGTGCCGTCGCAATCGAACAGCACCAGGATGGGGTCTTCGGACACAGCGGCGATGGAAGGGATGGGGAGAGACACGGCGGCGGGGCTCATTTCTGGGTCAGCTTCTCGGTGGCCACATCATAGGTCCAAGAGGCGTTGGTGGGATCGGTGAACAGCACTTTCTCGAACCCGCGCGTCTTGCACTGGCGCGGGAACGGCCCGGAGATGATCAGTTCCACCGCCGACTTGGCGGGAAAGTTGAACTTCATGGTCAGGACGGTCGCCTCCGGACCCGTGGTGGCGACCACCATGTCCAGGCCGTTCTGGACGAAATTGTCCTGGGTGGTCTTGGCGAACGCCCGCCGCGACGCGGGATCGGAGGGCGTCGGCGGCGTGCCCGGCCGGGTGGTGGGCAGCGCCAAGGTCTCAGCGCCGCCCGCAGTGGGTGCCGGGGGCTGGGCCGACGGTGCCGGCAGGGTCGGCATCTGCGGCGCCACCGGCGGCACCAGGCTGGCGGCCGGCGGCGGCGCAGGCTCCGGGGCGGCGGGTGGGGCCGGCGGCGTGGGGATAGGCGTGGGAGCGGCGGCGGTCACCGTGGGCGCGCTCGGCTTGGGCTCCAGCAGAACCCAGACCCCCGCGCCGGCCACCAGGGCGGCGACCACACCCAATGCCCCCACCAGCAGCGGCATCAACCGTCGGGGCGAGGCATGCAAAGCGGTGCCGCAGGCGGCGCAATACAAGGCCTCGGGATGCACCGTCGCGCCGCAGCCTGGACAGGTGTCGGGCTGTGGGGACATGGGCACCTCCGTCTCGCAAACCTGCGGATTATCAACACGATCCGCCCGCGTGCCGCAGCGGACACCGAGCAGGATGGCCGCCCCGTTTAGCAGACCCGGACGCGCGAGCCTACGCCCCCGGACGCAGAACAGCCCGGCGCGGGGGCCGGGCTGTGATCAAGGTGGCGTGACGATCGGGCTATTTCGGGGCGCCGAAGTCCAGCGTCGGCGGCGGCGGGGCGTTGAGGTCCGGCGAGAGATTGTCGAACTGCTTCTGCACCGCCCCCTGCTCCAGTTGCACGGCGCTGCTCTTGTAGTGGGTGACCATGCCGGGGAACAGGATGATGAGGGCCACCATCAGGCACTGGATGCACACGAACGGCACCGCGCCCCAATAGATCTGGCCCGTGGTCACCGGCTCCATGCGCTTGCCGGTGAGACGATCCAGATAGGGCACCTTGGGCGCCACCGAGCGCAGGAAGAACAAGGCGAAGCCAAACGGCGGATGCATGAACGAGGTCTGCATGTTCACCGCCAGCATGACGCCGAACCAGATCAGATCGATGCCCAGTTTGTCCGCCACCGGCCCCAGCAAGGGGATGATGATGAAGGCCAACTCGAAATAATCGAGGAAGAAGGCCAGCAGGAACACCATGATGTTCACGACGATGAGGAAGCCGGTCTGCCCGCCGGGCAGGCCCACCAGCAGTTCCTCCACCCAGCGATGGCCATCCACGCCATAGAAGGTCAGCGAGAACACCCGCGAGCCCAGCAGTACGAACAGCACGAAGGCGGAGAGCTTGGCGGTGGAATAAGTGGCCTGCTTCAGCAGGTCGAACTTCAGCCGGCCGCGGGCGGTGGCCAGGAGGATGGCGCCCAGCGAGCCCATGGCGCCGCCTTCGGTGGGGGTGGCGACGCCGATGAAGATGGTGCCCAGCACCAGGAAGATCAGCGCCAGCGGCGGCACCATGACGAAGATCACCTGCTCGGCGAGCTTGGACAGCAGCTTGAGGCGCAGCACCCGGTTGACCACCGCCACAGCGAAGGCCACCGCCACGGTGACCGACATGGCCAGCACCACATAATCGGAGCCGATGCGCAGGCCGCTGCGCTCCATGGTGACGATGGCGATGGCGATGGACGCCGACAGCGCCAGGAACAGCGAGGGGGTCAATAGCCGGGCGGTGCCCGACATGATGAAATAGAGCAGCACGAATGCCACCACGCCCCAGACCGCCTGATTGGCGACGCCGGGAATGAGGCCGGCGGTGAGGCCCGGCAGCGAGCCGGTGGCGATCAGCACCGCAAAGCCGGCGGCGGCGATGGCGCCCAAGACCCGCGAGGGGCCCATCTTCTGCTGCGGATCGCGCAGCACCTGCGCCTCCAGCGGCAGGCCGGGGGTGGCTTTGGGGAAGATGGTGGAGACGAGGAAGATATAGCCCGCATACAGCGCGGCCAGCAGAAGGCCGGGCACGAAGGCGCCCTCATACATGTCGCCCACGGAGCGGTTGAGCTGGTCGGCCATGACGATCAGCACCAGCGACGGCGGGATGATCTGCGCCAGGGTGCCGGAGGCCGCGATCACGCCCGAGGCCACCCGGCGGTCATAGCCGTAGCGCAGCATGATCGGCAGCGAGATCAGGCCCATGGAGATCACGGACGCTGCCACCACGCCGGTGGTGGCCGCCAGCAAGGCGCCCACGAACACCACCGCATAGGCAAGACCGCCGCGGATGGAGCCGAATACCTGGCCGATGGTGTCCAGCAGGTCTTCCGCCATGCCGGAGCGTTCCAGCACCAGCCCCATGAAGGTGAAGAAGGGCACCGCCAGGAGCACTTCATTGTTCATGGTGCCATAGACGCGCTCCGGCAGAGCCTGGAGAAAGTCCGGCCGGAACAGGCCCAATTCGATGCCGATGAGGCCGAACACCAGGCCGTTGGCGGCGAGCGCGAAGGCCACCGGATAGCCCAGGAGCAGGAACCCCACCAGGCTCACGAACATGATCGGCGCCATGTTGTGGGTGATGAAGGCCCGTACCCCGCCATCGGCGGCGAAGGCCATGTCGGAGAAGCCGAAGGTGAGGGCCAGCGCAAAGGCGCACAGAAGGCCCGCCTTGAAGACGCGGTTCGCGGTCATGATGCGGTTCCCCTCAGGACTTTTGCGTGTCGGCAAGGAGGCGGGTCGCCTCCACATCGGCCAGCAGCCGCGCGGCTTCCGCCTCGGCGGAGGCCAGATGTCCTCCGGCACGGTCGTTGGGGTCGTCCAATTGGCCGCGCATGATGGCGACCCGCTTGATCAGTTCGGAAATGGCCTGGAAGAACAGCACCAGGAAGCCCAGCGGCACCAGCATCTTCGCCGGCCACTGCGGCAGGCCGCCCGCATTCAGCGACTGCTCATTGATGCGATAGGAATTGAGGAAGAATGGCCAGGAGGTGATCAGCATCACGATGGTGAACGGCAGCAGGAAGAAGATATGGCCGAACACGTCGATGCCGTCGCGGGTGCGCTTGCGCAGGCGCGAGCTGAGAATGTCGATGCGGATGTGCTCATTGTCCATGAGCGTCCAGGGCGAGCACAGCAGGAACACCGCCGCGAACAGCACCCACTGCAGTTCCAGCCAGGAATTGGAGCTGGAATCGAACAGCTTGCGGATGATCGCGTTAATGGCGGAGACCAGAACCGCCACCAGGATGAGCCACGCGACGGAACGGCCGATGCGGACGTTGATGGCATCGATCGCCCGGCTGAGCGCGAGCAGAAAGGTCATCTGGTTTCCCCCGGAGATCAGGATTCTGGCCGGAACAACAGTGTTGCCCCAGTTGTCCATTGAGCCGGCACCATAGGCAAACGCTGCCATTCCGCAAGTCTGGCCGAAGGTCTAACATTCAGAGTGAGGTACAGTGGGTTCGCTGCACTGCAGCAAGACTTTCGCCCCGGTTTGCGCCTGCCGCAGGACAGGCGCAAAGCCTTGTCAGCTCTCGGGCGCTTCCAGGATCGGGTCGTATTGGCTGGCATCCAGGCCCAGCACCGCCCAGGACTGCGCCATGTGCGGCGGCAGGGGCGCCGACACATCGATGAAGCCGCTGCCCTTGGGATGGGGAATCACCAGCCGGCGCGCCAGCAGATGCAATTTGTTCTGCAAGCCGCCGGGGAACTCCCAATTCTCGATGTCGAAATATTTCGGATCGCCGACGATGGGGTGGCCGATATGGGCCAGATGCGCGCGCAACTGATGGGTGCGCCCGGTCACCGGCTTCAGCGACAGCCAGCTCATCTTCTGGGCCGCCTGATCCACCACCGCATAATAAGTGATGGCGTGGCTGGCATCCTCCTCGCCGTGGCGGGCGACGCGCATGCGCTCCTCGCTCTCCTCGCGGGCGAGATAGGTGGAGATGCGGCCCTGGCGCGGCTTGGGCACGCCGGGCACCAGCGCCCAATAGATCTTGCGCGCCTCGCGGGAGCGGAAGCTCTTGGCCAGGATCGAGGCCGCCAGGCGGGTCTTGGCGATCAGCAGGCAGCCGGCGGTGTCCTTGTCGATGCGATGCACCAGGCGCGGCTTCTGGCCGTCGCGCACGGTGAGCGAATCGAGCATGCCGTCCACATGGCGATAGGTGCCGGATCCGCCTTGCACCGCCAGCCCCATGGGCTTGTTCAGCACCATCACGTCCTTGTCTTCATACAAGGTGATGGAGCGCAGGAATTCCTTGTCGGTCTGCTCGCGGCGGGCGCTGGGCTTCGGCGCCATGGGGGTGCCGTCGGGATTGGTGCGCACGGTGCGGGGCTTGCGGTACGGCCCCTCCTCGCCGGAGGGATCGCCCTCCGTGCCGGCGTCAGCGCCCTGCGCGGCGCGGGCCGCCCCGTGAGCGGCTTCTTGCGCCGCCTCCTGGAGCGCGCCGGCCTCGCCGCCGAGCGGGGGCACGCGCACCGCCTGCCCCGGCTCCAGCCGGGTGGAGGTCTTGATCCGGGCGCCATCCACGCGCACCTGTCCGGTGCGCACCAGCTTCTGCAGGTGGCCGAACGACAGCTCGGGGAAATGGGCCTTGAACCAGCGGTCCAGGCGCAAGCCTGCTTCGTCCGCCGTAACTGTTTTCAACTCGACCGCCATGCTGCGGGACACCTTTTGAACGTTCAGCGCCTATCCGACACAGATCCGCCCGTGCGTCCAGACTTAAGCGCGCAGAGCCGACGGGCAATTGGCGCGCAGCTCGGCCCGGACGGCGCCCGTCCGCCTCAGGACATCACCCGGATCAGCGCCAATCCGGCAAAAACCGCCATCAGGCACAGTACCAGGGAACCGCCGGCATAGGCCGCCGCATGCCAGAGCGCGCCGCGCTCATACAGCATGGCGAATTCCAGCGAGAAGGTCGAGAAGGTGGTGAAGCCGCCCAGCATGCCGGTGGTCAGCAGCAAGCGGATGTGGGGCGTCCACGGCCCCCCCTCCCCCATATGCATGGCGAACAAGGCGGTGAGCACCCCCATGAGGAAGCAGCCCAGCACATTGATAGCCATGGTGGCATAGGGAAAGTCCAGCAGTCCCAGCAGCCGCACGCTGCCGATATTGACCAGATGGCGCATGAGCCCGCCGAAGCCGGCGCCGAGGAAGACGAGAATGGCAGGCGTCATGAAGGCCCCCGTTTGCTGCACTGCGAACGCCTTGATACGGACCGCATGTGCCCCCCGCAAGACGTACCGTTGCGTCGCTCCTGCGCGCCGCAGATGACAGGCAGGCCGGGGCTGCGTAGCTTCAGATCGCCGCCGTCACACCGCCCCATGGCGGCTCGGTGCCAATGCGAAGGGGCTCTGCCATGCGTCAGCTGCTTGCGATTTCTGCGTTTGTGCTGTGTTCGACCGCCGCGCTGGCGGGCCCTGATCGCCCGGTCACCGATGATGAGCAGGCCAAGCTGGTGGCGGCCCTGACCGCCCAAGGCTGCACCGGCGGCCGGCTGCAGTTCGATGACGACGGCTATTACGAGGTGGACGACGCCAAGTGCAATGACGGCCGCACCTATGACTTCAAGTTCGACCGCAGCTACAAGATGATCGAGAAAGATCTCGAACACTGATGCCCACCGGCGGCACCGCCGCGAGAGGCGCGAGGGCCGCTGGGGGTCACCCGCCGTTGCGCTCTGCCTTGAGGCGCGCCCAATAGTCGAGGCGCTTCTTCACGTCACGCTCGAAGCCGCGCTCATTGGGCAGGTAGAGGTCCGGGCGGTTGGCGCCGGTCAGTTCCTCGGGGAAGAATTCCTGGCCCGCATAGGCATCGGGGAAATCGTGGTCGTAGCGATAGCCCTCGTGATAGCCCAATTCCTTCATGAGCTTGGTGGGGGCATTGAGGATCGACTTGGGCGGGGCCAATGAGCCGGTGCGCTGGGCCAAGGCGAGCGCCGCATTGAACGCGGCATAGGCCGCATTGGATTTCGGCGCCGTGGCCACATAAGCGATGGCCTGGGCCATGAACAGCCGACCCTCCGGCCAGCCGACCCGCTCAAACGCGGTCCAGGCCGCCACCACCTGCGGCATGGCCTGGGGATCGGCCATGCCCACGTCCTCGGAGGCGCAGCAGGCCAGGCGACGGAAGATGGTGCCGGGATCTTCGCCGCCATTCATCATCCGCGCCGCCCAATACATGGCCGCATTCACATCCGAGCCGCGCAGGCTTTTGTGGAAGCAGCTGAGCAGGTTGTAATGCTCCTCCTGCCCCTTGTCGTAGATCGGCGCCCGCTTCTGCACCGCCTCGCTGAGCCCGGCCACATCCAGGCTGGTGCCCGCCGGCAAGGTGAAGAGTTCCTCGCACAGGCCCAGAAGATAGCGCCCGTCGCCGTCCGCCATCTCCA